>DDJC01000098.1:36049-97952 GCA_002339015.1 Burkholderiales bacterium UBA1834
TCAGGGTGACGGCGCGTTCGATCTGCTTGGCTTCGGTCAACAGGCTCTTGGTGCGCATGGTGGGTCTCCGGTGTCTGTCTGTACGAGGTCTGGCGGTGCAATCAGATCGCTTCCTGGTGGCGGCCGGCCATCAGGATGTTGGCGTGCAGGCGGGTCACGCTGTCGCCCCCGCTCCTGCCGTGGTTGGTCAGCAGGGTCCAGACCATGTCGTCGTCCACACGGATGCGGCACAGGAGGGTGTTGCTGCTGGCCACCCGCATGATCTGCGCGGGGCTCAGCATGCTGACCATGTCGGCGGTTTCTTCCGAGATGCCCAGGCGGAACAGGGCCTGCTCACGATCCGTGCGGATCAGGTTCTGAGCCAGCATCAGGTAAGACAGGTTGGCTTCTCGGATTTCCATCAGGATTTGATCGGCGTTCATGTCAGGCTCCTGCAAAGGTGGAGGAAAGGTGTCTTGGGATTGCTTTTCCGTTTTTGCCGAACTTGCGTATCAGCATGAAACGGATTCTGGAGACCCCTCCCCGATTTCTGAATAGGAGCGCCGCTGTAAGGCACGTACAAACGCGGCTGTCATTCGTGTAGGAAGAAACCTGACATGGACAACTTGGTGGCCTGCAAAAGCGGCTGAAAACCAGGCATAAAACAGCCCGGCATCGCCGGGCCAGTCTTGGTTCGTGAAAAGCTGCCGGCGCGCGGGGCGCGTCAATTCGTGACGTGCGTCACGCCTGCATGGGCCTGGGGCGGCTGGCCCAGCGACGACAGGGCCCGTGGGCCACCCGGAAACGAGTACCGCACGATGCGCCAGACCACGGTGGCGAGTTGGCGGGGCAGGGAGCCCGTGTTGTAGGGCACCCCGTACATGGCGCAGATGTCGCGCACACGTGGCGCCATGGCCGCGTAGCGGCGTGCCGGGATGTCGGGGAACAGGTGGTGTTCGATCTGGTGACTCAGGTTGCCCGTCATCAGATGGAACCAGCGGCCTCCGCGGATGTTGGCCGAGCCGAGGCACTGCCGCAGGTACCACTGACCTTTGGATTCACGCGCGGCCTCGGCCGGATCGAAGGTGTGCACCTGGTCCGTGAAGTGCCCGCAGAAGATCACGACGAAGGTCCACACATTGCGGATCACGTTGGCCACCACGTGGCCGGCCAAGGAGGCCAGCAGCGCGGGCACAAAGCCGGTGCCCAGCGCCAGGCCGGCCAGGCCGCCTGCCAGCGGCCACAGCAGGTAGTCTTTCTTGAACTGGCGCCACATCTTGGCGCGCACCGTGGGCCACAGCGTCTTCATGCGGGCCTTGGTGGCCTCGCGGTCCACACGCAGTTGCTCAACCTCCATGTTGTGGATGGCGATGGCCCATTCGAAGGCCAGGGCCACGATCACAGCGTACAGGCCCTGCGTCAGGTTGCGCGGTTCCCAGGGCGTGTCACCCGACAGGCGCAGCATGCCGTAGCCGAAATCGCGGTCCACCCCCAGCACGTTGGTGTGGTGGTGGTGCATGTGGTTGTGGAAATGGCGCCAGTCTTCCTTGCTGCAGGCGTTGTCCCATTCGTGGGATTTGCCATGGAAGCGCGGATCGTTCAACCAGTCGTACTGCCCGTGCATCACGTTGTGCCCGAACTCCATGTTCTCCAGGCACTTGGCCAGGCCCAGCAAGCCTGTGCCCAGCAGCCAGGCCGGCCAGAAAGGCCCCGCCAGCGTCAGCAGGCCGCGCCCGGCGGATTCGCAGGCACGGATGGCATGAAGCAGGCGGCGGATGTAGCGGGCATCCAGCTCGCCCAGCTGGCGGCGGGTGTCGTCACGCAGTTGGTCGAGGTCGCGCGCGAAGGCGTCGAAGGCCTCGGGCGTCTGTGGTCCGGGCGCCCGGCGGACGGGTGTGCTCGCACCCGTGTCCACAGCGGCAGGCGCGCCCGGCACGGCATCAGGTGCCGGGGTGTTCCGCACCGGTCAGGCCTTCTCGGGCAGCATCGATTCCATCTCGATGCTCACGGCCTTCTGCGGGCCACCGGGCAGGCTGTAGCGCGCGATGCGCTTGAACACCGTGAACAGCTGCGGGATGAAGGCGCCGGTGTTGTAGGGCACGTGGTACTTGGCGCAGATGGCCTGCACGCGCGGGGCGATCTCGGCGTAGCGGTTGGCCGGCAGGTCGGGGAACAGGTGGTGCTCCACCTGGTGGCTCAGGTTGCCGCTCATCAGGTGCATCAGCTTGCTGCCCTTGATGTTGCTCGAACCCAGGATCTGGCGCAGGTACCACTGCCCCTTGGTCTCGCCTTCGATCGATTCCTTCTTGAAGGTGTAGATGTCTTCGGTGAAGTGGCCGCAGAAGATGATGGCCCAGGCCCACACGTTGCGGATCAGGTTGGCCACGGCCTGGCCGGCAAACATGGCCAGGCCGAACTGCAGGGCCTCGCCGAAGAACACCCCCCCCACCGCAGCAGCGGCCAGCGGCCACAGGATGTAGTCACGCACGATGACACGGCGGATCTTGGCACGCACCAGCAGCCATTGCGGGCGCACTTCCGACCACTTCTTGCGCCCGATGGCGACCTTGTCCATCTGCATGTCGTGGATGGCCACGAACCACTGGAAGTAGGTGGCCAGCAACATCGTGAGGAACAGCTGGAAGGGATGCAGCCAGCTCCAGCGCAGGTCGCTGGACAGGCGCAGCATGCCGTAGCCGAAGTCACGGTCCTTGCCGATCACGTTGGTGTAGTTGTGGTGCAGGTAGTTGTGCGAGTGCCGCCATTCTTCCTTGGGGCAGGTGTTGTCCCATTCGAAGGTGTCGCCATGGAAGCGCGGGTCGTTCATCCAGTTGTACTGGCCGTGCATCACGTTGTGGCCCAGCTCCATGTTGTCCATCACCTTGGCAATGCCCAGGATGGCGGCGCCCAGCAGCCATGTAGGCGGGAACCAGCCGAACATCAGCAGGCCGCGGCCCACCGTTTCCAGCAGGCGCACCGTGAGCAGGATCTTGCGGATGTAGCGCGCATCGCGCTCGCCAAGGCTCTGGCGAACCTCTTGGTGGATGGCGTCCAGCTCCTGCTGGAAGGCGGCCATCTCCTGCATCGAGCGGGGGCCGATCAAGGTCGCGGTGGGGGTGGCGCTCATGGTGGTGCCCTTCTTAATTCAGTGATTCGAGGCTCAGATCGCTCAGGGCGGCCGACACGCACAGGCGCACCGGCTGGCCTTCGCCATGGATCTGTTCGCCCGTGGTCAGGTCGCGCACGGCGCCGCTGTTGAGGCGGCAGGTGCACTCGTGGCAGATGCCCTGGCGGCAGCCGTGCTTGATGGCGTGGCCGGCCTGCTCGCCAGCCACGAGGATGGTCTCGGTGGCAGGGGCCTCGAAAGCCATGGGCAGGTCGCCGCGCACGATGCGCACCTGGTGGCGCACGTTCGGATCGCCACTGGGGCGCGCAGCCGCGAAAGCCTCCAGGCGCAGGTGATCGGACGCGCCGGCATCCTTCCAGATCTGGCGGGCGGCGTCCATCAAGGGGGCGGGGCCGCAGCAGTAGGCGGGCAGGGCGGCCCACTGGGGCTGCAGCTCGGACAGCAGCTCGGTGCTCAAGGTGGCGGCCGTATCGGAAGCGGCGCTCACGCCCGGTGTGTTCACGGTGCTTTCCAGCGGTACGTAACGCAGGGCAGGCCATTGAGCGGCCAGTGATTCAAGGGTGCGGGCGAAGATGCGGTCAGCCCGGCTGCGCGCGAAATAGATCAGGGTGACGCGGGTGGCGGCCCGCTCGCGGCGCAGGTGCTCCAGGATGGACATGCAGGGCGTGATGCCGCTGCCGCCGGCCACCAGCAGCACCTCGGGGGGCGTCTGCTTGGGCAGGGTGAATTCGCCGCCGGCCTGCTCGATCTCGATGATGTCGCCAGGCTGGAGCTTGTCGTGCACGAAGTTGGACACCTTGCCGCCAGCCTGGCGCTGCACGGTGATGGCGAACCGGTCGCGCCGACCGTCGATGGCACGGGGCGAATAGGCGCGGCGATGCCGCACGCCGTTGATCTCCACGCCGATCATCACGAACTGGCCGGGCTTGAGACCCTGGAACGCGCCGCCAGCCTGCAGCACCACCGTCATGGCGGAGGGCGTCTCGGCCGTCTTGGCAACGACGCGGGCGTGCAAGCGCGTGACCGTCCACAGCGGATTGATCAGGCCCAGGGTGTCATCGAAGGCGTAGGTGCTCACCCCCATGTGCGTCAGCCAGGAGGCGACACGCTGGGTGGCCGACACGGCCGCTGGGGGCGAAGAGATTTCAGGCATTCAAGCGTTCTCCAGATGACGGTGGGAACTCAGTGATCATCGAAGGGTGCGCGAGAGACTCCCTGACGTACCGACAACATCTAACGTTCACGGGATGGAGATTACGAGACAGTCGTCCTTCAGCCATCGGGGCTAGCCCTGGAAACCTGAGGGCTTCCCCATGAATGAGGGGGCGCCGGGTGCGTGTTGTTGCCTGCTCCGCAGGTTTGACACAATCACGGCATGGCCCGCCTGCCCCGTCTTGAATGTCCCTCCTTGCCTCACCTGGTGGTTCAGGCGGTGCTGCCCGGCCAGTCGCTCACGCAGGATGCGCAGGACAGCCAGGCCCTTCATGCCGCCCTGCTGGAGGCCGCAAGGGCCTACGGCGTTACCGTGCATGCTTATGCCTTGCTCCCGGATCGCTTCCTGCTGCTGGCCACGCCCAGTCAGTCAGGGGGGTTGAGCCTGTTCATGCAGGCCGTGGGGCGACGCTACGTGGCCGGCTTCAACCGCCGCCACGCCCGGCAGGGCGGGTTGTGGGCGGGGCGCTACCGTGCCACGGTGCTGCAGCCGGCCCGCTACTTGCTTGAAGCCATGGCCTTCATTGAACTGGCGCCTTGGCGCATGGGGCTGGTGGGCGGGCCGGTAGACACCAGCCAGGCAGTGCCCAGCAGTTTGGCGCACCACCTGGGCCAGCGCACGGATCCCTTGGTGCAGGACCACGCTGTTTTCTGGACGCTGGGGAACACCCCGTTCGACCGGGAGGCCGCGTGGAAGCGGCGGTTGGAAGAAGGGCAGGGCGCCCCATTGGTGTCCACCCTGGCAGAGGCGGCGCACACCGGTTGGGCCCTGGGAGATGTGGCTTTCCTGGCCAGCTTGCAGGGGCAGTTCGGCCGCCGGGTAGCGCCCAGCCCCCGTGGGCGCCCGCGCAAGTTGGCTGCTCTGCAGGCTTCGGATACCAGTGATTGAGGCGAGGACGTTAAGCCAGCTGGATATGATGTGTCCCTTATTTTTTGTATGGATTTTTCGTCAAGCATACAAATAAGGGTCAGACCCTTTTTCATAAACCTTGAATCGAGGGCGAACCCGATGTATCCTCGGATTCCCCCTTGTTGTTTTCCCTCCACTATCACTGGAGCGCCCCCATGACCCAGGCGACTTCGGGAACCCCGTTCCCCACCGCTGCAGCCCTCACGGCCGCCACGCCCCAAGAAATCAAGACCGCGGCTGAGCTTGGCATGTATGCCAACGCCGAGCATGACGCCTGCGGCGTGGGCTTCGTGGCCCATATCAAAGGCCAGAAGGCGCACAGCATCGTGCAACAGGGTCTGAAGATCCTGGAAAACATCGACCACCGCGGCGCGGTGGGCGCCGACCCCCTGATGGGGGACGGGGCGGGCCTTTTGATCCAGATCCCCGACGAGTTCTACCGTGCCGAGATGGCCAAGCAGGGCGTAGAGCTGCCCCCGCCAGGCGAATACGGCGTCGGCATGATCTTCCTGCCCAAGGAAAGCGCTTCGCGTCAGGCCTGCGAACAGGAGATGGAGCGCGCCATCAAGGCCGAAGGCCAGGTGCTGCTGGGCTGGCGTGATGTGCCGGTCGACCGCGACATGCCCATGTCGCCCACCGTGCGCGAGAAGGAGCCCGTGATCCGCCAGGTCTTCATCGGCCGCGGCCCGGACATCCTCGTGCCCGACGCGCTCGAGCGCAAGCTGTACGTGATCCGCAAGACGGCGTCCAGCAAGATCTCCAGCCTGAACCTGACGCATGGCAGCGAGTACTACGTGCCCAGCATGTCGTGCCGCACCATCATCTACAAGGGCCTCCTGCTGGCCGACCAGGTCGGCAAGTACTACCTCGATCTGAAAGATGAGCGCGTCACCTCGGCCCTGGCCCTGGTGCACCAGCGTTTCTCGACCAACACCTTCCCCGAATGGCCGCTGGCCCACCCGTACCGCATGGTGGCCCACAACGGCGAGATCAACACCGTCAAGGGCAACTTCAACTGGATGCGCGCCCGCGAAGGCGTGATGAAGTCGCCCGTGCTGGGCGATGACCTGAAGAAGCTCTACCCCATCAGCATGGACGGCCAGTCCGACACGGCCACGTTCGACAACGCGCTCGAACTGCTGACCATGTCCGGCTACCCGCTGGCCCAGGCCGCGATGATGATGATCCCGGAAGCCTGGGAGCAGCACACCACCATGGACGAGCGCCGCCGCGCCTTCTATGAGTACCACGCCGCCATGATGGAGCCGTGGGACGGCCCCGCCGCCATGGTGTTCACCGATGGCCGCCAGATCGGCGCCACACTGGACCGCAACGGCCTGCGCCCCGCCCGCTTCCTGATCACCGAAGACGACCTCGTGGTGCTGGCCTCCGAATCCGGTGTGCTGCCCATCCCCGAGAACACCATCGTCAAGAAATGGCGCCTGCAGCCGGGCAAGATGTTCCTGATCGACTTCGAGCAGGGCCGCATCATCGAGGACGAAGAGCTCAAGTCGCAGTACGCCTCCAGCAAGCCCTACCGCCAGTGGATCGAGAATGTCCGCATCAAGCTGGACACGATCGACATCACCGGCACGCCCGGCGAGTTCAATGAGTCGCTGCTCGACCGCCAGCAGGCCTTCGGCTTCACGCAGGAAGACCTGAAGTTCCTGATGGCCCCGATGGCCACCAATGGCGAAGAAGCCACCGGCTCCATGGGCAACGATTCGCCCCTGGCCGTGCTGTCGGACAAGAACAAGCCGCTGTACAACTACTTCAAGCAGCTGTTCGCCCAGGTCACCAACCCGCCCATCGATCCGATCCGCGAAGCCGTGGTGATGTCGCTGGTGTCTTTCGTGGGCCCCAAGCCCAACCTGCTGGACATCAACGCCGTCAACCCGCCGATGCGCCTCGAAGTGAGCCAGCCCGTGCTGGACTTCGACGACATGGCCCGCCTGCGCAACATCGAGAAGCACACCGGCGGCAAGTTCAAGCCCTACGAGATCGACATCACCTACCCGGCCGTCTGGGGTCATGAGGGTGTCGAGGCACGCTTGGCCTCGCTGTGCGCCGAGGCTGTCGAAGCCCTGCAGTCCGGCCACAACATCCTGATCATCACCGACCGCAAGATGGACCGCGCCAACATCGCGATCCCGGCCCTGCTGGCGCTGTCGGCGATCCACCATCACCTGGTCCGCAAGGGCCTGCGCACCTCCACCGGCCTGGTCGTCGAGACCGGCACCGCCCGCGAAGTGCACCACTTCGCCGTGCTGGCCGGCTACGGCGCCGAGGCCGTGCACCCCTACCTGGCGATGGAAACCCTGGCGGTCATGGCCAAGGACCTGCCGGGTGAGCTGTCGGCCGACAAGGCCATCTACCACTACATCAAGGCGATCGGCAAGGGCCTGTCCAAGATCATGTCCAAGATGGGTGTGAGCACGTACATGTCCTACTGCGGCGCGCAGCTGTTCGAGGCCATTGGCCTGAACAAGCCGCTGATCGACAAGTACTTCCGTGGCACCCCCACGCAGGTCGGCGGCATCGGCGTGTTCGAAGTGGCTGAAGAAGCCATTCGCAACCACAAGGCCGCCTTCGGTGACGACCCGGTGCTCGAATCGATGCTGGACGCTGGCGGCGAGTACGCCTGGCGCACCCGCGGCGAAGAGCACATGTGGTCGCCCGATGCCATCGCCAAGCTGCAGCACAGCACGCGCTCTGGCAAGTTCGACACCTACAAGGAATACGCCCAGTTGATCAACGACCAGTCGCGCCGTCACCTGACGCTGCGCGGCCTGTTCGAGTTCAAGATCGACCCCGCCAAGGCCATCCCGGTCGAGGAAGTCGAATCGGCGGCCGACATCGTCAAGCGTTTCGCCACCGGTGCCATGTCGCTGGGCTCGATCTCCACCGAAGCCCACAGCACGCTGGCCCTGGCCATGAACCGCATCGGCGGCAAGAGCAACACCGGCGAAGGCGGCGAGGACAAGGCCCGCTACCGCAACGAGCTCAAGGGCATCCCCATCAAGCAGGGCACCAAGGTGTCCGACGTGATCGGCGCCAAGGTGGTCGAGGTCGACTACGAGATGCAAGAGGGCGACAGCCTGCGCTCGAAGATCAAGCAGGTCGCATCCGGCCGCTTCGGTGTGACCACCGAGTACCTGGTGTCCGCTGACCAGATCCAGATCAAGATGGCCCAGGGCGCCAAGCCCGGTGAAGGCGGCCAGCTGCCGGGCGGCAAGGTCTCCGAGTACATCGGCCAGCTGCGCCACTCCGTGCCGGGCGTGGGCCTGATCTCGCCCCCCCCGCACCACGACATCTACTCGATCGAGGACCTGGCCCAGCTGATCCACGATCTGAAGAACGTGAACCCGGCGGCTGATGTGTCCGTCAAGCTCGTGTCCGAAGTGGGCGTGGGCACGGTGGCCACCGGTGTCGCCAAGGCCAAGGCCGACCACATCGTGATCGCCGGCCATGACGGCGGCACGGGCGCCTCGCCCTGGTCGTCCATCAAGCACTGCGGCACGCCGTGGGAACTGGGCCTGGCCGAAACCCAGCAGACCCTGGTGCTGAACCGCCTGCGCGGCCGTGTGCGCGTGCAGGCCGACGGCCAGATGAAGACCGGCCGCGACGTCGTGATCGGCGCGCTGCTGGGCGCGGATGAATTTGGCTTCGCCACCGCGCCGCTGGTGGTCGAGGGCTGCATCATGATGCGCAAGTGCCACCTGAACACCTGCCCGGTGGGCGTGGCCACGCAGGATCCGGTGCTGCGCAAGAAGTTCTCGGGCAAGCCCGAGCACGTGGTGAACTACTTCTTCTTCGTCGCCGAAGAGGCCCGCCAGATCATGGCCCAGCTGGGCATCCGCAAGTTCGACGACCTGATCGGCCGTGCCGACCTGCTGGACACCAAGAAGGGCATCGAGCACTGGAAGGCCCGCGGCCTGGACTTCGAACGCATCTTCGCGCTGCCGCCGGCTCCGGCCGACGTGCCCCGCCTGCATGTCAGCACGCAGGACCACGGCCTGGACAAGGCCCTGGACCAGCGCCTGATCGAGAAGGCCCAGCCCGCCATCCAGCGTGGCGAGAAGGTCCAGTTCATGGAGCAGGCCCGCAACGTCAACCGCACCGTCGGCGCCATGCTGTCGGGCGAGCTGATCAAGCACCATCCGGATGGCCTGCCTGACCAGACCGTGTTCATCCAGATGGAAGGCACGGGCGGCCAGTCTTTCGGCGCCTTCCTGGCCAAGGGCATCACGCTGTACCTGATCGGTGAAGCCAACGACTACACCGGCAAGGGCCTGAGCGGCGGCCGCGTGGTCGTGCGCCCCAGCATCGACTTCCGTGGCAACGCCATCGACAACATCATCGTGGGCAACACCGTGCTGTACGGTGCCACCGAGGGCGAGGCCTTCTTCCGCGGCGTGGCCGGCGAGCGCTTCGGCGTGCGCCTGTCGGGCGCCACGGCGGTGGTCGAGGGCACGGGTGATCACGGTTGTGAATACATGACCGGGGGCACCGTGGTGGTGCTGGGCAAGACCGGCCGCAACTTCGCGGCAGGCATGTCCGGTGGCCTGGCCTACGTCTACGACGAAGACGGCCAGTTCGGCAAGCGCGTGAACACCGCCCAGGTGTCGCTGGAGAAGGTGCTGACCGCCGCCGAGCAGGCTGATGCGGGCATCCCGCAGCACAGGGGCCAGGCCGACGAGGCCCTGCTCAAGAAGCTGGTCGAGGACCACCACCGCTGGACGGGCTCGCTGCGTGCCCGCGAGATCCTGGACAACTGGGCCACTGCACGTGGCAAGTTCGTCAAGGTCTTCCCGCACGAGTACCGTCGCGCCCTGACCGAAATGGGTGCCAAGCAAGAGGCCACCGCCACCATCGCCAAGGCGAAGAGTGACAAGGGCGGCGATGACAAGGCGAAGTCCGGCAAGGCCAAGGCCTGAGCCCGACATTAGGAGTTCACTGAAATGGGAAAAGTCACCGGCTTTCTGGAGTTCGACCGTCTGGAAGAGGGCTATGAGCCCGTCGAGAAGCGCGTCAAGGACTACAAGGAGTTCGTCATCGGCCTGAACGCCGAGCAGGCCAAGATCCAGGGTGCGCGCTGCATGGACTGCGGCACGCCCTTCTGCAACAACGGCTGCCCGGTCAACAACATCATCCCGGACTTCAACGACCTGGTCTATACCGGCGACTGGAAGAACGCGATCACCGTACTGCACAGCACCAACAACTTCCCCGAGTTCACCGGCCGCATCTGCCCGGCCCCCTGTGAGGCGGCTTGCGTGCTGAACGTCAACGACGATGCGGTGGGCATCAAGTCCATCGAGCACGCGATCATCGACCGCGCCTGGGCCGAAGGTTGGGTCAAGCCCCAGCTGCCCAAGAGCAAGACCGGCAAGAAGGTCGCCATCGTCGGCGCCGGCCCTGCCGGCCTGGCCGCGGCCCAGCAGCTGGCCCGCGCCGGCCATGACGTCACCGTCTTCGAGAAGAACGACACCGTGGGCGGTCTGCTGCGCTACGGCATCCCCGACTTCAAGATGGAGAAGTCGCACATCGACCTGCGCGTCAAGCAGATGGAAGCCGAAGGCGTGGTCTTCAAGACCGGCACCATCGTCGGCGAGCTGCCCAAGACGGGTGCGGCCAGCAAGGTCACCAACTGGGCCACCACCACCGTGAGCCCCGAGCAGCTCAAGGCCGACTTCGACGCCGTGCTGCTGAGCGGCGGCGCCGAGCAGTCGCGCGACCTGCCCGTGCCCGGCCGCGAGCTGGCCGGCATCCATTTCGCGATGGAGTTCCTGCCCCAGCAGAACAAGGTCAACGCCGGCGGCAAGGTCAAGGACCAGATCATGGCCACGGGCAAGCACGTGATCGTGATCGGCGGCGGCGACACTGGCTCTGACTGTGTGGGCACCTCCAACCGCCACGGCGCCAAGAGCGTGATCCAGTTCGAGCTGATGCCCATGCCCCCTGAGCAGGAGAACCGCGAGCTGACCTGGCCTTACTGGCCGTACAAGCTGCGCACCTCGTCCAGCCACGAAGAGGGCTGCGAGCGCGAATTCGCCATCGCCACGAAGGAATTCATTGGCGAAGGCGGCAAGGTCACGGCCGTCAAGACGGTGCGCGTCGAGTTCAAGAACGGCAAGTTCGAGGAAGTCGCCGGCTCCGAGCAGACGCTCAAGGCCGACCTGGTGCTGCTGGCCATGGGCTTCACCAACCCGGTCGAGACCATCCTGACCGGCTTCGGCGTCGACAAGGACAACCGCGGCAATGCCCGCGCCAGCACCGATTTCATCGGCGGCTACACGACCAACATCGACAAGGTGTTCGCCGCCGGCGACATGCGCCGTGGCCAGTCGCTGGTGGTCTGGGCCATTCGCGAAGGGCGTCAGGCCGCCCGCGCGATCGATGAATTCCTGATGGGATCATCCACGCTGCCGCGCTGAGCATGAAGCGGGGAGTTCGCGCAAAATCCCCCCTTTAGGGTGATGTTGTGCGCATCCGTCGTCAAGAAAGCGGACAAGCGCTGATTCCCATATGATGACGGGCTGGTGTCGATGAGGCACCAGCCCTTTTTCTTTGCCATGCCCCCACCCCAATTCCAGCTGCCTGACACCGTCCTGCCGTCACGCCAGCCCGAGGCCTTCATCGAACTGCGTTCGGTGACCTGCGGCTACGGCGACCGGGTCATCCTGCGGGACATCGACCTGGTGGTGCCCCGTGGGGCGGTGGTGGCGCTGATGGGGGTGTCCGGTGGTGGCAAGACCACCGTGCTGCGCCTGATCACCCGCCAGTTGCTGGCCATGAGCGGCGAGGTGCTGTTCGATGGCCAGAACGTGGCCAATCTGACACCCGAGGGCACGATGGCCATGCGCCGCCGCATGGGCATGCTGTTCCAGCAGGGGGCCTTGTTCACCGACCTCACCGTGTTCGAGAACGTGGCCTTCCCGCTGCGCGAGCACACCCAGCTGCCCGAGGCCATCATCCGTGATTTGGTGCTGATGAAACTCAATGCCGTGGGCCTGCGCGGCGCGCGTGACCTGATGCCCAGCGAGGTGTCCGGCGGCATGGCGCGTCGTGTGGCCCTGGCCCGGGCCATGGCGCTGGATCCGGAGCTTGTCCTGTATGACGAGCCTTTCGCCGGCCTGGATCCGATCTCCATGGGCATCGCCGCGCGGCTGATCCGTGATCTCAACGACACCATGGGCCTGACCTCGATCCTGGTCTCGCACGATGTGGACGAGACCTTCCTGATCGCCGACCACGTGGTGCTGCTGGCCAACGGGCGCATCGTGGCGCAGGGCTCCCCGGTCGAGCTGCGCAACAGCGATGACCCGCTCGTGCGCCAGTTCGTGCATGCCCGCCCCGACGGTCCCGTGCAGTTCCATCAGCCGGCCGTCGATGCCGGCGTGGATTTCGGAGTACGCTGAATGAAGTCCCTGCATCCCGCCGAACTGGGCTACCAGGTGCGCGTCAAGCTGGGTGACATCGGCTTCGGCACGCGCCTGCTGCTGCGCCTGATCTCGCTGCTGGGCCCCACGCTGCGACGCGCGCGCCTGCTGGCCGACCAGGTTCATTTCCTGGGCAACCATTCGCTGGCGATCATCACGGTGTCAGGCCTGTTCGTGGGCTTCGTGCTGGGGCTGCAGGGCTACTACATCCTGCAGCGCTACGGCTCCAGCGAGGCGCTGGGCCTGATGGTGGCCCTCTCGCTGGTGCGTGAGCTGGGGCCGGTGGTGGCTGCGCTGCTCTTCGCCGGGCGCGCCGGCACCTCGCTCACGGCCGGCATCGGCCTGATGAAGGCGGGCGAGCAATTGGCCGCCATGGAGATGATGGCGGTGGACCCGGTGCGCCGCGTGCTGGCCCCTCGTTTCTGGGGCGGTGTGATCGCCATGCCGCTGCTGGCGGCGGTGTTCTCGGCCGTGGGTATCCTGGGCGGCTGGCTGGTGGGCGTCGTGATGATCGGTGTCGACGCCGGCGCCTTTTGGTCGCAGATGCAAAGTGGGGTCGATGTCTGGAAAGACGTCGGCAATGGACTGCTCAAGAGCGTGGTGTTCGGGATCACCGTCACCTTCATTGCGCTGCTGCAGGGCTACGAGTGCCAGCCCACCCCCGAGGGGGTGTCTCGCGCCACCACCCGCACCGTGGTGATGGCGTCGCTGGCCGTGCTGGGCCTTGATTTTGTGTTGACCGCGATGATGTTCTCGCTCTGAGCGACACATCCGCGTCTGGAGGTTTCGAATGCCGCGTTCAAAAGTGGATGTCTGGGTGGGTTTCTTCGTGCTGCTGGGGGCAGCGGCCATCCTGTTCCTGGCCCTCAAGGCGGGCAACCTGTTGACCCTGTCGTTCGACAGCGGGCTCACCGTCACGGCCCGCTTCGACAACATCGGCGGGCTCAAGCAGCAGGCCGCGGTCAAGAGTGCCGGCGTGGTGGTGGGACGTGTGAAATCCATCTCGTTCGATCCCAAGACCTTCCAGGCCCAGGTGGAAATCACCTTGAACAAGGGGGTAGAGTTTCCGAAGGACACCTCCGCGAAGATCCTGACCGCCGGCCTGCTCGGCGAGCAGTACATTGGTCTGGAGCCGGGCTATGACGAACTCCACCTCGCCCAGGGAGACGCCATCAAGCAAACGCAGTCGGCCATCGTGCTGGAGAACCTGATCAGCCAGTTCCTGTACAGCAAGGCGGCTGAAGGTCCTTCGTCGGATGCCGGTGGGGAGAAAAAATGAACCAGATGAGTACAGTGGCCCGGGCTTGCGCCTTGTCGGCCCTGGTGCTGAGCGTGGCGGCGCTGCAAGGTTGTGCCACCGCCCAGAACAAGGATCCGCTGGAATCCTTCAACCGCAAGGTGTTCAGCTTCAACGAGGCGGTGGACGATGCGGTGCTCAAGCCGGTCGCCACCGGCTACGTGAACGTCACGCCCAAGCTGATGCGCACCGGCATCAGCAACTTCGTCAACAACATCAAGGATGTCTGGTCGGCGATCAACCTGGTGCTGCAAGGGCGCCCGGGGGATGCGGCCCAGGAGGTCCTGCGTGTCAGCTTGAACTCCACGCTGGGGCTGGCCGGCTTCATCGACATCGCCCGTCCGATGGGGCTGGACCGCCACAACGAGGATTTCGGCCAGACGCTGGCCGTGTGGGGCGTGCCGCAGGGTGCCTACCTCGTGCTGCCCATCCTGGGGCCTTCCAGCACGCGTGACGTGGCCGACCTGCCGGGCAGCTGGTACTTCTCGCCCACCGCCTTGTTCAGCGAGCCGCGAGACGCCAATCCGGTGCGGCTCCTGACGATCGTCAATGCCCGTGCGCAACTGCTTGATGCTTCCAACCTGTTTGGTGAGATCGCGCTGGACCGCTACGCCTTCCTGCGCGATGCCTACCTGCAGCGCCGCGTCAGCCTGGTCTACAACGGTGATCCGCCGTATGACGAGGGTGATGAGGGTGTCCAGTACGACGATGGGGACACGTCGCCGGAACCTGCGGCACCCGCCCAGCCTCACAGCCTGTTGATGCCGGAGACCGAACCCGGTGCGGTGATCTGGCGCCGCGACCTGGCGCTGCTGGACGATCTGGATGCCAGCTTGCCGACCTCCTCCCTGGCGGGGCAGGTGCTGGCTGCCAGCCTGCCATCCTGGACGCGGCAGGTGGGCGCCACCGAGGGCGCGTTCACCGCAGGTGTCGGCGCGCGGCCCAACCTGTCCGAAAAAGATGGTGTTGGCGCGTACATGCCCACGATGGAAGAACTGAGCGGTCTGCGCGCGGACGCCGACGCGCGTTAAGACAACAAGGCCTTGCTGTCGCGCGATGTCGCACAAGGCCGTGAAAGGACAAGACATGACTGACCAACAAGCCCCTCAAGCAACGCGTTCCCCCTTCATCGCCGGCCTGGCGGCCGCCGTGGCAGCCTGCGTGCTGATGGTGGCGCCGGCCCAGGCCCAGCAGACGGCCGCCCCGGCAGCGGGCACCACCGCCAAGGCGGCTGTGCCCGCCGATGTCTTCATCAAGAACCTCAGCGCCGAGGTGCTCACTGCCGTGCGCAGCGACAAGACCCTGCAGGCCGGTGACGTGCACAAAGTCGTCACGCTGGTCGACAGCAAGATCCTGCCGAACGTGAATTTCCAGCGCATGACCGCTTCTGCCGTGGGTCGCAACTGGCGCCAAGCCACGCCCGAGCAGAAGAACCGCCTGCAGGATGAGTTCAAGAATCTGCTGATCTACACCTACGCCGGTGCCGTGAGCCAGATCCGTGATCAGGCCGTGGATGTCAAGCCGATGCGCTCGCGTCCCGAAGACACCGACGTGGTGGTGCGCACCCAGGTCAAGGGCTCGGGGGATCCCATCCAGCTGGACTACCGCCTGGAGAAGTCGGGTGACGGCTGGAAGATCTACGACGTCAACGTGATGGGGGCCTGGCTGGTGCAGACCTACCAGAGCAGCTTCTCGCAGGAGGTGTCGGCCTCGGGCATCGATGGCCTGATCGCCAAGCTGGCCGAGCGCAACAAGCAACTGGCCGCCCGCAAGAAGTGACGCGCGAAGAGGCTGTTCGACCATGCTGATGCTGCCGGCCATCCTGACGCACGCCGAGGTGCGCGACATCCTGCGCCTGTTCCGCGAGACGCTGGACCAGGCCTCGGCCGCGCACGGCCAGGATGCCGTGCTGCTCACAGTCGACGGCTCCGGGCTTCAGCAGTTCGATTCCAGCGCGCTGGCCGTGCTGCTGGAATGCCAGCGCATGGCCCGCGCCAAGGGGCGGGCTTTCGCGGTGCAGTCCCTGCCGCCGCGGTTGATGGCGCTGGCCAAGCTCTATGGGGTCGACGGCCTGCTGCAGTCGGCCTGAGCCCCCGTCGCCAGGTCTAGGCCTCTTCGGCCCAGGCGAAGCCATCCCGCGCCACCAGGGCACTGGCGGCTGGCGGGCCCCAGGTGCCGGCCGTGTAGGTCTTGACGCCCGATGAGTCGTGTTTCCAGGCCTGCAGCACCGGCTCCACCCACCGCCAGGCCTGCTCCTGCTCATCGGAGCGAACGAACAGGTTCAGGCGGCCTGCGATGGCGTCCAGCAGCATGCGCTCGTAGGCCCCCACGCGCTCGGAGGGAAAGGCCTTGTCGAAATCCAGGTCCAGCGACACGGGCGACAGTGATTCCAGCCCTTCGGCACTGAACACGCTGCGCTCGGTACCGCGCGCGGCCAGCAGATGGAGCTCCAGCCCGTCCTCCGGCTGCAGCTTGATCACCAGCCGGTTGGGCGCGTGGCTGCCCGGGAAGATGGGATGAGGCGTGGGATGGAAGTTCACCACGATCTCGGAGTGCCGCTGCGCCAGGCGCTTGCCGGTACGCAGGTAGAAGGGCACACCTGCCCAGCGCCAGTTCTGCACCTCGCACTTGATGGCCACGAAGGTCTCGGTATGGCTGCCATGCGGCACCTTGTCTTCTTCCTGGTAGCCGCGCACCGCCTGGCCCATCACATTGCCTGCCCGGTACTGGCCGCGCACCACGTCGCGGGCCACGGACACCGCATCAAAGGGCTTGAGCGATCGCAGTACCTTGAGCTTTTCGTCGCGGATCGCATCGGCGTCGGCGCTGGAAGGGGGTTCCATCGCCATCATGGTCAGCAACTGCAGCGCATGGTTCTGGATCATGTCGCGCAGGGCGCCGGTGCGGTTGTAGAAGTCACCACGCGTGCCCACGCCCAGGCTTTCGGCCAGAGTGATCTGGATGTTGGCCACCCGTTCGCGTCGCCACAGGGGTTCGAACAGCACGTTGCCGAAGCGCAGCGCCATCAGGTTCTGCACAGCCGGCTTGCCCAGGTAATGGTCGATGCGCAGGGCTTGGCGTTCGCTGAACACGGAACGCACCACGCGGTTGATCTCCTGCGCACTGGCGAGGTCGTGCCCCAGGGGCTTTTCCAGCACCACGCGCACGCGCTCGTGGTTGAGGCCGGCCGCGCCAAGCTGCTCGCAGATCTGGGGGAACAGGTGCGGGCTGGTGGCCAGGTACATCACCACCGTGTCGGCCTGCCGCTCGGCCAGCCAGGCGGTCAGGCGGACATAGTCCGCCGGCTGCGACAGGTCCATGCGCAGGTAATGGATGGCGCGCGAGAACTGCTCGAACTCGTCATCCGATGGGCGCTTGGCGCTGTCGGCCTCGGCCAGGCGCTCCTTGAGCCAGGCGCGGTAGCCGGCATCGTCGCGTTCGTCGCGGGCCACGGCCAGGATGCGGCCCCCCAAGGGAAGGCTGCCGTGGCGCCAGGCCTGGAACAGCGCCGGCATCAGCTTGCGCCATGTCAGGTCGCCGGTTCCCCCGAAAAAGACAAGGTCAAAGGCCATGAAGATGATTAGGGCACAGGGTGTGAACGATTGTCTTCAAAATACCCTCAAAATCGACCCCATCAACGAACAAATCAATGCCCTGCACGGGTGCTTTCCATGGTTTCGCAACTCGATCAGCTCAAAGCCTTCACCACGGTCGTGGCCGACACCGGCGACTTCAAGCAACTGGCGCAGTTCGCCCCGCAGGACGCCACCACCAACCCGTCCCTGATCCTCAAGGCGGTCCAGAAGCCCGACTACGCGCCTCTGCTGGCCGAAACAGTCGCCGCCCACAAGGGCGCGCCGCTCGACGAGATCGTTGACCATACGCTGGTGCGTTTCGGGCAGGAGATCCTGAAGGTGATTCCCGGGCGGGTCTCCACCGAGGTGGATGCCCGCCTGAGTTTCGACACCGAGGCCACGCTGGCCCGTGCGCGCCGCATCATCAAGTTGTACGAAGCAGCGGGTACCGACAAGGGCCGTGTGTTGATCAAGGTGGCCGCCACGTGGGAGGGCATCCAGGCCGCCCGTGTGCTGGAGCAGGAAGGCATCCGCTGCAACCTGACGCTGCTGTTCGCGTTCACGCAGGCCCAGGCCTGCGGCGATGCCAAGGTTCAACTCATCTCGCCTTTCGTGGGCCGCATCTACGACTGGTACAAGAAGTCCGCCGGCAGCAGCTGGGACGAGGCGGCCAACGCCGGTGTGAACGATCCAGGCGTGAAGTCGGTGGCGCGCATCTACGCCCACTACAAGCAGCACGGCATCCGCACCGAGGTGATGGGGGCGAGCTTCCGCAACGTGGGCCAGATCCTGGCCCTGGCGGGTTGCGATCTGCTCACCATCAGCCCCGATCTGCTGGCGCAGCTGCAGGCGGCCGATGCGCCGGTGACGCGTCATCTGGTGCCTGCTGATGCCGTCGAGCCAGCGCCCGCACCGTTGAGCGAAGCGGCCTTCCGTTACGCATTGAACGAAGACGCGATGGCGACCGAGAAGCTGGCGGAAGGCATCCGTGCCTTCGCTGTCGATGCCGGCAAGCTCGACGGCCTGATCGAGGCGCAGCGCTGAGCGTGCAGGGGCCAAGGGAGAGCCACCGAGCATGACCATCGCAAAGCGTTGTGACCAGACCGTGGCCTGGGCGGCCCTGCAGGGCCATTGGCAGGCACACGGCAAAGACCTCGATCTGCGCGAGTTGTTCGCGCAGGATCCGCAGCGTTTCGAACGCTGGGCCTTGCCTGCGCCCGAGATGCTGGTGGACATGTCCCGGGTGCGCTGGGACGTGGCCACC
The DNA here is from genome assembly GCA_002339015.1 of Burkholderiales bacterium UBA1834. Lineage (GTDB taxonomy): Bacteria > Pseudomonadota > Gammaproteobacteria > Burkholderiales > Burkholderiaceae_C > Aquabacterium. The sequence continues at coordinate 54,856 of DDJC01000098.1, forward strand.
GGCCGGCACCTGATGGCGCTGGCGCGCGAGTGCGGTCTGGAAGCCCACCGCGATGCCCTGCTCGCCGGCGAGCACATCAACCACACCGAAGACCGCGCCGTGCTGCACACGGCGCTGCGCGCGCCCAAGGGGCAGGGGCCGCAGAGCTATGCAGTGCATGCCGTGCTCGACCAGATGCTGGCCTTCGTCGAACAGGTGCGTGCCACCGCGGGTGGTGCGCAGGCGGGCGAGATCCATGATGTGGTGAACATCGGCATTGGCGGCTCCGACCTGGGGCCGCAGATGGTGTTGCCCGCGCTGGACGCCTGGGTGCACCCCAAGCTGCGGTTCCATTTCGTGTCCAACGTCGATGGGCATGACCTGGCACCCGTGCTGCGCCGGCTGGACCCCAGGCACACGCTGTTCATCGTCGCCTCCAAGACCTTCACCACCCAGGAGACGATGGCCAACGCGCACGCCGCGCGGCAATGGTTCTTCGACCAGGGCGGTACCGATGTGGCCCGCCATTTCGTGGCCACCACCACCAATGTCGAGGCCTCCAGGGCTTTCGGCATCAAGACCACCTTCGGTTTCTGGGACTGGGTGGGCGGGCGCTTTTCGATGTGGTCATCCATCGGCCTGCCCATCGCGCTGGCGCTGGGGGCGGCCAATTTCCGCGCACTGCTGGCCGGTGCACACGCGATGGACCGGCATTTCGCCGAGGCCCCACTTGAAGCCAATGTGCCGGTGTGGCTCGGCCTGATGGACGTGTGGAACCGGAACTTCCACCGATTCACCAGCCGCTGTGTCGCCCCTTACCACCAGGGCCTGGTGCGCTTTCCGGCCTACCTGCAGCAACTGGTGATGGAGAGCAATGGCAAGCGTGTGGATGCCGATGGCCAGGTGCTGCCCTACGACACCAGCAGCGTGGTCTGGGGTGAGCCGGGCACCAATGGCCAGCATGCCTTCTTCCAGATGCTGCACCAGGGCACGGACGTGATCCCGGTGGAATTCATCCTGGCCCGCAAGCCTGGTCATCGGGACACGGCAGATTGGTCGCCCGCGTTGCGCGCACAGATGGATGAGCAGCACCGCATGTTGCTGGCCAATGGCCTGGCGCAGGCGCGGGCGCTGATGGTGGGCAAGACCACTCAGGAGGCCGCCACGGAGAAGGCCCCCACGGCCTCTCCAACAATGGACACGGCTGTCCTGGCCCGGCACCGCACCTTCCCGGGCAACCGGCCGAGCATCACGCTGCTGCTGGAGCAGCTCAATCCGGCATCGCTGGGGGCCTTGGTGGCGCTGTACGAGCACCGCACCTTCGTCAGCGGTGCGCTGTGGGGCATCAACAGCTTCGATCAGTGGGGCGTGGAACTCGGCAAGGCCATGTGCAAGGACCTGCTGCCGCGCCTGGCCAGTGGTGATGTGCAGGGCCTGGATGCGGCCACGGCCGCCCTGATCCAGCGGCTGACCTGACCGCAGGCCTGAACCCTGCTGACCGGTGTTGCTTCAGGCCGGTTCGGCCTCGCTCAGCGCCTTGCGCATCTTTTTCATCGCGGCCACCTCGATCTGGCGGATTCGTTCGGCGCTGACGCCGTAGTCGGCGGCCAGTTCGTGCAGCGTCATGCCGCCGGAGCCGTCGTCGTTGACGTTGAGCCAGCGCTCCTGCACGATGCGGCGGCTGCGCTCGTCCAGGCTGTCGAGCGCGGTGACGATGCCCTGGCTGGCCAGCCAGTCGCGGCGCTGCGATTCGATCACACGGGTGGGCTCACTGGAATCGTCGGCCAGGTAGGCCAGCGGCGCGGCGGGGCCTTCACCGTCGTCGTCGGCAGCGGGCTCCAGGGCCACGTCGCCGCCGGCCAGCCGGGTCTCCATCTCGATGACGTCCTCCGGACGCACGTCGAGTTCGCGGGCCACGCGCTGGATCTCGGCATCGCTGAGGCCGGCACGGCCGACATGGGCGTCGTCAGCCTCGTTCTTGAACTGGTGCTTGAGCGAGCGCAGGTTGAAGAACAGCTTGCGCTGGGCCTTGGTGGTGGCCACCTTGACCGTTCGCCAGTTCTTGAGCACGTACTCGTGGATCTCGGCCTTGATCCAGTGCATCGCATAGCTGACCAGGCGCACGCCCTGATCCGGGTCATAGCGCTTGACCGCCTTCATCAGGCCGACGTTGCCTTCCTGGATCAGATCGCCCTGAGGCAAGCCGTAGCCCATGTACTGACGCGAGATCGACACCACCAGACGCAGGTGCGACAGCACCAGGCGGCCGGCAGCCTGCACGTCCTGCTGATCACGCAGGCGGCGGGCCAGGGCTTGCTCCTCGTCGGCTTCCAGCATGGGGATGGCCTGAACTGCACGGATGTACGCGTCCAGATTGCCCAGCGAGGGCACCAGGCTCCAGGGATCACGGGGGGCGATGGCGGTGGCAGTGGTCATGAATGGCTCCTTTCGGGCTCCTTCCGAAACAATATTAGCACTCTCCGTCAATGAGTGCTAAATCGCGCGAAAGTTCCATCCCCTCGGCAGTTGGCATGCCTGCGGTGGGGCAGAGGGGCGGTGAGCCTTCATGCGGGCGGATGCGGGCGCATCACTTTTTAAATTTCATGAAATGAAATTTTGACTGTGCCACTCACCCGGTGGGCTGCATGGTGTGGCGACAGGTTTTTTGCGCGTACATCGATTTGTCGGCATGGGTGAGCAGGGCCCGGGCGTCCTCGCCATGCTGAGGATGGTGGGCGATGCCTATGCTGGGCATGACCCGCAGGCGAACGCCATCCACTTCCAGCGGCGCATACACCGCAGCCTTGATCTTGTCGGCCACCGCCTGGGCATCGTCGGGCCGGTGCACGCTCTCCAGGACGACGACGAACTCATCGCCTCCCATGCGCGCCACGGTGTCGACGCTGCGCAGGCAGGCGGTGATGCGTTGAGCCACCACCCGCAGCAGGGCGTCGCCAGTAGCATGCCCATGCGCATCGTTGACCTGCTTGAACTTGTCCAGGTCCAGATAGAGCAGCGACAGGCCGGCGTCCGATTGGCGGGTGCGTGTCAGCGCGGCCTCAAGGCGTTCGAAGAGCAGCACGCGGTTGGGCAGGCCGGTCAAGGCGTCGTGCCGGGCCGAATGCATCAGCCGGGCCTGCATCTGCTTGCGTTCGATGGCGGTGGCAGCCTGTGCGGCCACATACTGCAGCAGCTCCATGTCGCGCTCGGTATAGGCGCAGCCGCTGAGGGGCGAACTCAGACCCATGACCCCCAGAGCGCCCTGACTGGATGGCAGTGGCACGCCAAGCCAGGCCTGGTCGCCGCCGGGTGGGGTTGGCGTCGGGCTGCCCTGAGGCGGCGACAGATTCAGCAGCAGTGGCCGCCCGTGCTGCATCACGTCTGTGAAGGGGGCGCCGACCAGGGGGGGCGTCTTGAGGGTTCGGACAGCGCCCTCGCCCGCCTCGAAGTGCAGGCGCAACTGCTGTTCATCGGGATGCCACAAGGCCACGAAGAAGCGCGGTGCGGGCAGCAGGCCCAGGATGACGTGGTGCAGGTGTTCGAAGAGTTGATCGAGGTGCTCCGTGGCATGCACGGCCTCGGAGATGGCGTAGGTGGCGGCCTGCAGGCGCTCGGCCCGGCGCAGTTCGGTCACATCCCGTGCCACGGCCACGCGCAACCGGTCCTCGGGTGACCAGCGCGCGGACCACATGATGTGCACCGCATGACCGTCCTTGTGCAGGTAGCGGTTCTCGAAATGCGTCTTGGGTTCCCCGGACATGATGTCCCGCGCGGCTGCCAGAGTGCGTGCGCGGTCGTCCGAGTGGACGTAATCGATCATGTGGCGTCCGAGCAGCTCGTGGGGGCGGTACCCAAGGATGCGCTCGATGGCGGCGCTGACGAAGGTGAAGCGGCCTGCTTCATCGACGAGGCAGACGGCATCGAGCAGCAAGTCCAGAACAGCGGTGGAGGGCGAGGAGAGGCTGAGAGACATGGAACGGCACGCGGACGACACGACATCAGTGTGCCTGCAGGAAAGCAAAGGTGCACCGACGACCATGCCATCGGCGCTTTTCGCGGTGTCTTGACCTTTTTCCGGCACTTCAGCGTGCCATTCGCTGGTAAAGGTCCTGCAAAGCCCCCGGCAACTGCGCGAGTTGCGAGACGTGGACGTGCCGGCGGTGGCCAAACACCTGCGCCATCCGCCTGTGCGCCGTGTCATCCGCCTTCTCGCCGTCCAGGCAGATGCCGCCCACGGCGACGCGACGGCAGGTGGCCTCCATCACGGCGTGCCGTGCATCCTCGATCAGGTAGCGCGGATCGTGGATGTCGATGTCGTGCGGCTCGCCGTCGGTCAGCACGATGATCAGCCGGTGGTCGGCACGCCGTGTGCAGGCCAGCGCCGTGGCATGCCGCAAGGCGGCGCCCAGCCGCGTGGACAAGGCCCCGTCACGGCTGGCGAGGCGGGCAGCCACCTGCGGGCCCATGGGCTCGTCGAAATCCTTGAAGCGCAGGTAGCGCACGTTGTGCCGCCCTTCGGAGCGAAAGCCATGGATGGCGCAGCGGTCGCCCTGGGCATCGAGGGCCCTGCCGAGGAGCCAGGCGGCGTCGTGCACCAGGGGCAGCAGGCCCGCCGGCTGGTCGGCGCTCGGCACCGAGATGGAGCGCGACAGGTCAAGCAACAGCAGCACGGCCAGATCATGGCGTTGGCGACGGGTCTGCCAGTGCACGCCCCGCTCGGCCATGTCGCCCCGGCGACGGGCCAGGCTGCGCTCGATCACGGCATCCACGTCCAGCGTATCGCCGTCGCGTTGGGCCCGACGGCGCATGGCATGCCGGGTCTGGCTGGCGCGCAGCAGGCCTTGCATGGACGGCGGCCACTCCTGCGGGTCTGTGCTGTCGGGCAGGTGGTGCGCCAGGTCGCGCAGGTTCTCCTCGTGCACGGTAGCCCAGGCCGGGCGATGCCGGCCGATCAGCCGGTCCCATTCGGGATAGCGGCTCGGAGGGCTGGCGGTCTGCCCGGCCGCCGAAGGCGTCTGCGCGCCGCCCACGGGGCGCTCGCGCAAGGGCGAGACGGTGCCCGCATCCTGCTGAATGCGCCGTTGATGATGGTCGGCCTGCTCGGCGCTGCGTGCGCCTTCCGGGCGCTCGGCCATGGGGTGCTCGGCCTCGGGATCGTCCGGCAGCCACAGGTGAGCGTTGTCGTCGCGGTAGGCCGGGGTGATGACCCAGGTGCGTGGGTCGAACTGAAGGCGCATTTGGCCCAGGTCGTGGCCCAGCACGGAGGCAGCCTCGCGCAGGCTGGTGCTGTCGAGCAGTGCACCGGCCTCGTGCAGTCGGCGCGCCTTGGCGATCCAGGGGTGGGGGTCCTGCCAGGCGGGGTCGAGCAGGGCGCGGGCCAGGCGTGCCAGCAAGGTGCGCACGTCGTCGCCGTCGTCGGGCCGGGCCTCGTGCAGCGGTGCCCACAGCCGCATCAGGCCGGGCAGTTCGCGCAGGGCCTGTTGCTCGGCCCGCGCGTCTTCGAGCAGCTCTACAAGGATGCGCTGGATGGGCTTGAGTGCGCCGCGTGCATGCGGCGGGGCTGGATACGCCAGATGGGCCGCCGCATGGGCCGCCGCGGCGAAGTAGGTGCGTTCTGCCAGGTCGCCGCGCACGCCGCGTTGCTGACGAGGCAGGTGCAGCCCCAGGTTGGACAGGAAAGGGCGCGTCGTCTCGATCGCCCCGGCGATGTCGTGCAGCGGGGGAGCCTGTCCCCACAGCAGCCGCAGGTAGTGCGTGAGAGACGCGCGCAGCGGGGCCAGATCCTCACGTGCGTCCGAAGGGGCCTGGGCGGGGTGGAGCGCGTCGGCCATGGCGCTGGCCTCAGGCGATCAGGGCGTCGATGGCCTGGGACAGCGCCAGTCGCAGATCGTCCGCGTCGGCCAGTGGCGCGGTGATGGCCGTGCGGCAGGCCGTCGCGGGATCGATGCCGGCGGCGATCAGCGATCCGGCATGGATCAGCATGCGGGTGGACGCCCCTTCCTCCAGGCCCTGGCCGCGCAGATGTCGCGTCCGCGTGCCCAGCGCCACGAGCTTGAGCGCCATCTCGCCGCAGACCCCGCTCTCTTGCGCCACGACCTCGGCCTCACGCGCCGGCGGCAGGTAGCCGAAGTCGATGGCCGCAAAGCGCTGCCGGGTGGATGTCTTCAGATCCTTGGACAGGCTTTGGTAGCCGGGGTTGTACGAAACGATGAGCATGAAGTCGGGGTGGGCGGTCAGCACTTCACCCCGCCGGTCCAGGGTGATCTGGCGGCGCGTGTCGGCCAGCGGATGGATCAGCACGGTGGTGTCCTGGCGCGCCTCGACCACCTCGTCGAGGTAGCACAGCGCGCCGTGGCGTGCGGCCAGCGTGAGGGGACCATCCTGCCAGCGGGTGCTGTCGTCCTCCAGCAGCCACCGGCCGGCCAAGTCGCCGGCGCTGAGGTCTTCATGGCAGGACACCGTGATCAGGGGTCTGCCCAGCCGCCAGGCCATGTGCTCGACGAAGCGGGTCTTGCCGCACCCCGTCGGGCCCTTGAGCATCAGCGGCATGCGCCGTTGCCAGGCCGCCTCGAACAGGGCGATCTCCTCGCCCTGCGGCTGATAGTGCGGCGCCTGCTGGATCAGGTAGGTGCCCACGGCCGGATGGATGGTCGCCATGGATAGCTCGCTCATCGGTGCTGCAGGTCGCTGGCGTTGGGGATACCGGGGATGGGGCACTCCTCCACGCCGGGCGCCGAGCGCGTGATGGATTCGACCATTTCACGCGTGCCTTCCGGGTCGGTCACCCACTTCGTGTAGAAGTCGTAGGGGCAGGCGGCCACCCCATGCGCATCCTCGCGCGAGTTGATCTTGCCGGTGTAGCCGCGGTGCAGCAGCTTGTAGAGGTGGTTCTCCGACTGCATGGTGCGGCGCGCGTCGCGGATCAGGCTGGTGGACAGCGCGGCGTACTGGATGCCGTAGTCCTCCTCGCCGCATTCGCCCAGCGTGCGGCCGTCGAAGCCGATGATGGCGCTGTGGCCGAAGTAGCTGTAGACACCGTCGAAGCCGGCCGCATTGGCCACGGCCACGTAGCTGTTGTTGGCCCAGGCCATGGCCTTGGCCATCAGTACCTGCTGGTCCTTGGCAGGGTACATGTAGCCCTGGCAGCGCACGATCAGCTCGGCGCCCTTCATCGCGCAGTCGCGCCAGATCTCGGGGTAGTTGCCGTCGTCGCAGATGATCAGGCTGACCTTCAGGCCTTTCGGGCCCTCGCTCACGTAGGTGCAGTTGCCGGGGTACCAGCCCTCGATGGGCACCCAGGGCATGATCTTGCGGTACTTCTGGACGATCTCGCCCTGGTCGTTCATCAGGATCAGCGTGTTGTAGGGCGCCTTGTGGGGATGCTCCTCATGGCGCTCGCCGGTCAGCGAGAACACGCCCCATACCTTGGCCTTGCGGCAGGCGGCGGCGAAGATCTCGGTCTCTTCGCCGGGCACGGCGGCGGCGGTGTCGTACATCTCCCGCGCGTCGTACATGATCCCGTGCGTCGAGTACTCCGGAAAGATCACCAGGTCCAGGCCGGGCAGGCCCAGCTTCATGCCTTCGATCATCTCGCCGATCTTGCGGGCGTTGGCCAGCACCTCGGCCTTGGTGTGCAGCCGCGGCATCTTGTAGTTGACGACGGCCACGCCGACGGTGTCCTTGCTGCTGGAAATATCGCCGTGCATCATTTGGAAAGCTCCTGTGGGTGTCGAACAAAAAACGAAGGGACGAACTCGCCCGCACCCGCATGAAAATGAGGTGAGAAGGCGATGGGGTATTGGCGGCATCGAGGCGGTCACGCTGCTGTGACGGCGCATGCCCGTTCAACTCGACTGAGTCATTGAACGCAGCACACGGTGGATGCACGCCGGAAAGCGGTCAGACGACCGAGCAGCAAAAAGGCCTGACGCGCATCGCTGCGCAGTCAGGCCTTGTTGCCTTGGCAGCGTGCCGGACGATGTTGTCGTGCGCGCTGCGGTAAGACCAATATAGAGGCTGCTTTCAAGCGCTGTCAAGCACGTGCGCGCGGCCCGGGAAAATATTGTGGCGAGGCTTGCACGTTTGCGAGAATGAACACAACGACAACCTTTTGATTGCTTGCAGCCGTGGCCAACACCAGCCCCATCCAGGTGGGCGTTCTGTTCTCGAATGAAGGGGCAACCGCCGGGATTGAACGGTCCCAGTTGCTGGGCACCCTGTTCGCAATCCACGAGATCAACGAGGCCGGCGGCATCGATGGCCGCGAACTGGTGGCGGTGCACCGCGATCCCCAGTCCAACCTGCAGCGCTATCAGCAACTGGCCACACAGCTGGTGCGCGACGACAACGTCAACGTGATCTTCGGCTGCTACATGTCGAGCACGCGCAAGGCCGTGATTCCCGTGGTTGAGAAGTGGAATCGCCTGTTGTTCTATCCGACGCTGTACGAAGGCTTCGAGTTCTCCAGCAACGTGATCTACACGGGTGCGGCACCCAATCAGAACAGCGTGCTGCTGGCCGACTACATGACGCGCCACTTCGGCCCGCGCGTCTACATGGTGGGCAGTGACTACATCTACCCCTACGAGTCGAACCGCCTGATGAGCGACTTCGTGCTGACGCGACCCGGCGGCACGAAGGTGGGCGAGCGCTACGTGCGCCTTGATGCCACCGAGAAGGACTTCGCGCCCATCATCAGGGACATCATCGACAAGCAGCCCGATTTCATCTTTTCCACCGTGGTGGGCCGCGGCACGCGCATGCTGTACCAGGCCTGTGCCGAAGCGGGACTGGACTCGCACCGCATGCCGCTGGCCAGCCTGACCACCTGCGAGGTGGAGGCCGCCGAGATGGGGTCTGCAGTGGCGCAGGGGCACATCACGGCGGCGCCGTATTTCCAGTCGCTGGGCACCGCGCACAACCGCCAGTGCCTGGCGCGTTTCAAGGCGCAGTTCGGCACCGAGGTGCAGCCCAACATGTGCTGGGAGGCAGCGTACTTCCAGGTGCACCTCTTCGCCAACGCGTTGCGTGCGGCGGGCAGCGACGAGATCGACCGGCTGATGCCCTTCCTGCTGGGCAGCGAGTTCGATGCGCCGCAGGGCCGTGTGCGCATCGACCCGGCCAACCATCACACGCGGCTGTACCCGCGCATCGGCCGGCTCGATGCGCACGGACAGTTCGAGGTGCTGGCGCAGACGGCGCAGGGTGTCGACCCCGACCCCTACCTCGTCAACCATGCGGTGGGCGAATGGAACGATCCAATGATGCTCACGCCTGTCCACACGGGGGATATGCGCGATGGCCGCCTCTGACGCCCGTGATCCCAGGCCGCGTGTCTCGGGCCGTGGCAAGCGTGCCACGCCGGACCTGCTCAAGAAGTTGCGGCACCTGCGCGTGGCGATTTTCCACCCCAGGGATGCCGATGGCGAACTGTTGGCCGGGCAACTGCAGCGCATCGGCTGCCACGCGCTCACGTTCTGGCCGCCGCTGGACGATCTGCCCGATACGGTGGACATGGTCTTTTGCGCTGTGCGCCCTGAACTCGCCGCGCGCCACTTCGCGTGGGCGCGCGCCGATGTGCCGCCGGCCATCGTCGCGGTGATCGATTACGAGAACCCCACCATCCTTGATGCGGTGCTGGACCTGGGCGCGCAGGCCGTACTGACGGCGCCGCTGCGCTCGTCCGGTGTGCTGTCTGCGCTGGTGATGGCCCTGGCCGTGAATGACGAGATGAAGGAAGGGCGCAAACGCGTGGCCCGACTGGAAAAGAAACTGCTGGCCGCCAACCAGATCAGCGAGGCCAAGCTGATCCTGATGCGCACCCGCCAGGTGAGCGACACCGAGGCCTATCGCCTGATCCGTGATCAGGCCATGAGCCAGCGCGTGGGCACCGAGGAGATTGCCAAGGCGATCATCCAGGCCGACGCCGTGTTGAATCAGCCCGGCCGCGATTGACATCCTAGGGATGGGCCTCGCAAAGGCCTTTACACCCGCCACGCGCGCCGTATAAGCTCCCTCGGCATGCTGCGCTGCAGCAAAGTATTTCAAGCCAAGCCGGGAGGGACAGGCCATGAAGGGTGCAGCCATCAACGCGCGCCGCATCGGCGGTGTTTTGCAGATTCTGGCCCGAGGCGTGAGCCTGGCGGTCATGTCGGGGTTCATGGGGGCGGGCTGGGCCGATGTCCTGCCGCGTCTGCCCGGCCTGGCGCTTCAGGCGGATCAGGTCACCGTGTCGGGCCTGTCTTCCGGCGCCTACATGGCGGGGCAATTCGGAATCGCCTATTCTGCCTCGCTGTCGGGCGCGGCGGTGCTGGCCGGGGGGCCTTACGGCTGCTCACGCGGGGCTGTCAGCACGGCCATGCTCAGCTGTTCGTGCCCGGCCGAGAAGAACTTCATGCTCAGCCTGGCGCAGGCCTTTCCGGGGCTGGGCTGCACAGCGTTCAGCCCGCAGGTGTATGGCATCTTCAGTGCGCGGGCGCTCAAAGGTAACCAGGGCACCATCGACGACATCGGCAACCTGCGCCGCCACCGAATCTACCTGATGTCGGGCGGGCAGGACCATGTGGTTGATCGACAGCTGGTGAGCGCGGCCGAACTGGTCTACCGCGAGCACGGGGTGCCGCAGGGGCAGATCCATCGTGAGGACCTGCCTGATGCCGGGCATGCGTTTCCGAGCCTGCAGGCCACGGCCGCCTGTGGTGTCACCCGGTCACCCTTCATCAACCAGTGCCAGGTGGACACGGCCGGTGACCTGCTCAAATGGCTTTACCCGGACATGGCGGCGGTGGTGCCCGGTGCGGTGGACCACGGCGCGTTCTACCAGTTCAGCCAGCGCGTCTATGCGGGCTCAGGCTTCACGGGACTGGACAATACCGGGTGGCTGTATGTGCCCAAAGCCTGCAAGGAAGCCGGTTCGGGATGCCGCTTGCACGTGGCTTTTCATGGCTGCGAGCAGGGGCAGAGTTTCAAGGTCGATGGGCGGAGACGCTATGGGTTGCAGTTCATCCAGGCGGCCGGCTACAACCGCTGGGCAGAAGCCGGACGCATTGTCGTGCTCTACCCTCAGGTCAAGGACAGCACGCAGGGCAACCTGTACGAACCCTATCGTTTCAACCCGAAGGGCTGCTGGGATTTCTGGGGTTATACCGAGAAATATGCCGCAAACAGCGCCACTGCGCCCCATTTCGCCCGCCAGTCGGCACCTCAGATGCGGGCGGTCAAGGCCATGATCGATGCACTGCTGCAGAGGCCTTGAAGGTCGCCCGGAGGTGGTGCTCAAGTTTGGCTCCGCGTGTCCGAAGAACACCTGTGAAGTTACTGACACTGCTCTCCGACAGATTTTCCGCACTGGCCAGTTTCCGCGCCCAGGTTGTCCTGGTGTTCGGCGGTCTGGTGCTGGCCTTCACCATGGGCATGGCCGTGCTCGTGTACATCTTCATCGCACGCCAGGCGATCAGCGAGCAAGGGCAGATGCTGCACACCCAGGCCGTCAGCACCAGCGTCATGCTGGCCGAAGGCCTGTACGAGCGCATGCGCGAGGTGGAACTGCTGGCCGCGTCGGTCGCCGTGACACAGGGCGGGGATGATCCGATCGACCCTCAGCGCTGGCTGCCCGTGCTGGAGCGCATGAGGGAGACGCGCCCTCAGTTCACCTGGCTTGGCGTGGCCGACACGCAGGGACTGGTGAAAGTCGCGGCGCGTGGCATGCTGGAAGGCCAGAACGTGTCTGCACGCCCTTGGTTCCAGGCCGGGCTCAAGGAGCCCGCCGCCGGCGATGTCCATCTGGCCAAGCTGCTGGCGCAACTGCTGCCGGCCCAGGCCGACAACGAGCCTTGGCGCTTCATCGACTTTGCGGCCCCGCTGCGCGATGAGCGTGGCCAGGTTGTGGGCGTGCTGGGCGTGCACGGCAGCTGGAGCTGGGCCCAGGAAGTGATCGATGCGCTGCTGACCGATGGCTCGCGCCATCAGGGGATGGAAGTCTTCATCCTCGACAAGGACGGCCACGTTCTGCATCAGCCCAAGGGCCTGTCGGCTGACAACAAGATGCTGCCGTTGCCCAAGTCGCTGGGCTCGTCTGCTGTCGAGATGGATTGGCCCGATGGGCGCACCTACCTGACTGCCGCCTCACGGGTGCCCGCCCGCAACGCAGTGACCGATCTGGGATGGCGCGTGGTGGTCCGCCAGCCGCGGGATGTGGTCACTCAACTGGCCGTGGACGTGCAGTACGCAGTGATGGGGGCAGGCGTGCTGGCGGGGCTTCTCGGTGTGTGGATGGTCTGGTGGCTCGCCGGGCGCCTGAACCAGCCGTTGGTCGACATGGCCGATGCAGCCGACCGCATCGCCGCCGGAGAACGTGACGTGCCGCTGGGGTCCCATCGAGGCGTGGCCGAACTCAAGCAGGTGTCGGCGGCAGTGGCGCACATGATGCGCGAGCTGCTTCACCGGGAAGAGGCGCTGGTGGCGTCGCGGGACGACATGGAGCGCATGGTTCACGAACGCACCGCCGAGTTGCAGGCCAGCAATGCCGAACTGGCGCGCGCCAATGCCGAGCTGGGCAGTATCTCCCGTCAGGATGCCTTGACCAAGCTGCCCAACCGCCGTGCGGCCGACGAGCGTCTGGAGCATGAACTGGCCCGGCACCGCCGCAACCAAAGCCCGGTGACCTTGATGCTGGTGGACATCGACCACTTCAAGAAGATCAATGACACGCATGGACACGGCGTGGGCGACGAGGTGCTGGTCGAAGTGGCGCGCCGCATGGCCGTGACCTGCAGGGCCTCCGATTTCGTGGCCCGCCTGGGCGGCGAGGAATTCTTGCTCATCCTGCCGGACACGGGGCGCAAGGGGGGAGAAGAGCTTGGGCGCAAGGTGGTCGACTGGGTGGCCTCGATGCCGGTCGGCCCCGTGTCGCGCGTGACGATCAGCATCGGTCTGGTGAGCGTGGTGCCCTCGCCGGAGACCACGCCGACGCCCCTGATCGAGGCGGCCGATCAGGCGCTCTACCGCGCCAAGAACGCCGGCCGCAACCGCATCGAGGTGGGCGAACCGGTGCCCCACGGCTGAGGCCTCGCCCGGCGGTACCAGGCCCGGCGGCTCAGGATTTGATGATCTGCGTCGGCGTGGCGGTCACCGCGCGTGGTGGCCTGGCGCTCAGGTAAGCCCCCAGTGACACCAGCCCCAACCCGGCCAGCAGCCAGACGGTCAGCGGCTCATCCAGCAAGGGCACGGCGCCCAGCCCGGCCAGCACGGGCACCAGCGCTACGAGTGCCCCCGTTCGCTCGGCCCCCAGGATCTGCACCGCACGCAGGAACATGATCATCGCGATGATGGTGGGCCCCAGGCCCTGGTACAGCCCCTGCAGCACCAGCATGGACACGGGCACCTGATCGAGTTGGCGGGGCAGCCAGAACCAGTAGACGGGCAGGTAGACCAGCGCCGAGGCGATCGCGACGAATCGCGTGAGCAGCCAGGGGTCGAAAGCCCACTTCTTGACCAGCACGCTGTAGGCGGCCCAGGCCACCGAGGCGCACAGGATCAGGCCGTCGCCCATCAGGGTGTCGGCATTGCCATGCGAGCCGGTGATCTGGGGGATGGCCACGCAGGCCACGCCCAGCGCGATGGGCAGCAAGCCCCACAGGCGCTGGCGGTCCGGGCGTGAGCCCAGCAGCACCCAGGCCAGCGCCGTGACCAGGAAAGGCTGCATGCCGGGCAGCAGGATGCCGCCGTGGGCGGCTGGCGCCAGCTTGAAGCCGGCATAGACGAAGGCCAGGAAGATGATCCCACCCACCCAGGCCAGGATCCACAGGCGCGGATTGCGCCAGGTGCCTGGTGGCAGCTTGAGCGAGAACGGCAGCAGGAACAAGGCCGCCGTACCCAGGCGCAGCGCGACGATGTCCCAGCCGGTCAGGGCGGTCTTGCCGCCCAGGCGCGAGATGAGGATGAACCCGGCCCAGATCACGACAGTGGTCAAGGCGGCGACATAGCCCTGCATCAGGGAGGGGGAGCGGGCAGCGGACGACATGGGCCGCCAGTCTAGCGGCCCGTCGCCGTGTCTGCTCGCCTGTGGCTTAGCGCGAGCCCTGCTGCGCGCCGTGCGCCACGGCCACGGCCGTCATGTTGACGATGCGGCGCACCGTGGCCGAGGGCGACAGGATGTGCACGGGCGCCGCGGCGCCCAGCAGGATCGGGCCCACGGTCACGCCCTGGCTGCCCGTCATCTTGAGCACGTTGAACAGGATGTTCGCGGCGTCCAGGTTCGGGCAGATCAGGATGTTGGCCGTGCCGTCCAGCGTGGAGCCTGGCAGCAGCTTGCTGCGCACCGATTCGCTCAGGGCGGCATCGGCCTGCATCTCGCCATCGGCGGGCACATCCGGCATGCGCTGCACGAACAGATCGCGCGCCTGGCGCATCTTGCGCGCCGAGGGTCGGGTGCTGGAGCCGAACATCGAGTGCGACAGGAAAGCCACGCGCGGCGGCAGGCCAAAGCGCCGCACTTCTTCCACGGCCATCATGGCGATGTCGGCCAGCTGTTCGGCACTCGGGTCTTCATTGACGAAGGTGTCGGCGATGAACAGCGAGTACTGGTCCAGGATCAGGGCATTCAGGGCGGCCAGACCGTGGGCCTGCGGACGCACGCCGATCACATCGCGGATCTGTTCCAGGTGCAGGTCGTAGCGGCCGATCACGCCGCAGATCATGCCGTCGGCATCACCCAGGTGCACCATCATCGTGGCGATCAGCGAGTTGGAGCGGCGCACCACCACCTTGGCCAGCTCGGGCGAGATGCCGTCGCGGGCACGCAGGGCGTGGTAGGCGTCGTAGTACTGCTTGAAGCGGTCGTCCTTGCCGGGGTTGACCACCTCGCAGTTCACGCCGGGTTGCAGGCGCAGGCCGGCGCGCTCGATGCGCGTGGCGATCACATCGGGGCGGCCCACCAGGATGGGCTTGGCGATGCCCTCGTCGATGGCGACCTGGGCGGCGCGCAGCACGCGCTCGTCTTCACCTTCGGCGTAGGCGATGCGCTTGGGCGCGGCCTTGGCGGCCAGGAACACGGGGCGCATGAACAGGCCCGTGTTGGTCACGAAGCGCGACAGCGATTCGCGGTAGGCGGCCAGGTCCGCGATGGGGCGCGTGGCCACGCCGGAGGCCGCGGCCGCTTCGGCCACGGCCGGCGCGATGCGCAGGATCAGGCGCGAATCAAACGGTGTGGGGATCAGGTAATCCGGGCCGAAGCGCAGCTCGCGGCCGGGGTAGGCGGCGGCCACTTCATCGCTGGTCTCGGCCTTGGCCAGATCGGCGATCTGGCGCACGCAGGCCAGCTTCATGGCCTCGGTGATCTTGGTGGCGCCGCAATCGAGCGCGCCACGGAAGATGTACGGGAAGCACAGGACGTTGTTGACCTGGTTGGGATAATCCGACCGGCCCGTGGCGATGATGCAATCCGGGCGGGCGGCCTTGGCCAGCTCGGGGCGGATCTCCGGTTCGGGGTTGGCCAGCGCCAGGATGATGGGCTGTGTGCCCATGGTCTTGACCATCTCGGCCGTGAGCGTGCCAGCTGCAGAGCAGCCCAGGAACACGTCGGCACCGTTGACGGCATCGGCCAGCGTGCGGCCGTTGGTGGGCTGCGCGTAGCGGCGCTTGGAGTCGTCGAGCTTGTCGGTGCGTTCGGTGTGGATCAGACCTTTCGAATCGCACACGAACACGTTCTCGCGCCTGACGCCCAGGCCGACCATCAGGTCCAGGCAGGCGATGGCGGCCGCACCGGCGCCCGACACGGCGATCTTCACCTCGTCGATCTTCTTGCCGACCAGTTCCAGCCCGTTCAGCAGGGCCGCGCTGGAAATGATGGCCGTGCCGTGCTGGTCGTCATGGAAGACGGGGATGTTGACGCGTTCGGTGAGCTTTTTCTCGATGTAGAAACACTCGGGGGCCTTGATGTCCTCGAGGTTGATGCCGCCCAGCGTGGGCTCCAGTGCCGCGATGATGTCGACCAGCTTGTCGGGGTCGCGCTCGGCCAGCTCGATGTCGAACACGTCGACGCCGGCGAACTTCTTGAACAGGCAGCCCTTGCCTTCCATCACGGGCTTGGAGGCCAGCGGGCCGATGTCGCCCAGGCCCAGCACGGCCGTGCCGTTGGTGACCACGCCGACCAGGTTGCCCCGCGATGTGAAATCCGCCGCCAGGTTCGGGTCTTCCTCGATCGCCAGGCAGGGATAGGCCACCCCGGGCGAATACGCCAGCGACAGGTCGCGCTGGTTGGTCAACGGCTTGGTCGGCGTGACCGCGATCTTGCCCCGGTTGGGCGAGCGGTGGTAGTCCAGCGCGGCGTCGCGCAGGGCTTGTTCGGCATCTGACAGGGGCTTGGAATCACTCATGACGGCAAATACAAGCGCGCAGCGGCGCTTTCAGGACCCGGGGGGCGTCATGGTACGCCAACTGCTGGTGCATTCCCACAGGGTGTGATCCCTGCACGCTTGGCCCCCTTACTGGGGGGGACCTAGGGTCCGCGAGGACTCAAGTGCGCGGCCCAGGCACCGACAATCCCTGGACATACGCAGTATTTCCATTCATGAGCTTGCTCCATCCCCTGCGGGAGTCGTGGTCGGCTCGCTGGCGTCCCCGATGGGAAGCCGCCCGCAACGCCGTCACCTCCCAAGAATCCGTCGATGGCCCGCAGGCCGCGCATTTCCGTGCGATGCAGATCACGGCGGTGCGCCGGCTGTTTCCGCTCGTGATCCTGGGCAATGTGGTCAACACGGTGGCCATCACGGCCACCTTCTGGGGGCGCATCGACACCCTGTGGCTGGCCCTGTGGTCGCTCGTGGTCGTGCTCGGCCTGGGGGTGGCGCAGGTGTGGTGGGGCAGTTTCGTGCGCCGCAGCGCGCAGGGGCGGGCCACTGCCTCGCCCAAGGCCCTGCGCACGCTCACCATCCACGTGGCGCTGTATTCGGCGGTCTGGATGGCCGTGCCCGTGACCGTTTTCCCCAGCGCCGACCACACTGGCGAGATGCTGCTGGGAACGGTCACCGTGGGCATGCTGTGCGCGGGCGGGTTCATCCTGTCGGCCCACGTGATGGCGGCCTGTGCCTATGTGCTCATCATGTCGATGGGCTCGGTGCTGGCGCTGCTGATGTCTCACTACAGCTCACAATGGTCCCTGGTGTCGTTGCTGCTGGTGTATGCCGGCACGATCACGGCGATGGTGGTGGCCAGCGCCCGCGTCTACATGAGCCGCCTGCGTGCCGAGGCGGAAACCGAACGCCAGGCCCAGTTGATCGACCTGCTGCTGCGCGATTTTGAAGAGCACGCCAGCGACTGGCTGTGGGAAACCGGACCGATGGGCCAGTTGCGGCACGTCTCGGCCCGTCAGGCCCAGGCGCTGGCTTTGCGCCCTGGATCGCTCATGCAGGTGTCCTTCCTGGATCTGCTGGAAGCCCGGCTGCCGCCCGATCTGCCGGAGGCCGGTGAGGCCCATGCACGGCTCAAGGGTTGCATGCAGCAGTGGCAGGCTTTCCGGGACCTGGAGATGCCCGTGGTGGTGGCGGGCGAGCTGCGCTGGTGGTCGCTCACGGCCAAGCCACTGGTGGATGAGCGTGGCGCCCCGGCGGGCTGGCGCGGCGTGGGCTCGGACATCACCGAGGCCCGTCGGGCCCGCGATGAACTGGCCCGTCTGGCCAATGTGGACGCCCTGACCGGGCTGGCCAACCGCTACCGCTTCGGGTGCGAGTTGTCACGCCTGCACGATGTGGCATCGGCGCCGTCGGCCTCCTGCGCCTTGCTGTTCCTGGATCTGGACAACTTCAAGAACATCAACGATTCCCTGGGTCATGCCGTGGGCGATCAGTTGCTGCGCTGCGTGGGTGATCGCCTGCGCGGCATCGCCCCGGAAGGATCCGTCCTGGCCCGCCTTGGCGGCGATGAATTCGCACTGCTGCTGTGGTCGCAGACTGATCCGCTGGCGGTGGACACCCTGTGCAGCCACATGCTGGAGATGCTGAGCGAGCCCTACCAGCTCGAAGATGTGCGGGTGGAGGTGCGTGCCAGCATCGGCATCGCCCTGGCCCCGCGCGATGGCGCCGACCCCGAATCCCTGCTCAAGTGCGCCGACCTGGCCCTGTACGCCGCCAAGGCGGGCGGACGCAACACCTACCGCTTCTTCGACACCGCCATGGCCGAGAACGCCCGTGCCCGCGTGCGCCTGCAGCATGAGCTGGGTGTGGCGCTGGCCAAGGAGCAGTTCGCGGTGTACTACCAGCCGCAGTACCACCTCACCACACGCGAGGTGATCGGCTTCGAGGCGCTGGTGCGCTGGCAGCATTCCGAGCGCGGCCTGATCGGCCCGGGCGAGTTCATTCCCGTGGCCGAGGAAACCGGACAGATCGTGCCCCTGGGCACCTGGGTGCTGCGCCAGGCCTGCCGCGATGCCGTGCACTGGCCGGCCCACCTGCGCGTGTCGGTCAACCTGTCGGCGGTGCAGTTCCGCAGTTCCTCGGTGGTCGATGTGGTCGACATGGCCCTGGCCGACAGCGGCCTGCCGCCTGACCGGCTGGAGCTGGAGGTGACCGAGTCGGCCCTGATCGAGGACCACGAGGGCGCCCAGTCCACCCTGATGGCCTTGCGCAGCCGCGGCATCCGCGTGGCGCTGGACGACTTCGGCACGGGCTATTCCTCGCTGGCCTACCTGCGCCGTTTCCCGATGGACAAGCTCAAGATCGACGGCATGTTCGTGCGTTCGCTAGACAGCGACCAGGACGCCCAGGCTGTGGTGACCGCCATCATCCGGCTGGCCAAGGCCCTGCGCCTGGACACCACGGCCGAAGGCGTCGAGACCAGGGAGCAGATGGTCATGCTCAAGGCGCTGGGCTGCGACGACGTGCAGGGCTACCTGATCTCGCGGCCCATGCCGGCGGCGCAGGTCCAGCCTTATCTGACCCACATCGCCGAGGCCCTGGCGCCCGCCTGATCGAGGGGCTGGCCCCCCTGGCCGGACACCGCCCCGCCACAGGGCGGTGGTACATTGCCTGTCGATAGACCGGCCGCGCGGGGGAGGCCCCGGGCGGAGATCAACAGCTTTTTAGACGCGAGGATCTTTCGTTATGAAGTGGATGCGCAATGTGGTGCGGGCCCTGATGGCCTGGATGCTGATGGCGATGGTGCAGGTGCATGCCGCACCCACGGGCGACTACGTACTCGGCCCGGGCGATGTCCTCAAGATTTCGGTGTACCAGAACGCGGATCTGACGCTTGAGACGCGTATTTCCGAGAGCGGAGTGATCTCGTACCCGTTGCTGGGCAACATCAAGATCGGTGGCCTGTCGGTGGCCGCGGCTGAAAAGAAGATCGCCGATGGCTTGCGCGAAGGTAATTTTCTGAAACAACCGCAAGTGTCGATCCTGGTGGCCATCGTCAAGGGCAACCAGGTGTCGGTGCTGGGCGCGGTGAATCGCCCGGGCCGCTACCCGCTGGAATCGCCCAATACCCGCCTGAGCGAGGCGCTGGCCAACGCTGGCGGCGTGATGGTGGGCTCTGGCTCCGACACGGTGATCGTGACCGGCCTGCGCAATGGTCAGGCTTTCCGCAAGGAAGTGGATTTCCCCATGGTGTTCGCGCCCACCAACCCGGTTGAGGACATCATCCTGCAGAACGGCGACACGGTCTACGTGGACCGCGTGCCCATGATCTATGTGTATGGTGAAGTGCAGCGCCCCGGCACCATCCGTCTCGAGCGCGACATGACCGTGACGCAAGCCCTGGCTGCAGCCAGCGGCCTGACCCTGCGCGGCACGGAAAAGGGCATCAAGGTGCACCGCCGCCAGCCTGATGGCTCCATCAAGATCGTCCAGCCTGGCATGAACGACACGCTCCAGAAGGACGACGTGGTCTACGTGCGCGAAAGCCTGTTCTGATCTACTGATCAGCGTCCTCCTGCAGAAAGCCCGGTGCCTTGCGGCCCGGGCTTTTTGTTGAGGGGCTGTACTGCGCCCAGATCAGGCCTTCTTTTCCCAGGCCGCGGCATAGAAGCCGTCGGTGTGGTGGCGGTTGGGCCACAGGCGCAGGTGGCCCAGCGGCGTGGTCAGATCGCCCGCGTTCTCAACGCCAGCCTGTTCCAGCACCTGCCTGGCATCCACCGGCACCAAATCAGGATACTGCGCGCTGAAGGCCGCGGCGATCTGCTCGTTCTCGTCGGTCAGCAGGCTGCAGGTGGCGTACACCAGGCGGCCGCCCGGCTTGAGCAGGCGCTGGGCGCTGGCCAGGATGGCCTGCTGCTTGGCCTGGAGCTCGTCGATGGCCTTGGGGCTCTGGCGCCACTTCAGGTCGGGGTTGCGGCGCAAGGTGCCCAGGCCGGAGCAGGGCGCATCGACCAGCACGCGGTCGATCTTGCCGGACAGGCGCTTGATGCGCTCGTCACGCTCATGCGCGATCTGGGTGGAATAGACGTTCGACAGGCCGCTGCGCGCCAGGCGGGGCTTGAGCGCCTCCAGCCGGTGGCCGGAGACATCGAAGGCGTACAGGCGGCCGGTGTTGCGCATCATGCCGCCCAGCGCCAGGGTCTTGCCGCCAGCGCCCGCGCAGAAGTCCACCACCATCTCGCCACGTTTGGCACCGGTCAGCAGGGCCAGCAACTGGCTGCCTTCATCCTGCACTTCGACATCGCCGCCGGTGTACAGCGGCAACTTCTGCAGCGCGGGCTTGCCGTCGATGCGGATGCCCCAGGGCGAGTAGGGCGTGACACGGGCCTCGATGCCGGCCTCGGCCAAGGCGGCCAGCACGGCCTCGCGCTTGGCTTTCACGGCGTTGACGCGCAAGTCCAGTGGCGCACCGCCCGACATGGTATCGATCAGGGCCCAGAACTGGGCCGTGCCTTCCTCGTCGGTGCCGAACTGGTCACGCAGGCGGTTGGCGATCCAGTCGGGCAGGTTGTGGCGCAGTTTGTCGGGCAGGGTGCTGCGGTCGATCTTCGCGACGCGATCCAGCCAGGCTTGCTCGTCCACCGTGGCGCCCTGCTTGATCACATGAGGCTGCCCTTGCCAGGCCAGCAAGGTGAGCCGCCGGTCCATCGGGCCGTGGCCGGATTGGGCCAGATGCTGGTACAGCAGCTTCTGGCGCAGCACGGCGTAGGCCGTCTCGGCCAGGGCGTGGCGCTCGCGCTGGCCCAGGGCCTTGTGCTTGCGGAAGAAGTACGAAACGATGCTGTCGGCCGGGGCGTCGAGCTTGAGGACCTCACGCAGCAGGCCGCCGGTCAGGTCGAGAAGGGCTTGGGGATGCATGGGCGGGATTATCCCGCGTGGCGGGCCCAATGGGCGCGCCTCGTTCCCATTCCGGCGGCGCCCACAGGTGCTTGAGGCGCTGGTGCCAGGGGCCGGGGCGGGCCATGTCGCGCAGCATGTGCACCCACTCGTGCAGCGTCAGCCACAGCACGTTGTGCCCCTTGGGTTGGCGCACCAGGCCGTAATCCACGGGCTCGTGCTCTTCCACGAAAGTGCCGAACAGCCGGTCGAAGATGATCAGCGTGCCGCCATAGTTCCTGTCGATGTAGACCGGGTTGCGGCCATGGTGCGCGCGGTGGTGCGAGGGCGTATTGAAGATGAACTCGATGGGACGGGGCAGCTTGCCCACCCATTGCGTGTGCACGAAGAACTGGTAGGCCAGGTTCAGCGACAGGGCGCACAGCACCCAACGTGGCTCGAAGCCCAGCCACACCATGGGCGTGTAGAACAGCCAGTTCCCCGCGAAGCTGTACAGCCAGCTCTGGCGCATGGCTGTGGTGAAGTTCATGCGCTCCGAGCCGTGGTGAACCACATGCGCGCACCAGAACCAGCGGATGCGGTGGCTGGCGCGGTGGAACCAGTAATAGCAGAACTCCACGCCGAGATAGAGCGCCGCGAAGGTCCATGGCGTGATCTCGACCGTCAGCCAGCGGTGGCGGTATACCCAGTCCATGGCGGGGATCACGGCAAACACCACGATCACCACGTCCAGCAGCATGTAGGCGCCGCCCAGGTTCATGCTGGCCATCGAATCGCGCAGGTCATACACCCCGGCGTTTCTCATCTTGTGAAACCGCCACCATTCCAGCACCACGACCGCGATGAACAGGGGCGACAGCAGGAGCAACAAGGCATCACGCAGGTCCAGGTGGGCCAGCCATGAGGGCAGTGCCTGCACCGCACCATGGGGCAGCCATGTGCTCAGAAGGAGAGTGGGGTGCAAGGCGGTGTGATCCATGTCGCCATGGTGCGGCTGCAGCGCGGGATTGGCTTGACGTGCACGGTCAATTTCTTGACGAATCACGCCAAGCGTATCCCCCCAACCCCGCGAAAACTCCCGATGGCAAGGGGCTTCACGCCGCGTCATCATGCTCGCCTGCCGTTCCCATCCGCTGTGTCTCATGCCCATGGCCGAGCCCGTGTCCCGCGTTGCCGCGACCTATGTGCGCCTGCTGTACGACTATTTGCAGGCGCAGGACATCGACGCCGAGCGTCTGCTCGGTGCGCCGCCGCCACCGGATCAGCATTTCGTGCCCCTGCCCGAATGGCAAGCCATGCTGACGCGCGTGCAGGCGATGGAAGGGCGTCCGGCCCTGGGCCTGCGCATCGCGGCCGGCATCGGGCCACGGCACTTCGGCGTGGTGGGCTATGCCGCACTGGCCTGCGCCACGCTGGCCGATGCCCTGATGCGCCTGGAGCGCTACCACGTGTCGGTGTACGACGTGAACCCGGCGGTGGTGCGCCATGTGGCAGAGGGCATCAGCATCGAATGGGGCGTGTCGCGCGGCCGCCCGGGGGCACTGGTCGATGAGACCGCGATTGCCTCGCTGGTGCAACTGGCACGTGACATGACTGGCCGCTACTGGCCGGTGGCCGAGGTGAGTTTCGTCAATCCGCGCCCGGACGATGTCCGGCCTTACGAGGATTTCTTCGGCGGTCTGGTGCGGTTTGGCGAGCCCATGACACGTGTGCTGATCTCGCAGGATGTCCTGGCATTGCCGCTGCGAAAGTCCGATCCCGCCTTGCTGGCGCTGATGGACCAGCAGGCCGAGCAACTGCTGGCCCGCGTGGCGGCTGTGCCTGCCGAAGTCGATGCATGGCGCCGCACATTGGTGGTGCTGATCCGCGAAGGGCGACCTTCGCTGGTGGACCTGGCCCGGGCGCATCACCTCAGCGCACGCAGCCTGCAGCGACGCCTGGCTGAGTGTGGCCTGGGTTTCCAGCGCCTGCTTGATGGCACCCGCCAGCATCTGGCCGAGGCCTATCTGCGCGAGCCTGGCCTGGAGCTGGCCGAGATCGCACTGCTGCTGGGCTTCTCAGAGCAGAGCGCTTTCACGCGCGCCTTTCGGCAATGGACCGGGCTGGCGCCGGCGCAGTGGCGCAAGCAGGCCCGAGGGGCTGCGGGCACCGATGCCCGCACCGGCACGGCCCGAGGGCCTTTGGCATGAGCGCGGCGTTGCTGCCGCAGGCGCCCGCCAGTGTGCTCACGCCCGAAGGCTGGCCGGTCACCGGACGCTATCAGGGCCGCATTGCGCAGCTGGACTGGACGGGCCTGGCCGATGCTCGCCAGCGCACCGGCTGGTGGCGGATGCTGCGGCACAAGCGCTGGCAGTACCTGGGCATCGGCTCGCCCCGATTGTTCATCGGGTTGGCCATTGTCGACCTGGGTTGGGGTTGCACGGCCTTTGCCTACTTGTTCGATCGCGCGCAGGCGCGGCTGCTGGCCGACTGGTCGCAAGATGGGATCAAGGGGCTGTCCGGCGCCGTCTCGCAGGCACCTGTGTCCCGCAGCTGGGCCCACTTCAAGGGGCCAGGGGCGCGATTGGCCTGGCGACATGACGACGCCGGTGATTGCCTGGCGGTTCAGGCGCGCGTGGCCGGCCTCGAACTCGAATGCACCATCTCGCTGGCCGATGCGGCGCCGTTTCTGTTGGCCGTGGGGCCCATCGGGCAGATCGGTAGCGGGCTGGCCCACGCCACGCAGAAGACTTCGGCCCTGGCGGTGAGCGGCTGGGCCCGGTCGGGTGATCAGCACTTCGATCTGCACGATGCCTGGGCGAGCCTGGACAGCTCTCACGGCCTGCTGGCCCACCGCACGGCTTGGCAATGGGCCTGTGCCCATCAGCCCGGGCTGGGGTTCAATCTGCAGGCAGGCTACTTCGGGGCCCATGAGAACGCCCTGTGGCTCGATGGCCAACTCATTCCGCTGGGGGCGGCGCGTTTCGATTTCGACCCGGACGATCCCCTGGCGCCGTGGCGCGTGCGCACGGACGATGGCCTGCTGGACCTCGACTTCCAGCCTGAGGGCGCCCGTGGCGAACGCCGCAACCTGGGCCTGGTGGCCAGCCGCTACGTACAGCCTGTGGGCACCTTCAGCGGCTACGTCAAGCCGGCGCCTGGGGCCGATCCCCGGCCGGTACACGACCTGCTCGGGGTGACCGAGGACCACAGTTCTCGCTGGTGATCTCCTCGGCTGCCAGCCCCCGCGCCTGACGGATCAGGCGCTTGCTGAGCTGCACGAACTGGATGCCGTAATCCTCTTGACCGCATTCGCCCAGCGTGTGGCCGTCGAAGCCGATCACGGCGGAGCGGCCGAAGTGGCAGCGCATGCCGTCGAAGCCGGACGCGTTGGCCACGGCCACGTAGCTGTGGCGCGCACGGGCCAGGGCTTGCGGTATCGGTGCAGTGTCGGGCTGGCCTGGGCAGCCCACGATCAGCTCGGGCTGCCCGTCCGGGCTCTCATCCGTGGCGTCGCCATCGTCAGGGGCGAGCATCACCGTCATGCCCTTGGGGCCGGGGCAGACACCGGGCTTGCCGTCCTGGCCGGCCCGGTGCATCTGTTGGGTTTGCACGATCTCGCCCCGGTCGTTCATCAGAATCAGCGTGTTGCCCGGCGCCTGTCCCAGGCGGGCCGCCGCATGCGTGGCCGTGAGCGAGAAGACGCCCCACACGCCCGCATTGCGGCAGGCAGTGGCCAGCACGGCGGTTTCATCGCCCGGGATGCCGCGCGCCACGTGCACGGCCTCCGCGCCATCGTGCAGCAGCCCATGGGTGCTGTACGCCGGAAAGATCACCAGGTCCAGCCCGGGCAGGCCCAGCTTGAGACCTTCGATCATCTGGCGGATCTTGTGGGCGTTGGCCAGCACCTCGAGTTGGGTGCGCAGCCTGGGCATGCGGTAGTTGACGACCGCGACGCCGACGGCATCGTCGTCGCGGGCCGTCGTGTCGTTGTGGTGCACGGCCTGTCTCCTTCGGCTCTCCATGGGCCTGAGGATGTAAGCGCGTGCCCACCGCGGCAATACGTCGATTGACGTATGACGCCGCGCGCGTCAGGGCGTGTCAGGCCAGCCCGGCCTTGTCCAGCCCGAAAGCCTTGTCATGGATGCCGGGCGCCGTCTGGAAAGCCACGTTGGCACGGTTCCAGGCGTTGATGGCCATCACCTGGAATGTCAGGTCCGACAGCTCCTTCTCGCTGAACTGGGCACGGGCGGCCTCGTAATCGGCATCGGGCACGCCGTGCTCGGGGATGTGCGTCAGCACTTCCGTCCAGGCCAGGGCGGCGCGCTCGCGGGGCTCGAACAGCGGCGATTCGCGCCACACGGCGATGTGGTGCAGGCGCAGGGCGCGCTCACCGTGCATGTGCGCCTGCTTGATGTGCATGTCCAAGCAGAAGGCGCAGCCGTTGAGTTGCGAGGCCCGGATGTTGACCAGGTCCAGCAGGGTGTCGCCCAGCCCGCTGGCGTGGATCAGGGTGCTGAACTCGACCAGCTTCTTGAAGAGCTGGGGGGATTGCTGCAGGTAGTTGAGGCGGTGGCTCATGGCGTGTCCTTCAAGGGCAGGTTGGTGGTGAAAAGCCGTTCATGCCCTCTATACGTGTGAGGCCGCCGGTTTGTGACACCGGCCCCTGAAGTTGTTGCCTCAAGGGTGTGAATCTGATCCGTGCTGACGTGCTTGCAGATCGCCTGGCAGGGTGCGGATCAGGCGGGCCAGCGCAGGGTTGCCCGCCTTCTCGGTGAACACGATGACCACCTGCGTGCCCGCTACGGCACTGCCAAATGGGGTGAGCACCTTGCTGCGCTTGAAATGCCGGGCCTGCCGGGTCAGCCGCTCATGCTGCCGCGTGGCCGTTACCTCATCGCGGTAGTCCAGCAACACGATGCCGATGTCAGGTGTCGTGCCAGCATCGTTGGATGTCAACAGGAAGGTCCATCCTTCAATGCGGCGTGCTGTGGACAGCAGCCGCTTGTCCAGGTGCCGGGCCACCAGGCGCCTCGCCTCAACTTGTTCCATCGGGGCGGCCACAGGCGCCGTGGGCTGGGTGCTTTGTGGCCCTTGTGCCTGCAGTGAAGCCTGCACATCGGGCAATGCCACAGGGGCTGCGGTGCTCACACTGCACCACAGCGTGCCCAGCAGCGCCATCCTTGCCAACGCGAGCCGCAGCGGCATCTCAAGGCACCTTTTCCAGCGAGGGGCGCGCGGCCGCCTCGTAGGTGATGGACATCCGGCCCGAGCGACCGATCTCGTACAGCTTGTCGTTGCGCGAACTGGCTTTGGACCCGGACAGGGCGATCAGCAGGTCATTGAACTTGATGAACCCTGTCTTGCCCATGATTTCGATGCAGCCGATGGTGGCGAACACTTCCTCAGCCGTGTCCGGGCCATCGTGGATCAGGAAGTTGTCATACACCTGCCAGGCCCCGTTCTCGGGGGAGTTCGCACTGTGCACGGTGTAGGAGGGTATCCAGGCCTTGATCACATGCCTTTGCCTGTCGGCCAGGCCAACCACCGAGGCCTTTTTGCCATCCTTGCTTTGCACGCCGAAACGCAGCACCTGGAAGGTTTTGCTGACGCTGGCGCCCGCATCGTCCGTTCCCTCCACGGTGCAGTTGTAGATCGGCACCATGTAGAAGCCCAGATCGGTGCCTGCCGGGTAGGCCCAGGTTATTTGCTTGCCCAAGGGCGTGCCGCCCACCACGATCTTGATGAGGCGTATACGGTGCGCTGCGGGGCTCGTCAGCGGGCTGCGGCTGAGCACCCGTTCTCGGGTGGCTGGCACGACACCGGGCATGGCCGTCTCCTGTGCTTTGTCTGCCAGCCACTCTACCCTGACCTGGGCGCCATGGGAAGCCAGTGCCAGATCAGGCGTTCAGGCACTCCACGCCCAGGGCCTGGGCCAGCCGGGCCAGCTTGAACGGGTTGCGCTGTACCAGGATGCGCGTGATGCGCTGTCCATCCGTCTCATAGGCCTGGGCCGATTCCAGCTTGCCGTCGATGAAGCGCAGCAGGCCCCACTGGCCATTGAGGCCGACCACTTCCACGCGCACGCCGTCTTCGCCATGGCGCAGCACGCCAGCGTAGAACAGCTGGGCGATGCGCTGGGCACCCACCAGCGGCTTGGGGAAGCTGGGCACATGGCCGCCACCATCGCCGATCAGTTGGGCGTCTTCGCTGAGCAGACCGCTCAGACCCGAGAAATCACCTTTGGCCATGGCCTGCGCGAAGTCCGACAGCAGGCGGCGGTGCACGTCTTGTGGCACGTCGTAGCGGGGGCGTTCTGCGCGCAGTTGTGTCTTGGCCCGGCTCACGATCTGGCGGCAGGCGGCCTCGCTCTTGCCCAGCAGGCCAGCCACGTCGGCGTAGTCGGCGTCGAACACTTCGCGCATCAGGAAGGCGGCGCGCGCCTCTGGGGCCAGGCGTTCAAGCACACGCAGGAAGGCCACCGACAGGTCATCGGCGCGCTCGAGCATGTCTGCAGGGCTGCTGGCCGGCGCCATCAACTCGGGCTCGGGCAGCCAGAAGCCGGTGTAGTGCTCGCGCTGTATCTTGGCCGCTCGCAGCCGGTCGATGGCCAGGCGCGTGGCCACCGTCACCAGCCAGGCCTCGGCGTGGGCGAGGGCCATGGGCTCGGCCTCGTGCCAGCGCAGCCAGGTGTCTTGCACCACTTCCTCGGCCTCCGCGTGTGATCCCAGCATGCGGTAAGCGATGCCCTGCAGCCGGCGGCGCAGGCGGTCGAAGGTCAAGGTTTTGGCGTCCATGGTGACTTATACGGCTTAGGCACCACGTTTGTGACGAGGCACGGCACTCCGGATTTCCATGGGTATGCGGACAACAACTCGCTAGGACAGGCAGTTTGGTCCATTTCCTCCGGGCTTTCCCTGGTGTTGCATGGATTGAATTTCACATCGTGCAGCGCAGAATGGTTGCGCCATCCGTTGGATGGCTTTCGTAATCTATCAAAGGGAACCTCATGAAGTACTTCGGCAAGTCGGCGGTTGCGCTGGCTGTTTCATTCCAGTTTTTCTCCGTGGCGGCCTCGGCCCAGAATCTCCTTCAGAACGCGAATTTCGAGGCGGGCGGCAACCCGGTGTCCGCCTGCGCTGGCGGGGGCACGACCCATCCCGCCGTGTCGGGCACGCTGGCGCATTACTGGATCGAGAACTCCTGCCACCTGGAAACCGGCGCATCGGTTACCTACGCACTGGATGCCAACACTTTCCGCACCGGCGCACTCAGCCAGCGCGTGGTCACCTCGGGCAAGGTGGGGCAGTTCTGGACACAGGTGACCCTGAACGACAACAAGCGCTACACGACGTCCATCTGGCTCAAGGCCAGTGCCCCGATGAGCGTGTACTTGCAACTGCGCGCGCAAGGCTCGCCCTACACCGCCTATGGCAGCGCACTCGTCAACGTGACGACCAACTGGCAACAATTCACCTTCGATGGCTATGCGCCAGCCTCCAATGGCGGCAGCGTTGCCGGTGGTGTGTTCGTGCTGCCTCAGCAGGCCGGCACGCTCTGGATGGATGACGCCAGCGTAACGGCCGTGACGGACACCACCGTCAACACGCCGCGCCTGGAAGCCGTGCCCAAGACCTACTTCGGCATGCACATCCACCGTGATCCCAACTGGCCCAGCGTCGGCACGACCATCGGCTCCGACCGCATGTGGGACGGCGAGGGCGTCCAGTGGGCCGACATCTTCCCGGTGGATCCCGCGTTGGGCGGCACACCCGATTGGACCAAGTTCGATGCACGCATCAACGCAGCCCTGGCCAAGGGGGCCGAGCCCGTGATGGTGCTGGGCGGCAACATCCCCCGCTGGGCCAGTTCCGATCCCAATGGGCTGCAGGACGGCTCCAGCCGCTACGGTCCTGGCAGCAGCGCACCGCCGGTGAGCGAAGCCGTCTGGACGGCCTGGGTCACCGCGGTGGCACAGCGTGCGCAAGGCAAGGTCAAGCACTGGGAAATCTGGAACGAGCCCTACCAGAGCGGTGCGTTCCAGGCCGATGTTCCTCGTCTGGCTCGACTGGCCCAATTGGCCTACCCGATCCTCAAGAGCGTGGATTCGACCAACAAGGTGCTCAGCCCCAGCTTTGATCCCAACGACAACCGCTTCATGGAGCGCTTCCTGCAGGCTGGCGGTGGCGCCTACACGGACATCGTCTCCCTGCATGCCTACGACTTCTACATCGGTGACAAGCTGAATCTCACGGTGCCCGCCCCCCGAGGCGGTGATTTGGCCGGTCCAGAGGCGATGTACCACAAGGAGCATCTGATTCGCAACGCGAAGCTCGTCCTGACGCGTTACGGCCATGGCAGCAAGCCCATCTGGAACACCGAAGGCGGCTACACCAACGCGAAGACAGCCACGGGTGCCCCCAACGATGCGGATGCAGCGCCGGTGGTGGCCCGCAACCTGATCAACGGCTGGGTAATGGGCGGGCTCGACCGCAACTTCTTCTACTCGTGGGATCACCATCAGTTCGCGGCGGGCGGTCGTGAGGCCGTGCAAGGCAACAATGTCTACGTCAAGACGGCTGTCGGCAAGGCGTTCGAACAGGTGGCCACCTGGATGACGGGGATCCCCATCTCCGCCAGGACGGTGGATGCCAACGGCACCCAGACGATCGAGCTGAGCCCAGGCATCGGCTACGCCAAGCGCTTCATCGTGTGGAACCCGACCGGCAATTTCCCCTACACCGTGCCGAGTGGCTGGGACTATGTCAGCTACCAGACCAAGATCGATGGCACGAAGATCGCCATCCCCTCTGGCTTCCAGGCTACGCCCAGCCCCGTGCTGCTGACGCGCTTCTGATGGGTTGTTGATGCCGGCGCAACACCATGCGCCGTCACAGGGGCGGTGCTGCTCTAAGGTGGCACCGCCCCTTTTTCATGACCCATGTTCACGGAGCCACGGGCGTCGTGTTGCATCCTGACCAGGCCGTTCTGGCGCACCAAGGTGTCCTTGCTGTGGCTGCGAATCTGCATGATCGTCCCGCCCACGTCCAGCGAGGTGCTGATCTCCACCGTGGCCGAACGGCGATTCGGCGAGATCGTGATGCTGTGGATGGCGTACTGCTCGTGCCTGCTCTCGCAGGTCTCGGCCTTGTCCTGCGTGGTCGAGGCGATGTGCCCCTGCATGGACACGATGGCGGTGCCGGCGAAACGATCGTCAAGCATGTTGCAGAGCGCCTCGGGCTGGAGGGACAGCGTGGCTGCTTCGTAGTCACGGTAGAAGCCCCGCACGTGCTCTTCCGACATCTTGCGTCCCCCCACCGTGAACCACCAGCCGGCAATGCTGAAGAAGATCACCAGCAAAATGACTTTTCTTGTGTTCTTTGTCTTGCATTGCCGCACTTGCGGGCGGCGGTCATGTCCCGTTGGACAATAGCGCCATGTGGACCGAGATCATCCAGGCCGACCTGGGCCATCCCGAGCATGCCGACGCCGTCGTGGCGTTGCTCGACATCTATGCGCGTGACGAGATGGGCGGCGGCCAGCCGCTGTCTGACTACACACGGCGCAATCTGGTGCCCGAGCTGCGCAAGCGCCCCGGGGTGCACGTGGTGCTGGCCTTCGCGGGGGAAGAGCCCGCCGGCCTGGCCATCTGCATGGAGGGCTTCTCCACTTTCGCATGCGAGCCGCTGCTCAACCTGCACGACATCGTGGTGGCCCCGGCGCACCGGGGGCGCGGCGTGAGCAAGCAACTGCTGGCCGAGGTAGAGCGCATCGCCCGCGAGCGAGGCTGCTGCAAGGTCACGCTGGAGGTGCTGGAGGGCAACACCCTGGCGCAGTCGGCCTACCGCCGTGCGGGCTTCGAGGGCTACCAGCTCGATCCCCGCATGGGCCGGGCGCTGTTCTGGCAGAAGAAGCTGGGCTAGCCGCCAGGCTCGGCCCGGCCCGGGGCTTTATCCACCTGGGTGCCCACCCACCACGTGGTGCCACTGGCGTCGGTGAAGCCGCCGCGCTTGTCCTCGTCGTCCTTCTGCACCGGCTCCTGCACGCTGATGGCCCCGGCCCGCAGCGCCCGTTGGTAGGTGGCGTCCACATCGGGCACGTAGATGTGCACGTGCGTCGGCACGGCCTCCCAGCCCTCCACGGCATCGGCCAGCATCAGCACGGTGTCGTCGATGCGTACCTCGGCGTGGCGCAGGCGGCCGTCTTCCCCCGGCACAGTGCGCAGGCGCTCGGCGTCGAACACCGCCACCAGGAAGTCAACCGTGGCCGCAGCGCCGTTGACCAGCAGGTAAGGGGCCACGGAGGTGTAGCCCGCTGGTTTGAAGGGGATGGATGGCATGGTGCTTACCTTTCGCACAGATCCTTGAGCAAGGCCAGGGCCTTGGGATACGTGTCGAGCATGTATTGCTCGTAGTCGGGGATGGTGTCCATGGTCACCGTCAGCAAGGTGCCCTGCGGGGTGTCGGTGAAGCGGTAGTTCTCGTAGGCCGGCGTCATGGCCTTGACCTTGTCGCTGGTGGTGTCCTCCACGCCTTTGTCGATCATGCCGATGTGCTTGATGGACACAAAAGCATGCGGCTCGTTCTCGGCGATGACGGCGAGCATCCCGTCGCCCGAGGGGGTGCCAAAGCGGATGCGGGCGCCCTTGTCCCAGCTGCCCTCGTAGGTCGAGCCTTCGCAGAAGGCGGCTGTCCAGGCCTCGTAGGTGTCCAGGTTGAGCATGGTGTCCCACACGCGGGCGCGCGGCGCGTTGATGGTGATCTCGAAGGTGAGGGTCTTCATGAGGGGCTCCTGGTGGTGGCGCCCGGACCGATTCCGGGCGCTGGTCTCTCTCGACGATCGGCGGTGGCGTGATTCGACACCTTACCCCTGCAAGAAAACCCTTGAAGCCTGCGCCAAGGTGTCAGCGTTTGTGTCCGCCGCGGGCGCTCAGGCTGCCGGCACGCCCGGCCCCCGTGGCGGGTATTTCATGAACTCGGCGCGCTGCTCCATGCGGGCCGACAGGGCGGCGAGGGCAGGGTGCCGTTCGGCATCCACCTCGCGCGCCAGCATGGATTGCGTGAACTGCCAGCCCACGGCCGCGCTGATGGCAGCCTGGCTGTGCGCATTCTGGAACAGCGCCGGCTGGCGCTGGATCTCTGCTTCGAGCGCGGCATAGGCCGCGGTGAGCTGGCCCAGCACCCGCTGGATCCAGGGGGCGTGCTGCGCAGCGGCGGGGCGCAATTGGCGCTCGTAGACCATCTGCACGCTTTTCTCGCAGGCCGCCAGGGCCAGGCCTACGGCGCGGAACTCTGCCAGGCGTGTGGCGGCATCAGGGGACCACAGCGTGTGACCGCCAGTGAGCGAGGCCTCCACGTACTGCAGGATCAGCGACGAATCCATCAGCACCGTACCGTCGTCCGTGATCAGCGTGGGCGCCTTCACCACCGGGTTGATGGCCTGAAAGCGCTCGAAGGTGCTGAAGACCGAGACGGCTTCGTGCTCGAAGGGCAGGCCCAGCACCTCCAGCGAGATGGCCACGCGGCGCACGTAGGGTGAATCGAGCATCCCGATGAGTTTCATGATGGTGTCCTCTCTGAATATTCAGGCCATGATGCCTGCCCTAGTAGATCCTGCGCCCCTCGAACTCCAGTGAGGGCAACGCGCCGAACGCAGCCAGCAGCAGAAAAACCGCCCCGGCCGCGTAGAACCATCGCCATCCCAGATAGGCGTAGA
Source organism: Burkholderiales bacterium UBA1834 (assembly GCA_002339015.1). Taxonomy (GTDB): domain Bacteria; phylum Pseudomonadota; class Gammaproteobacteria; order Burkholderiales; family Burkholderiaceae_C; genus Aquabacterium. Next base: position 87,774 of record DDJC01000098.1, read on the forward strand.
CCTTGACCCCATCCTTGTCGATGGCCGTGCAGGCCTTGAACAGCCTGCTGTAACGCACCGTGACGCGGTCGCCATCGGTGGTGCCGTCATAGGCCGTGACACCCACATCGCACGAGGCAATGCGGCTGCCGAAGAAGTGGAGCCGGTAGACGGTGCTGGTCCTGTGCCAGCCGTTGTTGTCTGTGTCGCGCTGGCTGACCAGCTCGTGGCGATCGATCTTGGTCGCTTCGCTGATGGGCGGCATGAAAACTTCGACCAGCAGGGCCAGGCCGACCAGTGCCATGCCGACGCGGATGATGAAATTCAGCATGCCACACCGCCACGGCTCAGCCGCGCCAGCCTCTGGAGAAGGGATCGATGAGCAACTGCGCGCCTTCGCGCACCAGGCGCTGCACCATGGCATCGGCGTTGTGCTGGCCATGGGCGGCCGCCAGCGTGAGGGCGATCTCGGCGGCGTTTTCGGCCACGCCCTGGCCATCCTGCAGGCGCACGCGCAGACCGTTGTCGTGCGTGGCCAGGTTGGCGTGCTGGTCGATGTCCCAGCGGGCTTGCCAGAGAGTGTGTTTGGAGGTGCTCATGGGGGCGATGGTAAGGCTGCGCCGGGCGTTCGGTCTTGCACGAGGTCCAGCAAAAGCTCCAGCCGCTTCACCTTCACCCAGGTCTCCCGCTTGAAGGCCTGGTGATAGGCGTCGATGGCGTGGGCGGATTGGGCCGCGACGGCCATGGCCTGCTCTTGCGAAGCCGAGCGCATGTAATAGATCAGACAGGGGCCTTCGGGCGTCGGATCGTAGAAGACGGACTCGATGCTCACGCCTTCCTCCTGCAGGGTCTGCAAGGCCTCGGTGCGGTGCGCGTTGATGTGGCTGGCCCACTCACGCACACGTGCTTCACTGCCGGGCTGGAGCCAGACTTTGGCGCAGATGACGTCTTCCTTTTTATCGATCATGAGTTTGCTGGCCTACTTGGGGCAACCCTGCACCATCGGGCCTTCCAGCCAGTAGCACAGCCAGAACAGCGCGGAGAGCACGAAGGGCGCGACCATGGTGATCGATGCGATCACGGCCCAGTGTTCATGGTCATCGACCCTGAAGGCCGGCTCCGCTTCATAGAGCAAGTTCTGGTAGGCGTTGAGCAGGGAGGCAATGCGCAGCTCCGCGCCGGTGAACAGCAGCGACAGGACGATGCCGCAGATGCTCAAGGGCGCCTGGAAGGCCTGGTGTGCACACAAGAACAGGTGCCCACCGTCGGTGAACGGGAAGCTGATCAGCGCGCCCAGCAGGCCGGAGAACACGGTGAACATGGCGAAGCGCATGTTGCCGTAGTGGGTGACGAGCTGGGTGAGCCGCTCGATGCTGGGGGGCTGGTGAGTTTGGCTCATGGTTGTCCGGCCTGGTGACGCAGGACTTTCAACAGCAAGTTCTTTGTGTCGGTGCTGGTGGCCAGCAGAAAGCAGGTCTGGATGTTGATGGCTTGCCCATCCTTGTTGATGTTGGCCTTGGCCTTGTTCTTCCCGATGTCTGCGAGCTTTTGATACTGCTCCATGGAGAAACTGCTGTTCTCCAGGACGCCACCGGCCCATCCTTCCGCTTCTTTGGAGATGGGCTGGCCCGGGTATCGGTCCAGGATGCAGGCCGCCATCACGTACTGCTGCGCATGGTGGATATCTGTCGGCGATATCTTTTCTTTGCAGGCGGAGATCAAGGGCAGGGATGCCAAGGTCATCGCGGCCAGTATCGAGATCGAAACCCGGGCGTGTCTGGCTTGCGAGTTCATAGTTTCCATAGCGACATACGCGTCGTGGTGGCTTCTCTCAAGGGGGTTGCCGGATTGTCCCTGAGGTGGCGGTAGTCGTCTCCCGCTTCCTTGAACTGGGTGCTGTCCCACAAGGCGACGTGGCCGCTGGCATCGCTCCACCCTTGCACATCGAAAGACACGATGCCGCGCATTGGACGCGAGGCCGTGCCTGCGACGGCAGATGGGCTAGGGCTCAGATCAGCCCATAACCCAGTACTGCGGCCAACCCCGCGGCCGCCAGCCATGCGCAGATGCGCTTGAGCATGGCCGTGTCCAGCCCTTTGGTCGGGTTGGCGTGGTGGCCAAAGCCCAGCACCAGGGCATGTGCGGGCAGAGCCACCAGCAGCAGGGTGCCGGCGATCAGTTCGACACTGCCGGCCGAACCGGCGTGCCCGAAGTGCTTCCACAGCAGCGGCCAGGTCAGGGCCGAGAACAAGCCGGCCAGGGCCGCGGTGAACGGCGTAGGGGTGATTTTCAAGGGGATCAAAGGGAAGGGCCTCAGTGCGCACGCCCATCGTAGTGCTGCACGGGGATGGCCGCGAGATCGATGCCATCCAGACAACGTATGTTGATGGCGGCCATCGCATTGCCCTTGGGATCGGTGCCTTCGCCATAGGGGTGGATGCCGCAGCTGGCGCAGAAGCGGTGCTTGATGACGTGCTTGTTGAACGTGTAGGTCGCGGCCGCGCCATCCGGCGTGAGCAGCGTGAGGTCGGCGCGCGGCACGAACCACAGCAGCGAGCCCTTCTTCTGGCAGATCGAGCAGTTGCAGGACAGTGCGCCGTCGATCTTGCCCTCGACCTCGAAGGCAACCTTGCCGCAGTGGCAGCTACCGGTGTGTTTCATGTGCGTGGATCCTGTGGGTTGAATCACGATGATGTGAGCACCCCGTAGACCAGGATACCCACCCCGCCGACTTCACCAACGATCAGGCTCACCATGAAGAGCCGCATGACGATGCCTGGCAACGTGAAGGCACCCAGGCGATGCGGTGTGCGGAGCTGGTTGTCGGTGTCCTTGAGGATACCGTGCAACACGTAGGACCCCACCGCCAGCGCAAAAAAAGCGATGGGCACGCCCACCACCCAGCGGGTCAGCGGTTCGCTGACCGGCGAGTAGGGCACCAGCTGGTGCATCACCAGGCAGGCGAACGAGTACATCAGCGCCGTGCGGTGCGCGATGTCCACGTACACCGGTGCGGTCGCATCCCGGCTGGTGGCGATGCAGGCGTACTTCCAGACGCCGGTCAGCAGGCCGCCCAGCAGGAACAGGGCCGAAGCCGCGAGGCACAGGTGTGCAGCCGTGGTCATGGCAATCGATCAGACCAGCGCCGCCACGAGGCCCTTGACGCCGTTGGCCAGCGTGGCCATCTCCTTGATCTCGGCGATGATGGTCATCTTGTCGAGCTCCTTGATTTTCTGCAGCGTGGTCTTGTCGTCGATGGTCAGGCCATTGCCGGCCATCAGCGCCTGCATCTCGTCGAGGAACTTCTCGCGCTCGATCAGCTTGGCGGCCATGGCCGACACGGCGCGCTTGAGCGCCATGCACTCCGCCCCGATCTTCACGCCATCCTTGAGGTTATTAGCCGCCTTCATGGCCTTCATCAGCTTGTCGGCATCCACGGACATGCTGTCCGTCTTGTGGCGGGTCTTGGTGGTGTGCTCGCGGTAGTGCTTGCGGGCGGTTTCGGCATCGCCCTGCTTGGCCTTGATGCCCTTGATGACGAAATCCAGCACGTCCTTGGCGATGGTCTTGGCATCGCGGCCCTTGGTGACTTCCTTGCCTGCGGTGACGGCCTTGGACGCGATGGTCTTGATGGCGTCCAGCGGGTGGCTGATGTCGATGCCCGAGGTGTCGCCCAACTGGCGCTTGGCCGCCTGCATCAGCGTGGTGCCGCGCAGTTCGATGAAGGCCTTGATGCCGCCTTCCAGATCCTTGCGCAGCTTCTCTTCGTTCTTGACTTGCTGCACCAGGTCGGCGCCCAGCGTGGCCAGGGTCTTGGCGATGGAGATGTAGGCGGCCACATCGGCGCCCATGGTGCCCACCAGGCGCGCCACCGAGGTGGCCAGCGAGATGGCGCCGCCCGTCCACTTCAAGGCGGTGCGGGCGCGGGCCTCCTTGAGGTTGCTGTCGCCCTGGGCTTCCTTCTTCAGACGGGCTTCGATGGCCTGCTGCGCGGCGCCTTCGGCGGAATCCAATGCGTTCTTGATCGAGGCGTTGGCGCCCTGGATCAGCTTGTTGGCGGCATCGAGGCCCTTCTCGCCACCTTCATTGATCAGCTTGCCGACCTTGGCGTCCAGCTTGGCGGCCTCCGCGGCGATCGTCTCTTCATAGGTGTCCAGCGCGCCGCGGGCTGCTTCTTCCAAGCGCTTCATCGCCGACGAGGGCACCTCGGAGGCCGACAGCAAGCCTTTGGTGGTGACGTCGATCTGCACATCGACCCGGTACTTGGGAATCTCCAGGTACTGCAGGTTCGGCTTCTTGCGGATCAGGTCGACCACATAGAACTTGTGGGTCGTCACCTTGGTCTTGGCCATGCGCGTGCTCCGGTATTGAAGGAGTGACTGAAATTGCAACAAAATATTATGCTGCGCTCGGCCTCCCCGCGGGCCCTGCTTTTCAGAGCATAAACCAGGGGGTAGTGTGGTCAGGGCGTCGTTTCATTGGCAGGGCAGGCGCTTCCATGGGCCCGTGCGGCTCGCAGCACGCTCGCTGCCGTCAGGCTGATGCTGGGTGATATCTGCACACCCGCGGCCTGCAGCACTGCGGCTGTCCACCGGTTGCAGGTGTTGAGCAGGCTGTAGCGGCCATAGGCGTTGTAGAACTGACTGTCGCCATACAGCCCTGGTCCGCGAGGCTCCAGCTGGCCGCCTGCATCGTGCACGAAGGTCTGCGCAATCAGCCGGACCATGCGATCGTGCTGCTCACGGCTCACGCAGAGTTCGGCGGTGTCAGCGCCACGAAGATGCGGTGCCAGGGCGCCGGGCAGGCCCACCACATGCAGCAGCGACCCCTTGGATGCGAACAGCGCTTGCGCTGCCAGCCCCACCGTGACATCGCGTGCCTGGTAGAAGCCCATGTCGCCCCAGCCGATCTCGTAGTGCTGGGCTTGCGGAAAGCGCTCACGCAGGGCGCGAACCTGGCTGTTGACACCCGCAGCCGGGAGTACCAGCCCGGCATGCCACCCGTTGCCCACAATGTGGACGCGGACCGGCGGGCCCGCGGTATCGGCCGCCCAGCAGGCAGGTTGACCACAGAGCGCTGCTCCGAACAACAGCCCTGGCAGCCAGGACGACCCACGTCGGGCACGGCCAAGCCTGCTGGTGGCGTGGGGCATGGTGTTCAACGTTCGGTCGCTGCGCGCAACTGGGCCTTGATCCGCTCGTCCGGCGCATGGCGCGACGCCATGCCGTTAAGGATGTTGAGCAATTGCCTGGGGTTGTCGTCGTTCATGCCCATCATGTTAGGGGGGGCCGAACGCCGGCCCATGGCCGGGTTTCTCTGGAGTTCCTGCCTTAGGGGGCCGACACCCGTTCACGGGGGAGGGGCGTGCATATGTCTCATCCTGGCTAAGGCGACTTGCATCTTCAATTTGACAATGATGGTTGCCAGATATAAAGTGCACACATTCGTTATCACATAGCAATCAGGCCGGTTGGGGCATCATGGCTTGCCTTCCCGGACCTTGAACGGAGACTCTCATGGCTGACCAATTTGACGTCCTGATCGTGGGCGCCGGCCTGTCCGGCATCGGCGCCGCCCGCCACCTGCAGACGCATTGCCCTGACAAGAGCTACGCCATCCTGGAAGGCCGCGATACCAGCGGCGGCACCTGGGATCTGTTCCGCTACCCCGGCATCCGTTCCGACTCCGACATGTACACCCTGGGCTACAACTTCAAGCCCTGGACCGAGCCCCAGGTCATCGCCGATGGCCACCGCATCCGCAACTACATCCGCGAAACCGCTCGCGACAACGGCATCGAATCCAAGATCCGCTATGGCCACAAGGTGGTCTCGGCCGACTGGCACAGCGAAACCGCCACCTGGACGGTGACCGTGCAGCTCAAGTCCGGCGAGACCAGGCAACTCAGCTGCAACTGGCTGATGATGTGCTCTGGCTACTACAACTACGAAGAAGGCTTCACGCCCGAGTTCAAGGGCCGCGACGACTTCACCGGCCAGATCATCCACCCGCAGTTCTGGCCCGAGAACCTGGATTACTCCGGCAAGCGCGTGGTCGTGATCGGCTCGGGCGCCACCGCCATCACGCTGATCCCGTCGATGACGGACAAGGCCAAGCACGTGACCATGCTGCAGCGCACGCCCAGCTATGTGGTCTCGGTGCCGCAGTTCGACCCGATGGTGCGCCTGCTGTTGAAGTTCCTGCCCGAGATGACCGTCTACCGCATGAGCCGGGCGCGCAACAACTTCATCACCCAGATGATCTACAAGCTGTCGCGCAAGTACCCCAACTTCATGCGCAAGCTGCTGCTCAAGCAGGTGCGGGCGCAGGTGGGTCCCAACTTCGACATGAAGCACTTCACGCCGCCCTACAACCCCTGGGACCAGCGCCTGTGCGCCGTGCCCAATGGCGACATGTTCAAGGTGCTGCGCAAGGGCAAGGCCTCGGTGGTGACCGACCACATCGACCGCTTCATCGACAAGGGCATCCTGCTCAAGTCCGGCAAGGTGCTGGAGGCCGACATCATCGTGACGGCCACCGGCCTGAACCTGCGCCTGTTCGGCGGCATGACGATGACGGTGGACGGCAAGGCCATCGAGATGAACCAGCACATCTCATACAAGGGCCTGATGTTCAGCGACATCCCCAACTTCTCGAACGCGCTGGGCTACACCAACGCGTCGTGGACACTGAAGGCCGACCTGATCGCCGAGTACGTGTGCCGCCTGCTCAAGCACATGGACAAAACGGGCACCCGCATCGCCGTGCCCGAGCGCAAGGACCCGAACATCAAGACCGGCCCGCTGCTGGAGATGAGCTCCAACTACGTGACCCGCGCCGAGCACTACATGCCCAAGGGCGCCGACCGTGCCCCGTGGAAGCTCTACCAGAACTACAAGCTGGACATGGAGCAGCTGCACAACGGCAAGCTGGAAGATGGCGTGATGGCCTTCCGCAAGCCGCACGTGGTGGATGCATCGGCATCGCCCTCGGCATCGTCGTCACCACTCAAAGTGGCGTGATAAGTCAGGGCCCGGTCTTGCGACAGGGCCCTATCCCTTACTGAGCCAGGGCGCTGAAGCCGGGGTGGTTGACGACTTGCTTGAGCAGATCCTGCACAGCAGGGGCGAACGCATCCGCGACGTTCTTGCAGGCGGAATAGGCGGAAAAGCTTGTATCAAACGGATACCGCGCGGTGACGGTGTAGCCGGCAGAGACGTTCGACTTGACGCTCATCGTGATATTCCAGCTGGCAGGCGACATGGAGCTGAAGCTCAATGCTTCCAACTGCCCTTCGATGACGTTCTTGGCGCCGGGCTGATAGACCTGAGCCATGAAGAGTTCTTCCTGGAACGCTTCCTTGATGTACTGAGGCAGGCTCTTGCCGGGAGCGACCTTCACGGGCCCCATCAGGCGGCACAATGGATTCTCTTCGACGCCAGCAGCCAGCTTGATGTCACCCAGCGTAACTTTCTTCCCGCTGCTTTGCAGCGTCTGCTGAATGGTGATCACGTTCGCCGTGGAGGCCTTGTAGGGAATGGAATTCGTGGTTTCGCAACCAGCAAGGAACAGGGTGGCGGCCACCAGGGCGCCGATGCTCGTGTATTTCACGCTTCTCTCTCGTTGAAGTAAATCAGGCCCCGCAGCGGACTGCATCGGAGCATTGGCACTATAAATGTAAAAAAACGTTTGCAAGCGATGAAGTCAGGGGGCCTTGTTGCAAGGTAGCCATGCTCACCGTGCGCGATGCCAAGAGATGCATGCGACCGAGTCAAGGCATGGCAAGGTCGCATCGTTGAGCACAACAAACATTCAAGGAACGCGATGCACAAGCGAATCTTTCTTTATTCGATGCTGGCCGGTCTGGGGGCCGGCTCAGTCACCTCGTCAACGGCCGCAGCCCAGGTGAAGAGCGCTGGCAAGGGCGATGCCTCGACCGGTCCTGCGTTGTTGACAGTGAGCGGTCTGATCAGCGGCGGCAACCGTGGCCCGCTCGATCCCGCGCTGGATCGCCTGCTGGCCAAGCAGAACGTGGCCTTCAACAAAGCGTACACCTTCGACGCCGGGGCTCTTGCGGCGTTGCCGCAGGTCACGATCAAGCCCACGCTGGAGTACGACGGCAAGCGCCACACCCTGCAAGGCCCCTCGCTGCTGGATGTGATGAAGGCCGTTGGCGTGAAGGTGGGTGCCAAGACGGCCTTTCTGCTGCGCGCGATCGATGGCTACGCCGTGCTGCTGGACGCGGCTGAGGCTGCCAAGCGCCGCTTCATCATCGCCACGCACATCGACGGCAAGCCGATGGCGCTGGGTGGCCTGGGGCCGCTGTGGGTGGTCTACGAGGCCGATCAGTTCCCCGACATGGCGGCCAAGCCAGTCAAGGAGCGCTTTGGCCTGTGCCCTGGGCGACGTACCACATTGAGGTCAGGGAAGGCTGAGGGCAGATCTCATCCGCCGCCAGCGGGCTCACCTTCGTCGCCTTCGAGTTGCAGATCGCCACGGTTCAGCGCATCGAGGATTTCCTGGGCTGCATCGGCCTGATCGGAGGGAACGACCACGCGCACACCGCCCAAAGCCACCGTCATCAGGCTATGCGTTTGCGAGATGTTGGCGTCCGGTACAAGGGCATCGATGCCGGCCGCGTGCAAGGCGCCCTGGATGAGATGGGCTTCCATGGCCGTGGACAGGTTGGCAACCGTGATGTAGCCGCTTGTGGTGCTGGTTGACATGAATGTTCGTTGTGAGCGGGGGGACATCCTCATCCCTTGTGCCGTGACGTCCGCCAGGCGCTCGGCGTCAGCCCCGTCCATTGCCGGAACGCCCGCGTGAAGTTGGCCGGGTCGGCATAGCCTAGCATCTGCGCGATCTGCGCAACCTCCAGGGCAGGACGTGTCAGCAGCGAGAGGGCATCACGGCGGCGGGCCGCGTGCAGCAGGTCCATGAAGCCCGGCCCCTGATCCTGCAGCCGGCGGCGCAGCGTGCGCGTGCTCATGTTCAGCCGCTCGGCCACGGCCTCCAGGCTGGGGTAGCCGTGATCGCCCAGCACCAGCTCGCGCTTCACGCGGTCGGCGATCTCGTCGGGGCGCTGGCCCAGCAGCCGTTCGGTCTGCTCGCACTGGCTCACGGCATCCTGCAGGGCCAGCGGGCTGGCCTGCGGCAGCGGCTTGTCAAGCAGATGCGCTGGCAGGCGGATGCAGTTGGTGGGCATGCCCCAGTGCACATCGCCCAGGCGCTGCCGTACCTGCGCTGCATAGGCCGGCTGCGCCAAATCGAACCAGATGGTGAAGTGCTCGCGTGCGATGCGCTGCAGCCCCGTGATGCCGCGCACGAAACCGGCGATCACGGCTTCCAGAACCATGTGGCGGTGCGTGGCGGGCACCAGGGCAGGCAGGGTCTGAAACTCCAGCATGCACACGTCGTCGGCGGTGGTGGTGATGTCCAGCGTGATCCCCATGCCGTAGAAGTGCCAGAAGCGCTGGCACAGGGCCAGCGCATCGTGGCCCGTAGCGCAGGACAACACCGCCGCACCCAGCGGGCCCAGCGCCGTGGGCGGGATGCGCCAGCCCATCTCGGTGCCGATGCTGATGTGTCCCAACAGCTTGGCGATGGTGTCGAGCAGGCGCAGGTACTCGTCCATCGACAGCTCGTACGCGGCCGGCCCGTCGGTCGGCGTGATGCCTGCCTGCCGGAGCACGTCTGGCGGCGCATGGCCATGCTCTGCAGCCAGGGCCAGATAACTGCGGGTGAAGAGAGTAGGCACCGCGTGCGCTGCCGGGGTGCCTTGGTCGAATCTGCGCATCGTGCTGCATGCGTGTGGCCGAAACTGACAAGCATTATGGCTGCGCTGCCCCTCACGCCAGACCATGGTCAACACCAAGAATCCTGTCTATCGCCACAGGCATTGCCGGGCATGCAAGGGAAGACAACTGGATGAGCACCATCGACGACACGCTCAGCGCAACCGGACTGGCCAGCGCGCTGGCGGAGGGCCGCATCGGCAGCCGAGAGCTGCTGGAGCACTACCTGGCGCGCATCGCGCAGCGCAACACGCCGGTCAACGCCGTGATCGCGCTCAATGCCGAGCAGGCCCGCCGCCGCGCCGACGAGGCGGACGCCGCCACGCGTCGCGGCGAGCGCTGGGGCCCGCTGCACGGCCTGCCGATGACGATCAAGGACACCTGGGTTCTTAGGGGGTAACTTTTA
>DDJC01000038.1:0-19148 GCA_002339015.1 Burkholderiales bacterium UBA1834
ACATCGGCAACGGCTGGTTCGGCGGCCTGCTGCCCACTACCGCCTTCGCGATCGTGGCGCAGACCGGCAACATCTACAACGGCCTGTGGTACCCGATCATCGTGGCCCTGATCACGTTTGTGGTCGGCCTGCTGTTCGTGCGTGACACCAAAGACGTGGACATCTACGCCAACGATTGATCCCACCGGAAGACGCTGGCGTTCAAGCCGCCGGCGCCCAACGAAAAGCCCCGCTGGTGCGGGGCTTTTTCATGAGAGATGCAGCCAAAGCTGCCGGGCACTCACTTCAGCGTCAGGATCCACTTGACCAGTTGCTTGGCTTCGGCCTCGGAGACCTGGGGGTTGGCCGGCATGGGCATGGTGCCCCACACGCCGCCGCCGCCCTTGAGCACCTTGGTGGCAAGCTGGGCATCGGCGCCCTTCTTGCCGGCGTATTTCTTGGAAATGTCCTTGAAGGAAGGGCCAACCACCTTCTTGTCGACCTGGTGGCAGGCCATGCAGGCCTTGCTCTGGGCCAGTTGCTGGTTGGCGTGAGCGGGCAGGCTCAGGGTGGACAACAGGGCAGCGCCGACCAACAGCGGGGACAGCAGCAGTCTCATGGGGGACGTCCTTTCAGTTCTAGGGGCTGCATTCGATGCAAACCGACTTTATAAACGTTTATCTGGGCTGTCTCGGTTGACAGACGGTGTTCCAATGGAGCCCAGATAACCCTTATTCGGGGGAGTGGCGTTATGTGGTTTGTCGTGATTGGCGTGGCCATGCTGGTCATGAACCTGGCTGGCATCGGCCCTGTCGGGACCTGGACCTGGCGTGATGACTGGTGGTTGCTCCTGATGCCCTTCGGCCTGGCCATCCTGTGGTGGCTGTGGGCAGATAGCTCCGGCTGGACGCAGCGCAAGGCCATGGAAAAGGTGGATGCCAAGCGCGAGGGGCGTCGTGAAAAGCACCTCGACGCCCTGGGCATGGGCCCCAAGAAATCCAGACGCTGAGCGTTGGATCAGCCTTCGAAACGGTCCAGCACGGCGCCTGCGCTGGCGCTGGCGGCGTTGAACGCGAATTTCGCCATCACCCCGCGCGTGTAGCGGGGCGGCGGCGCGGTCCAGGCCTGCCGGCGGCGGGCCAGTTCGTCATCCGGCACGTTCAAGGCCAGCACCAGCCGGTGGGCATCAATGGTGATGGCATCACCCTCCTGCACCAGGGCGATGGTGCCACCCACAGCGGCCTCCGGGGCCACGTGTCCCACCACCATGCCCCAGGTCCCCCCTGAGAAGCGTCCGTCGGTGACCAGGCCCACGCTCTCGCCCAGGCCCTGACCGATCAATGCGCCAGTGGGCGCCAGCATTTCGGGCATGCCAGGCCCGCCCTTGGGGCCCAGGTAGCGCAGCACCATCACATCGCCCGCCTTGATCTGCTTGGCCATGATGGCCGCCAGGGCGGACTGCTCGTCGTCGAACACGCGCGCCGGGCCGGTGATCACGGGGTTCTTCAGCCCGGTGATCTTGGCCACGCAACCCTCCGGCGCCAGGTTGCCCTTGAGGATCGCCAGGTGGCCTTCGGCATACAGGGGCTGGGTGATGTCGCGGATGACGTCCTGGTCAGCGCGCGGGGTGTCGGGCACCTCGGCCAGGTTCTCGGCGATGGTCTTGCCGGTGATGGTCATGCAATCGCCATGGAGCAGGCCGGCCTTGAGCAGCACCTTCATCACCTGCGGGATGCCTCCGGCGCGGTGCAGGTCGATGGCGAGGTACTGGCCGGAAGGCTTGAGATCGCAAATCACGGGCACCTTCTTGCGCACGCGCTCGAAGTCGTCGATGGTCCAGTCCACGCCGGCTGCGTGGGCGATGGCCAGGAAGTGCAGCACCGCATTGGTCGATCCGCCGGTGGCCATGATCACGGCCACGGCGTTCTCGATCGCCTGCCGGGTGACGATGTCGCGCGGTTTCAGGTCGCGGCGGATGGCCTCGACCAGCACACGGGCGCTCTCGCGGGTGTTGGCTTCCTTCTCGTCCTCCACATTGGCCATGGTGGACGAATACGGCAGGCTCATCCCCAGCGCCTCGAAGGCCGACGACATCGTGTTGGCCGTGTACATGCCGCCGCAGGAGCCGCTGCCGGGGATGGCGCGGCGCTCTATCTGGCAGAAATCCTCTTCGGACATCTTGCCGGCCGAGAACTGGCCCACGGCCTCGAACACCGACACGATGTTGAGGTCCTGTCCCTTGTAGCGACCGGGCAGGATCGTGCCGCCGTACACGTAGATGGCCGGCACGTTGGCGCGCAGCATGCCCATCATGCCGCCGGGCATGTTCTTGTCGCAGCCGCCGATCACCAGCACACCGTCCATCCACTGGCCGCCCACGCAGGTCTCGACGCAATCAGCGATCACCTCACGCGACACCAGGGAGTACTTCATGCCCTCGGTGCCCATGGCCATGCCGTCGGAGATGGTGGGCGTGCCGAAGATCTGCGGGTTGGCGCCGGCGGCCTTGAGGCCCTCGACTGCGGCGTCCGCCAGTTTCTGCAGGCCTGAGTTGCAGGGCGTGATCGTGGAATGCCCGTTCGCCACGCCCACCATGGGTTTGGCGAAATCTTCCGGCTGGTAGCCCATGCCGTAGTACATGGAGCGGTTGGGCGCGCGGGCCACGCCTTCAGTGATGTTCCTGGAGCGGCGGTTCAGACTCATGGGGGGCTCACGGGTGGCGCCACGGGCTGGGCGGGCCTTCATTGTGGCGCTGACCGGGATGCCTTGTCGCTGACCGGGTCGGGTGGCGGGGCAGGGGGCTGCTGCGGCGGCGTGGCGGCCGTGTCCGGCCCCGCCGTTGTCGGCGCGCCATGCCCCACGGCGCCGCTGGGCAGGCCCAGCATGTGCGCGGCCAACTGGGTGTAGAGCGACGGTCCCAGCAGCCGCGACACGCCGCTGGCGAGCAAGGCGCAGGCCATCAGGCTGAGTACCATGGTGTGCCCATCGACCATTTCCATCACGATGATGAAGGCGGTGATCGGTGTCTGCGTGGCGGCGGCCAGAAAGCCCACCATGCCCAGGGCGATCAGGGCCGTGGCGGCGGGATGGCCGGTCCAGGTGGCGATGTCACTGCCGATGCCCGCGCCGATGGCCAGACAGGGGGCGAAGATGCCGCCCGGTGCGCCGCTCCAGGCCGACAGCCAGCTCGAAATGAAGCGCAGTGGCACGTACAGCGCCGAGGTGGTGTCGTGCCCCTCCAGCAGCAGGCGCGTAGGCTGGTAGCCGCTGCCCAGCGTGGCACCATGGCTGACCACGCCGATCACGGCCACGACGAAACCACAGCCGGCTGCGAAGCGCACCGGAAAGCGGCGCCGCCATTGACTGAAGCGGTCGTTGCTCATGCCTGTCAGCGAGCGGATCAGCAGCCGCGAGAACAGGCCGCCGGCGAGCCCGCTGAGCAGGGCCACCAGCAGCCCCGGCAGAAACAGCGACCACGACAGCGAGGGCACCTGGATCACGCCGAAGTAAGCGTTGTTGCCGTAGACGGACACGCCCATCAGGCCGGCCAGCACGATGGCGGCCATCAGCAGGCCGCTGGAACGTTGCTCTGGTCGCCGTGTGAGTTCTTCGATGGCAAACATCACGCCGCCCAGCGGGGTGTTGAAAGCGGCGGCCACGCCGGCCGCGCCTCCTGCCACCATCAGCCCGTGTTCATTGATGGCGGTGCGGTCGGGCAGCCAACGCCGCGCATGGTGCATCACGCCGGCGGCCACCTGCACCGAGGGACCCTCCCGGCCCACGGTCAGGCCAGCCACCAGCGAGCCGGCAGTGCCCAGGATCTTCGCCAGCGACATGCTCAGCGACACGAAGCGCCGCCGATCATGGGGCGACTGACCGGGTTCCATCGCGGCCAGCACTTGAGGGATGCCCGAGCCCCCGGCGGCGGGACACCAGCGGCGTATGGCCCACACCACCAGTGCCGTGCACAGAGGCGTCCACAGCAGAGGGCTACACCAGGCGCGCGCCTGCAAGGCATAAAACAGCGCCAGGGCTTCTTCACCCAACCAGGTCAGGGCTACCACGCTCAAGCCCGACAACGCCGCGAAAACCAGCACCACAGCGCGGGCGGCCCATCGCCGCCAATCGGACAGTTCCTCGCGCAAGGCCTCGGGGATAGGGCGTTCACTCATGCCGGAACCCCACACGCCGCGAGCAGATCCGGCACAATCGCGCCACCGACGAAGGCCCGACCATGACAACCTTTGATGCTGCTTCGCCAGAACCGGGCTCGCATGAGCCCATCAAGCCGTCGGCCACGCGAGTGCTGCGGCAGTTTCGGGTGGTCTTCAATGCGGTCAAGACCCATTTTCAGCAGGTGGAGAAGCAGGCCGGCATCGGCGGGGCGCAGGTCTGGGCGCTGAGTGTGGTGCAGGCCCATCCTGGCATTGGTGTGGGAGAGCTGGCAAGGGCAATGGACATTCATCAGTCCACCGCCAGCAACCTGGTCAAGTCGCTGGTGTCGCGACAGTTGCTGCGCACCAGCCGCGACGCGGAGGATCGGCGGGCGGTGTGCTTGTCGGTCAGTGAGGCAGGGCAGGCGGTGCTCGCATCGGCACCTGTCCCGTTTGCAGGGGTGTTGCCCGATGCGCTCCAGGCGCTCGACGACGCCACATTGGCACGGCTGGACAAGGATCTGGAACGGCTCATCAAGGTCTTGGGCGGAGATGACGCTGCGGCCCAGACGCCGTTGGCACCGCTCTAAGGCCTGTACGCCACAGCCTGTCAATGCGGACAACACGGGCTTTTGCAGCTTGCATTTGATCAAATATAATGGCACTGCTGACGCAGGGCAAGCTGCGACAGCTCAGCCGGAAGCGATCTTGCAGAACCCCGCCTTGGCGGGGTTCTTTTTTGGAGGCTGTGCCGCCACGGTGTCCGGCGTTGCGGCACTCAAAGCAGCTTGAAGGCCAGCAACGCCACCAGGGTTGGAGGCAGCGCAGCCAGGGCCAGACCGCCTACGCTGATCGACTCGCCTTCGAAGCAGCCCTTCAGGATGGAAGCGCCCGCCGGATTCGGTGCGTTGGCAATGATGGTGAGGCCACCCCCCGTGACAGCACCGGCTACCAGGGCGTACTTGAACTCTTCGCTCAAGCCGGGCACCAGCGAACCCAGGTAAGTCAAGGCGGCATTGTCGGTGATGGCCGTGAGCGCAGTCGCGCCGAAGAACACCGCGTTGTGGTCCATGCTGAGCAGCAGGGGCTCCAGCCACCAGCGCTGCTGGCCACCCAGTACCACCAGCCCCCCAAGGAAAAAAGCCACCAGCAGCCCTTCGCGCAATATCAGTCGGTCCTGGTAGCGCTCGTAGGCTGCGGTGAAGCCCAGAAAGAACAGGAACAGGCCGATGAACACCGCGGGATAGTGCGCGAACACCACGATGCCTACCAGAAACAGCAGATGGATGGCTGTGACAGGCCAGGGAGGCAGCGATCGGCTGGAGGTCTGTGCCATGTTCACCTGGCCAGGCAGGGCCAGCAGTTCTCTGCGGAAAAACAAGACCAGGGTCACCGCATTGATCACCGTGGCCAAGGCGGCCTTGTCGCCAAAGTTGAAGAACATGTAGCGCAGGTCCCAGCCCCAGGCCGCCGCGACCATCAGCACAGGCGGAGCGGCGTAAGGCGTGAGCGTGCCCCCGATGGACACGTTGACAAACAGTACGCCCAGCGTGGCGTACTTGAGCCGTTCAGAGACGGTGTGTGCGTAGATGCGATCGCGAAGCAGCAGTGCGGCCAGCGTCATCGCGGCGGGCTCGGTGATGAAAGAGCCCAACAGCGGAACCACCGTCAGGACCACCAGCATGAAGGCGATGCCAGGCGGCAAAGGCAGCAGGCGGGCCAGAACCCTCACCAGCCATCCGGCCAACTGCAGGATGGGCTTGCTCGCGGCCGCCACCATGATGGCGAAGACGAACAGCGGCTCCGTGAAATTGCGGGATTCGAGGTACGCCACCGCTGCGGGCTTGCCCTCCAGTGCGAACATGGCCAGCACGAGCACCATGGCCCAGAAGCCAAACACCACCTCGACCTCCGCCAGCAGGTGCCAGAGCCCGGCGTGGCCCGGCCGGCTGTCGGCCAGACGGTCGAAGAACTTGGTCGAAAACGTGTGAAGTAGGGCGATGGCGAACAGGCTGGCGCCAACAATCTGAATCGTGCTGGGGGTCATCGCGGCATCGTAACAGCAGGCTGCGCGGCATCAGGTATCGTTCGCACCCATGCTGATTCACCCGCACATCGACCCCATCGCCCTGGAACTGGGCCCGCTCAAGATCCATTGGTACGGGCTGACCTACCTGGTCGCCTTCGCCTCCTTCTACCTGCTGGCCACCTGGCGGGCGCGCAAGGCGCCGTTCGCAAACAACGGCTGGAACCGCCAACAGATCGAGGACATGCTGTTCTTCGGTGTGCTGGGCGTGGTGCTGGGCGGACGCCTGGGCTATGTGCTGTTCTACAAGCCGGCGCACTTCCTGAGCCACCCGGCCGAGATCTTCGCGGTGTGGCAGGGCGGCATGTCTTTCCACGGGGGGTTGCTGGGCGTGATCGCGGCCATGGCCCTGTACGCCTGGAAGACGCGCCGGCACTTCTTCGAGGTGGCCGACCTGGTGGCGCCCTGCGTGCCCGTGGGGCTGGCCGCTGGCCGCATCGGCAACTTCATCAATGGCGAGCTTTGGGGGCGCCTGGCTGACCCCAGCCTGCCCTGGGCCATGGTGTTCCCCGCTGCCGGACCTGATCCGCGGCACCCCTCGCAGCTCTACCAGTTCGGCATGGAAGGCCTGCTGCTGTTCGCCTTTCTGTGGTGGTACGGGCGTCGGCCTCGTGCGCTGGGCGCGGTCTCTGCCTGGTTCCTGATCGGCTATGGCACCTTCCGTTTCATCGCCGAGTACTTCCGCGAACCGGATGATTTCCTGGGGCTGCTGGCACTGAACATGAGCATGGGCCAGTGGTTGTGCGTGCCCATGATTGGTGCTGGCGTGCTCTTCCTGGTGCTGGCGCGCCAGGGCGTCTGGCAGCGCCAGGCCGGTGCCATCGCCGCCCGCCATCCGTCCTGACAAAAAAACGCCCTCGGGGGTGAACCCGAGGGCGGTAAAGAGGTCTGTGGAGTTTTCGCGGACCCACTGACCCCCGCTGAGGAGGACCCCGACGGTCTGGCGAACATCGGGGGCCCACGTCTAAAAAGCAAGCGCTGTGCCAGCTTCTTTCAGCGGAGGGCCGGAGCGGCTGCCTGCCGTCACGCCGCCTGCTTGTGCCCGACGCCGTGGCGGGTGTACAGGAAATCCAGCACAGCCTTGCGGCAGTGCATGTAGGTCGGGTCTTCGGCCAACTCGACCCGGTTGCGCGGGCGGGCCAGCGGCACCGCCAGGATCTCGCCAATGGTGGCGGCCGGGCCGTTGGTCATCATCACGATGCGGTCCGACAGCAGCACGGCCTCGTCCACATCGTGGGTCACCATCACCACGGTGCTTTGCGTGCGGGCCACGATCTTGAGCAGCTCGTCCTGCAGGTGAGCTCGGGTGAGGGCATCGAGTGCGCCGAAGGGCTCATCCATCAGCAGCACCTTGGGTTCCATGGCCAGCGCCCGGGCAATGCCCACGCGCTGCTTCATGCCGCCCGAGATCTCGTTCGGGCGCTTGTGCGTGGCGTGCGCCATGTTGACGAGTTCCAGCGCATCGGTGGTTCGCTTCTTCAGCTGCTCCTTGCTTTCCTTGCCGCCGAACACGCGCTCGACCGCCAGGTAGACATTCTGGTAGCAGGTCAGCCATGGCAGCAACGAGTGGTTCTGGAACACCATGGCCCGCTCTGGGCCCGGCCCGGCGATCTCCTTGTTGTCGCAGATCAGGCCGCCGCCGGTGGGCATCAGGAGGCCGGCGATCAGGTTCAGCAAGGTTGATTTGCCGCACCCTGAGTGCCCGATCAAGGCGACGAATTCACCTTTGTCGATGCCCAGGTTGATGTCGCGCAGGGCGTGGAACTGGCCCTTCTTGGTGTTGAACACCATCTCGGCGTTCTGGATGTCGATGAAATGGGTCATGACGATGCTCCTTCTGATGCCGAGGCAAGGGTTACTCGAAGCTGAAGCGCTTGGCGATGGCCACCAGCGCGTTCTCCAGCAGCAGGCCCACCACACCGATCACGAAGATCGCGATGATGATGTGCTGTACGTTCAGGTTGTTCCACTCGTCCCAGACCCAGAAGCCGATGCCCACGCCACCCGTCAGCATCTCGGCCGCCACGATCACCAGCCAGGCCGTCCCCACCGACAGGCGCACGCCGGTCAGCATGTAGGGCAGCACCGAGGGAAACAGGATCTTGGTGACGATCTTCCATTCGGAAAGGTTCAGCACCTTGGCCACGTTGAGGTAGTCCTCCGGCACACGCTGCACGCCCACGGCGGTGTTGATGATCATCGGCCAGATCGAGCAGATGAAGATTGTCCAGATCGCGGCCGGATCGGCCGACTTGAACACCAGGAGGCCGATCGGCAGCCAGGCCAGCGGTGACACCGGCCGCAGGAGGCTGATGATGGGGTTCAGCATGCTGCTGATCACCCTGGAACGTCCGATGATGAAGCCCAACGGAATGCCCACCAGCGCGGCCAGACCGAAGCCCATGGCCACACGCTTGAGCGAGAACAGGATGTTCCAGCCGATGCCCTGGTCGTTGGGGCCATTGCTGTAGAACGGGTCGGAGAACAGCACCACCGCAGCCTGCCAGGTGGCGGCCGGTGTCGGGAAGGTGGTGCTGTTCATCGTCAGCAGTGCCCAGATGCCGATCAGCAGGGCCAGGCCGGCGACGGGCGACAGGGTCTTGAGCACCAGTGCGCCCCAGTCGATGGGCGCCCTGGGTGGCGTGGCGGGCTTGGCCGCGGCGGCCGATGAAGAGGCGAGGACGGCGGATGTCATGGGATTGCTGGAAGACGTCGTGGCGGGCGCGCGGGAGGCCTTGTGGGCCTCGCTGGCGTCGAGGGGGCTGTGGAAGACGGCACTGACCATGGCGGACTCCTGGTGAAGGGGTCAAAGGGAGGGCGGGCCCAGCGCAGGGCCTGCCCGATTCGATGTCTGCAAAAAGTTGGCCATCGGCGCCATCCATCAATGTGGATGACCTGGATCGTGTCCGGTGCCTTCGTGGGCGCCCCGGGGCCGGGTCTCAGCGGGATTCAGTCGGTCTTGAAGCGAAAGCGTCGAATCGGGCAGGTTGCACGACAGGGGGATCAACGTGCCTGACGGCAGGGTCAGGCCTTGATCTTGAAGCTGTCGGCGTATTTGGCGGGATCCTTGCCATCCCACACCACGCCATCGATCAGCTTGCTGGTGCGCATCGGGTCCTTCGGCACGCTGATGCCCATGGCGCCGGCGACGGACTTGTACAGGTCGATCTGGTTGATCTGCTTGGCCACGCCGAGGTAGTCGGGGTGGGCCTTGAGCAGCCCCCAGCGCTTGTGCTGGGTCAGGAACCACATGCCATCGCTCAAGTACGGGAAGTTGACCTTGCCGTCGTTGAAGAACTTCATGTGGTTGGGGTCATCCCAGGTCTTGCCCAGACCATTCTGGTAGCGCCCCAGAATGCGTTGGTTGATGGCGTCCACACCTGTGTTGATGTACGACTTCTGGGCCACGGTTTCGGCCATCTTCAGCTTGTTCTGCAGCCCTGCGTCAATCCAGCGGCTGGCCTCCAGCACCGCCATCATCACTGCCCGGGTGGTGTTGGGGTACTTCTTGACGAACTCCGCTGTGCAGCCCAACACTTTTTCCGGGTGGTCCTGCCAGATGTCCTGGGTTGTGTTGGCCGTGATGCCGATGCCGTCCATGATGGCGCGGTGGTTCCATGGTTCGCCCACGCAGAAGCCGTCCATGTTGCCCACCCGCATATTGGCCACCATTTGGGGAGGAGGCACCGTGATCAGCTTGGCATCGGTGACGGGATTGATGCCCGCTGCCGCCAGCCAGTAGTGCATCCACATCGCATGGGTTCCCGTGGGGAAGGTGCCGGCGAAGGTGTATTCACGTTTTTCCTTGGCCATCAGCTTGGCCAATGTAGGGCCGTTCACGGCACCCTTGTCTGCCAGTGCCTTGGACAGCGTGATCGCTTGACCATTGTTGTTGAGGGACATGAGCACGGCCATGTCCTTCTTGGGGCCGCCGATGCCCAGGTGCACGCCGTAGATCAGGCCGTACAGGACATGCGACATGTGCAGGTCGCCGTTCACCAGCTTGTCGCGGACGCCCGCCCAAGAGGCTTCCTTTGAGGGGATGATCTTGACGCCGTACTTCTTGTCAAAGCCCAGCACCGAGGCCATCACCACGGAGGCGCAATCGGTCAGGGGGATGAAACCGATCTTGACTTCTTCCAGCTCGGGCTTGTCGGAGCCTGCGGCCCAGACGGCGGACTGGAGTCCAGGCACAGCGCCGACGGCACTGGCGGCGGCTGCGGTCTTCAAGATGGTGCGGCGGGTCATTTTCAGATCCTGCGAGTTCATGTGGCAAGCGTTCCTGTTTGCGTCAAACAAAAAAGGTGTCTCGGTGGACCCACCGTGCGCGCACGGTTGATCCATCGATGACACCTTTGTCGGAAGCCCGGGTTCCCTGCATCGGGTCCCAAAGCGAGGCAGAGTCGCCGTTGACTCTGCGTGCAGGGATTCATGCAATCGCTGTGCCAGCTTCTGGTGGGTCCGTTTGCGCTGATGTGGTGCGTTGTGCCGCGGGTGCGTGCGGCGTTGAGCCTTGTCGATCAGCCCAGGAGGTCGGCCGCGTCGATCAGGCGTTGCGCCACTTCCGACAGCTTGATGCCTTTGTCCATCGCGGCCTTGCGCAGGCGTGCATACGCCTCCTGCTCGCTCAGCCCCTGGCGCGTCATCAGGAGGCCCTTCGCACGGTCGACCACCTTGCGCTCTTCCAACTGGTTCTTGGCATCGGCCAGTTCACGGCGCAGCTTTTCCTCCTGCTCGAAACGGGCCATGGCCACGTCGACGACGGGCTTGATGCGCTCTGACGGCACCCCCGACGCTACATAGGCGGACACGCCTGCCGCGATCGCGCGGCGCACGTAGCTGGTGTCTTCGTCGTCCGAGAACATCACGATGGGGCGGCGCTCGTCGCGCGTGGCCATCACCACGTGCTCCAGGATGTCTCGGCCCTGAGACTCGGCGTCCACCACGATCATGTCGGGCTGGATCTGCGCGATGCGCTCAGGCAGAAAGCGGTCTCCGGGCAGGGTGGCGACCACGTTGTAGCCGGCCTCCAGCAGCGCCATGCGCAGGATCCGCGAGCGCTCGACCTCGGCGACCTCGTCGTCGTCAGGCTCGACGGACAGGTGCACGGGCAGAACAATCACCAGTCGCAGCTCTTTCGCAATGGTCATGGGGCGGCATCATGCAACAAGTACGCCCGATGACGCATCCGCCTACACTGGCGGGATGTCAGTTGTTACCCACATTCCCGGGGGGCGGGAGGCCGATGCGGCCGTCCGGCTCGTGCTGGGCATCGAATCCTCCTGCGACGAGACCGGCGTGGCGCTGGTGGCGCTGCCGGCCCAGGGGCCGGCGCGCCTGCTGTCCCACGCGCTGCACAGTCAGATCGACATGCATCAGGCCTATGGCGGCGTGGTGCCCGAGTTGGCCTCGCGCGATCACATCCGCCGTGTCGTGCCCTTGGCGCGTCAGGTCTTGGCTGAAGCGGGCCATCAGTTGGCTGATGTTGACCTGATCGCCTACACACGCGGACCTGGCCTGGCTGGTGCCCTGCTGGTGGGCGCGGGCGTGGCCTGCGCCCTGGGCGTGGCCCTGGACAGGCCCCTGCTGGGCGTGCACCACCTGGAGGGGCACCTGCTCTCGCCCTTTCTGTCGGCCGATCCACCGGAGTTCCCCTTCGTGGCGCTGCTGGTGTCGGGGGGGCATACCCAGCTGATGCGCGTGGATGGGGTCGGCCGCTACGAGATGCTGGGCGAGACGGTCGATGATGCGGCGGGCGAGGCCTTCGACAAGTCCGCCAAGCTGATGGGCCTGCCTTATCCCGGGGGGCCGCACCTGTCGACACTGGCCAGGGAAGGGCGGGCCGACGCGTTCGAGCTGCCCAGGCCCATGCTACACAGTGGCAACCTGGATTTTTCGTTCGCGGGGCTGAAAACAGCGGTGCGCACGCATCTGGTGCGGTTGAACCTGCTGGACGATGTCGCTGGTTTGGCTGCTGCTGAAAACCGCCCAGTGCTGGCCGATCTGGCTGCGTCGGCCCAGGCGGCCATCGTGGAGGTGCTGGTGAAGAAATCGCTGGCGGCGCTCAAGGCCGCGGGGCTCAAGCGCGTGGTGGTGGCCGGCGGGGTGGGGGCCAACCGCCTGCTGCGTGAGCAGCTGGACCAGGCCTGTGCCCGCCGGGGCATTCGGGTGCACTATCCGGAGATGCACCTGTGCACGGACAACGGGGCCATGATCGCCCTGGCCGCGGCGATGAGGCTGCAATCCGGGTTGGCGCAGCCTACGCGTGAGCCTGTTTTCGACGTGAAGCCGCGTTGGGATCTGTCGGCTGCTTGAGCTGAGTGGTGTTGTCCTTCGCCTGCGAAGGACAGGGCGCTCTGTCGTGGCAGCGCGGGGCGGGGTCTGCGGGGGCCGCGCCACCTTGTCGTGGGCATCGCAAGGGAACCATGGCGCTGGCGTGGCCGCCAACACAGAAGTCTGGACGGTTGCCCCCATCCCGCGCCATGCGCCGCCGCGGCCCTCATTTCGCACAGGGAGCCATTTCTGCTATACTGGCGAGCTTGTCGTACTGCAAGGTGCGGCAATTTCGCACGGCCCGGGTCGGTTTCACCTGGCGCCGCAAGTTCAACGCGGAAACCTGAGCACCCGGCTGTCTTGATGGCCAAAAGGGTGCCAAGGCTCCGCACATGCTGTTTCAGGAAACATACCATGTCCGTCGCCGACATCAACAAGGCCGAGATCGTCAAGGCCAACGCCCGTGCCGCCAACGACACCGGCTCCCCCGAAGTGCAAGTGGCCCTGCTGACCGCTCGCATCAACGAACTGACCCCCCACTTCAAGGCCAACAAGAAGGACCACCACGGTCGTCGCGGCCTGCTGCGCATGGTCAGCCGCCGTCGCAAGCTGCTCGACTACCTCAAGTCCAAGGATGCTGACCGCTACGTGGCCCTGATCCAGAAGCTGGGCCTGCGCAAGTAAGCACCGCATGACGACAAAAAGCCTGTCTGGATCTTCCCAGCACAGGCTTTTTGTTTTTCAACGCCAGCCACTCGATCAAGCGACCGCTGTGTCATTCCAGCAGGCCCTCGGCCTCCAAGGCCTCCGCAGGCCCTGCTGGAATGGCATCGCGACAGAGTGAACGGCACCTCATCACACGGAGAACACTTCCATGAGCTTGTTCAACAAAGTCACCAAGTCCTTCCAATGGGGCGACCGCACGGTCGTGATGGAAACCGGCGAAATCGCCCGCCAGTCCACCGGCGCCGTCGTCGTTGACATCGAAGGCACCGTCGTGCTGGCCACCGTGGTGTGCGCCAAGAACGCCAAGCCCGGCCAGGATTTCTTCCCCCTGACGGTCGACTACATCGAGAAGACCTACGCCGCCGGCAAGATCCCCGGCAGCTTCTTCAAGCGCGAAGCCAAGCCCAGCGAGCACGAAACGCTCACCTCGCGCCTGATCGACCGCCCCATCCGCCCGCTGTTCCCGGAAGGCTTCTTCAACGAAGTGCAGCTGGTCATCCATGTGGTGTCGCTGAACCCTGATGTCTCGGCCGACATCGCCGCCATGATCGCCTCCAGCGCCGCCCTGTCGATCTCCGGCATCCCCTTCAACGGCCCCATCGGTGCCGCCCGCGTGGGCTACATCAATGGCGAGTACGTGCTGAACCCCGGCCCCGCGCAGATGGGTGAGTCCAAGATGGACCTGATCGTCGCCGGCACCGAATCCGCCGTGCTGATGGTCGAATCCGAAGCCGACCAGCTGTCGGAAGACGTGATGCTGGGTGGCGTGGTCTACGGCCACGAGCAAGGCAAGATCGCCATCAACGCCATCCATGAGCTGGTGCGCGATGCCGGCAAGCCCGAATGGCAATGGGAAGCCCCCGCCAAGGATGAAGACTTCATCGGCAAGGTCAACGCCCTGGCCGAAGAGAAGCTGCGCGCTGCCTACCAGATCCGCTCCAAGCAGCAGCGCACGCAGGCCACCCGCGCCGCCTATGCCGACGTCAAGGCCGCGCTGACGGCTGAAGGCATCGCGTTCGATGCCGTCAAGGTCGAAGGCCTGCTGTTCGACATCGAAGCCAAGATCGTGCGCAGCCAGATCCTGGCCGGCGAGCCCCGCATCGACGGCCGCGACACCCGCACCGTGCGTCCCATCGAGATCCGCACCGGCGTGCTGCCGCGCGTGCACGGCTCGGCCCTGTTCACCCGTGGTGAAACGCAGGCCCTGGTCATCGCCACGCTGGGCACCGAGCAGGATGCGCAGCGCATCGACGCCCTGACCGGCGACTTCCGCGACACCTTCCTGTTCCACTACAACATGCCGCCGTTCGCCACTGGCGAAACGGGCCGTGTGGGCAGCCCCAAGCGCCGCGAAATCGGCCACGGCCGCCTGGCCAAGCGCTCGCTGGTGCCGCTGCTGCCTCCGAAGGACGAGTTCGCCTACACCGTGCGCGTGGTCTCCGAGATCACCGAATCCAACGGTTCGTCGTCGATGGCTTCGGTCTGCGGCGGCTGCCTGGCGCTGATGGACGCCGGTGTGCCCATGAAGGCGCACGTGGCCGGCATCGCCATGGGCCTGATCAAGGACGGCAACAAGTTCGCCGTGCTGACCGACATCCTGGGCGATGAAGATCATCTGGGCGACATGGACTTCAAGGTGGCCGGCACCACTGGCGGCATCACCGCCCTGCAGATGGACATCAAGATCCAGGGCATCACCAAGGAAATCATGCAGGTGGCGCTGGCGCAAGCCAAGGAAGCCCGCCTGCACATCCTGGGCAAGATGGTCGAAGCCATGGGCTCGGCCAACACCGAGGTCTCGGAGTTCGCGCCTCGCCTGTACACCATCAAGATCAACCCCGAGAAGATCCGTGACGTGATCGGCAAGGGCGGCGCCACCATCCGCGCCCTGACGGAAGAGACCGGCTGCCAGATCAACATCTCCGAAGATGGCACCGTCACCGTGGCCTCCACGGACGCCGCCAAGGCTGACATCGCCATCAAGCGCATCGGCGAGATCACGGCCGAGGTCGAGATCGGTGCTGTCTACGAAGGCGCTGTCACCAAGCTGTTCGATTTCGGCGCCCTGGTGAACCTGCTGCCGGGCAAGGACGGCCTGCTGCACATCAGCCAGATCGCCCACGAGCGCGTCGAGAACGTCGGCGACTACCTCAAGGAAGGTCAGGTCGTGAAGGTCAAGGTGCTCGAGACCGACGAGAAGGGCCGCGTCAAGCTGTCCATGAAGGCCTTGCTGGAGCGCCCCGAGGGCATGCCCGAGCGTGACGACCGCGGTGGTGATCGTGGTGACCGCCCCCGCCGTGAGCGTGGCGATCGCGGAGACCGTGGTGATCGCGGTGACCGTGGCGAGCGCCGTGAGCGCGCCCCCCGCGCCGAGCAGCAGGCCGCCGACAATGGCGACACCGGTGCTGAGCAGCAGCAACAGCAGCAACAGTGATGGCGGCCATGAAGAAGCTGGTTGTCGGTAACTGGAAGATGCATGGCAGCCGTTCGGCCAACGCCGAGCTGCTGCAAGGCTTGCTGGCGGCCGATCTGTCCACGTCTGCGCCCCGCGCTGACGTGGCGGTCTGCCCCCCCTTCGTCTACCTGGCTGATGTGGTGACCGCCCTGCAGGGCAGCGCCATCGCGGTCGGTTCGCAAGATGTGTCCGTGCAGGCGCAAGGTGCCTTCACGGGCGAAGTGGCCGGCCCCATGCTGCGTGAACTGGGCGTGCGTTACGCCATCGTCGGCCACTCCGAGCGCCGCACCTACCATGCCGAGAGCGACCAGCTCGTGGCCGACAAGGCCCGCGCGGCCCTGTCGCACGGCCTGGTGCCCATCGTGTGCGTGGGTGAGACGCTGGTCGAGCGTGAAGCCGACCAGACCGAGGCCGTCGTGGGACGCCAGCTTCAGGCCGTGATCGACGCCCTGGGTGCCGATCTGGCCCGCGTGGTCGTGGCTTATGAGCCCGTCTGGGCCATCGGCACCGGCAAGACCGCGTCGCCCGAGCAGGCGCAGGCCGTGCACGCCTTCCTGCGTGCGCGCCTGACGGCTGCCCAGGCGGATGCCGCCCGCGTGCCGCTGCTCTATGGCGGCAGCGTCAAGCCCGACAACGCCGCCGAGCTGTTCTCGCAAGCCGACATCGACGGTGGTCTGATCGGTGGCGCCTCCCTGAAGGCGGCCGATTTCGCTGCCATCGCGCGGGCCGCCTGACGGCCCCGCGTCCCGAAGGTTAGGAGTTTTCTTTCATGCAAGTGTTACTTCTTCTGGTGCAGCTGGCGTCTGCGTTCGCCATGATCGTGCTGGTGCTGGTGCAGCACGGCAAGGGCGCCGACATGGGCGCCTCGTTCGGCAGCGGCGCCTCCGGCAGCCTGTTCGGCGCCACCGGCAGCGCCAACTTCCTGTCGCGCTCCACGGCGGCGGCGGCCACGGTGTTCTTCGTGAGCACCCTGGCGCTGGCCTACATCGGCAGCCGGGCCGACGCCCCCGCGGCGCAGGGCAGTGTGCTCGACCAGGCGGCCAGTGCGCCGGCTTCTACGGCAGCCTCGGCAGCCGTGGTGCCGTCCGCACCTGCCGCCCCGGCTTCGGGCGCGGCGCTCATTCCTACCAAATGAAGGTGAACCCAGGGGCAATGTCTGAGCAAATTGGGCACCCCTCTGGGGCATAACCTGAAAAAGGGTTACAATGAGAGGCTTCGGTGAGCGATGCTTTTGCCCCTGGTAAAGCAAGCCCTCATGCAAGCCGAAGCTGTGATGAAATGGGCCTTGAGGCCTGTTTTGCCGACGTGGTGAAATTGGTAGACACGCTATCTTGAGGGGGTAGTGGCGAAAGCTGTGCGAGTTCGAGTCTCGCCGTCGGCACCAGAGAATTCATAGAGTCTTCGTGCCCTCACACACAATGATCAGCCCCATTCGCATGACCAAGGTTGATCAAGGGCAGGCAAGTGTCCGCTTCCGGTCTGGTGGTGGTGTTGCAGCAGTGTTGTTGGTGGTACGCGAGGCTCAAGCGGGCGCGTTGAGGGTTTGGCAAGGATGGTCACGTGTTTGACGTGACCAGGTGCTAGGCTCCCAGCGCGCTTTTTTGTTGGGCTTTTTTTGTTGCGCTGCTCGTCGGGCGATGACCACCGAGCGGCAAAGGGATCTGATCCATGTTCAGCCTTGAGCAATACCTTCCTGTCATCCTGTTCATCCTCGTGGGTGTGGGTGTGGGCGTTGCCCCACAGTTGCTGGGCTTCCTGCTGGGGCCGCGCCGCCCGGATCCGGCCAAGAACTCGCCCTACGAGTGCGGCTTCGAGGCTTTCGAGGACGCGCGCATGAAGTTCGACGTGCGCTACTACCTCGTGGCCATCCTGTTCATCCTGTTCGACCTCGAAATCGCCTTCCTGTTCCCCTGGGCCGTCGCGCTCAAGGAAATCGGCGCCGTGGGCTTCTGGACCGTCATGCTCTTCCTGGGCATCCTGGTGGTCGGCTTCGTCTACGAGTGGAAGAAGGGCGCGCTGGACTGGGAGTGATCTTCCGTTCAGAAACCGTTGTCGTCGAGCATCAGCATTCAAGGTAGCACCACATGGGTATCGAAGGCGTCTTCAAGGAAGGCTTCATCACCACCACGGCCGATTCGCTCATCAACTGGTCCAAGACCGGTTCGATGTGGCCCATGACCTTCGGTCTGGCCTGCTGTGCCGTGGAGATGATGCACGCGGGCGCGGCCCGCTACGACATCGACCGCTTCGGCATGCTGTTTCGCCCCAGCCCCCGCCAGTCCGATCTGATGATCGTGGCGGGCACGCTGTGCAACAAGATGGCGCCGGCGCTGCGCAAGGTCTACGACCAGATGGCCGAGCCGCGCTGGGTGTTGTCCATGGGCTCGTGCGCCAATGGCGGTGGCTATTACCACTACAGCTATTCGGTCGTGCGTGGCTGCGACCGCATCGTCCCGGTCGATGTGTACGTGCCGGGCTGTCCGCCCACGGCGGAGGCGCTGCTCTATGGCATCTTGCAGCTTCAAGCCAAGGTGCGACGAGAAAACACCATCGCCCGATAAGCCCGCTCAAGCCTGCAACGCCCGTTCAAGCCCTAAGTCCCCACCATGAGCCTGAAACTCGATACCCTGGAAGCCGCGCTGCACAGCGTGCTGGGCGACGCCGTGGCGCGCCTGGACCGCGAGCGCGGTGAACTCACCCTCACGGTCAAGGCCGCCGACTACCTGCAGGTCGCCGCCACGCTGCGCGACCACGACCAGCTGCGCTTCGAGATCCTGGTCGATCTGTGCGGCATGGATTATTCGGCCTACAAGGATGGCGCCGAGTCCCAGTTCACAGAAGGGCCGCGCTACGCCGCCGTGCTGCATCTGCTGTCGGTCGAGAAGAACTGGCGCCTGCGCGTGCGCGTGTTCGCCCCCGATGACGAACTGCCCATCGTGGCCTCGGTCAACCCGATCTGGAACGCCGCCAACTGGTTCGAGCGCGAAGCCTTCGACCTGTACGGCATCGTGTTCGAAGGTCACGAAGACCTGCGTCGCATCCTGACCGACTACGGCTTCATCGGCCACCCTTTCCGCAAGGACTTCCCGGTGTCGGGCCACGTCGAGATGCGCTACGACGCTGAGCAGAAGCGCGTGATCTACCAGCCGGTCACGATCGAGCCGCGCGAGATCACCCCCCGCATCATCCGTGAAGACAACTACGGCGGGCTCAAGTAATCATGGCTGACATCAAGAACTACACCCTGAACTTCGGCCCTCAGCACCCGGCCGCGCACGGCGTGCTGCGCCTGGTGCTCGAGCTGGACGGCGAAGTCATCCAGCGTGCCGATCCGCACATCGGCCTGCTGCACCGCGCCACCGAGAAGCTGGCCGAATCCAAGACCTTCATCCAGTCGCTGCCCTACATGGACCGCCTGGACTACGTCTCGATGATGTCCAATGAGCATGCCTACTGCCTGGCCATCGAGAAGCTG
>DDJC01000038.1:19206-19382 GCA_002339015.1 Burkholderiales bacterium UBA1834
CATCCTGAACCACCTGATGTGGCTGGGTGCGCACGGTCTGGATTGCGGCGCGATGAACATCTTCATCTACTGCTTCCGCGAGCGCGAGGACCTGTTCGACCTGTACGAAGCCGTGTCGGGTGCACGCATGCACGCCGCCTACTTCCGTCCGGGTGGCGTCTACCGCGACCTGCCGG
>DDJC01000066.1:0-11043 GCA_002339015.1 Burkholderiales bacterium UBA1834
ATGATCACCAGGATGGCGAACAGGGACTGGCCGACGAAATCGCTCTGGGCGATGAAGTGGCCGAAGCCGGGCGGGGGCGCCGAAGGCACGGCGGTCTGCGCCACGGCCTGGGGTGCCGCGGCCAGTGCGGGGGCGTCGGGGGTGGAGGTCACGGTATCAGTCATGGTGATCGATCAGTCTTGGAGGTCGAAATTAATAGTGCCAGGAGCCCATACCGCACGCGGCACGCCTCCCTCCATGTAGGGTTTGAATCGGGCCAGCTTCATCGCGGCGATGGCCGCCTTGTCCAGGCGCTCAAAGCCCGAAGACTTCGCCACCTGAATGTCGACCGGCCGACCGGTCTCGTCGACCAGCACCTTCAAGAGCACCACGCCCGATTCACCCAGGCGGCGCGAGGCCTCGGGGAACTTCGGATCCGGCTGCTTGAGATAAGCCACCGCGGAAGCGGGCAGTTGCTTGGGCTGCGGCGGCGTGGCGGGCGCCGGCGCCGCGATCACAGGTGCCGGCGGGGCCTCGACCGGCGCAGGCGGTGGGGCCTCGACCGGCGCAGGCTTGGGCGGCTCCGGCTCGGCCTGGATCTTGTTTTCGCTGGGCGCAGTGCTGCTGACCACCCGCGGTTTGGGCTTGATCGGCTCGGGCGGGCGGACCTGCGGCTTGGGCGGCTCTGGCGGCGCCTGGACGGGCGCGATCAGGCTCACGGTGATGGGCGAAGATTCGGCTTGCAGGTCGGCGGTGGGGGTGCTGAACAAAATCATGGCACCAACGACCACGTGGGCAGCCACAGCGGCAGTGCCCAGGGCCCAACGCTGCGACACCGTCAGATCATTGGGACTGACTGGCAAAAAAGATGCCCTCGGCAGATCCGAAGGCCAGGAGGCGGTCGCTTGCATAGCCCTCTAGTGTACCTTGCCGGTAACTGAGAATCAATCTTATTATTGAGCGTAATGGGTATGCCTGCCTGCGTCTTGACGGCAGTCAAGGTAGCATCGTGGATTGTCTGACCAGTGCCGACCACGTGCCCGTCGTCACTCTATAAGAACGGATCCAACATGAGCAGTCACAACCTTCGTGCCATCGACCTGCCGGCCGTGCAGGCCGATGCCTCTCCCTCGACATCCCCGCAAGCGGGGGGGAATGAAGGCGTGCCCGTGTCCGTGAAGATCCGCGAGCGCCTGAAGCAGGCCCAGCGGCGCTTCCACGCCAACGACAACATCGCCGAGTTCATCGAGCCGGGCGAGCTGGAAAAGCTGCTTGACGAGGTGCAGGGCAAGATGAGCGAGGTGCTGTCCAGCCTGGTGATCGACACCGACAGCGACCACAACACGCAGGACACGGCCCGCCGCGTGGCCAAGATGTACTTGAACGAGATCTTCAAGGGCCGCTACCACGCTGCGCCCCCGGTCACGGAGTTCCCCAATGCCGAGCGCCTGAACGAGCTGATGATCGTGGGCCCCATCACGGTGCGCAGCGCCTGCTCCCACCACCTGTGCCCCATCATCGGCAAGGTGTGGGTGGGCATCATGCCCAACGAGCACTCCAACCTGATCGGCCTGTCCAAGTACGCCCGCCTGATCGACTGGATCATGAGCCGCCCCCAGATCCAGGAAGAGGCCGTCACGCAGGTAGCCGAGCTGCTGCAGTCACGCATGCAGCCCGATGGCCTGGCCGTGGTGATGGAGGCCGATCACTTCTGCATGCACTGGCGTGGCGTGAAGGACATGGACTCCAAGATGATCAACAGCGTGATGCGCGGCTCCTTCCTGAAGGACGCCAGCCTGCGCCGCGAGTTCCTGGCCCTGGTCAACCACAAGAAGGGGTAAACGCCATGCTCGTTCGCCTGCTGTATGCCAGCCGCGCCGTCGAGGCGCCCTCGTCCGAGGCCATCGATGCCATCCTGGCCTCCTCGCGCCGGCGCAACCCGACGCTGGGCATCACCGGCCTGCTGTGCCACAGCGGGGACACCTTCATGCAGGTGCTGGAAGGCGGACGTAGTGCGGTCAACGAGCTCTACACGCGTATCTGCCAGGATCTGCGCCACCGCGACGTGATCCTGCTGCACTACGAAGAGATCGCCGAGCGCCGCTTCGCCGGCTGGACCATGGGCCAGGTCAATCTGCAGCGCGTGAACCCGTCGATCCTGCTGAAATACTCCGAAAGGCCCGTGCTCGATCCCTATGCCGCCTCCGGCCAGGCCTCCATGGCCTTGCTGCAGGAGCTGATCGCCACCGCCAGCATCGTGACCCGTGGCGCCTGAGGCGCCGGGCGAGCTGCCAGCCGCGCTGCTGGGGCTGGATTTCAGCTGCGCGCCGTCCTCGCGCAAGCCCATCGTGGCGGCGTGGGGGCGCCGGCATGGCGCGGTGGTGAAGCTCGAGGCGCTGGAGTCCATCAGCACACTGGCTGGTTTCGAGGCCTTGCTCTCGACCACGCATCCGCGCGCGGCGCAAGGCTGGGTCGGGGGCTTCGATTTCCCCTTCGGCCTGCCTCGCGTCTTTGTGGATGCGCTGCGCGCCGACACCGGCCTGCCTTTGGCCGACACCCAGGCCCTGATCAGCCACCTGCGCACACGCTGCACTGATCGGCAAGGCTTTCAGCGCCTGGTGGATGGGTGGGGATCGGCCTGGGGCCAGGGCACGCGGCCTGCCACCCTGCCCCATCGCCGTTGCGACACGGCCATGGACGGGGTGTCGAGCACCAGCCCGCTGCAGACACGCTATGTACCCGTGGGCAAGATGTACTTCGAAGGCTTGTGGCGTCTGGTTCAAACCGGTGTGATCCTGCCCGGGTTGCATCGGCCGTCTGAACAAGGCACCCAGCCGCCCCGCCTGGCCTTCGAGGCCTACCCAGGCCTGCTGGCGCACGAGATCCTGGGCCGCCAGAGCTACAAGACGGATGCCCGCGAGCAGACCGATGCCGCGCGCCGCCTGGTGCAACGCCTGAGCCTAATCGACGCGCTGGAGCAGGGCCGCACGCGCCTGGGCCTGCGCCTGAAGCTCACGCCGGCACAGCGCGACCACCTGGCCAGCGACCCGCAGGGCGACCGCCTGGACGCCGTGCTGTGCCTGCTGCAGGCCGGCTGGGCTCACATGCGCCTGACCGAAGGGGATGCCTTGGCCGGCCAGCCGCAGGACATGGACAAGCTCGAAGGGTGGATACTCTCGGCATGACCAAGACCGCCGCCACCCGAGAAGCCACCTACCAGGGCCTGCCCGCCATCGAACTGACCTTGCCCGACGGCTCTGCCGCCGTGGTGCTGCTGCATGGTGCGCACGTGCTGTCCTGGCAGGCCGGAGGTTGGGGCGAGCAGCTGTACCTGTCGCCCAAGGCCGTGGCCGCTGAAGGTAAGGCCGTGCGCGGCGGCATCCCGGTGATCTTCCCGCAGTTCGAGCAACGCGGCCCCGACCGCAGCCTGCCCCGCCACGGCCTGGCGCGCACCCGCGCCTGGACGCTGGACGCCCACCGCGCCGGCCGCGACCATGCGCTGGCCAGCTTCACCCTGAGCGACACGCCCGAGACGCGCGCGCTGTGGCCGCACGCCTTCCAGCTGGAATACACCGTGAGCCTGGGCCCGAACCGTCTGGACCTGGAACTGCACGTAAACAACCCAGGCGACACGGCCTGGCCCTTCTCGGCCGCGCTGCACACCTACCTGGCCGCCAGTGATCTGGGCCAATTGCGCCTACAGGGGCTGGAAGGGCGACGCTTCATCGATGCCGTCACCAACGGCGAGTACGTCGAGGATCACCCCGAGAAGCGCTTCGCCGGCGAGATCGACCGCATCTACGAGAAGGTGCCGCGCTCGCTGCTGCTGCGCGATGGCCCGCGCCGCCTGACCATCGAAGCCGAAACCTTCGAGGATGCGGTGCTGTGGAACCCCGGCCCGGACAAGTGCGCGGCCTTGAGCGACATGCCCGCCGATGAGTGGCGTCAGATGCTGTGCGTCGAGGCCGCGCAGATCCTGAACCCGCCCACACTGCAGCCGGGTGAAAGCTGGACGGCACGGCAGAGCCTGGTATTGCCCGACTAAGCCAGGCGACCCGCCACGGCCAGATGCCGCTGACCTAGGCGCCACACGCGCGCCGCGAGCATCCGCCCACAGGCGGTCGATCGTCAGGCCTTGGCCGCGGTGCCCTGCAACAGTTGCTTGATGTCGGCCACCCAGGCGTCCACACCCAGGCCATATCGCAGGAACAGGCGCACCTTGCCATCCGGATCGAACACGTAGGAGCCCGCCGTGTGGTCCATCGTGTAGCTCTGCCCGTCCTTGCTGGGCACCTTCTGGAAGAAGACCTTGAAGTCACGCGCGGCCTGCGTCACCTCCGCCACCGAGCCGCGCAGCCCCACGAAGCTCGGGTCCAGCGCCTTGACGTACTCACCCAGCACGGCGGCCGTGTCGCGCTCCGGGTCCACCGTCACGAACACGCCCTGCACCCGGTCGCCGTCCGGCCCCAGCCGGCGACGCACCTCGGCCAGTTCGGCCATGGTGGTCGGGCACACGTCCGGGCACTGGGTAAAACCGAAGAACACCACCACCACCTTGCCCTTGAACTCGGTCAGGCTGCGCCGCTTGCCATCAGGGTCGGTCAGGGACAAAGCCTTGGCGTAATCGGCACCGGTGATGTCCACCCCATTGAACTTGGCCGCGGAAGGCGCCAGCGGGTTGAAGTCCTTGCCGTCGCAACCGGCCAGGCCCGTCACCAACAGCGGCAGGCTCAGCAGCCCGGCGGTGCCGGCCACGGCGGCCTTCAGCCCACGGCGGCGGGCGTGGGACACGGGTGACACGGTTGTATCGATGCGTTGTTCAGCCATGGCTCAATACCAGACGTAGTGGTCCACCAGCAGGGCCGCGAACAGCAGCATCAGGTGGAGGATGGAAAAACGGAAAGTCTTGCGCGCCAGTTCATCGCTGTAATGGCGCCACAGGCGGAAGGCATAGACCATGAACCACAGCCCCAGCACCACGGCGCTGACCAGGTAGATGTGCCGGCTCATGCCGTAGATGTAGGGCAGCAAAGTGGCCGCCAGCAGCACCCAGGTGTAGAGGAACACGTGCAGTCGCGTGAACTCGTTGCCGTGCGTGACGGGCAGCATCGGCAGGCCGGCGCGGGCGTAGTCCTCCACGCGGTACAGGGCCAGCGCCCAGAAGTGCGGCGGCGTCCACAGGAAGATGATGAGGCACAGCATCAGCGCCTCGGGCTCGACGGCCCCGCGCATCGCGGCCCAGCCGAGCACCGGCGGCATGGCGCCCGAGGCCCCGCCGATCACGATGTTCTGCGGCGTGAGCGGCTTGAGGATCACCGTGTAGATGATGGCGTAGCCCACAAAGGTACCCAGCGTGAGCCACAGGGTGAGCGCATTGACGAACACCACCAGGATCACGCCACCCAGCGTGCACAGCACCAGGCTGAAGACCAGCGCCTGGGTGCGCGTGAGCTCGCCGTTTGCCGTGGGCCGCCAGGCCGTGCGCTTCATGCGCGCATCGATCTCCTGCTCGATCAGGCAGTTGAAGGCAGCCGCCGCACCAGCCACCAGCCAGATGCCCACGCAGGCCGCCACGGCCCGCACGCTTTCCTCGGCGGTGGGCACGCCGGGCACGGCCAGCAGCATGCCGATCACGGCACAGAACACAATGAGCTGCACCACGCGGGGCTTGGTCAGCACGTAGAACTGGCGCGCCCGCGAGGGCAGGCTCACGTCCGCTTGAGAGGAGACCATGGAGGAGGACATGGGGACTGAACAGAACCGGAAGACACGGAAAGAGCGACAGGCGCGGCCACGGCCATGCGGGTGAGCCACCCGGCCATCAGGGCAGCGCCCAGGGTGTGGCCCAGCGCGGCCAGCAAGGGCCAGCCGAGCACCACATTGCTGAGCCCGGACAGGACTTGCAGCAGCAGCAAGGCCAGCAGGCCCCAGGCTTCTTGCCGGGCCACGGGCCACAGGCGCGCGGCCAGCCACAGCACGGCCGCCGTGACCACCACCGCACCCAGGCGGTGTCCCATGTGAATGGCGGTCAGGGCCGGCAGGGTGATGAAACCGCCCTGCCCGTCATGCCCCAGGCCACGCCACAATGTGAAACCCTGGGCCCAATCCATCGCGGGCCACCATTGTCCCTGACAAAGGGGGAAGCTGGCACAAGCCAGCACAGCACCATTGGTGCTGACCCAGGCGCCCAGCGCAGCCTGGAGGAACCAGGCCCCCAGCACCCACCAGGCCGCACGGCGGAGCACCACGGGCAAAGCCGGGGCAGGGCTTGCGCCCCCCGCGGCGGGCTGGGCCATGGCCCGGGCCTGGGCAGTGAGCAGCACCACCCCGATCAGACCGCCGAGCAGGTGCCCCGTCACAACCATGGGATACAGCTTGAGCGTGACGGTGAAGGCGCCAAAGGCTCCCTGTGCGCACACCCAGATGAAGGTCCAGGTGGGCCACCAGGGCGACAAGGGGCTGGCATGCGCGCTTGGCGTTGCCGATTCCTTCGCCTTGAAATGGCGCCACCATGCCAGGCCCATCAACAGCACGATGAGCGCGCCGACACCGGTGGCCAGGTAGCGGTGAATCATCTCGATCCAGGCCTTGCTGTGCGTCACCGGGCCCGTCGGTGCCATGGCCTGAGCCTCGGCGATGTCGGCATGTGCCCCGACGGGGCTTGCACTGCCATAGCAGCCCGGCCAATCCGGGCAGCCCAGGCCGGAATCCGTGAGCCGTGTGAACGCCCCGAACACCACCAGATCGATCGTGAGGAACAGGGTGGCCAGCGTAAGCGCCCGTTGCCACGCCAGGGCACCCACCTGCCCCTGGCGGCGCAGGCGCAGAGCCACCCACAGCACGGGCAGCACGGCCACCGCCGCGCCCACCAGGCCCACCTCGATGGCCGGCGCCCAATCGACCAGGGCGGATGACGCCACCAGGCTCATGGCCGTCCCTCCTGGTCCCAGGAACTGGCGGCCTTCAGCAGCCGCTCCAGATCCTTCTGCACCTTGCGTGGCTCGGCATCCGCGGGGAACCGCATCATCCAGTCGCCGCGCGGATCGATGAGGTACCAATGGTCTTCCACGGCGCGCCCCGCAGCCGGCGACAGCCATTGCGCCAGATCGGAGGGCTTGACGCGCAGCACGGTGGCGTCCTTCATCGCGGGTGCCAGCGCCGCGCGCATGGGCTGGGCATCGTTGATCAGCCAGACGCGATCGACCTTGTCCTTCTCCTTGCCCAGCACCTCTCGCACCTGGCGCTGCCAGTACAGGTGCTTTTCACAGCGTGCATCGCAGTCACCGCCAGCCACCGTCAGCAGCAGCCATTGCCCCTTGAGCGCTGACGTGGAAACGGCATGGCCCTGCAGATCCGTCAGGGGAAGTGCATCCGAGGCCGGCATCGGCCGCGTGGGCAGGATCAGTTCGCCATGGTTGGTGCGGGCTTCCGGGCGGATCAGGTAATAGGTGATGTAGGACGCGATGACAGGGGCGGCGCACACGGCCAGCACCAGCAACATCTTGAGGCGGCCCTGGCGCGTGCGCTGCAACGCCGCCGGATCGGGCAGGCTGTGCACGCTCAGTTGCACCAGCTCGCTCTCCGGCGGAGCTGGGGGAGCCGCTTCGGGCTCGGGCGGTCGTGACGACAGGGTTGAGCTCATCTAGGACATTTCAGGCGGATGGGGCCTGGCGACGACGCCAAGGCCTGATCCACTGGAACCACACATACAACACCACCATGACCCCAGCCATGGCGAACCATTGCGCGGCATAGGCCTGATGACGCCCCACATCCAGGGCTGGCCGCCACCAGTCACGCAGCAATCCGGTACCACCGGGCGGCGGTGGCTGTTCGTCACCGTCCTGCTGGATGCTGCCCGGCCGCAGAGGTTCACCCCATTGCCCGGCCAGCGCGACCAAATCGACATTTTGACGCACAGCGCCCTCCGGCGCCGATGCGGGGGCTCCCAACTCCATCAACCTGGAGGGCGCCGGCACCAGCCACCCCTTGAGCAGCACTTCGCCCTGCGCGGGCGGGGGAGGTGCCACACGCAACCGGTCGTAGGGATCGCGGGGCACCCAACCGCGCTGCACCAGCACGGTGGCGGCGCAATCGACGCCCTGCCCTGCAGGCACGCTCAGGCGCAGCGGCGTGAGCATGAACAAGCCGGCGCGGCCACCCATGGCGCGGTTGTCCAGCCAGACGGTGCGCTCGTTGAGCCAGTGCCCGCGCAGGGCCACGGGCCGCTGCGCCTGCGCAGACCACGCTTCGGGCGTGCAGGGCAAGGCGGTGTTGTCCAGGGCCGGCAGACGGCCACGTGCCTTGATGGTGTCGTGCAGCGCCTGCTTGGTCGCCGCACGGTTCAGTTGCCACTGCCCCAGCGACGCGGTCACGCCCACGCCCACCAAGGTGGCGAGGGCAACGATCAAAGGCCGGGACACAGACATGGGCGGGAAAAAACGAAAGGCGGCCAGCCAGAGCGGGCCCGATAATCCGGAAACATGAAGATCGTCATCATTGTCGCGCTGATCGCCGTCGTCGCTGCCCTGGGCCTGGCCGGCCGTGCCATGCTGCAGGATGGCCGCAACGGCGCGCCCAAGAGCAACCGGATGGTGCGCGCCCTGGCCTGGCGGGTGGGACTGTCGGTGGCCTTGTTCCTGTTCATTCTGCTGGCCTACCACCTGGGCTGGATCCAGCCTACCGGCATCGCCGTGGGGCGCTGAGCGCTGAACACCCCACTGCCACGCAGGCACGAAGGCCCAGCAAAAAGCCCCGGCGCCTGATCAGGTCACCGGGGCCTTGATGGCAGAACCCGGGGCTCAGGTCCAGTAGACGATCACGTACAGACCCAGCCACACCACGTCCACGAAGTGCCAGTACCAGGCGGCGCCTTCGAAGCCGAAGTGCTTCTCGGCCGTGAAATGCCCCTTGTGCAGGCGGATCGTGATGAACAGCAGCATCAGCATGCCGACGAACACGTGGAAACCGTGGAAACCCGTCAGCATGAAGAAGGTCGAACCGTAGATTCCGGAGTTCAGCTTGAGGTTGAGGTGCGCGTAGGCCTCGTAGTACTCGTAGCCCTGGCAGATCAGGAAGGCGATGCCCAGCAGCACCGTGGCCCACATGAAGGCGATGGTCTTGCCGCGGTGGTTCTCGCGCAGCGCATGGTGGGCAATGGTCAGTGTCACGCCCGAGGTGAGCAGCAGCGCCGTGTTGATCGTCGGCAGCGGCCACGGCCCCATGGTGCGGAAGGGCTCGACCGTGCCGGCCGGCGAGGCCGTGGCCCCGGCCACCACCGAAGGCCACACCGCCTTGAAGTCGGGCCACAGCAGCGCGTTGTCGAGGCTGCCCAGCTCCGGGATGGTGTAAAAGCGCGACCAGAACAGGGCCCCGAAGAAGGCCCCGAAGAACATCACCTCCGAGAAGATGAACCAGGCCATGCTCCAGCGGAAGGACACGTCGATGCGATCACCGTACAGGCCGGTTTCGCTCTCGTGGATGGCATCAGAGAACCACTGGAAGAGCACAACCAGCCAGCCGAAGAGGCCCGCCGCGACCGACCAGGGCGCCCAGCTGGCACCATTGACCCACTGCCCCGCCCCCAGCACCACGAAGAACAGCGCGAAGGCGGCCATGACGGGATGCCGCGAGGGCCCCGGCACGAAGTAGTAAGGGGTCTGCCCCTTGGGAATCGCTACGGACATACGCTCTCCTTGTTATCCCGCCGGCACCTTGCGGCACCGCTGATCCTCATCACACCCCGGCCAATCATGCCGCCACCCCGCTGTGGACCACCCATCGCACCAGGAACACCAGCGCGACGACAAAGCCCACACCTGCCAGCAGCCCGGCCACGATCAGGTGAACCGGGTTCAGCCGGGCCAGATCGTCTGCATGGTCCTTCGATTTGCGCACACCGAAGAAGGACCACGCCACCGCTTTGAGCGTGCCCGCGAAGGAGCCCTTGCGGGCCGCGGCCTCGCGCAGGCCACCACCGGGGGCGGGGCCCTGGCGTGTCATGTGCGGCCTCCGAGCTGTCCTGCCGGCGCCGCCGGCACCTTGCCCCCCACCTCGAAGAAGGTGTAGGACAGGGTGATGGTCTTCACGTCGCGTGGCAGCTTGGGATCGATCACGAACACCACGGGCCAGCGCTTGGATTCACCAGGCTGAAGGGTGTACTCATTGAAGCAGAAGCACTCCAGCTTGTTGAAATGCGCTGTGGATTGCTTGGGCGCGTAGCTGGGGATGGCCTGGGCCGACATGGCCCGCGGCTGGTCATTGCGGAACTCGTAGATCACCGTGTTGAGCTGGCCGGGGTGCACCTCCAGCGAACGGATCTCGGGCTTGAAGCTCCACGGGCCGCGCGCATTCGTATCGAACTCGATCGTGATGGTGCGCGACAGGTCCACCTGCGTGTTGGGCTTGGCGCGCGACGCCGTGCCCGGCACCTCTCGCTCGGCCAGCGACAGCACGTTGATGCCCAGGGCCGCGCAGATGGCCCGGTACATGGGCACCATCGCATAGCCGAATCCGAACATCACGGCCACGATCACCACCAGCTTGACGACCATCTGCTTGTGGTCACTGCGGGCCTGGGGTTCGATCGCGGTGCTCATGGGTGCGACAGCAAAACGATCTTGGCCACGAAGCCCACCAGGAAGGTGGCCACGATGGACACCAACACCAGCGCCAGCCGAAGGTTCTTGCGGCGCAGCGCCTCGACGCGCTGTGCGGCCCCGTTGGCGGTGGCTTTGGCGGGCTGGTTCATCATGGGCATCCGGTCATTCAACCTGCAGCGGGCGGTTCAGTCGGCCACAATGCGGGTGGCTGTCGCATCCAGCTTGGGCGGATTCTCGAAGGTGTGGAACGGCGCCGGCGAGGGCACTTCCCACTCCAGGCCTTCGGCGCCCTCCCAGGGGCGTTGCGGGGCCTTCTCGCCCTTGCCCAGCATGGCCGGCAGCATCACCACGAAGAAGAAAAGGAACTGCGTGATGCCGAACACGAAGGCACCGATGGAGGCCAGTTCGTTGAAATCGGCAAACTGCATGGGGTAGTCCGCGTAGCGGCGCGGCATGCCGGCCA
>DDJC01000066.1:11090-11243 GCA_002339015.1 Burkholderiales bacterium UBA1834
TCGGGAAGAAGGTGACGTTGAAGCTGATGATCGACAGCCAGAAGTGCAGCTTGCCCTTCCACTCGGGGATGATCACGCCCGTCCACTTCGGGCCCCAGTAGTACACGGCACCGTACAGCGCGAACAGCGAACCGGCCACCAGCACGTAGTGGA
>DDJC01000035.1 GCA_002339015.1 Burkholderiales bacterium UBA1834
CCTACAAGCTCCGCTTGTAGGTGCCCTCCGCACTTCGTGCTCCGGCGCGGCTTACCGCGGGCGTTGAGGCTGCAGAAAAACTCCCCGGGAGTAGGACAGTGTTGTAGAGCACCGAAAAATCGACCTCTCAGAACGCCCCAGGATCGACGATCTCGCTTCGGGGAGGGCTCAAGGACCCTGCAAAACGACCTCGCAGTCCAAGATCAACATCTTGGCGCTGGCGCCTGCGCGAACTGGGCATCCCTGCAGCCTCGATGGCCGAGCCAAGGTGGGCTCCATGGATGACCTCGTCAATCATTACCAAGGGCGCGTCGAGCGCCAAGGCGGCTTATCGCATTGCGATCTAACCGGCATCATCATGGTCATCAACGACATGCCCCAACGCCGTATTGGGGCAAGTCTCCTGGGATGTCATGCAAAGCACGCCATGACCAACAACACTGGAGTTCCCATGCATGAACACGAGAAGCTCAACTACGTCGAATTCGCCTCGGGGGACCTGTCCGCCACGAAGTTGTTTTTTCAGAAGGCTTTCAACTGGTCCTTCACCGACCATGGGCCTGGGTATACGGCATTCTCCGGACAAGGGCTTGATGGCGGGTTTTTCAAAGCAGACATGAAGTCATCGACGAACCATGGCGCGGCATTGCTGGTCTTCTACAGCAAGGACCTTGAAGGCACTCTTGCCAAGGTATCCAACGCCGGTGGAACCATCGTCAAACCCATCTTCACCTTTCCCGGCGGGCGGCGCTTTCACTTCACAGAACCGGCCGGCAATGAGTTCGCGGTGTGGTCGGATGCCTGAATTGAGCCGCATACCCGTCACGTCATCACACCATCACATGACCTTGCTGCACGCTTCCTGGGATCGCGCATGGGCCAACCTGTCTCTGCCGAGCGCTGCAGGCCAGTTCGACCGGCTCCTCAAGGCCTACGATGAGCCACACCGCAGCTATCACACGCGTCAGCATCTTGAGGAATGCATCGGTCATTTTTCAAGGGTGGTCGATCTGGCGCATCACCCAGGCGAGGTCGAGATCGCGCTGTGGTTTCATGATGCCGTCTACGATCTCCAGGGTGCAGACAACGAACGCCGCAGCGCAGAATGGGCGCTGGAGGCCCTGAGCCAGGCCGGGGCCGGCGATGCAGTGAAGGCACGGGTACACGCGCTCATCATGGCCACCCTGCACGATGCCGTGCCCACAGAGGCCGATCAGCAATTGCTCGTGGACATCGACCTGGCCATCCTGGGCGCCACGCCTGCGCGTTTCAAGGCCTACGACCGGCAAGTGGCCATCGAGTACAGCTGGGTGCCCAGGGACCTGTACGAGGTGAAGCGCAGAGAGGTCCTCAACGGTTTCCTTGCCCGGCCGCACATCTACAGTACCGAGCACTTCAGGACCGAGCTCGAAGCGCAGGCACGGATCAACCTGCAGGCATGATGCGCGCTGTGCCTCACTTTGCCACCATCGACAGCGCCTCGTCCAACCATGCCTGAACTGAAGACCACCCTTCTCTTTCTGGTCACCGCCGTCGCCGAGATCGTGGGCTGCTACCTGCCCAGCCTGTGGCTCACGCAGGGCCGGAGCATCTGGTGGCTGGTGCCCGGTGCGCTGAGCCTGGTGGCCTTTGCGTGGCTGCTGTCTCTGCACCCTGCAGCCTCCGGCCGTGTGTATGCCGCCTACGGAGGCGTGTACATCTTCGTGGCCGTGATCTGGCTGTGGGTCGTCGATGGCATCCGCCCGACATCGTGGGACATGCTCGGCGCCGCCGTGGCCCTTGCAGGCATGGCCATCATCATGTTCGCCCCTCGGCACACCTGATATCGGTGCGCCGCTACACTGGCCCCACAGCATCACGCCCCCCGGAGGTTTCGCAGATGGCCATCAGCTGGTTGACCGTTCTTCAGGCCGTGCCCTGGTCCGATGTGATCCGCAATGCGCCCAAGGTGGCCGAAGGCGCCAGCAAGCTGTGGGACACGGTGGGGCGCAAGGTGTCGCCTCGGGCGTCGCCTGCGCAAACAACCGCACAGGGCACCGCATCGCCGCTGGAAACACGGGTGGCCACGCTCGAAGCCACAGTGGCGGATCTGCATGCGCAGATGATGGCTTCGTCTCAGTTGATCAAGGAGTTGGCCGAACAGAACACGCAACTGATCCGGCGCGCCGAGATCAACCGCGTGCGCACGCTGTGGCTGGCAGGGGTGGTGGCGGTGCTGGGTGCGGCCTTGGCCATGCTGCTGTTCAGCAGTGTGGGGCGCTAACCGGCCGCGATCACCACCCGCGGCTCGCTCGTGGCCCTTCCCGCAAAATCCGTCCAGCACTGGCGCGTGAAGTCGTAGAGCTTGCAGGCACGCGCCGTGTCGAAGTACCAGCCCCACGAGAAGCGCTGGATGATGATCCGCTCGGGCAACAGGTGCTCCAGCATGGCCTGGGCGCTCTTGAGCTTGTACAGCGGGATGCTCATGTCCACGTGGTGGGCCGTGTGCTCCATGATGTGGTGCATCAGGGCTCCGATCTTCACGGGGAAAGTCAGGTGCACGGTGGTGGACACGAAGGGCTGGGCGCGCTGCCAGGCGGCGCGGTCGTCATGCCACTGCACACGCACATGGGTGTGGTGGCCGTAGATCACGAAGCCCATCATCGTGAACCAGAACAGCAACGGCAGCACGAAGCCGATCAGGCCAAGCAGCCACACCGATTGCCCCGTGGCGATGGCCGCCCACACGATGCCGCCCAGCCACAGCGCGGCGAAGCCGCTGACCAGCAGGCAATCGCGCGTGAAGATGGGGCGGTGCGTGCCACCGGACGAGGCCGGGCTGGGGAACATCATCTTCTTCCACCAGATCTCGATCATGTAGTACAGGCCCGGGCCCCAGCCGCTGCGGTACAGGCGTTCCATGAAGCGGCGGCCCGGCGACAGGGCCTGGTACTCGGCCTGCGTGAGCGGTGCCCACACGAAATCCACACCCTTGAGGTTGGTGAAGCCATGGTGCACGGTGTTGTGCCCCATGTCCCACAGGCTATAGGCCGTGAGCGAGGGCAGGAAAGCAATGCGGCCCAGCCAGCGGTTCAGGCGCCGGTGCGGCGTGAGGCTCTGGTGGCAGGCGTCGTGTCCGATGATGAACAGGCGCCCGACCACGAAGCCGGCCAGCAGACCGCTGAGCAGCTTGAGCCACACGGATTTGATGAACACCGTGCCGGCCAGCGCGGCGCCAAGCAGCACGTAGTCCATGCACAACAGCAGCACGGCGTAGGCGGTAGTGCGCTGCACCAGGGGCACCAGCCACGAGCGGATCACCTTGCGGTGGGGCAAGGGGGCTTGCGGTGACAGCGGTTGCGGCTGCGCGGCGGCGAAAGCGGGGGTATCGGTATCGGATGGGTGCGACATGGCCAGGGACGCCGGCGAAGGCGCCAGTCAGGACGACAGGCGGCACCGTAGCAAAGCCTTGTGAAGCACTTGTGACGGGGATCAAGCTTCCTCGCATTTACCCGGCGACGGGCTCCAGCGGGGATGTAGACAATGCAGGGCATGAAGCCCAAAGTGCAGTTCCGCCTGCGTGTCTACCGC
Source organism: Burkholderiales bacterium UBA1834 (assembly GCA_002339015.1). GTDB lineage: Bacteria > Pseudomonadota > Gammaproteobacteria > Burkholderiales > Burkholderiaceae_C > Aquabacterium. The sequence goes on from DDJC01000035.1 coordinate 3,571, forward strand.
GACAGCACCATCGCCATCGGCCCCGGCAAGGTGGCGCTGCTGGAGGCCATCGCCGCCACAGGCTCGATCTCGGCGGCGGCCCGCGAGTTCGGCATGTCGTACCGGCGGGCCTGGGTGCTGGTCGATGAGATGAACCGTGCGCTCACTTCGCCGGCCGTCGACACCGCCACGGGCGGCGTCCACGGCGGCGGCGCCACGCTCACCGAGGTGGGCCAGGCCATCGTGGCACGCTACCGGACGATCGAGACCAAGGCAGCCGAGGCCGCCGCCAAGGACATCGCCGCGCTGTCTCGCCTCATCCGCGACTGATCCCGTCCCACTGCGGCCTGAGCGCACTCACCCAAACGGCGCCCGATGGCGTTGTATCATCACGTACACAACGAGCTGCACCGGCGAGGCCCCCTCAATCCAGGCCCCATCACCCCCATTGGCCTTGGCCAAGGAGTTTTCCATGAAGATCTGGACCCACGCACGCCACGCGGCCCTGGGTGTCTGCCTGGCCCTGGTCGCCGGCCTGGGCCGGGCCGACGAGGTGCAGGTGGCGGTGGCCGCCAACTTCGCCGCGCCGTTCCAGAAGATCGCCGCCGGCTTCGAGGCCACCACCGGGCACAAGGCCGTGGCCATCGTGGGCGCCACCGGCAAGTTCTACACGCAGATCAAGGCCGGCGCGCCCTTCGAGATCCTGCTGGCTGCCGACGCCGAGACGCCGCGCAAGCTGTTGGACGAAGGCCTGGCCGTGAGGGGCCAGACCTTCACCTACGCCACCGGCAAGCTGGTGCTGTGGAGCGCGCAGCCTGGCGTGGTCGATATCCGGGGCGAGGTGCTCAGGAAGGGCCGCTTCCAGCACCTGGCCATCGCCAACCCGAAGCTGGCCCCCTATGGCGCCGCCGCCGTCGAGACGCTGAAGGCGCTGGGCCTCTTCGACAGCCTGTCGAGGTCGACCAGGATCGTGCAGGGCGAGAGCATCGGCCAGGCACACCAGTTCGTGTCCACCGGCAATGCGGAACTGGGCTTCGTGGCCCTGTCGCAGGTGGCCCCGCCCGACAGGCCCGCGGTCGGCTCGATGTGGGTGGTGCCGGCCAGGCTCTACACGCCCATCCGGCAGGATGCCGCGTTGCTCGGCAGGGGTGCCGACAAGGCCGCCGCACAAGCGCTGATGAGCTACCTGCGCGGGGCTGCGGCCAAGTCCGTGATCCAGTCCTACGGCTACGGGCTGTAAGGGGCCCCGTGCTCGACCCTGAAGACCTCCAGGCCCTGGTTCTGACCGCCAAACTGGCGGGCCTGACCACGGTGCTGTTGCTCCTGCTGGGCACGCCGGTGGCATGGTGGCTGGCGCGCACGCATTCGCGCATGAAGGGCATGGTGGCGGCCGTGGTGGCGCTGCCCCTGGTGCTGCCGCCCACGGTGATCGGGTTCTACCTGCTGATGCTGATGGGCGCGCAAGGCCCGATCGGCCAGCTGACGCAATCCATGGGACTGGGGCTGCTGCCCTTCACCTTCACGGGCCTGGTGGTCGCCTCCGTACTGCACTCTCTGCCCTTCGTGGTGCAGCCGCTGCACCAGGCCTTCGAGGCCATCGGCACGCGCCCGATGGAGGCCGCCGCCACCTTGCGCGCCAGCCCTTGGGACCGCTTCCTCACCGTGGCACTGCCCCTGGCCGCGCCGGGCTTTCTCACGGCCAGCGTGCTGGGCTTCGCGCACACGGTGGGCGAGTTCGGCGTGGTGCTGATGATGGGCGGCAACATCCCCGGTGCCACGCGCGTGCTGTCGGTGGCGCTGTACGGCCATGTGGAGGCGCAGGAGCTGGCCAAGGCCCACGTGCTGGCCGCGGGCATGGTGGTGTTCGGCTTCGGCGTGATGCTGGCCCTGTACCTGTTCAATGGGCGCCTGGGCAGGCTGCGGCCTGGCGCCAGCGTGGGAGCCCGCCATGTCTGATTTCCGCATGTCCGATGACATCCAGGCCGACCTGGCCCTGGCCTATGCCGGCTTCAACCTGGACGTGGCGCTGCGCCTGCCCGGCCGGGGCGTGAGCGTGCTGCTGGGCCCCTCGGGCTGCGGCAAGACCACGGTGCTGCGCGCGCTGGCCGGCCTGTCGCGGGCACGGGGCCGCGTGACGGTGGGCAGCGCGTGCTGGCAAGACGATGCACAGCGCACCTGGATGCCTGTGCACCGCCGCCCCATCGGCATGGTGTTCCAGGAGGCCAGTTTGTTCGCGCACCTGAGCGTGCGCAGCAACCTGGATTACGGTCTCCAGCGCACACCGGCGGGCGAGCGCCACGTGACGCGGGACGATGCCGTCGCGCTGCTGGGCATCGCCCCCCTGATGGACCGCCGGCCCGAGCACCTGTCCGGCGGCGAGCGCCAGCGCGTGGCCATTGCCCGCGCGCTGCTGACCAGCCCCCGCCTGCTGTTGATGGACGAGCCCTTGTCCGCCCTGGACACGGCCCGCAAGGCCGAGGTGCTGCCCTTTCTGGAGCGCCTGAACGCCCAGACCGGCGTGCCCGTGGTCTACGTGACCCATGCGCTGGACGAAGCGGCCCGCCTGGCCGACCACCTGGTGCTGATGGAGGCCGGCCGCGTGCGCGCCACCGGCACGCCGGCCGCGTTGTTCTCGCGCCTGGATCTGCCCCTGAGCCACCTGGACGAAGCCGCCGCGGTGGTCGAGGCCACCGTGGCCGCGCACGAACCGGCCTACGGGCAAAGCAGGCTGGATGTTCATGGCCTGCCGCTGTGGGCCGGCCTGTCGCAAGCCTGCGTGGGACAGCGTGTGCGGGTGCGGGTGCTGGCCCGCGATGTCAGCGTGGCGCTGAGCCGCGCCGCCGACAGCAGCATCGTCAACATCCTGCCGGCCACCGTGGCCAGCCTGCGCGACGATGGGCCCGACACGACAACACTGCAGCTGACGCTGGCCGCGCCCGAAGCGCAGCACAACGGCGCCCTGCTGCTGGCACGCCTGACACGCCGATCCTGCGAGCAGCTGAAGCTGGTGCCTGGCCAGGCCGTGTTCGCACAGGTCAAGGGCGTGGCGCTGATGGGCTGACCATGCCCCGCCCGCATCAATCGATGCGTATCCAGGTGGTCTTGAGCTCGGTGTACTTGTCCAGCGCATGTAGCGACTTGTCGCGCCCATTGCCCGATTGCTTGACGCCGCCAAAGGGCACGGTGATGTCGTCCTCGTCGTACTGGTTGACGTGCACCGTGCCTGCGCGCAGCGCGCGGGCCACACGGTGCGCGCGGTCGATGTGGCTGCTCCACACGCTGGCCTGCAGGCCGTAGCTGGACTGGTTGGCCAGCGCGATGGCCTCGGCCTCGTCCTTGAAGCGGATCACGCTCAGCACGGGGCCGAAGATCTCTTCGCGGGCGATCAGCATGTCATTGCGCACGCCGTCGAACACAGTGGGCGTGACGTAGACACCGCCGGTCTCGGCCCGAGCCTGGGTGCCGCCGGCCACGCACCTCGCCCCTTCCTTGTGCCCTGCCTCGATGTAGCCCAGCACGGTGCGCAACTGGCCGTCGTCGACCAGGGCGCCCATCACGGTGTTCGGGTCGAGCGGATCGCCCGGCTGCCAGGCCGGCGTTTGGGCCACCACCTGCTTCACGAACTCGTCGGCGATGCGGTCATGCACCAGCAGGCGCGAGGGCGCGTTGCACGATTCGCCCTGGTTGAAGAAGATCGCGCCGGCCACCGTCTGCGCTGCGCGCTCCAGCGCATCGCTGTCGTCGAACACCACGAAGGCCGACTTGCCGCCCAGTTCGTTGAACACACGCTTGAGGTTGCTGCGGCCCGCGTACTCCAGCATCTTGCGGCCCACGCGGGTGGAGCCGGTGAAGCCCAGCGCATCGACATCCAGGTGCATGGCCAGCGCCTCGCCCGCCTCGGCGCCGAAACCCGGCACCACGTTGAACACGCCTTCAGGCAGGCCAGCTTTCAGCGCCAGCTCGGCCAGGCGCAGTGCGCTCAAGGGGGATTTTTCGGACGGCTTGAGCACCACGCTGTTGCCGGTGGCCAGCGCCGGGCCGATCTTCCAGGCGGCCATGATCATCGGGTAGTTCCAGGGCACGATGGCCCCCACCACGCCCACCGGCTCGCGCTGGATCAGCGCTACCGCGCTGTCGCCCGTGGGCGCGATCTCGCCATAGACCTTGTCGATGGCCTCGGCGTACCAGGCGATACAGCGGGCCGCGGCGGGCGCATCCACGGCCAGGGCATGCTGGATGGGCTTGCCCATGTCCAGCGTCTCCAGCAGCGCCAGCTCGTCCTTGTGCTGAGTGATCAGCTCGGCAAAGCGCTGCAGCACGCGCTTGCGGGCGGCCGGAGGTTGCGCGCGCCAGCGGCCGTCGTCAAAGGCACGGCGGGCCGAGCTCACCGCCAGGTCGATGTCGGCCTGACGGCCCCGCACCACCTGCGTCAACAGCCGTCCGTCGATGGGCGATCGGCACTCGAAGGTTTCCTCGGCCACCGCCTTGACACGCTGGCCCTCGACCAGTGCCCGCCCGTCGATCAGGCCTTCGGCAATCAGGGCGTCGGCGCGGTCGCGCCAGATCAGGGCATGGCCCGTGGGCAACTGAAGGATGTCGATCATGGCGTGGCTCCTCGTCTTGGAAGGGGGAGGCAGGGGGCTTGCGCACCTGCACGGCACCACTCTAGCCAATCGGGGCGCTGCCTGCAGCGCCCTGGCCGCGGCATGGCATATAGTTGACATCACCCTGCCCGCCCTGGCGGGACGGGCCGATCCGTCCATCTGACAACCGAGAGGAAACGCAGCATGCCGGTGATCGTGGTCGCCAATCCCAAGGGAGGCGTGGGCAAGTCCACGCTGTCGAGCAATGTCGCGGGCTACTGGGCCAACCAGGGGCACGCCGTGATGCTGGGCGACATCGACCGCCAGCAGTCCTCTCAGCTGTGGCGGCAACTGCGCCCGCCGCACCTGGCGCCCATCGCAGCCTGGGACATCGACCAGGATGCGATCGCCAAGCCGCCCAAGGGCACCACCCACGTCGTGCTGGACACCCCCGCCGGCATGCACGGCAAGAAGGTGGACGCGGTGATGAAACTGGCCGACCTGGTGCTGATCCCCCTGCAGGCCAGCGTGTTCGACATCTATCCCACGCGCGAGTTCGTTGCTGATCTGGTGGGCCGCAAGCGCTCGGACAAGGTGCGCATCGCCGTGGTCGGCAACCGCATCAAGGACCACACCAAGGCCACCGAGCATCTGCGCGAGTTCCTGGCCACGCTGGATGTGCCTGTGCTGAGCCTGCTGCGCGACACGCAGAACTACGCCCACCTGGCCGCGCACGGCCTGACGCTGTTCGACGTGGCGCCCGCCAAGGTCGAGAAGGACCTGGCGCAGTGGGCACCGATCACGCAGTGGCTGGACGGCAAGGGCTGAGCCTTCAAAGGGTGATCACACCCACCCGCGCTGCTGCACGTCTGCCCAGGTCAGCTCCAGGCAACGCCGGATGCGGGCCATCAGCTCGTCGATCAGCGCGCGCGTGAGGATCAGCGGCGGCGCGATGATCATGCGGTCGCCCACGGCGCGCATGATCAGGCCGTTCGCAAAGCAGTGTCCGCGGCACACCATGCCCACGGACAAGGCCGCATCGAAAGGCTCGGCGCGCGCGTTGCCCTCGGCCTTGCGCCGCACCAGCCGGATCGCGCCCATCAGCCCGCAGGTTTCCGCCTCACCCACCAGCGGGTGATCCTGCAGCATGGCGAACTGCTGCGCCAGGTAAGGCCCGGTGTCGTCATGCACACGCTGCACCAGGCCTTCGCGCTCGATCACGTCCAGGTTGGCCAGGGCCACGGCGCAGGCCACAGGGTGGCCGCTGTAGGTGTAACCGTGGTTGAACTCGCCGCCCTCGTCGATCAGCGTGCGCGCCACGCGGTGGCCCACCAGCACGCCGCCCAGCGGGATATAGCCCGAGCTCACGCCCTTGGCGAAGGTGATCAGATCGGGCCGCACCCCGAAGTGCTCGCAACCGAACCATTCACCGGTACGCCCGAACCCGCAGATCACCTCGTCGGACACCAGCAGCACGCCGTACTGGTCGCAGATGCGCTGGATCTCGGGCCAGTAGGTATCTGGCGGGATGATGACGCCGCCCGCCCCCTGCACCGGCTCGCCGATGAAGGCGGCCACCTTGTCAGGCCCCACCTCCAGGATCTTGTACTCCAGCCACGAGGCGGCTCGGCGCCCGAAATCATCCCGGCTTTCACCCGGCTGGCCGAGCGCCGCGAAGTAAGGTTGGTCGATGTGCACGATGCCCGGGATGGGCAGGCCGCCTTGCGCATGCATGTCCACCATGCCGCCCAATGAAGCGCCGGCCATCGTGGAGCCGTGGTATGCGTTCAAGCGGCTGATGATGGTGTGGCGCCCGGGCTGCCCCTGCAGATCCCAGTAGCGGCGCACCAGGCGAACCACCGTGTCGTTGCCTTCCGAGCCCGAGCCACTGAAAAACACGTGCCGGAACTGGGGCGGGCTCAGCTGCGCCAGCTTCTCGGCCAGCGCAATGGACGGCGGCGTGGCCGTCTGGAAGAAGGCGTTGTAGAAGGGCAGCGTCTGCAACTGCTGCGTGGCCGCGTCGATCAGCTCCTGGCGGCCATAGCCCACGTTCACGCACCACAGACCGCTCATCGCGTCGAAGATCTGCTGGCCCTCGCTGTCCCACAGCCATACGCCCTCACCACGCGTGATGATGCGCGTGCCCTTGGCGGCCAAGGCCTGGTGGTCGGTGAAGGGGTGCAGGAAGTGGGCGGCGTCGGCGGCCTGCCAGTCCTTGGTGGTTCGCTCCAGGGTGCTCATGCGCTCTCCATGGTTGTCTTTGTCATCTCTTGATGTGTCAGACGTGCAGCAGCAGGTGCTCGCGCTCCCAGGGCGAGATCACCTTCATGAACTCGGCGTGCTCCACCTCCTTGATCTCGGAATAGACGGTGATGAAATCCTGCCCCAGAATCTGCGCCAGATCGGCCTCGTCACGCAACTGGGCCACCGCTTCGCCCAGACTGCGCGGCAGCTGGAAATCGGCCAGGTAGGCATCGCCCCTGCATTCGGGCGTGGGCTCGATCTGCCGGGTCATGCCCAGGTACCCGCAGGCCAGTGTGGCGGCCAAAGCCACGTAGGGGTTGGCGTCCGCCCCGATGATGCGGTTCTCGATGCGGCGCGAGGCCGGCGTGGCCACCGGCGCGCGGATGCCCACGGTGCGGTTGTCTGTACCCCACTGGATGTTGATGGGTGCCGCGTTGCTGCGCACCAGGCGGCGGTAGCTGTTCACGTAGGGCGCGAACAGGGCCATGGCCGCCGGTGCATAACGCTGTAGCCCGCCAATGAACCAGTAGAAGGCCTTGGACGGGCTGCCATCGGGGTTGCTGAAGATGTTCTCGCCGTTGTCCACGCGCTCCACGCTCTGGTGGATGTGCATGGCGCTGCCCGGCTCGCCCGCCATGGGCTTGGCCATGAAGGTGGCGTACATCTCGTGGCGCAGCGCGGCCTCGCGGATGGTGCGCTTGAAGAAGAACACCTCGTCGGCCAGGCCCAGCGGGTGGTCGTGGAAGAAGTTGATCTCCATCTGGCCGGCGCCCACCTCGTGGATCAAGGTGTCGACGTTGAGCTCCATCTGCTCGCAGTAGGCGTAGATGTCCTCGAACAGCGGGTCGAACTCGTTGACGGCGTCGATGGAATAGGCCTGGCGCGAGGTCTCGGCACGGCCGCTGCGGCCACGGGGTGGGCGCAGCGGCATGTTGGGATCGATGCTGCGCTCGATCAGGTAGAACTCCAGCTCGGGCGCCACCACAGGCGACCAGCCCTGGTCTGCATAGAGCTGGCACACGCGCTTGAGCACCGAGCGTGGTGCATAAGGGATCAGCACGCCGTCGCGGTCGTAGCAGTCGTGCACCACCTGCGCCGTGGGGTCCGACGCCCAGGGCACGATGCGCACGGTGCGTGGGTCGGGCTGCAGGTGCATGTCCCGGTCGGTGGGCGTGATGACGTCGTAGTAGGGGCCCTCTGCCGGGAACTCGCCCGTCACGCCGATGGCGACGATGGCCTCGGGCAGGCGCATGCCGCGGTCTTCGGTGAACTTCTCGCGCGGCAGGATCTTGCCCCGTGCCACGCCGGTGAGATCAGGCACCAGGCATTCGATCTCGGTGACCCGCCGCTCGTCGAGCCAATGTTCCAGGTCGCTGAAGGAGGTGGGCACTCTGGAGGATGGCGGCATGGGGTCTTTCTGTGATGCTCAGCGGTTCAATCGCTGCAATCGTTGATCGCGCTCGTCGCGGTGCGCTCGGCAGGCGTCGCCGAAGGCTTCGAAGATGCGCTGAGAGACCGGGTTCTCGGCGGCCAGCCACTCGGGGTGCCATTGCAGGCACAGGCTGAAGGCGGCCGGACGGTCGTCGTCAGGTGTCCAGGTGAAGGCCTCGACCACGCCATCCGGCGCCAGGGCCTCGGCACGCAGGCTGGGGGCTAGGCGGTTCACGCCCTGGCCGTGCAGGCTGTTGACCATGAACTGGCCGCCGTCGAGCACGCTGACGCCCTCCAGCGTGCGCTCAAGCAGGCCACCGCCCTGGATGTGGACCGGGTGCGAGAAGCCATATTCGACCTCGACAGGCTGGGTGTCATCGCCCCGGTGGTCTCGCAGGCCGGGCTGCTGGTGCACGGCCTGGTGCAACGAGCCCCCCAAGGCAACATTGACCTCCTGGAACCCCCGGCAGATGCCCAGCACGGGCACACGCTCGCGCAGGGCGCGGCGGATCACGGGCAGCGTCCAGGCATCGCGTTCAGGATCCAGTGGCAGGGAGGGATCGAGCACCTCTTCGCCGAAATGGCTGGGGTGCACGTTGGAGGGAGAGCCCGTCAGCAGCAGACCATCGGCCAGATCAAGCAGGGTGTCCAGTTCGTCCGGCAGGGCGCCGGGCACCACCAGCGGCACGCAACCAGCCATGCGAACGGCGTCGAGGTACTTCTTGCCGGCCACGTGAAAGGGGTGGCGGCCCAAAACCCGCTGACAGGCGGGCACCAGCACGACGGGTGCAGGGCGACTCATTCGGAACACTCATGATCTTGTTGTTGCACCCAGTGTGCCAAAGCCGTGGACCGTGTCAACGGGACTGTTCCGCGGCCCGCCTGGGCTTGGGGTGATGCGCCGCATGCCATGCCACCCATTGGCCCCCTGAGCAGGCGGAAATCAGGTCCGTGCCGGCCGAAAAGCCACGCTGCGCCTTCGGAAGTTCGGCCAGGCCCGCTACACTGGTTTCACAACAAGGCCATCTTGCATCCATGACGAGGTGGCCACATCACCGGCCCCCACACCGACCGTGGTGGCCCCATCAGGGAAGCCGTTCGTGGACCGCTCAAACGCAGCCACCCCCGCGCCCGACCTGCCGTCACCCGGGACTGGCAGCCAGGCGGCCCAGGCACTCGACCGCCTGCTGCAGCACCGTCCGCCGGTGCTGCTGGACTTGCGCGCTTCCTGCCGGCGCGCCTACCGCGCCGAGATCGCCATCAGCGCCGCCCTGACGGTGGCGGCCCTGGTCTTTGGCTTCCTGCTGGCCATCAGCCTGTTTCAGCCGGCGGCCGTCAGCCTGGCGATGCGGCCCTTCGTGCTGCTGTCGGCCGGTGTGCTCGGTGTCCTGGCCGGGGTGTACATGGCATGGAGGCGCTGCATGCCCCGCGCCGGCACATCCAGGCCGGACACGCTGGAGGCCCGCGAGATCGATCTCGTCCGCGGCCTGTTCCGCATCAGCCGCCATGACCGGCGCACGCTGCGGCCGCTCTCCCGCGCCGAGATCGGCTTTGACCGCCTGGTTGCCTTGTGCGAGGTCGCTCAGCGCCCCCGCCTGCTGCCCTGGCCACGCCGCCCCATGGCCCGCCTGGTGCTGATGGAGCGTGGCACCGGCCTGGCCGGCCCGCGCCGCAGCCCGCTGTGGGAAATACACAGCGTCCCAGCCGTGCCCGCGCGCAAGAAGGCCGCCAGCCGCTCGGCCTGGGACAGCGCCCGCACCGCCTGGGTGCCCCCCGCCGAGATGCACGAGGTCATCGAGGTTTTCATGGCCCGCACCGGCCTGTACGTGCGCCATGCGGCCATCGAACCGGACACCAGCGCCTCGTCGGAAACACTGTCCATCAGCCATTGATCGTGGTGCGCGCGGCCAACGCCCGACGTGCGCCTGCAAATCCGTGCTTTTTGCCGCATGCAGTGGCCGCCCGAACGTCTAGTGTGGCAAGGGTGGCCACCGTGTGGCTGTCGCGAGACGCCAATCCCCTCGCGGCCCGCGACAATGGTGGATTGCGCACATCACTCCCGAGAGACCGTCCGTGACCGATCTGTACGCCGACATGTTCGAATTGGCCCCAGTATCCCTGTGGCTGGAGGATTACAGCGGTCTGAAATCCCTGTTCGATCAGTGGCGGCAAGAAGGGGTCACCAACCTGCGCGCCTTCCTGCGCCAGGACCGCAGCCGCGTGGCCGAATGCTCGCGCCGCATCCAGCTGCTGCAGGTGAACCGCCGCACGCTCGAGCTGTTCGGCGCAGATGACCTGGCGCACCTCAAGGCCAACCTGCACGAGGTCTTCCGCGACGACATGCTCGACCAGCACGTCGAGGAACTGGTGCAGATGTGGGATGGCCACACGCACTTCCGCAGCCACACCGTCAACTACACCCTGCGCGGCCAGCGCCTGAACATCTCCCTGAACGCCAATATCCTGCCGGGGCATGAGCACGACTGGTCGCGCGTGCTGCTGGCCATTGAGGACGTCACCGAGCGCGCTCGCGCCGAACGCGCCCTGCGCGCCAGCGAGCTGCAGGCCAAGGGCCTGTTCGAGCACTCGCCCGTGTCCCTGTGGCTGGAAGACTTCAGCGGCATCAAGGGCCTGCTGGCCGAGGTGCGCGAACAGGGCGTGGTCGATTTCCGCACCTTCCTGGATGTGCACCCCGAGTTCGTCACCCGCTGCATGCTGGAGATCCGCGTGCTGGACATCAACCAGCAGACGGTGGACACCTTCCGTGCCCCCGACAAGGCCACCCTGCTGGCCCACACCGACAAGATCTTCCGCGACGACATGCGCCCCCACTTCGCCGAGCAGTTGGTGGATCTGTGGCACGGCCGTCTGTTCCAGCAGCGCGAGGTGGTGAACTACTCGCTCGACGGCGAGAAGGTGCACGTGTACCTGCAGTTCTCGGTAATGCCTGGCCATGAGGAGCGCTGGGACCAGGTGCTGGTGTCCCTGACCGACATCACCGCGCGCAAGAAGGCCGAGGCCTACCTGGAATACCTGGGCATGCACGATGCGCTGACCGGCCTGCGCAACCGCTCCTTCTTCACCGACGAGCTCAACCGCCTGGACCGCCGTGGCCCCTGGCCGGTGAGCGTGGTCATCGTCGACCTGAACAACCTCAAGGGCGTGAACGACGAGTCCGGTCACGCCGGAGGGGACGCCCTGCTCCGCCGCGTGGGCGAGATCCTGCGCAAGGCCGTGGAGCGCCCGGCCACGGCCTCGCGCATCGGCGGCGACGAATTCGCCCTGCTGCTGCCCGGCACCGACCTGCGCGGTTGCGAGCACCTGGTCGAGCAGATCCACGAGCTTCTGGCCTTGAACAACCAGTTCCATGCGGGTGGCACGCAGGTGAGCCTGTCCATCGGTGCGGCCTCCAGCAAGGACAACGAGCGTCTGGAGACCGTGGTGCACCGCGCCGACCAGCGCATGTACGCCGCCAAGCGCGACCACTACGCGCGCCAGGGGCGCGACCGCCGCGGGGCCCTCTCTCCACGCTCTCCATCCACTCAGGACTGACCCCGGCGGGCCGCCCGCCCGCACGGCGTTATCCTTCAGGCCATGTACGCGCAACATTTCGGCCTGAAGCAGGAGCCCTTCTCGATCGCGCCCGACCCGCGCTACCTTTTCATGAGCGAGCGCCACCGGGAGGCCCTGGCCCACCTGCTCTACGGCGTGGGCAGCGGCGGCGGCTTCGTGCTGCTGACCGGCGAGATCGGCGCAGGCAAGACCACGGTGTGCCGCTGCTTCCTGGAGCAGATTCCGCGGCGATGCAATGTCGCGTACATCTTCAACCCCAAGCTGACGGTGATCGAGCTGCTGCAATCGATCTGCCACGAGTTCCGCATCCCGCTGCCCGACGGCATCGGCCAGCACCGGCAGGCCACCGTGAAGGACTACGTCGACCCGCTCAACGAGTTCCTGCTCAAGACGCACGCGGTCGGCCAGAACAATGTGCTGATCATCGACGAGGCACAGAACCTGTCGGCCGACGTGCTCGAGCAACTGCGCCTGCTGACCAACCTGGAGACCAGCGAGCGCAAGCTGCTGCAGATCGTGCTCATCGGCCAGCCTGAACTGCGCGACATGCTGGCCCGCCCTGAACTGGAGCAACTGGCGCAGCGCGTGATCGCACGCTACCACCTCGATGCCCTGAGCGAATCCGAGACGGCCCAGTACATCCTGCATCGCCTGGCCGTGGCGGGCAAGACGCATGGCCACCTGTTCGATGCCAAGGCCGTGCGCCGCATCCACCGATGGACCCGTGGCGTGCCGCGCCGCATCAACCTGCTGTGCGACCGGGCCCTGCTGGGCGCCTACGCCCTGGGCAAGGAGGTCGTCAACCGCACGATCGTGGACAAGGCGGCCCATGAGGTGTTCGAGCGCCCCGCGCCCAAGGCCGAAGCGCCGCCGCCACGCGCGCCCCTGGCCAGCAAGCGCAGCAGCAAGGCCCAGCCCCACGCGCCGGCTGATCCGTCTGCCCGTGCAGCGGCCTCCCGCCGTCCGCCCACCTGGGCCTGGGCCCTGCTGGCCGGCGTGGCCCTGCCCACCGTGGCCGCCCTGACGCTCTGGGGGCGCCCGGGCAACCCCCTGTCCTCCCAGGCACCGCACCTTGCGGCACGGACGGCCAGCGCGCCCGCTTCGGCGGCATCCGGCGCAGCCTCTCAGCCCGCTGCAGCGGCAGCAGCCACCACGGCCAGCGCCCCCGCCGCCCCCCTGGACGCCGCCGGCCTGGCCCAGGCCCTGCGCGCCGCCGCGCAGACCGACGCCACCGCCTGGCGCGAGCTGGCCGCCCTGTGGGGTGAAAACCTGGGCAGCGGCGATCCCTGCCAGGCCGCCAGTGCCCGCCAGCTGCAGTGCTTCCGCCACAACGGTGGCCTGACCCTGGTGCGCCAGCTTGACCGCCCCGGCGTGCTGGCCCTGCACGAAGGCCAGCGCACGGTGGATGTGCTGATCACCGCCCTGGGGCCGGACAGCGCCACCCTGCAGATCGACGGCGCGCGCTATCAGGTGCCCCTCGCGGCCCTGTCCAGCGTATGGCGCGGCGAGTTCACCACCCTGTGGCGCACGCCCGAGGGCTACCGCCGCAAGCTGCAGGCCGGTGACAGCGGCCCGGCCGTGGACTGGCTGGCCGCGCGCATGGCCACCGTGCATGGCGAGCCCATGCCCACGGGCACCACACGCTTCGACCAGGCCCTCAAGTCCCGCGTGCAGGCCTTCCAGCTGGCCCAGGGCCTGACGCCTGATGGCGTGGCCGGCGCCACCACCCTGATGCTGCTCAACCGGCAGACAGGCGTGACGGAACCCCGTCTGGGCCAGGCCTCCGCCGCCCCGGCTCAACCCCCTACTGGAGCCTGAGCGATGTCCTACATCCTCGATGCCCTCAAGCGGGCCGATGCCGAACGGGAGCGGGGTGCCGTACCCGGGTTGCATGCCCAGCCAGCCGCCCTGCCCTTGCCGGATGAGCCCGGCACTGCCGCCTTGCCCCCCTGGGCCTGGGGCCTGGGCGGCCTGGGGCTGGCACTGGTGGGCATGCTGGTCTGGTCCCTGTGGCGCGACGACCCTGCCACGGCGGCACCACAGAGCCCGCCACCACAGGCCACAGCGCCTGCCCCCGATCAGGCGCCGTCCACACCCAACGGCTTGCTGCCCCCGCAGCAGACCGATCGCCTGCCTCAGGGCGAGGCCCGGCCGGCCCGGCGTGAGCCCACCCCGCAGGCACGTGTCCCCCAACAGCACGACGCACACGACACACGCGACGAGGCCAAGGCGGCTCCCGCCGATGCCCCCCCCGCACGCCAGGCCGCCAAGCCCAGTGACGCGCCTGTGGCTGCCGACAGTGCACGCACCAGCACCAGCACCAGCACCAGCACCAGCACCAGCACCCGCGCCACGCCCAGAACAGCCGCTGTGGCCGAGGCAGAAGCCCCCGCCGGCAGGACGACGCCCGCGCAGGACATCACCGCCCCGCCCACGCCCCGGGTGCTCACCCAGCACGAGCTGCCCGATCATGTCCGCCGCCAGTTGCCCACCCTGGTCATCGGCGGTGCGATGTACTCCGAGAACCCGGCCAACCGCATGCTGGTCATCAACAGCCAGCTTTTCCATGAAGGCGACAAGCTCGGCCAGGACCTCACCCTTGAAGAGATCAAGCTCAAATCCGCCGTGCTGCGCTTCCAGCGCTGGCGCTACAGCGTGAACTACTGAGCAGACCGCCAAATCCCCTGTCGGGCACGGATCAGCACCGCGCCCGTAGAATCAGGAGGTCGGCGCACCGCGGCTTTCCAGGCTTTGGCGCACCGGCAAAGCGTTCTCAGGGCGGGGTGAAAGTCCCCACCGGCGGTGATGGGCCTGCAGCCCTCAGCCCGCGAGCGCCCGCCAGGCTCCTGCCTGGCGGGGTCAGCAGATCCGGTGTGATTCCGGGGCCGACGGTCACAGTCCGGATGAAAGAGAGCGCGGCACATCCGTGCGGTTCGCGCGCGCCTGACACCCCTGCGGGTGGCGGCACGTGCGCCGCATGGTGTTGTTCGTGCGCCCTGGTTTCTGGTATCGCCTTTCGAGGTCTCCATGAATCAGTCTGATCTTCCCATTGCCTCCCTCCCCGCCTCGCCTGCCGACGGCGCCAAGCCGCTGCGCGTGGCCTTCGTCCAGGCCAGTTGGCACGCCGACATCGTGGGCCGCGCCCGCGAGGGCTTCCTGGCCGAGATCGCCCGCCTGGGCGTGGCGGTCGATCCCGTCACCGTGATCGACGTGCCCGGCGCCTTCGAAATCCCCCTGCATGCGGCCACGCTGGCCAAGTCGGGCCGCTTCGACGCCATCGTGGCTTGCGGCCTGGTGGTCGATAGCGGCATCTACCGGCACGACTTCGTGGCCACCGCCGTGATCGACGGCCTGATGCGCGTGCAGCTCGACACCGAGGTGCCCGTGTTCTCGTGCGTGCTCACGCCGCACCACTTCCATGAGCACGAAGAACACCGCCGCTACTTCAGCACGCACTTCGTGACCAAGGGTGGCGAGGCGGCCCGCGCCTGCGTGAACACGGTGCAGAGCCTGCGCCGCGTGCGGCAACTGCTGGCCGCCTGAAACAGGCCGGCGCAGCGCGCTTGCCCGCTCGGCAGGCATGGGCGATCCGCTCCGGCATTTGTTGGCATGGCGCCCGGGCGTCATGCATGGACATGGCCTGACCGGGTTGCCAGCCCTGCGCCTGGCGTGCCACACTGGGGTCATGAGCCAGTACGTGACATCGCTGCACCGACACCACCGTTCGCCCACCGGCGCCGGGGTGTTGTCCGACCGCGTCCGTGCAGGGGCCTGCTGACCACAAGCCACCCGCTCAGACCAGTCGACCAAGCCAAGGCGCCTTCGGGCGCCTTTTTGTTTGCCCGCGCCGTTCGCATGGCCAGATTTCAACCGCTGAGGAGAACCACCATGAGCCGCTTCTGGAGCCCCCTGCTGAACCAGCTGACACCCTACGTGCCCGGTGAACAGCTGGCCGTGCCGAACCTCATCAAGCTCAACACCAACGAGAATCCCTATGGCCCCTCGCCTCGCGCGCTGCAGGCCATCGCCGACGCGGCAGGCGACACGTTGCGCCTGTACCCTGACCCGCACGCCACGGTGCTGCGCACCGCCATTGCGGCGCGGCATGGCCTGGCGCTGTCGCAGGTCTTCGTGGGCAATGGCTCCGACGAGGTGCTGGCCCATGTCTTTCAGGCCCTGCTCAGGCACAACTTGCCGGTGCTGTTCCCGGATGTGTCCTACAGCTTCTACCCGGTCTACTGCAAGCTCTTCGGCATCGAGGCGCGCCCCGTGCCAGTGAACGCCAGCTTCGAGATCGAGGTGGATGCCTACAGGGGCCCCTGTGGCGGCGTGGTCATCGCCAACCCCAATGCCCCGACGGGCCTGGCCCTGCCGCTGGCCGATATCGAACGCCTGCTGCAGCGGCAGCCCGATCGCGTGGTCGTCATCGACGAAGCCTACGTGGATTTCGGGGGCGAGAGCGCCGTCCAACTGCTGGATCGGTATCCCAATCTGCTGGTGGTGCAGACCCTGTCCAAATCACGCGGGCTGGCCGGGCTGCGCGTGGGCTACGCGATGGGGTCATCCGACCTGATCGAGGGCCTGGAGCGCGTGAAGGAGAGTTTCAACTCCTACCCGGTGGATCGCCTGGCCATGGCTGGCGCCGCCGCATCCTTCGACGATCAGGCCTGGTTCGAACACACGCGTCAGGCCGTGATCCGCACCCGCCATGAACTGACGGCGTCGCTGCAGGCACTGGGCTTCGAGGTGTTGCCCTCATCCACCAACTTCGTGTTCGCCAGGCACGCGGGCTTCGAGGCGGCGGCCTTGGCCCATGGGCTCAAGCAGCGTGCGATCCTGGTGCGGCACTTCAGGCTGCCACGCATCGAGCAGTTCCTGCGCATCACCGTGGGTACGGACGATCAATGCAGCGCGCTGCTGGACGCGCTGCGTGCGTTGACGGGGCCGCAGGCCAAGGCGGCCTAGGCGGCCTAGGCGGCAATCCTGCGCAGCTTCAGCGTTCAGCGGATGAAGCTGCGCAGCACCGACTTGAACTCCGGCGCGCCCGCGTGCACCAGCCATTCGAAGGCCACCATCTCGCGCGAGACGATGTCGCCACCATGGCGGCGCATGCGCTCCAGCGCCAGGGCCTTGTCGCGCGGCTGGCGTGAGGCCACGGCTTCATCCACCACGAAGACTTCGCGGCCCAGCTCCAGCAGGTCCAGCACCGTCTGCATCACGCACACGTGCGCCTCCATGCCGGCCACGATCCACTGCACGCGCTGGCCTTCCGGTGCGCGGAACAGGCCGCCCTCGCTCACGGCGGAGAAATGCGTCTTGCGCACCACCGACGCGGGCGGCAACAGGGGTCGCAGCGCCGCCACCGAATGCCCCAGCTTTTCCGGACAGTGCTCGGTGGCGATCACCGGCACGCCCAGGCGCTGGGCGACGCGCACCAGCCACAGGACTTCGGACACCGCCGCCGTGCCATCCTCCACGACACTCTCCAGCCTTTCCTGGACATCCACGACCAGCAAGACCGATTGCTCCGCACGCATGCGCATAACTGCCGCCGCATCCTTTTTGTTTCGCTCGGTTGCAGCCTACCGCAGGGGCCGTGCGCGGTCACCCATGGATAATCCCGGCCTTTGCTGAAGATCTCACGAGACAAGGACCTCCGTGTTCAAGAATTTGACGGTGTACCGCATCGGGCCTGACTGGACAGCCGATGCCCGCGCGATCGAGACCGCCCTCGACAAGCAGCGTTTCGTGCCCTGTGGTGCCACGCAGCAGGAATCCAGCGGCTGGGTCGAACCCCGCGGTGAAGCGCACGCGCCGCTGGTGGAAGTGGTGGACGGCCAGCTCATCCTCAAGCTCAAGTTCGAGAAACGCCTGCTGCCAGGCTCCGTCGTGAAGGAGCGCGTGGACGAGATCGCCGAACAGATCGAGCAGCAGACCGGCCGCAAGCCCGGCAAGAAGCAGACGAAGGAGCTCAAGGAGCAGGCGCTGCTGGAGCTGTTGCCCATGGCCTTCACCAAGCGCTCGGCCCTGATGGTGTGGATCGCGCCGAAGGAGCGCCTGCTGGTGGTCGATGCCGGCAGCCAGGGGCGCGCCGATGAGGTGGTGGCCCTGCTGGTGAAGGCGATCGATGGCCTGGCCGTGTCGCACCTGCAGACCGAGCTGTCACCGGCCTCGGCCATGACGGGCTGGCTGGGCACGGGCGAGCCGCCCTACAACTTCGTGATCGACCGCGAGTGCGAGCTGAAATCGCCGGATGAGATGAAGTCGGTGGTGCGGTATGCCCGCCACCCGCTGGACACGGAAGAGGTCAAGCAGCACATCACGCAGGGCAAGGTGCCGACGCGGGTGGCGATGTCGTGGCTGGACAGGGTGTCCTTCGTGCTGACGGAGAGTCTGCAGGTCAAGAAGCTGGCCTTCCTGGATGTGGTGCTGGAAGCGCGTGACGCGGGGGGCAAACCGTCGAAGGACGAGGCCTTCGATGCGGATGCGGCTTTGGCGACGGGTGAGCTGCGGCGGATGATTCCGGATCTGGTCGAGGCTTTGGGCGGGGAGTTGATGCAGCTGCCTGGCAGTGGGGCTCGGGTGGCTGAAGCGTCTCCTGCTGCTGTTGCTGTGGCCGAGGTGCCTGCGAAGGCGTCTTCCAGTGCGGCTGCCGAGGAGAGTGAAGCGCCCTGGTGAAGCTCGGCTGTTGGGGGGGGCTTCGCTTGCGGTGGTTGGGGCGCAGGCTGGGCACAGGGGGATGGGCGGACTCCGGTCCCCACGCGGGGCGACACCGAGGTCTGCATCGGTCATCGCCTGAACACCAGCCAGGCTGGTGACGAGCCATGACGCCGCGAATGGTCCCTGCGCTCGCCCATCCCCCTGTGCCCAGCCTCGGACCACCGCGCGCTTCGCCTTTGTTGGGGGAGAGGGGGCCCAACGTGCGTCTTTGTACGTTGTTGTAAGGACGCTTGCTTTGTCATGGGAGCGACACGGGTCGTCCGTAAGGTGATGCCGGACGCCGCAGCCTTGTTCTGGCGGCGCATCATCTTCAGGAGCGCTTTCCATGTCCCTCATCACTTCGTTGCGCGTGCAAGGCCGCGCTTTGTCGGCCATCGCGCTGGCTTGCGGGTTGGCTGCATCGGCCTGTGCAGGGCCTGCCGACAAACACGGCTCACATGGTGCCGGCGGGCAGCCCACGCTGGAAGGCTTTGCGCTGATGCCGGCCAATACCTTTGCCGATGGGCCGACCTCGGGGCAGTTTGCGGGGCCGGGGCAGTTCGGCCATGTGCTGCCGCTGGTGAACAAGCAACCGGTGCAGGGTCTGTCGGCCGTGCTGACAGGGCCGCTGCCCGGCACCTTCCGCGTGATGACGGACAACGGCTTCGGCACGCAGGCCAATTCGGCCGATGCGCTGCTGCGTGTCTACACCCTGCGTCCCGATTTCAAGACGAAGCACGGCGGCAGCGGCACCGTCAAGCCGGTAAGCCACTGGTTCGGTTGGCCGCTCAAGGGCTTCGATGCCAGCAGCCGCATCACGCTGCGCGATCCGGACCGCAAGCTGAGCTTCCCGCTGGTGGCTGACAGCACGCACTATTACAACGTCGATGCCAACCCGCTGGTCGATGCCACCATCAAGGCCCACCGCCTGCTCACCGGTGCCGATCTGGACATCGAAGCCATGCGCCGTGACAAGCGCGGCAACCTGTGGTTTGGCGACGAGTTCGGGCCCTTCCTGGTCAAGACAGACGCCACCGGCAAGGTGCTGCGCCGTGAGATCCCGCTGCCGAACTTCAGGGGTGCGGACGGCAACGCGCTGGTGCAGTCGCCGCAATACCCGGGCATCACCCCGGGCACGAACAACCTGCGCGGCTCCAATGGCTTCGAGGGCCTGGCCATCAACCCTGCGGGCGACACGCTGTACGCCATGCTGGAAGGCCCGCTGATCCCTGACACCAACCAGAAGCGCCTGCTGATCAACGAGTTCAGCATCGACCAGGAGCGCTACACGGGCCGCACCTTCGCCTACCGGCTCGAAGCACAAGGCACGAACATCGGTGACATGACAGCCGTCAACGCGCACGAGTACCTGGTGATCGAACGCAACGGCGGCACGGCCACCACGGCCCTCGCGCCGTTCAAGAAGATCTACAAGATCGACCTGCGCCTGGTGGACGCAGAGGGCTTCGTGAAGAAGACCGAGCTGGTCGACCTGATGAACATCGCAGACCCGCACGACCTCAACGGCGACGGCAGCACGACCTTCACCTTCCCCTACGTGACGATCGAGGATGTGCTGGTGCTCGATGCGCGCACGCTGCTGGTGATCAACGACAACAACTACCCCGGCGGTGGCGGCCGGGCCCAGGCCTCGGACAACACCGAGTTTCTGCGCATCCGGCTGGACAAGCCGCTGGATGTGGACAAGGGGCGTGGCCCAGGCCTGCTGGCGTGGCTGGGCCTGGGGTGGTAAGTGCGTAGGCAGGTGCGGCTGCCACCAGAACACCACCCGGTGATGCAGGAAACCAGGCAAGCCTACCTGGGCCACGCACCTGACCAACCGGCCGACCGACCGACCGAGGCGATCAACTCACTAACCACCCTCCGCAGGGTGGTCCCCTCCCCCACCACCCACAGTGCATCGACGGGCTGGTGAAGGCGAGTGCCTGAGAAGGGACCATTCGCGGTGTCCTGGCTTTCCGCAAGGGCAGGCTGGTGTTCAAGAGGTCAGCTGGGCAAACCCCGGTGGTGCCCCGCGTGGGGACCGGAGCAGGCACTCGCCTTCACCAGCCCGTGCGCTCACACCACCCCAAAAACATGGTGTCCGAAAACGGCGAGCAAGATGCCCCCCGCGCGCTCACAATGGCACCATGTCATCGCATCGCAAGCCCACCCGAACGGCCGCTCCCACCGAGCAGCCCGAGCACGCCGCGCACTACGCCGCGCTGGTGGCACGCGATGCGCGCTTTGACGGCCGCTTCTTCGTGGGCGTCACTTCCACCGGCATCTACTGTCGCCCGGTGTGCCGCGTGCGCACGCCCAAGGCGGCCAACTGCCTCTTCTTCGGTCATGCCGCGGCCGCCGAGCAGGCTGGCTTTCGGCCCTGCCTGCGCTGTCGCCCCGAGCGTGCCCCCGGCCAGGCCCCCATCGATGCCAGCTCACGGCTGGCCTGGGCCGCCGCCCAGCGCATCCAGGCTGGCGAACTCGATGAGCACGGCATGGAAGGCCTGGCCGCGCGGCTGGGCATCACCGACCGGCACCTGCGCCGCGTGTTCGCCGACGCCTTCGGCGTCAGCCCCATCGACTACGCACAGACCCAGCGCCTGCTGATGGCCAAGCGCCTGCTGGCCGACACCTCGCTGCCCGTGACCGACGTGGCCCTGGCCGCCGGCTTCGGCAGCCTGCGTCGATTCAACACGCTGTTCCAGGAACGCTACGGCCTGGCACCCAGCCAGCTGCGCCGCAACATGCTGGTCTCTCACGACCCAGCCGATGACAAGGCCGGCAGCAGTGACATGGCCACCATGGCCGATGCCAGCAGCAGCCTGCGTTTCGAGCTGGGCTACCGCCCGCCGCTGGATTGGCCGCGCCTGCTGGCCTTCTTGAGCAAGCGCTGCATCGCCGGCGTGGAGCAGGTCGATGGCCTGGCCTACCGACGCACGGTGCGCGTGGGCCAGGGCCAGGGGCCGCAGACGCCTACGGGCTGGCTGGAGGTCACGCAGGCGAATGGCCGCGATGCCCTGGCCGTTCGCGTGTCTGCAGGGCTGCTGCGTGCCCTGCCCTCGGTGCTGGCCGGCATGCGGCGCCTGTTCGATCTGGATTGCGACCCGCAGGCCGTGAGCGGGGTGCTGGGCGAGCTGGCGGCCGATGCCCCTGGTCTGCGCGTGCCCGGCGCCTTCGATGGCTTCGAGATGTCCGTGCGGGCGGTACTGGGCCAGCAGGTCACGGTGCGCGCGGCACACACACTCGCCGGCCGCCTGGCCGTCGCGCTGGGCGAGCCGGTGCAGACACCTTTCACGGGGCTGACGCACCTCTTTCCCACCGCGCGCCGTGTGGCTGATGCCTCGTCTGAGGAGATCGGCGCGCTGGGCATCGTGCGCCAGCGCGTGGGCGCCATCCAGGCGCTGGCCCGCGAGGTGGCCGACAGCCGGCTGGACCTGGGCCCCGCAGCCGATGTCGAGGCCACCATGGCCCAGCTGGAAGCATTACCCGGCATCGGCCGCTGGACGGCCCGCTACATCGCGCTGCGCGCCCTGGGCTGGCCGGATGCCTGGCCCAGCGGCGACATTGCCCTGCACAAGGCCCTGGGCGTGAACAAGGCCGCCCAGGCCGATGCCATCGCCGCGGCCTGGAGCCCCTGGCGAGGCTACGCCACCCTGCACCTCTGGCGCCGCCTGAGCGAAGGCCCGCCAACCCCGCCATCACCCTCGACACAGCCCTCGGCAGGCCCACAATCATGAACAGCACACCCCACGCCTGGACCACCCATGCCACGCCCCTGGGTCCGATGATCCTGGCCGCGAACGATCTCGGCTTGCTCGGCGCCTGGTTCGAAGGCCAGCGCCACTTTGCCGGCCCGCGAACCCATTGGGTCAACGATCCGGCCCACGCGCTGCTGCGCCAGGCCGGCGAACAGCTCGACGCCTGGTTCGCCCGCGAACTCACACGCTTCGAGCTGCCCCTGGCGCCGGTGGGCACCGCGTTCCAGCAAGCCGTGTGGCAGGCCCTGGCCCGGATCGATTTCGGCGCGACGCAGGCCTATGGGCAGGTGGCCCAGGCCATCGGGCGACCCTCCGCCTCGCGCGCGGTGGGGGCGGCGACGGGCCGCAACCCCTGGTCCATCATCGTGCCCTGCCACCGCCTGCTGGGCCATGGTGGTGCACTGACCGGCTATGCCGGAGGGCTGGACCGCAAGCAGGCGCTGCTTGCCTTCGAGTGCAGCGAGCGCCTGCCCATCGTGCGACGCGCGGCCTGAGCCCACCACGCCAGCGCCCCGCCTGCCAGGCGCTCGCAACGCTGTTACAGCGTCAACAGCACCACTTCGGCCACCTCGCCCTCGCTCACCACGGGCACGGCCACCAGCGCACCATCCGCCAGGGCCTCCACACACGGTACACCGCTCAGGCAGGCCTTGCCGACAGGGCTGCGGCCGTCCCCCAGGGGCAGGGTGGCGTCGCCCATGGGACCTTGCGCCTCGTCGAACCCGAAGGTGCGTCGCAAGGTGCCTGGCGCGTCTCCCGGCACCCAGCCCTCTACCCGCTGCGCCACCGGCGTGCGTGCGGATGAGAGCAAGGTCACCACGTACTCGGCCTGCGTCCGGGCAGCCCAGGGCAAGGCCAGACCGCGCTCGATGCCCGCGTCATGCGCACTCGCGCCCCGCAGGAAGCGCGGCGCACTGGCCAGATCGTCCATGAACACGGTGTGCCCCTGCTGCCAGGCCAGACCCGGCAGGCCGGTGCCCCGTGGCAGGTAGGTGTCCTGCGACACGGCCTCCAGCGCATCGGCACCCTGGCTGTAGACGCCTTCGACCAGGGTCATGTCCGTGGTGACGCGCGGATCGTTGCGCCAGATCTCGATGGCCCCGGCCTGCTGCGCGTCGTCCCCGCAGAACAGCACCAGCACGGCCGTGAGCTCACCCCGCAAGAACACGGGCAGGGCAATGGCGCTGCTCAAGCCTGCGGCACGCGCAGCCTCGGCCCGCAGGAAAGGCAGGCCATGCAGCTGCTTGAGCAGCATCGGGCGGCCTTGCTGCCAGGCCAGGCCGGGCAGCCCCTCCCCCAGCCTGAAGCGCATGCCCTGGCTGCTGGTGCAAAAGCCTTGCGCTTCGGGGCCGGCCACGGCTGCACCATGGGTGAGCACGGTGTGGTCGGCATCGGGCAGCCAGACTTCGGCGACACGGATGAATGTCTTCATGGCGGGGACCTTTCGCACACAGGCAACGCCTGTGGACGCGGCAAGATCCGCGCCAAGCCCGCGCCTACTGGCCCAGCGCGAAGAAGCGGCTGGGGGGCATGCCCACCGAACGCGTCACCATGGCGGTGAACGCGCTGGCACTGGCATAGCCCAGCTCGGCGGCGATGTGGCTCATGGGCCGCTTGCGTGCCGACAGTGACAGGGCCTTGGCCAGCAGCACCTGCTGGCGCCACTGCACGAAGCTGGTCTGCAGTTCATCACGGAACAGCCGTGCCACGGTGCGCGGGCTGGCGCCGACCTCGGCGGCCCAGCCCGCCAGCGTGGTGTGGCGCCCCGGGTCGTTCAGCACGGCCTCGCACAGCGCGCGCAGGCGCTTGTCCACCGGCAAAGCCACGCCCAGCGGCACCGGCTTGGCCTGGCGCATCTCGTCGAGAACCAGGGAGGCCAGGCAGCGCTCACGCTCGGTCGGCTTGCCCTCGGGGAACTGGCCGGACGCATCCGGCCCCGGCGCAGGCACCCGGGCCAGTTCCAGCACCAGCTCGCGCATCAGCGCGGTCACCTCCAGCACCCGGCACGCGCGCCACACGCCCTGCTGGGCGGCCGGCACCATTGGCCCCACCTCGCCAGCCTGCTGGTGGACATAGACCGTGCGCATGTCCGCATCCTCCAGCACCGTGACCGCGTGCACCACGTGCGGCGGGATCCACACCGCCCGCGACGGCGGCACGATGAAGGTGCTGCGCCCCGCCGTGATGCGTGCAACGCCGGTGGCCGAAAACGCCAATTGGCCCCATGCGTGGCCGTGCGGTTCGACCTGCAGATCGGCCGTGATCACGCGCGCCTTGGCGCGCACGGGCCGCCCCATGCTGGGGCCGTAGCGCTGGGGATCCAGCGGCGGAATGGTGCGCCGCCCGGCGGCTGCCGGCGTCGACGCGAGGGATGGCGCACGTTTTGGCATGATCTCGACAGAAATTGTCGATCTATCGTAACCCGGACACATGCCCGGCGCCTACAGTGCGGGCATGAACACGACCACCCTTGACGCCCCGGCGCCTGTCAGCGCCCGGCAGGACGTCACCACCATCGGCCTGATCGGGCTGGCGCACGGCACCTCGCACTTCAACCACATGCTGCTGCCGCCGCTGTTCCCGCTGTTCATCCGTGATTTCGGGCTGAGCTATTCGGAGCTGGGTTTGCTGGTGTCGGTGTTCTTCGTGATCTCGGGCGTGGGACAGGCGATGGCCGGTTTTCTGGTGGACCGCGTGGGGGCGCGGCCAGTGCTGTTCACGGCGCTGGGCCTGTTCACATGTGCCGCGCTGGCCGCCGCCACGGCGCAGGGCTACCCCGGGCTGATGCTGGCCGCCGCGCTGGCCGGCTTGGGCAATGCGCCCTTTCACCCGGTGGATTTCACCATCCTGAACAAGCGTGTGTCGGCAGCACGCCTGGGCCACGCCTTCTCCGTGCACGGCATCACGGGCAATCTGGGCTGGGCATCGGCGCCGATCTTCCTGATCGGGGTGACGGGCTGGGCCGGGGGCCAGTGGCGCACGGCCTACCTGGCGGCCGCGCTGGTGTCGCTGACCGTGCTGGTGCTGCTGGTGCTCAACCGCGATGCCATCGACGACCGGCAAGGCCAGTGGGACAGCGCCGCCCAACCCGGCGCGCAGGCTGCCGCGCCCCACCAAGAGCACCCGATGGCCTTCCTGAAGCTGCCCTCGGTGTGGCTGTGCTTCTCGTTCTTCTTCTGGACCACGGCGGCACTGAGCGCCATCCAGAGCTTTTCCAGCCCCGCGCTGATGCGCATCTACGGCCTGCCCGAATCGGTCACAGCCTTCGTGGTAACGGGCTACATGCTGTGCGGTGCGGCCGGCATGGTGATCGGCGGCTTCCTGGTGGCGCGCGTGGCCAGACTCGAGCGCACCATCGCGATCGCCATGGCCCTGGCGGCCGGATTGCTGCTGCTCACGGCCACCGGCTGGCTGCCGCCCTATATCGCGGCCGGTGCCGCCGCGCTGGCCGGCTTCGGCACAGGCTTGGCCGGGCCGTCGCGCGACATGCTCATCAAGCGCGCCGCGCCTCCGGGCGCGACCGGCCGGGTCTACGGCACGGTGTACTCCGGGCTGGACGTGGGCTTTGCCGTGGCTGCGCCGGTGTTCGGGTTCATGCTGGACCATGGTCAGGCCCATGGCGTGTTCTACGGCGCAGCGCTGGTGCTGGTGCTGGGCATTGCCTCCGCAGCGCTGGTGGGCTTGCGGCTCAACAAAGGCTAGGCGCAAAGCTGCATGCAGGGCAGCCTGCTGTCAGCCATGACCTACAGCAGGTTCGGGGCACGCTGCCGTGGCAAACAGGGGCTGTCCGACGCCCGCGCGGATGGGCGGTTCCTAGACTGAAGCCTGTCATCGCCCATCCCGCCGGGCTGCCAGAAGGAGCATCAGCATGCCTCGTCACGACCATCCTGCACGGACCTCTCACCAAGGCCTGAGCCTGCGCGCCATCGGCGCCATGGCGGTGGCACTGAGCGCGGCCACGGTGTTCGCTGTCGAGTCTTTCGCGGACAGCAGCGCGCCATCGACCTACGCGCGCGAGCGCGCCGCCTGCATGGATGGCAGCTCACAGCAGGATTCCGCCACGTGCTTGAAGGAAGCCGGCGCCGCACGCGACGAAGCACGGCATGGTCACCTGGGCGCCAGCGCCCGGCCCAGCGATCTCCAGGCCAACGCCACCGCCCGCTGCAACGCATTGCCCGCGAAGGACAGGGCGGATTGCGTCGCTCGCATCCACGGCGCCGGGACGACAAGCGGCAGCGTGAAAGAAGGCGGGATCTACCGCGAACTGGTGAGCACCACACCCGCGCCACCAGCCCCGCGACCTGCGCTGCCGCAGAACTGACCCGAACACGGTACCGCTGTGCAGCAGGCGCCGCGTGATGCGTGCCACCCTGCGGAAGCGCTTCCCACCACACTGCCAGATTCGCCTAGGATGGCCTCGCGTTCCGGTTCCACGTGGCCGGCGCGCGTCCTGCTGAGCAAACCGAAGCGCCCAGCGCTCCACCCCACGCCAAAGCAAAGGCCATCATCATGAGAGAAGCCGTCATCGTTTCGACCGCCCGTTCGCCCATCGGCCGGGCCTTCAAGGGCGCCTTGAACAACATCAAGTCCCCCACGCTCATGGCGCACGCGCTGTCGCATGCGGCCTCGCGCGCCGGTCTGGAGGGCGGCGAGATCGACGATGTGGTCGTGGGCGCCGTGCTCACCGCGGGCACTGCTGGCGGCAACCTGGCGCGCACCGCCCTGCTGGCTGCGGGCTTTCCGGTCGAGGTGTCCGGCCAGACCATGGACCGCCAGTGCGCCTCGGGCCTGATGGCGATCGCCACGGCGGCCAAGCAGATCATCGTCGATGGCATGGCCATCACGGTGGCCGGCGGCCAGGACAACATCAGCGGCCTGCAGCAGCGCTACTTCGAGTGGGTGGGCCGCGAGCGGGATCCCAATGTGATCGCCCATGCCAGCGAAGCCTACATGCCCATGCTGCAGACGGCAGAGTTCGTCGCGAAGAAGTACGGCATCTCGCGCGAGGCGCAGGATCGCTATTCGCTCGAATCGCAAAGGCGCACGGCCGCCGCACAGCAGGCCGGCCTGTTCAAGGACGAGATCGTGCCCATCCAGGCCCAGATGGCCGTGCGCGCCAAGGGCTCTGACGAGGTCACCTTCCAGGACGTGCTGCTGTCGCAGGACGAAGGCAACCGGCCCGACACCACGTATGAAGGCCTGGCCAGCCTCAAGCCCGTGATCGACGGCGGCGTGATCACGGCCGGCAATGCCAGCCAGCTCTCCGATGGCGCCAGCGCCAGCGTGCTGATGGAGCGCGCCACGGCCGAAAAGCGCGGCCTGCAGGTGCTGGGCATCTACAGGGGCATGACCGTGGCCGGCTGCGCGCCGGAAGAAATGGGCATCGGCCCGGTCTATGCCATCCCCAAGCTGCTCAAGCAGCATGGCCTGAAGGTCGACGACATCGACCTGTGGGAGCTCAACGAAGCCTTCGCCGTGCAGACCCTGTACTGCCGCGACACCCTGGGCATCGACCCGGCCAAATACAACGTCAATGGCGGCGCCATCAGCATCGGCCACCCCTACGGGATGAGCGGTGCGCGCATGGTGGGACATGCCCTGCTGGAGGGCCGTCGTCGCAAGGCCAAGCACGTGGTGGTCAGCATGTGCATCGGTGGCGGCATGGGCGCCGCGGCCTTGTTCGAAGTTGCCTGATCCGACCCGGACTGCACACTGCGCAGGGCGCGGAAAAGGCAAGAGGGCGCTTGTAGCGCCCTCTTTGCCCGGGAGCCGCCCGCGTGCTTCACGCGGCGGGCCCCACCATCAGGTCATTCAGGCACGTGCCTGCACCGCCCCCTCACCGCTGGCCACCACATGCGCTGGCGCGGCGGGCAGCAGCTCTTCGATGGCATCGGCGGGCGAGGGCTCGACCTGGGCCGGCGGGGCCACCTTGCCATCGAGCACCTCGTTCAGGCGCCCGGTGTCGAGCTGCTTGCACCATTTGGCGACCACCAACGTGGCCACGCCGTTGCCCACCAGGTTGGTCAGGGCGCGGGCCTCGCTCATGAAGCGATCGATGCCCAGGATCAGCGCCAGGCCGGCCACCGGTACACCACCCACCGCACTCAGCGTGGCAGCCAGCACGATGAAGCCCGAGCCCGTGACGCCGGCGGCACCCTTGCTGGTGACCAGCAGCACGGCCAGCAGGGTCAGCTGCTGCGTGATGGTCATCGGCGTGTCCGTGGCCTGGGCAATGAACACGGCGGCCATCGTCAGGTAGATCGAGGTGCCATCCAGGTTGAAGGAGTAGCCCGTGGGGATCACCAGGCCCACCACCGACTTGTGCGCACCGGCATGCTCCAGCTTGGCCATCATGCGGGGCAGCACGCTTTCGCTCGACGAGGTCCCCAGCACGATCAGCAGCTCATCCTTGATGTAGCGGATGAAGCGCGTCACGCTGAAGCCGTGGGCACGGGCGATCACGCCCAGCACACCCAGCACGAAGATCAGGCAGGTCAGGTAGAAGGTGGCCATCAGCTGGGCCAGTTGCTGCAGCGTCTCCACGCCGTACTTGCCGATGGTGAAGGCCATGGCGCCGAAGGCACCGATGGGCGCAACCTTCATCACGATGCCGACAATGGCAAACAGCACATGGGAGAACTTGTCGATGAAGTGGAACACGATGCTCTGGCGGCCACCGAAGCGCTGCAGCGCGAAACCGAACAGGATCGAGAACAGCAGCACCTGCAGGATGTCGCCCTTGGCGAATGCATCGACCACGCTGGTGGGGATGATGTTCATCAGGAACTCGGTCGTGGTCGCCATCTTGTGCGGGCCCACGTAGGCGGCGATGCTCTTGGTGTCCAGCGAGTGCGGATCGATGTGCATGCCCTCGCCGGGCTTGATCACGTTGACCACGATCAGGCCGATGACCAGGGCGATGGTGCTGACGATCTCGAAGTACAGCAACGCCATGCCGCCGGTCTTGCCGACCTTCTTCATGTCGTCCATGCCGGCGATGCCAACGACGACGGTGCAAAAGATGATCGGGGCAATGATCATCTTGATCAGACGAATGAAGCCGTCACCCAGCGGTTTCATGGCCTCGCCGGTCTGCGGGGCGAAATGGCCCAGCAGCACACCGATGGCGATGGCCGTGAGCACCTGCACGTACAGCGATGTGTACCAGGCAGGCCTGGTTTGAGTGGCAGCAGGAATGGGTAGGGTCTGGGTCGTCATGGGCTCACCTCGCAACGGTCGCAAGGATGCCGAAAACAGCCCACAGGCGGGATTGTGGACTTCCACACAACGGGCCGGGCGAGGCTGAACCCAGCCCCGCAGCATGGCAGAAACCCTAGGTTTACCCCCTCGACGCTCCAAGCTGGGGCATGAGCCGGCAGCGGGTTCAGCAGATGTTCAGCGCAGATCGGCTGTCAACGTGCCGTAGGCCAGGCAATCGGCCTCATGTCCAGGTTCACGCCAGGGTTCAGCCAAGGCCTGCTGCTGCCACTGCCGCAACGATGCGCATTGCAGCAGATGCTGAACATACGCGCGGGACGGCTCGCTCAACGGCAGGCCATAGGTCTGCACGCGGAAGGCCACCGGCGCGAAGAAGGCGTCCACCGCGGTGAAGGTCTCGCCCGCCAGGAAGGGCCCGCCGAACCGATCAAGGCCATCGCGCCAGAGTTCGTCCAGCCGGCCCAGGTCGGTCTTGAGCGCGGGGCCGATCTCGTGCAGGTGCACGCGGATGCCGCAGCTCATCGGGCACTGCGTGCGCAGCGTGCCGAAGCCCGAATGCATCTCGGCGGCCGCCGAGCGCGCCCAGGCCCGGGCGGCCGACTGTGCGGGCCACACGCCCGGGTGGCGCTCCGCCAGAAATTCGACGATGGACAGCGAATCCCACACCGTCAGGCCATCATCGACCAGGCAGGGCACCTTGCCATTGGGCGCGAAGCGGCGGAACTCCTCCCAGTTGGAACCGGCCCCGAAGGGCTCCAGCACTTCCTTGAAGACGATGCCCAGTTCCGTCATCAGGGCCCAGGGCCGCAGCGACCACGACGAGTAGTTCTTGTTGGCGATGTAGAGCGTGTACATGAGGATCGATCCTGTGTTTGGCGTGATGATCTGGGCGCATGATGCGGGCGATGACGCGCTCGCCATGCGCGCCTCATTGTCACATTGCCCCACCCCGGAAAGGAATCCCCATGAGCCGCCTGGCCATCGTGGCCGCCATGCCTGAAGAACTGCAGACCGTGCTCGACGCGATCCCTGATGAGGCGCCACGGCAGTTGGCCGGCCGCACCTTCTGGGCCGGCCACTGGGAAGGGCATGAGGTCGTGGCCGTGCTGTCCGGCATCGGCAAGGTGGCTGCAGCCACCACCACGGCCACGCTGCTCAGCCACGTCGAGGTGGATGCCGTGCTGTTCACCGGCGTGGCCGGCGGCCTGGGCGAAGGCGTGCAGGTGGGTGACGTGGTCGTGGCCACCGAACTGCTGCAGCATGACCTGGATGCCTCGCCCCTGTTCCCGCGCTTCGAGATACCAGGCCGGGGCTTGGCACGCCTGCCGACGTACGCTGCGCTGAACAATGCGGTGGCGGCAGCGGCCACGCAGGCGCTGTCCTCGCGGCGGAATGCCCGTGTCCACCAGGGCCTGATCGTCAGCGGCGACCGTTTCGTCTCCACCGCCAGCGAGAGCGCTGTCTTGCGGCGGGCCCTGCCCGATGCCCTGGCCGTGGAAATGGAAGGCGCCGCGCTGGCCCAGGTCTGCCATGATTTCGGCGTGCCCTTCGCGGTGGTGCGCACCATCTCCGACCGCGCCGACGACACGGCCCATGTTGACTTCGGCCGCTTCATCGATGAAGTGGCGCGCCATGTGGCCCTGGACATCGTGCGCGGCACGCTGCGCCACTGGCCTTGAGCGCCGCTGCCCATTTCAAGCACAGAGATTCAAGCCAACACCAGGAGCCCGTGATGAGCACCCACACCATCCTGCAACCCATGGCCGTGCTGGCCCTGTGGACCCTGCTCGTGCTTTTGCTGGTGCCCATCGCGCGGTTCAAGGCCGGCGCTCGCGGCGAGGTCGATTTCGACGATTTCAAGTACGGCGAATCCCCGCGCGTGCCCACCGCCACGCGGGTGCCCAACCGGGTCTTCATGAACCTGCTGGAAGTGCCGGTGCTGTTCTACCTGGCCTGCCTGGTGGCGGTGATCACGCAGCACGTCACCCCCACGCTGCTGATGCTGGCCTGGGCCTATGTGGCGCTGCGCGTGCTGCACTCGGTGATCTACCTGGGCTACAACCACGTGCCGCACCGGCTCACGGTGTTCGCCTTGAGCAATGGGGTGGCCGCGGTGATGTGGTGCCTGCTGCTGGGCCGGCTCTGGACACTTTGAGCGGGCACACCACCCACCCGCCATTCAGCGCGGCGGTACGGCCGCAGGCGCCTCCAGCCGCCGCTGCAGCGCATTGAGCACCGGCGCGATGCGCGAACCCACACGGATCTGCGGATTCGAATAACCATCATCCTTGCCAGCCTCCTGCTCGCGCTGCAGGATCACCTCGCGCGCCTTCGCATGGGCCTCGGTGAACGAGTGCGTCTGCGTGCGCAGCAGCTCGTCGTACATGGCGCGACCGAAGAATGTCAGTGGTGAGTGGCGGCCACAGCCATAGGAGGTGTGCTCGGCATCAGCCGCGGTCATCAGCAGCGCGTCGTCATCGGCCAGCGGAGCGATCCAGCTGCCTGAATAGCAGGCCGAAATCGACACCACGCGGTAGCGGATGCCCGCCTCCTGCAGCGCGGCCTTGAGCGATGCCGGCGTGACGGCCTGGGGCTGCACCGGCCACAGCTCGGTGGCCAGTTGCCCATCGCGCGCGCCATGCGAGGTCAGGTGGATGAAAAGCACATCTTCGCGCGGGTCCATGAGCTGCCCGATGCCGCGCAGCGCACGGCGCAGGTTGTCGGTGGTGGCCCAGGGCAGTTGCTCAGCCGTGCGTGGGTTGTTGACCAGTTGCAGCGCACGCCCCTGCGCGTCAAAGCGCTGCGCCATCACGTCCGCCACCATGGCGCTTTCTCGCAGGAACACGTCCTCATCGCCATAAGGCGCGAAGGTCAGCACATACATGTCCACCACGCCCGGGCGTTGCGGCTGCAGGGCGGCCAGCTGTTGATCCAGCAAGGTGGCCTGCGCGCGCAGCACGGGCTCGGTCAGGGTCATCTGCGCGGGCGCGTCAGAGCCGTCACCGGTGCCCTGGCTGGTTCGCGCTGGCGTCCAGATCTGCTGCGACGGCATCACCCAGTGCAAGGCCATCAGGCCGACCAACAGGGCCATGCCGCCCAGCCACGGCCGCAGGTGCCGATCCCCCTGGCGCCACAGCACCGCTCCCACAGCAGCCACCCACCACACCATGGGGCCCAGCCACAGCAACCAGAGCAGCCATACTCCGCCCTGGCGCCACAGGCCCGCCGCCTGAGCCTGTCCGGCCAACACCCACAGCAGACCACTGACCTGGCTGATCACGAACTCGGTGCCCAACACCAGGCACAGCAGCCCCATGCGTTGCGGCCCCGGTGCACGCACCCACGCGCACACCCAGGCGATCACAGCCAGATCGAGCCCGCCCTGCAGCAGCCCCTGCCAATGGAAATCAGCCGGCCCCGGCATGGCCAGACGCTGCCAAAGCACCTGCACGGCCACGTTGAACAGCACCAGCCAGGCCACCACCGCTGGGGTGGCCTGCAAACCGGGCGGGCTGGGTTCCCCACGGAAGGTTGCCGCGCGCCCGCCAGCCAGCCACCAGGGGCCCAGCGCCCCCGGCTTGAGCCGCTCGCGCGGTCCGCGCAACGCTTCGGGGGAGGGTACCGAAGGCAGGGCGGCCAGCGCAGCAGCCTCGTGCTGCCACACGCGCATCCAGGGGCTGTCGCCGTCTGGCAGGCTCACCGCCTTGCGATCACTGCTGTCCGTCATGGGGCTCCTTGCGTTCTGAGCCCCACTGTACCAAGCGGCTTCAATCGGCCTGGGGCGTGAGCACGATCAGCTTGAGCGCAGGATGCTGGGCCACGCGCAGCGTGAACTGCTCGTACTCGCGGTGCCCCAGCCGAGGGTGCTCGAAGCCCCGCAGACCGCCCTCGCGCGAGAGCACCGCCTGCGAGCGCCAGGCCGCCTTGAAGGCCGGGCTGGCCCATTGCAGCTCGTCGACCAGGGCCTGGGCCACCGGGTCATCGCGCCATGACGCCGTGTCGGCGCGGTACTCGGCCACCAGCCGGCGTGCACGCTCGCTCCAATCGCCGATCAAGCGCGGCGCGCCGTCGTGCAGGAACACATAGCGCAGCAGATTGCGGCTGCCCGGCGCCTGGGCCGTGCGCCGTGCGCCACCGCCCAGCCAATCCTCGAACAGCTGTGCGGCCGGACGGTTCCAGGCCACGGCATCCCAGTGCCGGTCGAGCACATAGGCGGGCGTGCGCACGGCGTCCACCAGCGCACCCAGGGAGGGCAGATGCTCGTCGTCGTCGATGCCGGCTGCCGCGGGCTGGGCGCGCGACGCCAGCTCGAACAGGTAGGCACGCTCGGCGGCCGACAGCAGCAGGCCCCGCGCCAGCGCACCCAGTGTTTCGGTGGAGACAGCACGCGTGCGCCCCTGCTCGATCCAGGTGTACCAGGTGGGGCTGATGCCGCACAGCGCAGCCACCTCTTCACGGCGCAGCCCCGGGGCCCGGCGGCGGGCGCCTTGCGGCAGGCCTACATCCTGCGGGCGCAGGCGGTCGCGGCAGGCGTGCAGGAAATCGCCCAGGGCGTTGTTGTCATGCGCCTCGGCTGGGGTGGGCTGTGAATCGGCGGGCAAGCGAGTGGACGGCATGGCTGGATGGTGGCGGGGTATTCCTCATAATAGGATAGACAGGCAACTTGTACCAGCATGCCTGGCTGCGTATCGTCGGTTATCCCCACCCACCGGAGCCGACCATGAAGCCCCCATCCGCCACGCCCATATCCACCACGCACCAGCAGGCCATCCAGCAGCAGTTCGATCCGCAGGCCCAGGCTTACCTGGCCAGCACCGTGCATGCACAGGGCCCGGATCTGGCACACGCCCAGCAACTGGTGGCCAGGCACCTGCCCGCCAGCAAGGCCCGCGTGCTGGACGTGGGCTGCGGCGCAGGCCACCTTGCCTTTGCGCTGTCCCCTCATGTACACCATGTCATGGCAGTTGATCCCTCTCCCGGCATGCTGGACACCGTGCGCCGGGCCGCACAGCACAGAGGCCTCGGCCACATCGACACAGTGCAGGCCCAGGCCGATGACCTGCCCTTCGCGGATGGCCACTTCTGCACGGTGGCCACGCGCTACAGCGCCCACCACTGGACGGCGCTCGAAGCCTCACTGCGCGAGATGTACCGCGTGATCAAGCCCGGCGGCTACCTGCTGATGATCGATATCCTGGGCCATGAGGACGCGTTGGTCGACACTCACCTGCAGGCCATGGAGGTGCTGCGAGATCGCTCGCACGTACGCAACCGCTCGGCTACGCAATGGCAGGCCTTGCTGGCCGAAGCAGGCTTCACGGTGCACGAGCAGGCGCAGTGGCCCGTGCGGCTGGAATTTGCCCCATGGGTGGCGCGCATGCAGACGCCAGCGTGCCAGGTCGAGGGCATCCGCGCCTTGCAGGAGGGCGCACCCGCAGAAGTGCGCCAGGCGCTGTCGATCGACACCGATGGCAGCTTCACGGCTCACACCGGACTATTCTGGGCCCGCCGCCAACCCTGAGCGGAGCGCACCACACGGGGCGGCGTGCCATGGACACGACACAGCCCCGTGCCGCCCCCGCAAGCATGGGGCAGGCAACCATTCACAGAAAATTACAATACCCCCACAAGCCGCCGCAGCTGTTGCGATGAAGCGGCCATCAGGGAGTGAATTCGTGAAGTCGATGATGACGTGGCCACGCATGGCTTTGAGCGCCGCCGTGCTGTCTTGCCTGACCGCCTGCGGAGGCGGTGGCGGCGGAAGCTCGCCGAAGGAAGACCCGGCCAACGCCGCGGATGGCCTGGGCACGCCAGGGCACGTGGCCGGCACCGTGACGCTCGGCGATGCCAACACGCCCGGCGGGCTGCAAGGCAGCGGCAACTACCTCGGCGTGGCCACCGCCCTGTCCGACGCAGGGCGCGGCCTCGTGGTGTGGCGCAAGCCGGTGGCGGACCGGGACATTCGTGCGAGCTGGTCGCAATCATCGAGCGACGGCACCTGGAGCGCCGCTGCCGCCCTGCCGCAGGCCGCAAACAGCAACTACGCCGGATTCACCCTGCGCATGAACGCCCATGGCAATGCCGTGCTGGGCTGGGACAACCAGCCCTACAGCACCGCGCCGCTGCAACCCAATGGCCGCCGCGCGGCTCGCTTCATCCAGGG
This sequence comes from Burkholderiales bacterium UBA1834, assembly GCA_002339015.1. GTDB lineage: Bacteria > Pseudomonadota > Gammaproteobacteria > Burkholderiales > Burkholderiaceae_C > Aquabacterium. The sequence continues at coordinate 39,222 of DDJC01000035.1, forward strand.
GCAAGGCTGGGACGCCGACACCTACGACGTCAGTGGCGGCAGCAGCGCCGTGAATTTCGGCGAGGGTGTCTTCCTCAGCCCCCGTAGCTGGGACCTGGCCATGCTGCAGGACGACAGCTTCACCTCGACCGTGATGCTCAACGGCACCACCAATCGCTACGTGGCGGCGCTGCGGACCGCCGCCAATGGCACGCAGGCCACGTCGCTCGCCACCGGCGAGCAGGCACAGCTGCTCTACAGCCCCTACGCGCATTTCGCGCCGCGCACGGACGGCTTCGGCCTGATGTACCACGTGGCCGACGGCTCGCCCTCGGGCATCACGCTCAACGCGCAGCTCGCGTCGATCTACAGCGGTGCTTTCGCGCCCTTCCCGATCGGCAACTTCACCACCGGCTTGTGCTACCTGGAGAACTACAGCGATCCGCTGGTGGCCGCCACCTCGCAGACGCTAGAAGGCGCCGTCGCCGTGGTATCCAGCGATGCGATAAGCGGCTGCGGGTGGCACGAGCTTCGTCTCGTCAAGGTGCTGACCTCGCCCGGCATCAGCGTGCTCAGCACCCGCGTGAACGAGCCCAACACCACCATACCCACCTCGCCCGCCATCGTCATCGACCAGAACGGCCATGCGCTGGCGGTGTGGAAGGAGTCATCGGGCCAGTCGTTCTCGACCACCCCCCGCACCACGCGCCTGATGTGGTCCCAGTCCCAGGCCGGGCAGGCCTGGAGCACCCCGCAGCAGCTCGACCTCAGTGCGATCGGCATCGTGCCCGTCAACGGCCACATTGCGCTGGCCATGAACGCCAGCGGCCAGGCGGTCTTGGCGCTGACGCTCCACGGGTTCGAGCGCGGCTCTGTCAACCCGGTGATCGCCGCCAGCAAGTTCAGCGCCAGTGGTGGCTGGCAAGGCTGGCGTGCCATGGCCAACAAGCAGTCCATGTCCGACCCGGCCGTGGCGATCAACAGCAGCGGCCAGAGCCTGCTGGCCTACACCGCCATCGATGCCAAGCGGGTGGGCGGCAAGGCCCCCACCGCCTTCGACGGCAGCCAGGTCATGCGTGTGTTTGCGTTGCGCTTCTGAACAAATGCCCCCTAAGTGTGGGGATGGCAAGCTCGTTCCGCTCCATAGAATTCGGTTCAACAGGAGGGCCCCCGGGCCACCTGGTGGAGTGAGACAGACAAAGCAAACGGGACCGGGGGTACGTCACCGTGCCACCCGGCATCCCTCAAGCGGTTCACTCAGATCCCGGGCGCCTCTACCTGCGCCAAGGCGTCCAGCAAGGCACGCACCGCGGGCGACAAGCCCCGCTGGCTCACATAGACCGCCTGCAGGTGGTTGAGCTGAAAACGCCAACCCGGCAGCACCTGCACCAATCGGCCAGCCTCGATCTCCGGCAAGGCAAACACCTCAGGCAGCATGGTCACGCCCAGGCCCAGCAAGGCCGCACGCGTGCGCAGGGCGAAATGGTCGCTGGACAGGCGTGGCGCCAGGGCCACCTCTTTCACCTCGCCGTCCGGCCCTTCGAGCCGCCAGCGCACCTTGCCATCCGGGGCTGCGGCGCCCATCACGGGTGCCCCTTCCAGTTGCGCGAAGGTGTTCAGGCCACCATGGGCCTGGGCCAGCGCAGGGCTGGCCACCAGCAGCGGCCGGGTCGGCATGAGCCGGCGCGTGGCCCACTGCGGGTCTTCATCGTCGGGCGTGCGCACGCGCAGCGCCAGATCGACACCCTCCTCGATCAGGTCGACCCGCCGGCTGGTCTGGATCACGTCCAGCGTGACCTTGGGATGGTCCTGCATGAACTTCTCGAACACGCCGATCAGGCTGATGTCCAGCAGGTTCATCGGCAGGCTGACGCGCACCCGCCCCGAGGGCTCCGCCTTGACCCGGGCCGCCGCGCATTCGGCCGCCTCCGCCTCGCGCAGCAAGGCCTGGCAGTGCGCCAGCACCTGCTGCCCTACATGGGTGACCGTGATGCGCCGGGTGCTGCGCTGAAGCAGCCGCACCCCCAGCCGGGTTTCCAGCCCCGCCACCCGCCTCGACAGGCGTGACTTGGGCAGGCCGAGTTGCCGCGCGGCCGCCGAGAACCCGCCGCAATCAACCACCACGGCGAAATAACGGTAGTCGTTCAAGTCTGGCAGCTCACCAACGGGCGCCATTTGCACCACGGATGGAACAGTCATTCTCAATATTGGCAACTAGTTCTATTCATGGCGCAAATATACGATGACGCCATCGATCAAACAACCTGCCCTTTCTGGAGCCCATCATGAAACTGCTGCACCTCGATTCCAGCATCCTCGGCGCCCATTCCACCTCGCGCCTGCTGACCGCCGAAGTCGTCGAAGCCATCAAGCTGGCAGAGCCCTCGGTGAGCGTGAGCTACCGCGACCTGGCTGCCGCCGACGCCCTGCAGGTAGATGCCGCCGTGCTGGGTGCCCGTGGCACACCGGCCGAGCAGCGCACCGCCGAACAGCAAGCCCTGGCCGCCAAGGCCGACGCGGTGACGGCCGAGTTCCTGGCCGCCGACACCATCGTGATCGGCGCACCGATGTACAACTTCACGGTGCCGACCCAGCTCAAGTCCTGGATCGACCTGGTGGCCGTGGCTGGCGTGACCTTCCGCTACGGCGCCAACGGCGTGGAAGGCCTGGCCAAGGGCAAGCGCGTGGTGATCGTGGCCACGGCCGGTGGCGTGCATGCCGACCAGCCCTCGGGCCAGGCGCACGTGGGCTACCTCAAGCAGGTGCTGGGCTTCCTGGGCATCACCGACATCCGCGTGATCACGGCCGAAGGCTTGGCCCTGGGCCCTGATGCCCGCAACGCCGCCCTGGTGTCGGCCCGCAAGGACATCGCCACGGTGTGAGACTCAGCGCGTGACGATCGGGAAGGTGCCCGGCGCCTTCTCGATCAGCGAGAAGAAGCGCGCCAGGTCCAGCTTGCTGCCGTCGATCTTCGTCTGATCGGACAACAGCAGGTCCTTGGCGCCAGCCCCGCCGGTGACCATGCGCAGGAAGAAGGCCTTGGTCAGGGTGAGCGTGGCGTTCGCGTCGGTCGCCGGCGGCGCCTTGGTGAAGTGCAGCACGCCGTTGGCGATGCGCAGCACGTAGCCCTCACCCAGATCCGAGAAGACCAGGTTGATGCTCAGGCGCGTGTCGCCGGCCTTGGGGCCGTTGAGCGAGGCCGCCATGGCCTCCAGGAAGCGCTCGATGGGCGTGTACTGCAGCATGTCGAGCAGCACGTCGCGGGCCATGCCCTTGTCGGGCGCGCCCTGGCGCAACTCCAGCGCGCCCGTCAGGTAGAAATTGCGCCAGGGCGCGGATTCGGCCATGTAGCCCATCTGCTCGAAGGCCTTGGCCTGCAACTCCTTCGCGGGCTTGTTGTCCGCATCCGCATACACGGCATGCTTGAGCAACTCGGCCGCCCACCGGAAATCGCCCGCATCGTAAGCCTGCTGCGCCGAGGCCACCAGCTTGTCCATCCCGCCTGCCAGCGCCACATAGCGCTTGGCCGCATCGGCCGGCGGCAGCGGATCGAGGTTGGCCGGGTTGGCATCGAACCAGCCCAGGTAGTGCTGGTACACGGCCTTCACGTTGTGGCGCACCGTGCCGTAGTAGCCGCGGACGGTCAGTTCGTCCTGCAGGGCCTTGGGCAGTTGCAGGGTCTCGGCGATCTCGGGGCCGGTGAGGCCCGCGTTCATCAGGCGCACCGTCTGGTCGTGGATGTAGCGGTACACATCGCGCTGGCGCTCGATGGACGTGCGGATGCGCTCGGCGCCCCACACCGGCCAGTGGTGCTGGTTGAACACCACCTCGGCCCCGGCGGCTTGTTCGAGCGCAGCATCGAGGTAGCCCGACCATTTCAGCGCATCGCGCACCTTGGCACCGCGCAGCGTGTACAGGTTGTGAAGGGTCTGGCCCATCAGCTCGGCACCACCGTAGGCCTTGAGGTCCGGCAGCGAGAAGGTGAACTCCGAGGGTGCCTCGCTTCCGGGGACGTTGTAGAACACGAAGCGCACGCCGTCGAGCGTCAACGCCTGCTGAGGCTGATCGACCACCACGGTGGGCGGCAGCAGGCCTACGCGGCCGTAGGCCACCGCCTTGCCCAGGCCGTTGTCGATCAGGCCCTCGGCATTGCGCGGCAGGCGGTTGCCGTACATGTAAAGCGCGCGCCGGCCCATGGCCGTGCCCATCAGCACGTTTTCACTGGTGGCCTCTTCCATGAAGCCCACGGGCGCCACCACGGGCACCTTGCGCTGCTTGGCCTCCTCCGCCGAAATCACACCCAGCGCGCCGCCGAAGTGGTCGATGTGGCTGTGCGTGAACACCACGGCCGACACGGGCTGGTCGCCGAGGTGCTGGCGTGCGAAGGCCAGCGCATAGGCGGCCGTCTCCTGAGCGGTGCCGGTATCGACCACGATCCAGCCCGTCTTGCCCTGGATGAGCGTGATGTTGGCCAGGTCGAAGCCACGCAGTTGCCAGATGCCATCGCGCACCTTGAACAGGCCCACGTGGTTGTTGAGCAGGGCCTGACGCCACAGGCTGGGGTTGACGGTGGCCGGCGCCGGCCCCTTGACGAAGTTGAAGGCCGCGAAATCCCAGACCACCCGGCCTTCGGCATCCTTGACCTGGCCGGTGGGCGCGGCGATGAAGCCGCGCTTGGCATCCGCGAAGGTGGTCGGATCGGACAGATCGGCCGCCTGGGCAACGGCGGCGTTGGCCTGCTGCACGGCAGGCGAGGCGGCTGAACCCTCATGGCCGGGCGGCACCGCGCGTGAACATGCGCCCAAGGCCACAAGGGCCGCCACGGTGGAAATCATCAAGCGTGTCATGTCGTTTGTCTCCTGCGGCGGGATGATCGACAATGGCCAACCATGTGTCAAATGCATTGAAATCATATTCACCATGCCTCATGAGCATGGACGTCCGCATGAACATCGAACTTCGCCACCTCAAGCATCTGGCCGCCGTGGCCGACCACGCCAGCTTCAGCCGCGCCGCCGAAGCGCTGCACATCACGCAACCCGCGCTGTCACGCAGCATCCAGGGCCTGGAAGCGCAGATGGGCGGCGCGCTGTTCGAGCGGCAACGTGGAGGGATCGAGCCCACTGAACTGGGACGCGTGCTGCTGCGGCATGCCAAGGCCTTCGAGGCCTGCGCGCAGGATCTGGAACATGAGATTCGCCTGACGCGCGGGCTGGATCTGGGCGAACTGCGCATCGGCGTCGGGCCCTTCGGCGGCTCGGCCCTGATCGGGCCGGTGGTGGGGCGCTTGAACAGCCTGCATCCCGGCCTGCGCGTGCAACTGCTGGTGGCGCCCTGGCAGGAATTGCCCGAACGTGCCCGCGCGCGGGATGTGGACCTGATCGTGCTGGAGCTCAGCGAAGTCGAGCAGCTGGAGGATTTCGCCTCGCACGCCCTGTCGCCTCACCAGGCCGTGGTGGTGTGCCGCGCCGGGCACCCGCTGGCCGCCCTGCCCGCCCCGGGGCTGGACGATCTGTTCGCCTACCCGCTGGCCGGGCCGCGCCTGCCGCCGCATGCCGCCAAGGCCCTGGCCGAGGGCATGCCCCCTGATCGACGCACCGCGCAGCGCGGCAAGACCAGCCTGCTCACGCTGGAGTGCGACAGCGCCAGCGTGCTCAAGGCCATGCTGGTGGATTCGGATGCGGTGTCGATGATGCCGCGCTTCATGGTGCAGGCCGAAGCGCGCGCAGGCGTGCTGACCGTGGTCGATGCGATCGCGCTGGGCACCAAGGCGCGCTTCGGTGTGGCCTGGCTGAAACAGCGCACGGTGTCTGGCGCCGGCAGGAAGTTCATCGACCTGCTGACGGCGCACGACGCAGCACTGGCCGGCGGCCTGCGAAACACTCCGCGGCGCACCCGGCGTCAACCGAGAGCTCGCTGAGGCCCCTCAGAAAATCTCGCTGCCCAACTGCCCGATCAGCGCGCCCGGATCCACATCCGGCACCTCGAATTCGACGTCTTCCATCGACACATCGAAAGGCTCGCCCTCCACGTAGTGCACCGGGAAGTTCACGCCGAAGCGCAGGTTCGAGCCCAGTTCGTAGGCGGCCAGTTGCCAGCGTTGCTCGTACACGCTGAAGCCCAGCGCCGTCACCGCCACATAGCCCGACACGTCGAACTTGAACTTGGGCTCGGCGTGGAAGGCCGCGTTCGCATCGATGCGCAGGCCCTGGTTCGGCATCCAGTCCACATGCACGCCGGCCTCGGCCGCGCCGTCGATGCCCAGGCCACCGCCCAGCTCCAGCCCGCCCGTGGCGCTGGCCCCCGTGATGCCCAGGCCCACGCCGGCGCGCGCGGCCAGACGCAAGCCCGCGTCGGCCGGCACGTTGAGGTGGGCATCGCCCGTGACGTGGGTGTTCTCTTCATGGGCGGGGTTGTACTCGATGCCGATGCGCGCCTGGTCGAGCACGCCCGGGCCGATCCCCGCCTTGGCCGACAGGCTGCCGCCCACCTCGGCCACGATGCCCGGCACGATGGGCACCTGCGTGGCCACGCTGAACAGCGACTTGTTGATCTCCTTGCGCGGGAACAGCTCGATCGAGCCCGGCAGGCCGATCTCGCCGGACACCGTCACCTCGCCCGTGGGCGAAAAGCGGATGCCCGCCGTGCCCTGTAGCCAGGGCGCGATGCGCAAGGTGGCGCTGCCGCTGCCGTAGACCACCAGCGGCGCGTCCGGATCACCCAGGCCGCCCAGGTTGCCCTGTTCATCGACGCTGCGGTTGGTCACGCCCACCGTCACCTGGCCGGACATCATGCCGCGCGCATAGGTGCCGCTGAAGCTGGCGGTGAAGGCGCCGTCGTCGTAGCTCACCTCCAGCTGCGAGTCGACCCCGGGGATGTTGGGCTGCGCATGGCCGGTGGCCGACAGCTTGTAGCCCTCGGCCTGCTCGGTGGCATTGACGTGGATGCGGCCCGAGCGCACCAGCGCACTGGACGACAGGTTCACATCGCCATCGAAGACCATGCCCTGGTCGGTCTTGCGCACGCTGACGGTGGCGTCGCTCACGCCGGGCACCGACAACGCGGCGTTGCCCGCGAACGACCAGTCGTTGCCGCTGACGCCCACCGTGAGGCTGGCGCTGCGGATGCCGCGGATCTTGTCGGGCTGGTCGATGCCGATGGTGCCTTCGGCGCCCATCTCGCCATTGCGCCACCAGGCGCGCACGCCGGCGCGGTCGAACAGGCGGCTGTCGAAATTGAAGGCGCCTTCCAGGCCGATGCCACCGGCGGTCGAAAAGCTCGCGCTCAGGTCGCCACTGCCCACGCGCGCCACCGAGAAGAAGACCTGGCCGCCCGCGCCCAGGCCGCGCTCGCTCGAATAGAACAGGCGCAAGGTGGAATCGTCGATGGTCAGGCCCGGGATGGGCAGGCGCAGGTCACCCGCGCTGTAGTCCATCGAGAAGGTGATGTCACGGCCCTGCAGGCTCACGCTGATGGGTGCGCCGAAGATGGGCAGCGAGGGCGTGAGCTGGCCCTGCGCCCTGAGCTGGCCGTCGTCGGCCGAGATGCTGTCGAAGGCCACGGGGCTCAAGTGGCGGAACTCCAGCGCGGGCGTGGGAATGCGCGAAGGGTAGCCGCGGTAGTCGCCGTCGGCGGCCATGCTCATGGTGATGTTGGGATCGGCCGGCTGCCAATCGGCCGGCAGGTCCCATTGCGCCTGGATGGAGCCCACCGATGCGGCCGCGCCACTGCCCGCGTTCTGCAGCGTGATGGACTGGATCACCATGCCGGCCAGGCGGCGCGCGGCAGCGCCCTGCGGCGTGATGGTGGTTTCGGTGGGCGCGTGGCGAAAGCGCCCGACCTCGATGCCGCCAGGTGACGAGGACAGGATGAACTCGTCGGGCGTGCCTTCGCGCGTGGCCGGCGCGGGGCGCGCGGTGGCCAGCGGCTCGGCGGCCTCGATGTCGGCCTTGCTCCACCAGGCCGAGGCGCCCGCAGGCGCCCCCGCGCCGCCGTTGGCCTGCACGCTGTCGAAGATCACATCGGTGGTGCGCAGGAAGGCGCCGCGATCAGGGCGCGGCGTGAAGGTGGCCAGGTAGGCATCGACGCGCGCATAGATGCCGCTGCGGATCTGCCCGCCGGAGCTGCTGTTGCTGGGCTGGTCCAGCAGTTCCATGTTCTGGATGGTGTTGCCCACGCCGCTGCCCATCTGGCCCGACACCTGCAACTCGACGATGTGGTCGACCTGAAAGCCGTTGGCCGGCCGTGTGCCGCGCCGTCCCCACTCGGGGATCTTGAGCATGTCCTGCAGCTCGGGAATGGTGCGCTTGTAGTTGCGCCCGCCCAGCGTGATGGCCACCTTGTCGGTGTTGTTGGCCGGCGGCGCGATGCTGCGCCCGGTGAGCTGGGTGCGCACGGCCGCCTCGGGCACCTGGATGGTGCTGTTCCACACCGAGCGCTGGTTGGCGCCATCACGCCCATAGCCCTTGACCCGCTTGAGATTGCCGGCCGCCGCCAGGCTGCTGTAGAGCGGCAGGTGGCGCGACTTCACGGCCGGTATCTGCAGCGTGCTCATGGCCGTCTCGGCGGCGGGCGTGCCGGAGCCAGCCGTGTAGGCGGCGGCCATCGTGGGATCGATGCGGCGGTTCACGGCGGGCAGGCTGTCCTTCTGCTGCACGACGTGGGTCAGCTCGTGCGAGAGCAGCTGCAGGCCGGCGGGCGTGCCCGGCTGGTACTGGCCGCTGGCGAAGAAGATGTCGCTGCCCACGGTGAAGGCGTGCGCCGAGAGCTCCTTGCTCAGGCCGTCGGCCTGCCCATCGTGGTGGATGCGCACGTTGGAGAAGTCGTGGCCGAACTCTTTCTCCAGGCGCGGCTGGAGATTCTCTGGCAGCGATTCGCCCTGCCCCAACTGCTGCTTGATGCGCGACTGGGTGTCGTGGCCATCCTTGCGCGCGGCAGCGGCGCCCACGGCATTCTGCTGCTGCTTGTCCTTCGCATCGTTGGGTGAGGCGGCTTCGCGCATGGCGGGTACGGCGCCGCTGGCGGTGCGGGGGATGGTCTGCTTGGGAGCGTCTTCCTTGGGCTTGGCGGCGGCGCCCTTTTTCGGGTCTGCACCCGAACCACCCGCTTTGGCCTGGTCCTGCGCTGGCGCAGGCTCGGCCATCTTGCGGCTGACCTTGTCGGCCACCTGGTCGGCCTCCTTCTCGACGGCATCGCCCGGCTCGCTCACGGCCAGCTTGGCGCGCACGGCCATGCGGTCCACGCGTTGCTGGGGGGTGACTTTCTTTTCCGCGCCTCCTGCCCTACCCGCCTGCGCACCGTCCTTGGCCGCGCCCTTCTTCTCGGCCTCGGGCGGTCTGGCGGCGGGCTTCTTGGTGTCGGCAACGGGTGGTGCACTGGCCATGGGCGCTCTCCTGGGCGTGTGGGCGCTGCCGGCCTCAGCGCGGATAGATGATGTCGTACACGATGACCGTGAGCACCTCGGCGCCGCCGCCCAGGTCGGTCTGCCCGGGGATCTGGTAGCTGGCGGCGGTCTGCCCACCCACCGTCTTGGCGATGAACTCGCCCTGCACCTCGGGCTTCACGCCGTCGCTGATGACGGACGCATCGAGCCGGTAGACGTTGCGTGAGAAGGGGTTGCCATTGGTGTTCTGCGCATCCCAGTCCTTGTCAGCCTTGACGAGTTTCTGGGTCTGGGCCTCGGTGAGCGTGTTGTCCTTGAACTGCAGCGACAGCGCCTGCACGTTCTGGTCTGGTGACTGGGCGAACTCGTTGAGCGCTTTCCAGCCTCCGGCGTGGTCACCCGACTTGAAGGACGGCTCGACGTCGGCCCAGGTGCCGTAGTCAACCAGCAGCACGCGGTGCGTGTTGGCCACCGCTTCCTTTGCGCCGATGGTGACGACCAGGAAGCCGCCGTCCAGCGATTGGCCGGCCAGTGACGCGGGTGCCTTGGCCAAGGTGGTGATGCTGCCATCGCCCTGCGGAGGCGGCGTGGTCAGGCTGCCGATGCGCGCGAGCATGGCACGCAGGCGGAAGTGGTTCTGCCAGCCCTGGCCGGCCGTGGGCCTGGTCTCCCAGGCGCGGCCCAGCACCACCTTGCTGCCCGGCGTGGCCTGCTGCCACATGGCCAGCACCTTGGCGGGCGTCTCCTCGGGCTCGGTGCTGTCGTTCAGGTAGCGCAGCACGCCCACGGGCTGGAGCTTGAACTGGGACAGCGCCTCGGCATTGTCGTTGTCCAGTGCGCTGCGCAAGGCCTTGAGCGCCTTTTCTGAATCGACCTTGATGTGCCAGACCTGGAAGGCCTCCACATCCGGGGCGGCGGGCGGCACGCAGGCTGGGTCACAGAAGGTGGGGCGGCGTCGGCGGAACAGCACCCAGTCGAGCACGGCCGTGATGTCCTGCTGCGGGGCCACCTCCAGCGAGGGGAAGAGGCGCTTGCGTGCACGCGCCAGGAACGCACTGTCACTGGTGGCATCGGACAGGCTGACCAGGGTGGTGAGTGCCTGCGACCCCATGGGGCTGGCGGGCTGAGGCGCCTGCATCAGCCCCTGCAGGCTGGCGATGGTGAAGGGGCTCGTGTCGGCATCGCCTTCTTCGGCTTGCTGGCCATCGATGGCGATGCCGTCGTTGCCGGCGCTCATCTTGCGCAGCATGTTGCCCACGCCCGATTGCGGAGCAGCCCGGCTCATGGTGACGGTGGCCAGACGGGGCGACTCATCCCAATCGACGTTCAGGGGCGGTGATTTGGCATCGAACTGTTCGTCATCGATCAGCAGCACGCCGGTGCGCCCGTCACCCTGACGCACCAGGCCCAGGCGCTGCACCAGGCGGGTATTGCGCGACTTGGTCTGGCCATTGAGATTGACGACCTTGACGGTGCTGACCATGTCCAGCTCGATCACCAGGGCGGTGCGGCCCTGGCTCCTGGACTGTCGCGACAGGACCGAGAGCGTGCCCGACACACGCGCATCGCCCGCCGCACCCACCTGACCCAGACGCATGAGCTGGCGCAGCTCGCCCTTGAACGTGGTCTCGTCGCCCACGGCCAGATCGAAGGGGTCCTTGGCGATGTCGGTGGACAGGTAAAAGGAAAACGCGACGCTGCGGTCACCGCCGCTGTCATCGTCACTGCCGGTGGTGTCCTCCACGCGCTTGAAGCTCCTGAAGGCGTTGCGCAGGGCCTGCTGGTAGGCCACAGGTGCAAGTTCACCTGTCAGCAGATCGGGGTCCAGCGACACGGCCAGGGCCAGACCGAAGCTGCCATCCTCACGGTCGCCTTCGGTGCGGGCCAGGCCCTGCAGTTGCAGCGGGTTCTCGCCGGCCAGCTGGCGCTGGGTGTCAAGCGGCACGCTGGCCTTGGCGGTGCCCGTACGGGCCTGAGGCTGAGCACTGGTCTTGCCTGCCTTGGCAGCGGGTTTGGCAGCAGGTTTGGCAGCGGCCTTCGCCGAGGGCTTGGCACCCGCCTTGGGCGCCTCTGCCACGCTTTGTGCTTCGGCCGCCTGCTCGGTCTCATCGCCTGCCGACACCAGCACCGAGAGCAGCACGATGGCCTGCGTGCTCATGTCCACCGACCACCAGGTACCCGGATGCTGGACGGCCACGTCCACAGGCTGCCCATCAGGCACGAAGATCTCGACTTCTTCGAGCGCGCTGGGCTGATCCAGGCCCTTGGTGAGCGAGATGCGCGCCATGTGCTGGGCTTCTTCCAGCAGGTGCGGCAGCACGTCGGCCCGCGCGGCGCGCAGATGAAGGCGGACGCCCTCTCCGAACAGGCGCGAGAGCTGGTCGATCAAGGGCGTTTTGCCTGGCTGCACCGGCAGGTAGCCGGCCGGCGGCAGTTCCACGAAGCCGCTGTTGAGCAGCAGGCGGTTGGCCGGCAGCGCGCCCTGCCCCGCCTCGGCGCCGGAGAGCATTTCAGAAAGCTCGAACAGCTCGGCATAGCTGCCCTGCACCTGGTCGGCCAACTGCTGGGCTTCCTCCTTGGTGGGCTTGCCGCCGGCCAGGGCCTCGACCAGCTTCTTGGTGCTCTCGGCGTAGGCCTTCTGCAGGGCCTGGATCTCCTTGCGTGCGCCGTCGAGCACGGCGCGGATCTGGTCGCAGTTGTCCGGCACGGTCACGACCACATCGCTGTTGTCGAACACACCCGAGAGTTGGCACTGGAACTGCAGGATCTGCGCGAGGAACACGTTCCACGGCCGCATCGCCATGCGGCCCTGCCAATAGCCGCGCGCCTGTGCTTGCATGCGCTCGCGCCTGCCGGACCACGCGTCGATCACGCGGTTGACACCACCTTCGCGTGCCAGCAGGCCGATCACGACTTCATCGCGGCCGTAGAGGCTGGCAGGCTGGCACCACACGCCGCTGGCCAGGCCCGAAGCGCTGAGCGCGGGCGGCGTCGAGCCCGGCTCGACCGCGAAGTAGGCTGAGGCCACGCGGTTGCGCAAGTGCACATTGCTGAAGGGCACGGCCACGCTGGTGGGCAGCTTGAGCGTGATCGGCCGCAGGCGCAGTACCAGGCCTTCGCGCCAGTAGGGATGGCGCGAGTCGGACACGCAGGCCGATTCACACAGCGCGCCATACACGGGCTCGTTGCCGCACAGGCCTTCGATGGGGCCGACGGTGATCTCGTACAGCCCCAGCGAGGCGGTTTCCTGCACCCCACCGGCAGGCTTGCCAGCGCACTCGCCGAACTCGGCATGGCCGCCGGGTGTCACGCTGGCCGTGGCCACCTTGAGCAGCTCGCTCACTTTGGCCTGCACATCGCCCACCGTGAGCACGAAGTGGCCGGCCGGCGTGATGGCCAGGCCACCACTGACCGTGAGTTGGTCGCCTGCCAGGCCCACGCCCAGCCCGTTGACCACGCCCCAGCCGCCGGCCAGGTTGGCGAGACGCACCTGCGTGCGGTGATAGGCCTGCTCCTGCGCCAGTGCATCGGCCTTGAGGAACTTGCCGTCGAAATAGTGCAGCCGGGTCAGCGGGCTGGCCTGCTCGATGAAGGCCACGCCGTCCTGCGTGTCCAGCTCGACGGAGCCGGCCGTGATGTCGTTCTGATTGCCCATGGCGAACCTCGGTGGATGGTGGTGTGGGTGGAGATGAAGCGCGATGTCTAGGTGCTGGCCTTGCCGGCACGGCCGACGCGCTTGGCCTTGGAGGCGTCACCGGGCAGCAGGGCCTGCGCCAGCAGCGGCAGCAGCAGTTGCTGCAGCGCGCCCGTGGACAGCAGCAGCAGCCGGGTGTTCAGGTCGATGCTGTCCAGCGTGGCGGTCCAGCCGCCGGCGTCCTTCTTGAGGTGGACGCCGCGCAGGGTGCCCAGGGGCAGGCACAAGTCGGCCGTATCGATGGGGTCGGGGGCTGCGGTGTCGATCTGCGAGAGCAGCAGGGCCAGCGCGGCATGGCTCTTAGCGGCTTCGTTGAGCGGCGGCACCGGCGGTGTCTGCGGGGATGGATCGACGTTGGGGTCGGCGGGCGCAGGTGCCGGCGCAGGTGCCGGCGCGGGGCCAGGTGCCTCGGGCGGCGACACGTTGCGGCGCAGCAGCAGGGTCACGGTTTCGCACACACGCGAGTAGGCAATGTCGGACGCATTGCCCGCGCAGGGCTCGGCGATGGCGGGCACGGGGCTGCTCAGGCAGGTGCTGTAGCAGACGCGCACGTCCAGGTCGATGGTGGCGTCCTCCAGGCTGGCCAGGTCGTCGAAGGCTTCTTCGTTCCGGTGCTTGAGCCACCACTGGACGAGGTTGACGCACTGGCTCACATCCAAGGCCAGATCACGGCCCAGCGCATCGACGGCGAAGCCGGGTCCCACGCGCAGGTCGAAGGTCTCGTCATCAAAGGTGAGGGGATAACCGGCCACCACGCCCACACCGTGCAGCAGGCGCTGGTGGCGGCGCGAGCGGCCGATGTGGAAGCCCTGCTCGGTGCGCAGTTCGTCCACGCCCAGCAGCATGCCGAAGTGCACGTTGAGCGTGCAGGCCGGGTTGTCGGGCAGGGTGGCATCGCAGCGCAGGCTGTCGGCCGTGGTCAGGCAGCCGGAGGGCGACAGATCGTTGAGGTTCATGGCTCAGGGCTCCAGCAACGGCAGGGATGGGCGCTCAGGCTCACAGCGGCGCCGTGTCGCGCGAAGCGGCCTTGGCGCGGCGCACGGCGGTGGCCTGCTCGGCCTGCGATTGGCCCAGGGCGCGCAGCGTGGCCTGCTCGGCAATGCGCTGGGTGCGGGTGGCCAGGCGGGCGGCGGTCAGGGTGGTGACAAGGTCGGTTTCGCGCGCGGCCAGGTCCTGCAGGCGCTGCGCCGGTGTGGGCGCCCCCTTGAACACAGTGAGCCGGGCGATGGCGTTGTCGAGTTGGTCCAGCGTGTCCCACAGCACTTCGGGCACGGCCGCGAACCAGCCCTGCAGGGTGGCGTAGGCGGCGGCATCGCTGGTGAGTTCTGCGCGCTTGGTGGTGCGGGCGCCGGCCTTGGCCGTGAGGTCGTCGAACTCGGTCTTGACCTCCGCGCCGTTGAGTTCGGCCAGGCTCTTGGCGGGGTTGGCCTTGAGCGCGGCGTTCAAGGCCTTGTCGTAGACGCTCTGGGCCTTGCGCCAGTCTTGCTCGGCATCATCGGCCGCGGTGAGCTTGACCAACACGGCCTCGCGTGCGGATTTGAGGCTGGCGTCGAACAGTTCGTCATGCTGGGCCGGGGTCAGGACGGGGTAGCTGGCGGGCGCCGTGGGATGCGGCGCGGGCAGCGCGGCCAGACGGGCCAGGGTGTCGCGGTCGTCAGCCAGGCGCGGGGCAATCTCCACGAGCAAGCGCACGGCCTGCCACGCTTGGTCGAACTGGCGCTGCGCGAGGGCCAAGGCGGTGGTGCTGGCAGCCAGACCCGCGGTGGCCACGTCCTGCGCCTGCGCGGCGCTGTCGAGCACCAGGGCGCGGCGGGCGCGCACACGGGCCAGGAAGCTCTTGTTGGCGGCGGCATTCGTGGGGAACTCGCCTTCCACGCGGTTTCTGGCACCGGCTTCGAAATCGCTCAGGGCCTGGGTGGCATCGGCGGCCAGGGTGCCCCAGGTGCCGCCGGCGCTCAAGGCCGCCACGGCCGCGGCGCGTTGCAGCGAGGCCTTGCTTTCCAGCTGTTGCGCCGCTTTGACCTCTGCCAGATCCAGCAGCAACGCGGCTTCAAGGGCCTGCAGGCGCTCGACCTCGGCCTTGGCCATCTGCAAGGCCAGGTCGGCACTGGCCTGGGCGTGCAGGGCTTCGTGCCAGGCGATCAGGGCCTGGCTCATGGCCAGCAGCAGCGGGTCGCCA
>DDJC01000003.1 GCA_002339015.1 Burkholderiales bacterium UBA1834
CAACTATTCTGACGCGGCGGGACCTACAAGACCCCTTTGGGGATAGCGATGCAGGGGACACTGAGCAAATTGATCCGGTCTAACTGTCGGTTCAACTCGGACGCCAACACTGGCCATGCCTTCGGCATTTTAATGGCCAGTGTTGGTGCCCTCCGCGCTTCGGGCTCCGGCGCCGGTTAACCGGGCGTTAAACCTCACATAAAAAATATGCAGCAGTTCGAAGAAAAACTCACATCCATCACCGATAGCCTGAAAAAGGGGGAGTGCGCGACAAAAGGAATCAGTGCGATCTTTCCTTCTTTGGTTCAATGCTGAGCGAAGGGGCTATCGTGCCGTGTGCCAAATTCGCCATGCACTTTGCCGACACGGCATCGGTGATTTGATGTAAAACCGTATCGCATATACCCATGCAGTCAAGCCTTCGAATCGCCGATTTCCTGCACGAGCGACCAAAGCCCAGCGGCATCGACGTGCTCTGCAAACTCCGTCACTTTGCGATCATTACGTACGCATTTGATCCAGCGCGTTTCGCTGGCGTCATGCCCAAGAGGTTTCGGCTGGACACGGTTCAACTGGATGGCGTCGACAAAGCGCTGATGTCGGTGGTCCCGTTCATCGACATCGACTTCACCTCGGCGGTGTACCCGTTCCCCAAATTCAGCATGGGGCAGACCAACTATCGAATCTATATTGTCGATACACACACCAACGAGAAGTGTGTTTGGTTCTTGGGCACCACCCTGGATTCCTGGACGCGTTTCGTCCCCCATCGGGTGTGGAATCTTCCCTGGTACAGCGGCGACATCAGGTTTGATTGCCAGCAAGGCAGCAATGGAACCTACCTGAAGTACGCCATGCAAACGGATTCCCAATGGGCGCCTGCACGTGTGGAGTTGGCTGGAGATTCCGCCGCCAGCCTGAACCTGCCTGGGTTCCCTGATACGGAAACCGGCCAAGTGTTCTTGACCCATCCTTTGCGCGGCTTCTACCACCGCCGTGATGGCAAGGTGGGCACCTACCACGTGTGGCACAAACAGCTTGACGTGCGACCGGGCAAGCTGTTGAGCGCTGATTTTGGCCTGCTGGATCGACTGGGCCTGGTCACGAAGGTAGAACAGCAGCATCCCCACAGCGTGCTGCTGGAGCCTGTCAATGAGTTCACGATCTATCTCCCCCCCAAGATCGTTCCTGCCGATCTGTAACCACGTTCCTTGTCTTAGGGCTATGCCAACACTTCACCCCTGTGCATGATCCCCCAGCCTCTTGATTCAAGGTTGAGGAGAATGCCATGGGAGTCCCTTACGACGAGCGCTTTTGCCGCCCTTTCGGGCTAGAAGGCCTGTTCCATCGCCCGGTGTATTCACTTCGAGGGTTTCAAGACCCCGACAGCGCCTTCACCGGGCTGGCCCGCAAGATCACCGACAAGATCGACGCGGAAACCCGCCTGCTGGCGGCGATCGCTTATGGCGAAGCATCCACCGCTGATCTGGAGGATGAAGTGGCCGGCATTGCCCATGCGGTGGTCAACCGTGCGAAGGCGTGGGGCGACAAGAAGGTGTCAGCCGTGCTGGCCAATGATGCCAACTACACCTACGCGGCCAATGGCAAGAACGAGCGCTTCAACCTGCTCAAGGCGGCCTCTCTGGAGGCGATCAACAAGTCCAAGGGCATGCGCATCGCTGTCAACGCGGCGCGTGAGGCGCTGGCAGGCCAGGGGCGTGACACGTCCAACGATGCCTACTGGTGGGATGGCATCGACTTGAAGGACAAGAAATCCTTCAATCCCCGCATCAAGCACGGGTTCAAGTATGGGGCGCCAGAGCACAACATCTTTGGCATGGATGAGATCAGCAAGCCCGTGGTGACCTACTGGCAGGCCAAGAACCCGAAGACGGGCGAGCTGGAGAACACCAAGGAGCGGGGCCGCTACGATTGTGTCTACCGCTCCACTGCGGCGCACGGCAAGACCATTTTCTGGCGCTACACCCCGGAGTACGTGAGCGCCACCGGAGGCAAGGAATACAAGTGAGCAAGGTGCTGTTCCACAGGATGCTGGCCGGGGCGCTGGCCGCTGGCGCGCTGCTGGCGGGCCAGCGAGGCCGGGCCGCCGAGGTGGTTGACAGCGCCACCTTCTACGACAGCCAGCCCGGCCAACTGTTCAAGGGCGTTGCGCTTGCCGACATGACCGTGGGTTTCGTGGAAGGGCAGGATGCCCCTTACCTGACCTGGAAAGGTGAGCTGTCGGGCAAGGCGGTGTATGTGGAGCTGCATGGCTCAGCCCTCCGGATCAAGGTGGATGAGCGCTGGGTGATGCGTCGGCTGGCGTCGGCCAAACGGCTGCCTGGACAGAAAGCGACCTACCTGGATGCCCAGGGCACGGCGCTGTACGCCCAGCCGAATGCCGCCGGCAAGCCAGCCGTGATGTGTCTTGAATCACTGCTGCCGGGCGCCGGCCAGACCACACCCCATCGGAGTGTCTATGTGGTCATGGGCCTGCTCACGCCCTCTCCACAGGTGTTTCAACTGCCGTCGCTGTACGCGGCATGCAAGGGTCTGACGGCGCAGCCAGGGCAGGGCGGCACGATCAATGTGACGGCGCCGGCTTGGCTTCGGTCTGAGCCGCACAGGCCTGGCGATTTCCGGATCCGCTACTTCCGCCTCGGCAACAAGGGATTCGCGCGAACGCCTCAGACGTTCAGCGCCCACGCGGTTGGGCCGCGTCTGGATGAGTTCACCATCAGCCAGCCCTGACGGTATTTGTTTTCCTCATATTCAATCCCGTTTCCATTCGTTCCGTGTTGGTGGCCGCTTTCTTACAGTGGCTTCATCCAATCAACAACGATCCCCAACCGGAAGTCTGGAACAAGCAATGAGCCGTCAAAACATCCGCCGCACCCTGTTTTCGTGGGCCCTGAGCACCGTGGCCGTGGCCGCCACCCTCGGAGCCGTGGCGCCCACGATCGCTGCCGCCAAGGACGTCACGCTGCTGAATGTGTCGTACGACCCGACGCGTGAGCTCTATCAGGAGTACAACGCCGCGTTCAGCAAGTACTGGAAGGCCAAGACAGGCGACAACGTCACCGTCAAGACCTCGCACGGCGGTTCGGGCAAGCAGGCCCGCTCGGTGATCGACGGCATCGACGCCGACGTGGTCACCCTGGCCCTGGCCTACGACATCGACGAGATCGCCCAGAAGGCCAAGCAGCTGCAGCCCGACTGGCAGAAGAAGCTGCCGCACAACAGCTCGCCGTACACCTCCACCTACATCTTCCTGGTGCGCAAGGGCAACCNNGACCTCCGGCGGCGCGCGCTGGGGTTACCTGGCCGCCTACGGCTTCGCGCTGAAGCAGCCGGGCGGCACCGATGCCAAGGCCCGCGCGTTCATCCAGAAGGTGTTTGCCAACGTGCCGGTGCTGGATTCCGGCGCCCGGGGCTCCACGGTGACCTTCTCCGAGCGTGGCGTGGGTGACGTGCTGCTGGCCTGGGAGAACGAAGCCCACCTGGTGCTCAAGGAGTTCGGCGCCGACAAGTTCGACATCGTCTACCCGCCCGTGAGCATCCTGGCCGAGCCGCCCGTGGCCGTGGTCGACAAGGTGGTCGACAAGCGTGGCACCCGCCAGGAAGCCCAGGCCTATCTGGAATACCTGTACTCGCCCGAAGGCCAGGACCTGGCTGGCAAGCACTTCTACCGCCCGATCGACCCGAAGGTGGCGGCCAAGTACAGCAAGCAGTTCCCCAAGATCAATTTGTTCACCATTGATGAGGTGTTCGGTGGCTGGACCAAGGCCCAGAAGACGCACTTCGCCGATGGCGGCGTGTTCGACCAGATCTATACCAAGAAGTAATTCGGTCGAACTGCAACGAGCAAGTGGGGTGGTGCCTGTCTGATGCAGGCATCCTTGGCGGCTTCGGTGCTCATGCGCCGGGGCCGCTTTTTTCCGGGTCGCTATTGTTGGTTTTCGCATAAGAAAGTACGAAAACCGCGCTTAAAGGCACCATGAAGCCCCCATAACATACGCGTCTTGCATCAGAAAGGGGTTTGTCATGCGTTTTTCTTTGAATAAATCGCTGAGTCATTGGGTTCTGGCCGCTTCCACATCGGTCGTGGCCCTGGGCTCGGCGGGCCTTGCCCACGCCGATGCCACGCTGCTGAACGTCAGCTATGACGTCACCCGTGAGTTCTACAAGGACTACAACAAGGTCTTCATCGCGCACTGGAAGAAGACCACGGGCGAAACGCTGACGATCAACCAGTCGCACGGCGGCTCCAGCAAGCAGGCCTCCAGTGTGGCCGAAGGCCTTGCCGCCGATGTGATCACGATGAACCAGGCCAACGACATCGACATCCTCTTCGATCGCGCCAAGCTCATCCCCCAGAACTGGGCCTCACGCCTGCCCAACAACAGCTCGCCCACCACGTCCGTGTCCGTGATCCTGGTGCGCAAGGGCAATCCCAAGAAGATCCAGGACTGGGTGGATCTGGCCCGCCCAGGCGTGACCATCGTGATTCCCAATCCCAAGGTCACGGGCAACGGCCGCTATACCTACCTGGCGGCCTACGGTTCGGTGCTCAAGAAGGGCGGCGATGCCAACAATGCGCGCGCCCTGGTGCGCGGCATCTTTGCCAATGTGCCGGTGCTCGATGGCGGCGGGCGTGCGGCCACCACCACCTTTGCCCAGCGCAACATCGGGGACGCGCTGGCGACCTTCGAAAGCGAAGTCCCGCTGATCAAGCGTGAGTTCGGGCAGGATTTCGAGGTGATCTACCCCAGCGTCACGGTGCTGGCCGAGAACCCGGTCAGCGTGGTCGACAAGGTCGTCGACAAGAAGGGCACGCGCAAGCAGGCCGAGGCTTACCTGAAGTACCTGTGGTCCGACGAGGGCCAGGAGGTCGCTGCACGCAATCACATGCGTCCCCGTTCGGCCAAGGTGCTGGCCGCCCACGCCAAGGACTTCCCGAAGGTCAACACCTTCACGGTGGGTGAGGTGTTCGGTGGCTGGACCAAGGCCCAGAAGGACCACTTCGCCGACGGCGGCACCTACGACCAGATCCTGGCCGCCGGCCGCAAGTGATCGCCTGAGGCGCCGCCGCACGGTGGCGCCTGCCGCCTCCCAACCGACCGCAGTTCTCTCGGTTCCCCTCTCATGATCTTTTCCCGCACCTTGCTCAGGCGGCATTCCGTGCTGCCGGGCTTCGATCTGGCCCTGGGCCTGACGCTGCTGTACCTCAGCCTGATCGTCCTGATCCCGCTGTCGGCCACCTTCTTGCGCACGGTCAATGACCTGACCTGGGTCCAGTTCGTGGAGACGGTGACCTCGCCCCGTGTGGTGGCCTCCTACAAGCTGACGTTCGGCGCCTCGCTGCTGGCCGCGCTGGTCAATGCGGTGTTCGGTCTGCTGGTGGCATGGGTGCTGGTGCGCTACAAGTTTTTCGGGCGTCGCCTGGTCGATGCGCTGGTGGACCTGCCCTTCGCCTTGCCCACCGCGGTGGCCGGCATTGTCCTGACAGGGCTGTACGCCAGCAATGGCTGGATCGGCCAATACCTGGAGCCGCTGGGCATCAAGGTGGCCTACACCCCCGTGGGCGTGTTCGTGGCCATGACCTTCATCGGCCTGCCTTTCGTCGTACGCACGGTGCAGCCCATCCTGGAAGACCTGGCCGCCGAGCTGGAGGAGGCCGCCGCCACGCTGGGCGCCAACCGCCTGCAGACCTTCCGCCACGTGATCCTGCCGGTGCTGATGCCCGCGCTGCTCACCGGTTTCGCGCTGGCCTTCGCACGCGCCCTGGGCGAGTACGGCTCGATCATCTTCATCGCCGGCAACATGCCGATGATCTCGGAGATCACGCCGCTGCTGATCATCACCAAGCTGGAGCAGTACGACTACGCGGGCGCCACCGCCATCGCCGTGGTGATGCTGGTGATGTCCTTCGTCCTGCTGTTGGCCATCAACGGTCTGCAGGCCTGGACCCGCAAGCGTCAGGGCAAGTAAATCATGAGTTCCATGTCTCCCCCCAACCATTCCCAGGCCACGCGTGAGCCGGCGTGGGTGCGCTGGACATTGATCACCATCGCGCTGGTGTTCCTGTCGCTGTTCCTGTTCGTGCCGCTGGTGTCGGTGTTCTTCGAGGCATTCAAGCGTGGCTGGGACGTCTACCTGGCCGCTGTGACCGAGCCCGACGCCGTGTCGGCCATCTGGCTGACGCTGACGGCCGCCGTGATCGCCGTGCCGCTGAACCTGGTGTTTGGCATCTCGGCCGCGTGGGCCATCGCCAAGTTCGATTTCCGCGGCAAGAGTGTGCTGCTCACGCTGATCGACCTGCCGTTCTCGGTGTCGCCCGTGATCGCCGGCCTCATCTATGTGCTGGTGTTCGGCCTGCAGGGCTGGTTCGGCGAATGGCTGCGCGACCACGATCTCAAGGTGATCTTCGCGGTGCCGGGCATCGTGCTGGCCACCATCTTCGTGACCTTCCCCTTCATCGCGCGTGAGCTGATCCCGCTGATGCAGGCGCAGGGCCAGGAGCAGGAAGAAGCCGCCCGCGTGCTGGGTGCTTCGGGCTGGCAATCGTTCTGGAAGGTCACGCTGCCCAACGTGAAATGGGCGCTGCTGTATGGTGTGATCCTCTGCAATGCCCGAGCCATGGGCGAGTTCGGCGCCGTGTCGGTGGTGTCGGGCCACATCCGCGGGCAGACCAACACCCTGCCGCTGCACATCGAGATTCTCTACAACGAGTACCAGTTCGCCGCGTCCTTCGCCGTCGCGTCGCTGCTGGCCAGCCTGGCGCTGGTCACCCTGGTGCTGAAATTCATCGTCGAACGCCGGGTGCAGCAACAGATCGCCCAGGCCAAGGATGCCGGAGCCGCGTCATGAGCATTGAAATCAAGAACCTCGTCAAACGTTTCGGGTCGGTCACGGTGTGTGACCACCTGAACCTGGACATCCCCTCCGGTGAGCTGGTGGCGCTGCTGGGCCCCTCGGGCTCCGGCAAGACTTCGCTGCTGCGCATCATCGCGGGCCTGGAAACGCCGGATGCCGGCTCGGTGCTGTTCCACGGTGAAGACGCCACCAACGTGTCCGTGCGTGATCGCAATGTGGGCTTCGTGTTCCAGCACTACGCGCTGTTCGGCCACATGAGCATTTTCGAGAACGTGGCCTTCGGCCTGCGCGTGCGCCCCAAGGCCACGCGCCCCAGCGAAGCCAAGATCCGCGAGAAGGTGATGGAGCTGCTCAAGCTGGTGCAGCTGGACTGGATCGCCGACCGCTACCCGCACCAGCTCTCCGGCGGC
>DDJC01000118.1:0-1315 GCA_002339015.1 Burkholderiales bacterium UBA1834
ATTCCAGCACGATGCGGATGGACACCGGCAAACGGTGGATGTTGGGGTAGGTCTTGGCCAGTTCGGGCAGCGAGAAATACTTCAGCGAGCCGCCTGAACCGGTCTTGAAGGATTTGAGGGTGCCGGCAAAGGCGTGGCCTGTGGCCTTGGCGGGCTTGTCCGTTTTTGCGGATGGCTTGCTGGCGGGTGTCTTGGGTGCGGTCTTGGGTGCCTGGGCAGCAGTCTTCTTGGGGCTCTGGGACGCTTTGGTGGCTGAGGCCATCGGGTTCACTCCATGGAGGGGGACGGTGCGATCAACAAGATCAGCGCCGGACACCGCGCCCGGCAGGGCTTAATCTTCTACCCTTGCAGGCCACTCGACAAGCACCCTTTTGGAAGACCCCTGCCCCGCACCAATGAATGCCCACCATGAACCCGGGAAACCGTCTGCTCACCAGCTGGCCGACTACCACCCGCCGCCTGATGCCGGTCTGAACCTGCTGTACGCGGATGCGCATCTGCTGGCGGTGGACAAGCCATCGGGTCTGCTCAGCGTGCCGGGGCGGGGCGAGCGCATGGCCGATTGCCTGATCAGCCGGGTTCAGTTGCGCCACCCCGAGGCGCTGGTGGTGCACAGGCTGGACATGGACACGTCGGGCATCGTGCTGATGGGGCGAGGCGCGGATGCCCAGCGCAGGCTCAGCCAACTGTTCATGGGCCGCCAAGTGGGCAAACGCTACGAGGCGCTGGTGCATGGCGTGTTGCCGCAGGACGCCGGGGAGATCGATCTGCCGCTCATCACGGACTGGCCCAGGCGGCCTCGGCAGAAGGTTGATCCGCAGCTCGGCAAGCCCTCGCTGACCCGTTTCCAGGTGATCGAGCGCTTCGATCGCACCACCCGCGTGGCGCTGGAGCCGGTGACCGGACGCTCGCACCAGTTGCGGGTGCACCTGATGGCTCTGGGCCACCCCATCGTGGGCGATGACCTCTATGGTCCGGACGGAGACCGGGCCGTGGCGGGCCGCCTGATGCTGCATGCCTGCCACATCAGCCTGCCGCACCCGGACACCGGGGCAGCGCTCAGTGTGTCCTGCCCGAGCCCTTTCTGAGCTCTTCCTCCCGCTTCAGGGCGCGGGCGGCGGCCACCCACTTGCCGATCGCCTGGTACATCTGGTCGATGTCCAGCGGCTTGGTGATGTGATCGTTCATGCCGCTGCTCAAGGCGTGCTCGCGGTCGCTGTCCAGGGCGCTGGCCGTCATCGCGATGATGGGCAGGTGTTGCCATTGCGGCTGCTGGCGGATCTTGCGGGTGGCGGTGTAGCCGTCCATCACGGGC
>DDJC01000118.1:1321-2622 GCA_002339015.1 Burkholderiales bacterium UBA1834
GCATCTGGCAGTCCATCAGCACGCAGTCGAAGGGGTTGTTGCGCGCCAGGGCGGTGAGGGCCAGGGCACCGTTCTCTGCGCACACCACGGTGGCGCCGGCCAGTTGCAGCAGTTCGCGGGCGATTTCCTGGTTGAGGGGCTGGTCCTCCACCAGCAGGATGTGGGTGCCGGCCAGGAGTTGGCTGTGCTGCGGTGAACTGGTGGGCGCCGGCTCAGCAGGCGCGGCTTGCGCCGGGCGCGCAAGGGAGCGCACGGTCACGGTCTTGCGGAGGCAATCCGCCAGCGAGGTCGGGGTGATGGGTTTGGTCAGCACCCCGGCGAGCGGCACCTGATGAGCGGCATCGAGTGCGTCATCGCGATTGAAGGCCGTGACCAGCAGGATGCAGGGCTGCGTGCCCGGAAAGCGCTGCTGCAACTGCGACTGTGCCTCCTGCGCGCACCGGATGCCATCCATACCGGGCATCTTCCAGTCCAGCATGATCCAATCGTAGGGGCGGCTGCTGCGGGCCAGCAGGGCCAGGGCCTCGGTACCGTTGGTGGCCATGTCCACCAACAGCCCCATGCCGGCCAGCATCTTGCCAAGCACCTCGCGGGCATCGGGGTTGTCGTCGGCCAGCAGGACGCGCCTGCCCTCCCAGGTGTCCTGTACCTGGATCGTGTGGGCAGGACCCGAGGGCAGGCTGATCTTGAACGTGAAATGGAAGGTGCAGCCCTGGCCGAGTGCGCCTTCCACCCAAAGGCGCCCGGCCATGCGCTCCAGCAACTCGTGGCAGATGGTCAGACTCAGTCCGGCCCCGCCCACGGGAGAAGGGGGCTCGTCCAGCATCGGGCCGAACGATTGCATCAGCCGGGCCTGCTGTTCGGCCGTCATGCCTTCGCCGGTATCGCGCACCCAGCCATGAAGCTCCACCTCATAGCCATGGCGGCTGCGAACCTCCAGGCCCAGCGTGACACTGCCCTGCGTGGTGTGCTTGATGGCATTGGCGCCCAGGTGCAGCAGGATCTGGCGCACCCGGGTGGGATCGCCCAGCAGGTGCGTGGGCAGGTCCATGGGGGCCGTGAACAGCAACTCGATGCCTTTTTGCTCGGCCTGCAGCCCCAGCACGTTGCTGAGCTGGTCGATCAGTCCCTGTACCGGGAACTCGATGCACTCCAGCTCCAGCTGGCCGGCCTCGATGCGCGACAGGTCCATCACGTCGTTGATGATCTGCAGCATGCTCTTGGCGGCCTGGTGCGCCTTGGCCACGTAGCTGCGGTGCTTCTCGGGCTGGGTGTCTTCCAGGGCCAGGTGGGTCATGCCC
>DDJC01000118.1:2667-23129 GCA_002339015.1 Burkholderiales bacterium UBA1834
GTGGCTCATGTTGGCCAGGAAGGCGGTCTTGGCCCGGTCGGTGGACTGTGCAGCCTCCTGCGCCTTGCGCAGGGCCTCCTCGGTCTGGCGTTGCGCGGTGATGTCTTGGTAGATGCCCATGACCAGGCCGGGCATCTCGTGGGCCAGGCAGACCACTGTGGCCGATATCTGGAAACGCGATCCGTCCAGTCGTGTGTGGTGCCACTCTGTGTGCAAGGGCTGATCGGGCTGTGCACATACCCGGTCAATGATGGCCAGCGCTTCGTTCTCACTGTGCTTGTTGGCGCTCTGCTGCGGCGGCGTCAACGGAGGTTTCCAGGGCAGACGTCCGCGCAGCTGCTCGAAAGAGCTTGCGCCGAACACTCGCAGCATGGACGCGTTGCAGCGCAGAATGCCCCGCTCGCGGTGACACAGCATCACGGGAAGGGGGGCATGCTCGAACAGGGATTCGAAGCGCAGCTCCGTCACGCGCTGCAGGGTGCGATCGATCCAGTAGCCTTCGTAGATCTGCTCTCCGCGGGCGGCAGGGCGGGCCGTGCTGCCCAGGGTGATCCAGCGGCGATGCTCCGGGCCGGGCAGCACGAGCTCCACGGCGTGCGTGGGCGGCAGCGTCTGGTCCGCGGCCACGCGTGACCATAGCCATTGCGGATCCTGCAGCAAGGCTTCGGGCGTGATGCCCAGCGATTCCTTGACGCCCGGACCGAGGTAGGAGAAGCGGCCCTGGCCATCGCGGTCGACCCTGTAGCGGAACACCGTGAGTGGCAGGCCCTCGGTGGATTCCAGCGCATCCTGGTGGGCCAGTTCGACGATGCCCTCGCGTTCGAGCCTGCGCCACATCATCCACAACAGCAGGTAGCCGCTCAGCAGGGTGGCCAGCCCCCCGGCGATGCTCAAGCCATGGATGGAAGCCGTGCGGCTCAGGGGCGTGAGCACCCATGCCATGTAGGGATACTGGTCCAGCGGTTGCGACAGGGCCGCCACGTTGTGGCCGTTGATGCGCAACAGGCGCCATGGGCGCTCGCCGATGGTGACCGTGTCCATGGCCCAGTCCAGCCGTTGCGGAATCTGCCGGTACAAGGCGTTGAACTCGGCTTCGCGGCCGTTGGGGTAAGGCTGCATCGGGATCTGGCGGAGGTGGTGGTCGGTCACATTGCCGGCCACCACCACCCCATTGCTGTCGGTCAGCATCACTTCACGGCCGGTGGCGTCCGCGAAGACCCCGGCCAAGGCATCCGCATCCAGTTTGAGAACGAGCACGCCCAGTGGGGTGTCTGCATCCGCCACGCGGGTAGCGAAGTTGAAGCCTGGCTGATGGCTGATGCCGCCCATCGCGAACTGGAAGCCTCGCCCCTTGTCCAGCGCGTCCAGCAGGTACTGATGCTCATGGACGTTGGCGCCGATCATGGAGCGCTCCCTGTCGGCGTGGCCACTGTCGGCCAGCACATGGCCGTGCTGATCGAGCAGGAAGGCCTGGCGCAGCCGAAAGCCCTTGACCAGGGTGGCCAGGGCCTCGCTCATGCGCACCACATCCGGGCGGGCCAGCAGGCCTTCGCGCAGCCCATCTTGGGTGGACTGGGAAGATGAGGCGGCGGGCTGTGCCGGCGGCAAGGCATTGCGCTGCAGAAACTCGCGCAATGCCGGTTGATCGGCCAGCACCTGGCCCAGGGCGGCTGTCTGCTGAAAGCTGGTCTGGACGCCATCGTGCGCCATGCTGGCGCGTTGCTTGGCATCACTGATGACCTGCCCGAAGTACTGATCGATACGTTGCCTGTCTACCAGCCAGGTGCTGCCCAGCACCACCAGTGTCCAGCATGCGGCCAGCGTCAGAACCAGGCGTTGACGCCTGGACAGCGACGGGGCGATCGACTGCGTGTCTTTATGCATCGCATGGCACGTCCGCCCGGACGTGAGTTTGCGCATGACATGCCGGCCATGCTCGGCGTTCAACCTGATTTGCGGCACCGCCACTGTCAGCATCGCCTGACACAGGGATCAGCAAGGGCTGTCCGTGGTGATCAAGCCGGGCTGACAGTCTTCAGCCCCGGACATTCTTACATTGGAATCACCCAAAGGGGTTGTGCAGACAAACGCCAGGAATGGGCCTGACAACAAGCGCACAACCCAATCTTGACATCGACTGGAGCTCAGTATGAAGCGATCTAGCCTCTTGATTACCCCGCTGTTTGTGTCTCTGACGGCCCTGGCCGGTGGTTCCATGGTCCTGATGACGGGCTGTGCAAGCACCTCCAAGCAAGCCAGTTTCGGCGAAACGGTGGACGATGGCGTCATCACCACCAAGGTGAAGGCGGCTTTCGTTGAGGACAAGACCGTGAGTGCGCTGAACATCTCGGTTGAAACCTTCAAGGGTACGGTTCAGCTGAGCGGTTTCGCCAATACCGCCGAGGAAGCCGCCAAGGCCGTGAACCTGGCCCGCAACGTCAAGGGCGTCAAGGCTGTCAAGAACGACATCCGGCTCAAGGCCAGCAACGGCTGATCCGCCTTTGCCGCCTATCCCGCCGGAACCAGCAACCTACGCACAGGAGAAGCACCATGAGCAAAACCCCTCAAATCGCCGCCAAGGAACTCGACAAGATCCTCGTGGAGGCACGCACTCTGCTCAACTCGGCGGGTGAAGACGCTGCCGACCACGCTGGCGCCGTGACCGCCCGCCTGCGTCAAGCCCTGGGTCAAGCCCAGGATCGCTTGAACGCCTTTGGTACCGACGTGAGCGACCGAGCCCGCAAGACCGCCAAGGCCACGGACGAGTATGTGCACGCCAATCCCTGGCAAGCCATCGGTGTCGGCGCTGCCGTCGGTATCGTGATCGGCGCCCTGGCCGCCCGCCGCTGAGCCCCAGCGTCCGGCCAGTCTTTCAACCCCGAGTGACAGGAGACCCATCATGCTGCACTACGCCGCTGTCTTCCTGGTGATCGCCCTGATCGCCGCGGTCTTCGGTTTCGGTGGCATCGCCGCCGGCGCCGCATCGATCGCCAAGGTACTGTTCTTCATCTTCCTGATCGGATTCGTGGTGTCCCTGGTGCTGGGCTTGTTCCGACGAGCCTGATGCCCTGACAGACCACCCAACCGGGTTGTTCGGTGCCCTTGTCTCCCCCTGCGGGGGCACCTTTGGCCGATGGCAATCATTGCCGTCGGCCTTTTTGCATGCGGTGACAAGTTGGGCACAATCATGGCAGTTGCCTCTGGCAGGATCGGGTCTGGTCCGTCAGAGGTTTGTCTCATCAAGGGAGCCTTGTTTGTCTTCTTCCCCTTCGAACGCCCCCGCCGGGGAGCACGCCGTGGCTTGGTACGAGGCGGTGCCGCCGCGCGTGCTGTTGGCACTGGTGCTGACGGCGGTGGTGTCCGTGCTGGTGTTCGCGGTGTCCGAACTGGCGTATTCAGACATTTCGGACAATCGCATCGAGTCGCAACGAGCAGCCCAGGCCCAAGCCTATGTGCTGCGGGTGCGAGAGCAGGTGCTGGCGGCCGAGTCCAGTCAGCGTGGCTACCTGATCACTCAGGAGGACCGCTACCTCGCGCCCTATGACAAGGCCGTGAGCGCTGCCAGATCGGCGCAGTCGAGCCTGCTGTCCACCCTGGGCGACCAATCACCACTGCGCAAGGACGCGGTTCAACTGGGCACGCTTCTGGAACAGAAGCTCGATGAGCTGAATGTCAGCTTGCACATGGCACGTGATCGCCAACCGGGCATGGCGCTGGCCACCTTGCACACGGATGTCGGACTTCACCTGATGGCGCAGATCGCCATGACCAGCCGCAAGCTGGACGACGAACTGGGGCGGCAGTTCACGGGACGCTCTGAGACCCTGACCCGCCTGTTCCAGCAACAGCGCTGGGGCGTGGGCCTGGTGGTGTTCCTGAACATGGCCTTCCTGGCCATCCTGGGCACGATCATGGTCCGCAATTTCCATGAGCGGGAGCAGAGCCGCCGACGCCTGAAAGAACATGCCGAGCAACTCGAGACGGCGGTAGCCGAGCGCACCGAGGAGCTGTCGGCCCTGTCCACCTACCTGCAGAGCAACGCCGAGCGTGAGCGCAGTTCGCTGGCGCGTGACCTGCACGACGAGTTCGGCGCCATCCTGACGTCGGCCAAGCTGGATGTGGCCTGGCTGCAGGGCAATGCCTCGATGTCGCCGGTGCCGGTGCAGGAGCGGCTGGTGCAGCTCTCAGGGGCGTTGGACGAAGCGGTGAACCTCAAGCGCCGTGTGATCGAGAATCTGCGCCCTTCACTGCTGGATCATCTGGGGCTGGCGGCTGCCATCCAGTGGCACGTCCAGGAGGCCTGCGACCGTGCGGACATCGCCTGCGACGTGGTCATGCCCGACGAAAGCCTTCAGGTGCCGCCCCACATCGCCATCGACCTCTTCCGTCTGGTGCAGGAAGCCTTGAACAACACGGTGAAATACGCTCAAGCGCGCGTGTTCGAGGTCATCCTGGAACAACGCGGTGGCGATTACGTGCTGTGCATGAAGGACGACGGCATCGGCATTGCCCAGTTCCAGCCAGATCACCTCACGCATGGGCTGGCTGGCATGCAGCACCGGGTCAGGGCCTTGCAAGGGCATTTCACCGTCCAGACAGCGCCAGGGCAGGGGACCCGCATCGAAGCAGTGATTCCCATGGTACCGCCGGTGACGCCTGGCGCGGACGCACCGCCTGCAACGGCGTCTTCTGAGGCGGGTAAGTAGGGAAGGGTGGAGCAGACAGCTCCGCCTGCCCCTGTCAGCTCAAGGGAAGGCCTGGTTCAGCAAGGCCGACAGGCGCGGCAACTCGCGGCTCTTGTCCAGGAAATGATCTGCACCGGCCTTCAGGCAGGCAGCTTCCAGCACCGGCATCGTGTGGTTGGTCACCACGATCACCAAAGGTCCGATCGGTGAGGCGCCGTACAGCTTGCGCACTGCATGGATCAAACCCAGGCCTGATCCTTGGCGCAGGTTGAGGTCGACGACCAGGGCATCAGGCGGTTGTGCCTGACTGCGTTGGAAGGCCTCCTGTTCGGTGTCATCAATGCCCGTGACCTCGAAGCGGCCAGGCTGCTCGACCAGCTGGCGCAGCAGTTGCTGCACGCGCGGCAGGTCTTCGACAATCTGAACCTTCACTGGCCGCCCTGACACACGACGAGGCTGGATGCTGGCGTCGGGTTGCGTACCGGCAGTGGATGTCTTGGCCGATGCGGGAACATCCACCGTTTGGGCCAGATCGGCATCCCGATCAGCGTGCAGAGACAAAGCCCGCCGTAGCGAGGGCACCAGACCACCCACCAGCGCGGAGCGCCGTGCCTGGCTTGTGTCGGGTAATGGAAGCGCGGGCTTCATGACGGCAGGCTCAGGTGATCAGGTTGTTCTTGACGGCGTATTGGGTCAGGTCGGCATTCGTCTTGAAGCCCATTTTCTCCAGCAGCCGACTGCGGTAGGTGCTCACGGTCTTGGAGCTCAGGCACAGATCGTCCGCGATCTCCGTCACGCTGCGGCCCACCACCAGTTTGGAGAAGATCTGGAATTCCCGCTCGGACAGGCGCAGGTGGGGCGGCTGCTCGATGTCCTGCGTCAAGCCCAGCGCAAGCATCTCGCTCAGGCGAGGGCTGATGTAGCGGCGGCCGGCGGCCACGGTGCGCACAGCCGACACGAGTTGTTCGGCCGCCAGCTCCTTGCTCAGGAAACCGCTGGCGCCTGCCTTGAGCACATTGAGACCGTACTGGTCTTCAGAGTAGGCACTGAGGATCAGGATGGCCAGCTCCGGCTTGATGGCCTTGGCCTGCTTGAGCACGTCCATGCCCGACAGATCCGGCATGGACAAATCGATCACAGCCACATGCAGGTCCTGGCCGCGCACCGCAGACAACGCCTCGCGGCCGGTCTTGCCCTCGGCCTTGATCTCGATGTCGCTGTGCTGGCTCAGGATGTAGCGGAAGCCGGCTCGCACGATGTCGTGATCGTCAAACAAGCCCAGATTAATCAGCACCAGATTCTCCTCAAAGGGGTATCGCTCGCGCATTCAATGATTGCGCTGTGACGGTACCTTAAGGGGTTGGATGATGACCGTCGGTCATCTTTCGACGGGAAGACTGTGGGGTCCCCCTGATCCCTTTGTAGGCATCGGCCTACACCTGCAATTTAATCGAAAAACGCCCATAAAACCAGGATCGGATGGGGCTGACGGCGGCATCAGGGAATGCCTACAAAACGAGCCGGGTCGCGCCGACATGCAGGTTGTACGGGTATTTCCACAATCCAGTTCATATCAACAAGCGATCGACCAAAGCGATCCACAGAAAGGACTTTGCATGAAGCCCCATCATCTTTCCTGGCTGTCCGCTGCTGCGGCCTTGTGTGTGAGCGCATCCGTCCATGCGCAGGCCACGCCTCCCGCCCAGCCGCTGAAGGTGGACCGCGCCGGCTCCGGCCCGGTGCCTTATGTGCTGGACTCCCAGGATGTGATCACGCGCAACAACTTCGGTCAGTGCTGGCGTACCGGCTACTGGACGGTCGAACTGGCCGCCCAGACCAAGGTGGTCGGCAGCGAGTTTCCCGCAGGTTGCGCCTGTGATGGTGATTTGATGCCAGCCGGCACCTGCACACCCAAGGCAGCGCCCGTGGTACAGCCGCCAGCGCCTGTGCCGCCTCCTCCCCCGATGCCTACCTCCGAAAAGGTGAGCATCCCTACCGACACCCTGTTCGCCTTTGACAAGTCGCAGCTGACCGCTGAAGGCCGCGACAAGCTCAAGACCTATGCCGATCAGCTCAAGACGCTGAACCTGGAGGCTGTGGTGGCCGTGGGTCACACCGACCGCATCGGCACCGAGGCCTATAACAAGACGCTGTCTGAGAAGCGCGCTGCATCGGTCAAGTCTTATCTGATCGAACAAGGCGTGCCGGCAGAGCGCATCTTCACCGAAGGCCGCGGCGAGAGCCAGCCCACCACGGGCACCCAATGCGATGCCAAGGGCAAGGAAGGACCGCGCAACAAGGGCCTGATCGAGTGTCTGGCACCCGATCGTCGTGTGGACATCGAGGCCGTGGGTACCCGCCGCTAAGTTGTCTTGTTTCATCCCACTACCTCTGAGGAGATCACCATGAACGCAATCCATGCTCTGAAGATCGCCGGTGTCGTCGCGCTGATCGCCAGCACCGCAGCCTGTTCCAACATGTCTGCCCGTGAACGCAACACGGCAGCCGGTGCCGCCATCGGCGGCGTGGCCGGCTCCGTGCTGACGGGCGGCAGCGCTGCAGGCACGATCGGCGGCGCCGCTGTCGGCGGCGTGGTCGGCAACCAGATCAAGAAGTAATCGAAACGAGGGAACGCCAAGAAAAGGGAGTGGGGGCGGCCACGGCCGCCTCCTCGCGAGGTATAAGCAGAATCAGAAAATTACCCGGCGCGATGCGCCTTTACAGGCCGGCTGAGGACGCAGTCGGCCTCCTTTTTATTTTCAAAGCCGAAATTGATGATTTCGGACATTGCGGGGTTGGTTCAGGCGAAGCGCGGCTGGAGGATTTAACATATCGCCCTGCATTCAGACGCGTCTGCCGCCCTGGCGGGCGCGTGCTGCTTCCCCATCAACCGATCAAACCGGCAGGCGTCCGGGATGTCCGGCAGGAGTTGCGCCGACCCGGCCAGCCCCTGCGGGGCGTGAGCGCCAGCCAGGAAACGCCATGATCCCAGTCGTCATCAGCGGCACCGGCCTGTTCCGGCCAGAGCACACCATCACCAACGCCGAACTTGTGGCGTCGTTCAACACCTACGTCGAGCAATACAACGCGCAGCACGCTGCGCAGATTGCCGCCGGGGAGATGCAGGCCCTGGCGCCGTCCAGCGAAGAGTTCATCGAGAAGGCTTCCGGCATCAAGCAACGCTATGTGCTCGACAAGGACGGCATCCTGGATCCTTCGCGCATGTACCCGCGTTTTCAGGAACGCCCTGACGACCAGCTCTCGCTGATGGCGGAAATCGCCGCCGATGCCGGCCGCAAGGCCCTGGCCGCCGCCGGCAAGCAGCCCTCCGATGTCGACGCCGTGATCTGTTCGTCGGCCAACATGCAGCGTGCCTACCCGGCCATGGCCATTGAGATCCAGCAGGCGCTGGGTGCGGGCGGCTTCGGCTTTGACATGAACGTGGCGTGCTCGTCGGCTACTTTCGGCATCGAGCAGGCCGTGAACGCCGTGCGCTCGGGCACTGCACGTTGCGTGCTGATGGTCAACCCTGAAATCACCTCCGCCCACCAGGAGTGGCGCGACCGTGACTGCCACTTTATCTTCGGTGACGTGTGCACGGCGGTGGTGATCGAACGCGCCGACACCGCCACGTCGGATGACCAGTGGGAAGTGCTGGGCACCAAGCTGGCCACGCAGTTCTCCAACAACATCCGCAACAACTTCGGTTTCATGAACCGCAGCGAGGACAGCGACCCGAACGCCCGCGACAAGACCTTCCGCCAGGAAGGCCGCAAGGTGTTCAAGGAGGTGGTGCCCATCGCCGCGGCTCACATCGAAGATCACCTCAAGACGCTGGGCCTGGAGAGCACCCAGGTCAGCCGCTACTGGTTGCACCAGGCCAACCAGGGCATGAACCAGTTCGTGATCAAGAAGCTGGTGGGCGCGGATGCCGGCGCTGACATCGCGCCGTTGATCCTGAATGAGTACGCCAACACGGCCTCGGCCGGTTCGGTGATCGCCTTCCATGAGTACCACGATGATCTGACATCGGGTGACTACGGCGTGATCTGCTCCTTCGGCGCTGGCTACTCGGTGGGCAGCGTGGTGGTGCGCAAGCGCTGATTCACGGCCCTTTGTAAGCGCTGCGCCCCTGCCTCAGCGAGGCGGGTGGCGGC
Organism: Burkholderiales bacterium UBA1834; assembly: GCA_002339015.1. Taxonomy (GTDB): domain Bacteria; phylum Pseudomonadota; class Gammaproteobacteria; order Burkholderiales; family Burkholderiaceae_C; genus Aquabacterium. The sequence continues at coordinate 11,510 of DDJC01000118.1, forward strand.
GACTTGGCCAGTGCGTCCAACCAGGGATCGCGGTCCAGCTTGCCACCAAAGCACGACACCAGAAAATCGAGAAACACGCGCGTGCGGGCCGGGAGGTACTGCCGCGACGGGTAAGCCGCGTGGATCACGTAGTTGCGCTGCACGGGGATGTCGGCCAGCAGACGCACCAGGGTGCCGGCGCGCAGCGCATCGCCCAGCATGTAGCTCGGCAGGGCCACCACGCCCATGCCGGCCAGGGCCGCGGCCTTGAGCGTTTCCACATGGTTCGAGGTGAGCGCCACCCGCATGGGCAGAGGCGTGCTCTCGCCGCTGGCGGTATTGCTCACAAACCATTCGCGTGGTGAGATGGGCGATACGGCCACCAGGCAATCGTGCTGCGACAGCTCGGCCGCGTTGCTCGGCTGGCCGTGCCGGGCGATGTAGGTGGGTGAGGCACAGATCACCACGTCTGTGCGGGCCAGCGGCCGGGCCACGAAGCCGCCTTCGAGCTGTTCGGTGTGCATCGTCATCAGCACGGACACGTCACAGCCTTCATCCAGCCCGCCGGCCGATGCGGGCGAGATCCAGTCCAGCGTGATGCCGGGATAGGCCTTGCGGAAGGTGCCCAATTGCCCGGCCAGCCAGACCGAGATGCTGGGCGGGATATAGACGCGCAGGTGCCCGGCGGGCTCGGCGGCCTGCGAGGCGGCGAGCGATTCGGCTTCGTCAACCTCGGTCAGGATGGTGCGCACGCGCTGCAGATAGGCCTGACCGATCTCGGTCAGGGCCAGGCGGCGCGTGGTGCGGTTGAGCAGGCGGGCGCCCAGGTGCGATTCCAGCTCGGCCACCAGGCGTGTGACCACGGCAGGGGCCAGGTCCAGCGCTCGTGCGGCGGCGGCGAAGCTGCCTTCGTCGATGACCCGGGCAAAGACACGCATGCTGCGGAGCTGGTCCATGGCGGATTATTTAAAAATCAGCAATGAACCATTTTATGCGTGGCGGTTTATTCGCGCAGGCGAAGTCAATACAGTGAACCCATCGATCGCTCAAGACCGACCCACCTGAAAGGAAACCGCCATGAACACCCGTCTGACCCTCTCCGTTATGCTTGCTTCTTCCCTGCTGGCTGGTGGCGCTTTCGCTGCCGACACCGGCAAGGCCCTGACCCGCGCCGAAGTGCAGGCCGAGCTGGCCCAGGCCCGCGCCCAAGGCCCGCTGCCCAACGATCTGCCCGCCGGCTTCCAGGCCGCGGATGTGCAGTCTGCCAAGGCCGCCCCGGCTGTGCAGACCGCTGCGCCTGCCACCAAGGACACGACCGTGAGCGCTGCCGCCAACGTGCGCCGCGCCCAGTGAGCCACCATTCCAGGCGGCACCGTACGATGGTGCTGCATTCGCCTCAGGCCGCCCGGCCTGAAGCGTCCGGCCCGAGTGATCCAGCCGACAAGGTTGGGCCGCCGGGCCGGTTTCTTGGGTGCGCGTGTTTGGTGTTCGGGCTCAGCGCGGCTGCGCGCGGCGCATGGCCTCGAGTTCGGGCTTGAGCGCGGTCAGGTGGATGTCCACCCCGCCGTCCATCTCCGGCGTCGGGATGATCATCAGCATGCGGAACACCACGCGCGTGGCGTCGTGCCAGCTGGGGCGGCCCGTGCCGAAATCGATCTCGTACATGGGGTAGTGGCTGCAGTTGTTGAGCACCAGCCCCCCATCGAGCGTGCGTCCGACGGAGCGCATCATCAGCTTGAGAATGCCCTTCGCCTGCCGGGCGCGCTCCATCAGGCCCAGGTAGCCGAGCAGATCCTCGTTGGTGAGGCTGTCGGCGGGCATGCGGCTTTTCAACGCAATGGCCGCCAGCGATTGGCTGTCCAGCTCATCGGCCGTGTACATCACCTCGCCATGGCCCAGCGCGTTGCCAAAGAAGTGCCGTGGCACGCGCAGGCGGCGCTTGTAGCGCAGGTCGATCACGTGGCCCAGGCAGCGGTCGCGGCGGTGCTGCCACAGCGGGTTCAGCACCTTCAGGCAGTGGGCCGTCACCAGCTCGGCGGTGGTTACGCCATCGGCATCCGGAAATTCGGCGCGTGCTTGATGCTTCCATTGCTCGATGGTGGCGGCCGGGATGCGGAACACATCCTTGTCGATGCTGGCCAGGTGCTGCCAGCCCAGCCCGGCGTACATGCGGATGCGGTCACGCCAGCCCATCTCGTAGACATAGCCCCGCGTGTAGGGCGCTTCAAGATGGGCCTGGCCCAGCTCGATCAACTGCTCGCGCTCCATGGACCGATCCGGCACGTCTTCACCGCGGGCGCAGGCCGCCCAATCCACCATGAAGTGCCAGTAGGCCGTGCCGTCCATCACCGAATGCGCGGCCGTGTTGCTGAGGATGGCGCCGCCATCGGCGAACTGGTAGACATCGACCTCGAACAGCGGCTGGTTGTCCTTGAAGATGTTCCAGGGGTAGATGGGCGTGTGAAAGCCCTTGAGCAGTGGGTGCAGGTGGTTGTTGGGCCCATAGGCGGGCAGGGGGCCGTCGCACTGGTGCACCTTGAAGCGCACGCCAGCGTCGTTGCCCTCGATGCAGGGCAAGCCCTGCGCATCCTTGCGCATGCGGCCGCCGAGCAGCGGGTACTTGCCCAGCATCGTGGTGAGCGAACGCTGCAGGTTGGCCACATCCAGGCCCTTCGGGTAGACCTGCACGATGGGGATGCCCATGTGCGAGGTGAAGATGTCGATGCCCGAGACGCGCTGGGTGGCGCAGCGCACACCGCCTTTGAGCGTGGTGGTCGAGACGATGCGTGAGGAAATCTTGGTGCTCATGGAAACAGCTGCTGCGGCGGGCCTGACCCAGGCCGAGCGGCCAATGTAGCGGCCTCAAGGCCGCTTGGGCCCCCGTGTTTGCCCAATGAATCTGCGCGTTTCCTGCAAACAGGGGGCACGGCGGCAGGTGGCGTGCCAGGTCTCGGGTATCGTGCGGGGCATGAGCGATTTCACCTTTTTCTGGCACGACTACGAGACCTTCGGCATCGTGCCCCGCCGCGACCGTCCGTCGCAGTTCGCCGGGATCCGCACCGACGCCGACTTGAACGAGATCGGCGAGCCGGTGATGGAGTACTGCCGCCCTGCGCCCGACTACCTGCCCGAGCCCGAATCCTGCCTGTTGACCGGCATCCTGCCGCAGACCTGCCTGGAAAAGGGCTTGCCCGAACATGCCTTCGCGGACCTGATCGAGCGTGAACTGGCGCGCGACAACACCATCGGCCTGGGCTACAACACCATCCGCTTCGACGACGAGGTCACGCGCCATCTGTTCTGGCGCAATCTGATGGACCCGTACGCGCGCGAATGGCAGAACGGCTGCGGCCGCTGGGATCTGCTCGACGTGGTGCGCTGCACCTGGGCGCTGCGGCCAGAGGGCATCGAGTGGCCGCGCCATGACGATGGCCGCCCCTCCTTCAAGTTGGAGCACCTGACCCGGGCCAATGGCCTGCTGCACGAGGCGGCGCACGATGCCTTGTCTGACGTGCGCGCCACCATCGCGCTGGCCCGCCTGATCAAGCAGAAGCAACCGCGCCTGTGGGACTTCTGCCTGCGCCTGCGCAAGAAGGATGCGGTCGTGGCCGAGATGGGCGTGGGCAAGCCTTTTCTGCACATCTCTGGCATGTATGGCGTGGACAGGGGCTGTATCGGCGTGGTGTGGCCGTTGGCACCGCACCCCACCAACAAGAACGAGGTCATCGTGTGGGACCTCTGCCAGGACCCGGCCGAGCTGTTCACGCTGGACGCGGCCACCATCCGCCAACGCATGTACACCAAGGCCGAGGACCTGCCCGAGGGTGTGAGCCGCCTGCCGATCAAGAGCGTTCACATCAACAAGTCGCCCATCGTGGTCGGCAACCTGAAGATGCTGAGCCCCGAGGTGGCCACGCGCTGGTCGATCGACCTGGACCAGGCCCTGCGCCATGCCGAGATCGCCGCGCTCAAGGGCGCCTCGATGGCCGGCATCTGGCCCGAAGTGTTTCAGCGGCCCAAAGCCGACCAGGTGCCCGACGTGGACGAAGACCTGTACGGCGGCTTCATCGGCCAGGAAGACCGCCGCCTGCTGCAGCGCATCCGCGGCATGACGCCGACGCAACTGGCCGAGCGCCTGCTCGACCGCCAGCCCGCCTTCGCCGACGAGCGGCTGGAAGAGTTGCTGTTCCGCTGGCGCGCGCGCAACTTCCCGCATACGTTGAGCGAGCCCGAGCAGCAGCGCTGGGCGCAGCACTGCCAGGCCCGCCTGATCGAAGGGCAGGGCGGTGCACTCACGCTGGCCGGCTTCTTCGAGCGCATCGACAAGCTCAGCGAGCAACTCGCGGAAGACGACGAACGCGGCCAGGACATCCTGGGCGCCCTGTATGACTATGCCGAGCAGATCGCGCCCTGAGCAGCCGCTGAGTCAAGCCATGAGCAACGCCACCCCGCTGAAATATCTGGCGGGCTATCCCGAGCACCTGCTGATGCAGGTACGCCAGTTGATCGACCAGGGCAAGCTGGTCGAGACCATCGCGCGCCGCTATCCCGAGCCGCACGAGGTGCGCACCGACAAGGCCCTGTACGACTACGTGATCGAGCTGAAGGAGCGTTACCTGCGCAAGGCCGACCCACTCAGCAAGGTAGCCTACGACAGCAAGCTCAAGGTGATCCAGCACGCGCTGGGCACCCACACGGCGGTGTCGCGCGTGAAGGGCGGCAAGCTCAAGGCCAAGCGCGAGATCCGCGTGGCCAGCCTGTTCCGCGACGCGCCGGCCGACTTCCTGAAGATGATCGTGGTGCACGAACTGGCCCACCTCAAGGAGCGTGAACACGACAAGGCCTTCTATGCCCTGTGCACGCACATGCAGCCCGATTACCACCAGGTGGAGTTCGACCTGCGGCTCTACCTGACCGCCAAGGATCTGCCCGAGCGGTGAAGCTGCATTGGCGGCTCAGTCTTCGTTGATGGCTTCATCGCCACCCTGGGTGGCTGGCCTGACACCTTCACGCTGCCTCCGCGCCTGGGCCGCATCCATGGCATCGCGGGCCATGCTGTTCACCCAGGTCTCCAGCCCCTGCCATGCGTAGAGGTTGTACGTCAGCACCTCGTCGACAGGCTCCTTGAAGCCGTTGCGGGCCCATACCGTACCGACCTGGATGGCCATGCCCAGCAAGCCCCACATCAGCATCTCCAGGTTGAAACCGCGCTTGAGCCGCGGGTAGAGCGAGCGGGCGATGCCGGCGATCAGGGTGGCGTACTGCTCCAGGCTGCGCTGCACCTTCTCGGCGCTCTGGCGGTTTGCGCTGAAGGCGTCGATCAGCAGCACCTGGGCGCGGCGCGGATCTTCCTTGATGAAAGTGTAGAAGGCGTGCAGGCCGGCGCGGGCGATGGATTCCACCCCGCGTGGCGAGTCCTTCATGGCTTGCGCCACCCGCTGCAGCAGCAGCTCGCGCTGCCAGCGGTGCACGGCGTCGAAGGCGTCCTCGGTGTTGCGGAAGGATTCGTAGAAGTAGCGGTCGGTCAGGCGCGCCTGGGCGCAGATGTCGCGCATGGTGGTGCGCGCGATCCCGAGGGCGGCGAAGGCTTCGAAGGCGCCTTCCAGCAGCCGCTCATGACGTTGCTGACGTCGGGCCTGGGCGGACTCGCCCCGGTAGGCCCGCGAGGAAGGAGCGTCTGAACCGGGCGTTGACTTCATGAACTGTGGGGTGGGAGGGGAGGCATCAAGCGCTGGTATATAGCCTGAATGGATCTCATTTGACCATAAATGGACAACAAATGTTGTCTGCTCAGGGGCGGGTTTCCCCTGGAGCGCGGTGTCGCTCAGATGGCCCCGCATTCACGGGATTCGGACGGGGGGCCCTGTCGATCAGGCGGAAAACCCTTTGCGAAAGTGAAGTGTCAGTTCGTCAGAATTCGATGGACGATTTATCGATCGTCGGTAGTCGGCAATCGTTATCGATTTCCGAACCTCACTAGCCTGGAGAGACAACATGATTGCATCCTTCACACGCAGGGCCCTTCGGACCATGCCCTTGGCCGGCCTGGCCATGGCGGTCAGCCTGGCCTACGCCGCACCGACGCAGGGGCCGACCGGCATCGCCTTCTACAACGCCCCGGCCACCATCCCGGCCGGCAACAACGGCGACCTGATTTCCTACCGGGCGACCACGGTCAACCTGGGTGACAACGCCCCCGGCGTCAAGGCGTGGAAAGTGATGTACCGTTCGACCGATTCCCTCGGCGCGGCCAACATCGTCACCGGCACGGTGCTGGTGCCCACCAAGATGTGGAGCAACATCTTCCAGGCCCGTCCGATCGTGTCCTACGCGGTCGGCACGCATGGCCTGGCGCAAGGCTGCGCACCCTCGCAGCAGCTGGAGGCGGGCACCGACTACGAAACCTCCAACATCAATGCGGCGCTCAGCGCCGGCTACGCAGTGCTGGTGTCTGATTACCAGGGTTACACCAATGGCGCCACACCCACCTACCTGGCCGGTGCATCGCAGGGCAATGCGGTGCTGGACATCGTGCGCGCAGCCAGCCAGATTCCGTCCGGTGGCGTGAGCGCCAATGCCAAGACGGCCATCTGGGGCTACTCGCAAGGTGGCCAGAGCGCCGCCTGGGCCGCGCAGCGCCATGCCACCTACGCACCCAACGTGAACCTGGTCGGCGTGGCCGCCGGTGGCGTGCCCGGTGACTTCCTGACCACCGCCAGCTACCTGGACGGCGGCAACGGGTCCAGCTTCCTGTTCGGCGGCATCATCGGCCTGGCGACGCAGTACCCCAGCGCCATCCCCCTGAACGACCTGACCAACGCCGCCGGCAAGGCGGCCATCACGCGGGGCAAGCAGCAGTGCGTGTTCGAGTCGCTGTTCGACCTGATGAACAAGAACGTCGCGGAGTTCACGGTGGCCAACCAGTCGCTGAACCAGATCCTGGACACGCTGCCCGCCGCCAAGCAGGCCGTGCTGGCGCAGGACCTGGGGGCCGACAAGGTGTCCGTGCCGCTGTACCAGTACCATGGTCAGGCCGACGAGTTCATCCCGCTGGGCCAGGCCGTCTCGCTCAAGAAGAAGTACTGCGCCAAGTTCAGCAACGTGACCTTCGACCTGTTCCCCAGCGAGCACATCGTCACGCAGTTCCAGGCCGCCCCGCAGGTGCTGAGCTGGCTGGGTGAGCGCATCGCCGGCAAGAGCACGACGGGCAGCTGCTCGTACGCCGGGGCTGACCCGCAATCCACCGCCAACCCCGTGAACGGCAACTTCGTGGTCTCGCTCAAGGAGTGGCTGCTGAACGCCACGGTGGGCCTCAAGACCTTGGGCCAGACGGTGAAGATGCCTGCCGATTCGAGCTTCACGGCCGATGCCGACATCACCGCCAAGCGCCTGACGGGCAACCTGAACGTGCCTGACTTCAAGCAGACGCTCAGCATCATCGGGCTGCCCATCTCGGTGGGCCTGTCGGTCAAGCCCAATGGCCAGACCACGGGCACGGTCGCGCTGGACAACAACGGCCGCCTCAAGATCACCGGCACGGCGTATGCCGACATCACGGTGACCTCGGTGCTGGGCATCCCCTTCGGCCAGTGCAAGACCAGCAAGCCGGTGGAATTCCCCATCAACTTCGAAGGCCCCGTGTCGTCGCTGGGCAATGGCAACCTGACCTTCTCGGGAACCACCAGCTTCCCGTCGATCAAGGGCTGCTTCATCTCGGCGATCCTGTCGACGCTGATGTCGGGCAATGGCCAGACCTACAGCTTCACGGTCACGCCCAAGGGCCCGGTGCGCTATTGAGCGCCTGAAGGCGATGTGACGGCCTGAGGGGCCAAGCGCATCGCCCGCAGTACCCTCGGGGCCATGGTGCCCCGGGTCTGTCACAGGGCCGTGCAGGCCCGATGCGCGCGACACTGCCCAAAAGGCAGGTCGCGCGCCGAGAGGACAAGGATGACGAGATGGCACAAGTTCTGATGAGCCCCCCAGCCGGCAGGAAATGGATGATGGCGCTGGGTGCTGTGGCCGTGGGCGCGATGGCAGCAGCATGGTGGACGTATTCGGCCTCTCCCGAGCCCACCTCCCTGACCGATCAAGGCGCGACGCCGCTGGAGGCCGCGTCCGCCCAGGCTTCAGCCTCGGTGTCCCCTTCAGTCCAGCTGGCCGACGTGGTGGCGGGGCAATCCGACGCTGCCAAGGCGCTGGCGAGTCAGCCGGCCGTTAAACCCATTGACGGGCCGGTCACGGACCGCCCTGCTTTTGTGTCGCCGATGGAGTGGATGGTGCTCAAGGGCACGGTCTCCCAGCACCCGCACCCGGAGCGCGAACTCACGCGCATGGTGAACTTCCTGCGTTTCACCAAGCAGATGGAACTGCTCGAGGCGCTTCCCCGCACCGCCGAGGCACAAGCCCGGCGCCAGGCCCTGGCCAACGAACTGCTGGCCGACCTGCCGCAGCGCCTGCTCAACGACGAGATGCCGATGAAGGATCTGCGCGAGACCCAGGCGATGCTGCTGCAGGATGCCGAAAGCGACTCCGAACGGCGTCAGGCCCGGGCACAGGTCGAGGCACGCCGCCTGGAGCAGGCCATGGCCACCCTGCAGGCCAAGGGGCAGAGGCCTTGAGCGCCTTTCCTCAGGCGTGCGACAACCACGAGCCCAGCGGCTGAATCAGTGTGAGGGTTTCACGCAGCCTGTATGGCGCATCGGGCGTGTCCTTGTCGAAGTCGGCCTGCTTCACGAGCTCGTCCAGCATGCGGATGGTGCCACCAGCTTCCAATTGAGCAGTTCCTTGAGGCTGTTGCTGCGAGACTCGAAAACACGCCGACCTGTTCGACGGTTCTCTCTGCCTAATTAGACGTAGGTATCGACGTTGGAGCCGACCAGTGAACCGTCCGCACGGGCACGGGCTACTGCAGCGGCATCCCGCTGGGCGCTGGCCTCATCCTGGCCGGTATCGACCAGGCTGGCTTGTCCGGCCGGGGGCTCTGGCGCCCTGGCAGCCTGGGCCGACGGCAGGGGCTGCGAGGGTTCCTGAGGGGGGCGCTCACTCACCGTGTTGTCGTCCGGTGGCGGTTGTTCGCTCTCGTCGTCCACAGGTTCCGTGATGTTCTGCTGAACGGCTGCACTGGCAGCAGCCTGCTGCAACTGGCCGATCTGCGTCTGCAAAAGGCCCATCTGCTGCGTCAAGGCCTGCAGGCGGTAGGTGGCGGTTTCATCAGTGCTCGAGGCAGCGATGGCCCGCTGCTTGTCCAGCGTCTCGAGGCGACGCTGCAACACACCGATCTGGGTGTCGCTGGAAACAGGGCGGGTGACGCGGCTGATGCCCGTGACGGCTGATACGTTGATGCTCATGGGAAACTCCCTTCCCATCCAAGGATTAACGGTGTTTTCGGTCAGCTTATTGGAAGACTGAAGCCCTGATTGACGCTGGATGACAAAAAATAAACCGAAGCTGACAAGTGAAAAAACAAGAAAACGGCCCGCCGGATCACTCCGGGCGGGCCGTTTTGCGTTCATTGCCAGAGGCGCAGGGGCCTCTGAAGCATCAACGCCGGGCTGGCATCAGGCAGCCTTCACGGTCTTGGCCGTCTCCACGTACTCGTCGATCTTGTCGAAGCTCATGTACTGGTAGATCTTGTCCGCGTTGGCGGTGACCACACCCGTCTCGGCCAGGTACTCGGTCGGCGTCGGCAGCTTGCCCAGCTTGGCAGCCACGGCAGCCAGCTCGGCAGAACCCAGGAACACGTTCGTGTTCTTGCCCAGGCGGTTCGGGAAGTTGCGCGTCGACGTGGAGATGCAGGTCGAGCCTTCCTTGATCTGGGCCTGGTTGCCCATGCACAGCGAGCAGCCGGGCATTTCGGTGCGGGCGCCAGCGGTGCCGAAGGTGTTGTAGTAGCCCTCCTTGGTCAGCTCGGCGGCGTCCATCTTGGTGGGCGGGGCCACCCACAGGCGCACCGGGATGTCCTTCTTGCCTTCCAGCACCTTGCCGGCGGCACGGAAGTGGCCGATGTTGGTCATGCACGAACCGATGAAGGCCTCATCGATCTTGGTGCCAGCCACTTCGGACAGGAACTTGGCGTCGTCCGGGTCGTTCGGGCAGCAGACGATGGGCTCCTTGATGTCGGCCAGATCGATCTCGATCACGGCGGCGTACTCGGCGTCCTTGTCGGCTTCCAGCAGCTCGGGGTTGGCCAGCCAGGCTTCCTGGGCCTTGATGCGGCGCTCCAGGGTGCGGGCATCGGCGTAGCCGTCGGCGATCATGTTCTTCATCAGAACGATGTTCGACTTCAGGTACTCGGCGATGGGCTCCTTGTTGAGCTTGATCGTGCAGCCGGCGGCGGAACGCTCGGCGGAGGCATCCGACAGCTCGAACGCTTGCTCGACCTTCAGGTCAGGCAGGCCTTCGATTTCCAGCACGCGGCCCGAGAAGATGTTCTTCTTGCCGGCCTTGGCCACGGTCAGCAGACCGGCCTTGATGGCGTACAGGGGGATGGCATGCACCAGGTCACGCAGGGTGACGCCGGGCTGCATCGTGCCCTTGAAGCGCACCAGCACGGATTCGGGCATGTCCAGGGGCATCACGCCGGTGGCGGCGCCGAAGGCGACCAGGCCGGAGCCGGCGGGGAAGGAGATGCCGATCGGGAAGCGGGTGTGCGAGTCGNNNCCGGTGCCGACGGTGTCGGGCAGCAGCAGGCGGTTCAGCCACGAGTGGATCACGCCGTCGCCAGGACGCAGGGCCACGCCGCCGCGGTTGCTGATGAAGGCGGGCAGCTCGCGGTGCATCTTGACGTCCACGGGCTTGGGGTAGGCGGCCGTGTGGCAGAAGGATTGCATGACCAGGTCGGCCGAGAAGCCCAGGCAGGCCAGGTCCTTCAGTTCGTCGCGGGTCATCGGGCCGGTGGTGTCTTGCGAACCGACCGTGGTCATCTTGGGCTCGCAGTAGGTGCCCGGACGCACGCCTTGCTGGTTGCCATTGACGACGGGCAGGCCCACGGCGCGGCCGACCATCTTCTGGGCCAGGGTGTAGCCCTTGCCGGTGTCCTTGGGAGCCTGGGGCAGGCGGAACTCGGTCGAGGCGGGCAGACCCAGGAACTCACGGGCCTTGCCGGTGAGGCTGCGGCCGATGATCAGGTTGATGCGGCCGCCGGCCTGCACTTCGTCGAGCAGCACTTGCGACTTCAGCTCGAAGTTGGCGGCGACGGCGCCGTCCTTCTCGATCTTGCCTTCGTACGGGTAGATGTCGATCACGTCACCCATCTCGAACTTGGACACGTCCACTTCGATGGGCAGCGAGCCGGAGTCTTCCTGCGTGTTGAAGAAGATGGGGGCAATCTTGCCACCCAGGGTGACGCCGCCGAAGCGCTTGTTGGGCACGAAGGGGATGTCTTCGCCGGTGGCCCAGATCACGCTGTTGGTGGCGGACTTGCGCGAAGAGCCGGTGCCGACCACGTCGCCGACGTAGGCGACCAGGTTGCCCTTCTTCTTCAGGTCCTCGATGAACTGCATCGGGCCGCGCTTGCCGTCTTCTTCGGGCTTGAAGGCCGCGTCGGGACGGGTGTTCTTGAGCATCGCCAGATAGTGCATCGGGATGTCGGGGCGGCTCCAGGCGTCCGGGGCGGGCGACAGGTCGTCGGTGTTGGTTTCGC
>DDJC01000019.1 GCA_002339015.1 Burkholderiales bacterium UBA1834
TGCACCTGGGTGGCGGCACGCCCACCTTCCTGAGCGACGACCAGATCGCGCTGTTGCTGGGCTGGCTGCGTGAGGCCTTTCGCTTCGTGCCGGGCGGTGAGTACGGCATCGAGGTTGACCCCCGCACGGTCGACCAGGCGCGCATCGCGGGCTTGGCGGCCATGGGCTTCAACCGACTCAGCCTGGGCATCCAGGATTTCGATCCAGAGGTGCAGCAGGCCGTTCACCGGGTGCAGTCTTTCGAATCCGCGGCCAAGTTGATGGTGGCGGCCCGCGGCGCCGGTTTCGAGTCCATCAACATGGACCTGATCTACGGCCTGCCCAGGCAGACCCCGCAAGGCTTCGACCGCACCCTGGTGCAGGTCAGCGCGCTCAAGCCAGATCGCGTGGCCCTGTACGCCTATGCCCACTTGCCGCAGCGTTTCAAGCCACAACGCCGCATCGACGCCAAGCTGCTGCCGGCAGGCGCGGACAAGGTGGCCATGCTCTCGCGCGCCATCCGCCAGTTCCGGGCGGCGGGCTATGAGTACATCGGCATGGACCACTTCGCCTTGCCGAGCGACCCTCTGGCCGTGGCGCGCCGGCAGGGGCGCCTGCATCGCAACTTCCAGGGCTACAGCACACACCCCGACAGCGACCTCATTGGCTTGGGGGTGTCGGCGATCGGCCGGGTGGGGGCGCACTACAGCCAGAACGCCAAGACGCTGGACGAGTACTACGACGCGCTCGGCCGGGGTGAATTCCCCGTGGTGCGGGGGCTCACCCTCAGCCGCGACGACTTGGTTCGCCGGGCCGTGATCATGGCCATCATGTGCCAGGGCAGGGTGGACATCGAATCCATCGAGCTGGCCTATCTGATTGATTTCAGGCAGTATTTCTCCCGCGAGCTCGAACAGCTGGGCCCGATGGTCGAGAAGGGGCTTGTCGACATGGAACCCGATGGGGTCCGCGTCACACCCATCGGATGGTATTTCGTGCGGGCGATCGCGATGGTGTTTGATCGCCACCTCCAGGCCGACCAGGCGATGGAGCGCTTTTCCCGCATCATCTGATGATGACCGGGGCATGACGGCCCAGGACACTCGCCCATGCTCTACAGCCTCCTGATCACCGCCTTCCTGATGGGGCTGGCCGGCCTGCCTCATTGCGCGACCATGTGCGCCGCGCCGTGCGCCGCCGTGATGCCGCGCGGCGTTTCCGGTCAAGCGGTGCTGGGGCGCACGCTCGGCTATGCCGTTCTGGGGGGCTTGGCTGCAGGCGCGATGAGTCTGGTGGCGGCTTGGTCGCGCTGGGCCACCGCTTTGCAGCCGATCTGGGTGATGGTGCTGGCCGCCACCTTCCTGCTGGGCCTGTGGATGGTCGCCAGTGGCGCCATGCCGGCCGTTGTGCAGGCGCATGGAACGGCGCTGTACCGGCGCGTGCAGACTTGGGGCGGCGGTGTGCCCTCCGGCCCTTCCATGGCATCAGGCGCGCATGCACCGGCGTTGTCCGCCGTGCGCCCCTTGGCCTTGGGGATGGCCTGGGCGGCCTTGCCTTGCGGCCTGCTCTACGGTGCCGTGATGACCGCGGCCCTGGCACCGACGCCGGGGCAGGGCGCCCTGGTGATGGCGGTCTTTTCCCTGCCGGGCGCGGTGGTGCTCTGGTGGCTGCCAGCCCGGCTCAAGGGATGGCGCTGGCCGGCCCGCCTGCCGATACGCTGGCCCTGGCTGGCCGACCCTCGCTGGGCCGTGCGCCTGGCTGGTGGGCTGCTGAGCACCGCGGCCGCCTGGGGGCTGGCACACCGTCTGCATGAGCAATGGCTGGCTTGGTGCGCGTGAACCCCAGGGGCTGTGCGATTCTGTGTGGCACACAAGCCTTGTGTCCGCCCAATTAAGATGCAATTGCGCCCTTCACTCACGTGATTGACAGAGGGGCTCGCTTAGAATCAGGCAGCACGGCCGACATCCATGGCCATGTTGTTCACGGAATCGCCAAACGCGGAGACCAAAACCATGTATCAGCACATCAAAGTGCCCGAAGGTGGGCAGAAGATTTCGGTCAACCCGGACTTCTCGCTCAATGTTCCTCACAACCCCATCATTCCGTACATTGAAGGCGACGGTACCGGTTTCGACATCACCCCCGTGATGATCAAGGTGGTCGACGCCGCGGTCGAGAAAGCATACGGCGGTCAGCGCAAGATCCACTGGATGGAGATCTACGCCGGTGAGAAATCCACCCGCGTCTACGGCCCTGATGTCTGGCTGCCCGAAGAGACCCTGACCGTCCTGAAGGACTACGTTGTCTCCATCAAGGGCCCCCTGACCACGCCCGTCGGCGGTGGCATCCGTTCGCTGAACGTGGCCCTGCGCCAGGAACTGGACCTCTACGTCTGCCTGCGCCCTGTGCGTTACTTCAAGGGTGTGCCTTCGCCCGTGAAGGAGCCCGAGAAGACCGACATGGTCATCTTCCGCGAGAACTCGGAAGACATCTACGCCGGCATCGAGTTCGAAGCCGAGAGCGACAAGGCCAAGAAGCTGATCGCCTTCCTGCAGAACGAGTTCGGCGTCAAGAAGATCCGCTTCCCCGACACCTCCGGCATCGGCATCAAGCCCGTGTCGCGCGAAGGCACCGAGCGCCTGGTGCGCAAGGCCATCCAGTACGCCATCGACAATGACAAGCCCAGCGTGACCATCGTGCACAAGGGCAACATCATGAAGTACACCGAGGGTGGCTTCCGTGACTGGGCCTACGCCCTGGCCCAGAAGGAATTCGGCGCCGAGCTGATCGACGGCGGTCCGTGGGCCAAGTTCAAGAACCCGCGCACCGGCAAGGACATCATCGTCAAGGATTCCATCGCCGACGCCTTCCTGCAGCAGATCCTGCTGCGCCCGGCCGAGTACAGCGTGATCGCCACGCTGAACCTCAACGGCGACTACGTGTCTGACGCTCTGGCTGCCCAGGTCGGTGGCATCGGCATCGCCCCTGGTGCCAACCTGTCGGATTCGATCGCCATGTTCGAAGCCACCCACGGCACTGCGCCCAAGTACGCTGGCAAGGACTACGTGAACCCCGGTTCCGAGATCCTGTCGGCCGAAATGATGCTGCGCCACATGGGCTGGCTCGAAGCCGCCGACCTGATCATCAGCTCGATGGACAAGGCCATCCAGAGCAAGAAGGTGACGTACGACTTCGCCCGGTTGATGGACGGTGCGACGCAGGTGTCGTGCTCCGGGTTCGGTCAGGTGATGATCGACAACATGTGATGCCCTGACCGGCGCGTGGCCGGGTCATTCATCCAGCAACCCCAGCGTGTTGATCCACCTGGGGTTTTTTGTGGCCGTTCGCCCGGACATGGCAGGGCCTTCAATGTCGAGGTGATGCGTTGTCAAGCGCAATCTCGGCATAGGGAGTACCATGGCCAATGAACTTCATTGTCGTCGGCGCAGCCGCTTTTCTTCTACTGGTCGTTATCGCACTGGTGCTTTTCAATCGGCTGGGTTTCACGCCACTGAGATCCTTGGCACATGCCAAACGGAAGGCGGCTGAGGATATGCGCAAGACGCAAATCCTCAAGGGGTGATACCTTGTCCAGCGCCATCCACACGGTTGAACCTATCCTGCTGACCACGACCAGGCTGACCACCTTCGATGGTGATCGGGTGCTCACCGCTGCGAGCGGGTTCCTGTTCGAGCGCGATGATCGGCTTTATGCGGTGACAAGCCGCCATGTTTTGTTCGATGAGCCGTCCGGGCATCGGCCTGACCGTGTCGAGATCGAGCTTCACGCCGACCAAGATGACCTGTTGAATGCGACCGTGCTCTCGGTGCTTCTTTATGAAGAAGGCAAGAGCGTATGGAAGGATGCATCAGACACCGGAGGGACAGTGGATGTGGCCGTCATAGAGTTGGATCGCGCCGCGTTACCGCACATCCTCCACGCCTTCAACCCATCGCATCTTTTGCAGGGGTTTCAAGCCGTCAGCGTCGGCACACCACTGCTGCTTGTTGGTTTCCCTTTGGGCTTCCACGATACGGTGCATCACTTGCCCATAGCGCGCCAGGCCATCGTCGCATCCTCATTCGGACTCAGGTTTCAAGGCCAGGGCTATTTCCTGTCAGATTCTCGAACCCACCGTGGCACCAGCGGCGCACCTGTCATCTTGAACACGGAGCAGGGGCAGGGGGGAACAGCGTGGACGCTTGTGGGCATCCATTCGTCAAGCATGGACATGGTCAGCCGCGACCGGGCGCAGGACGACCTGCTGGGGCTGAACTGTGTCTGGTACGCAGACATCCTGATGGTGCTCACCACGTCCGCGGACCATGTGGGGGATGAAACCGCAGAGGCTCATGGGCCTCTGCCAGAGCGGAAAAAATCAGAGGATCGTCACTGAATCGATCCATTTCATCGGTGCGCTGCCGGCTTAAAAGAGACGGCTCAGAACGCTGCGCTCTCCAGCCAGCAATCCTCCAACCTGGGCGCGCGTCGGAAACGGGCACACTGATGCGCCATGCTGGATGCCGATCTCCGTCGCGTGTGGCGCGAAGTAGAAGTGCGTGCCTGCCGTGACCACGTCCTGCTTGGTGAACAGCGCAGCGTTGGCACGGCCAGGTTCGGACAGCGCGCCGACAACTTCCCCAGACAGCATGTGCGACATGAACGCGGCACGGATGGGATCCTCGATATACAGGTGATGCCACATGGAAATGTCTCCTAAGCGTGATTGAAGGGCGCTGCCAGAGGACTGGCAGAAGTGCTGGTCACGCAATTGAATGTGGCCATCTACCTGATGCACGGTAGCAGATCCCGCAGCTTTGTCGAGCGCCATAGAGGGCTCGTGGTCATCGCTGTGGAGAAAAGGGATGGTGCCGCAAGTCTCTGACGGCGGCACGCAGGCTCATGACGCTGGCCTTGGAGGCCGGGCTGTCGCGCCGTAGGTCGCTGGGCATCTTGCCCCAAGCAGCCCAATGTGCTGAGTCACCTGGGATGTTTGCTGGCCTGTCGGCAGATGTTCTGGCCGGTGACGGTGAGTTTCAACCCGCCACCGTCCCACTTCAACCAATCCAGCGCCACGTAGTCCTCGATATAGCTTTCGGGCACGTCGCAGGCACGGCGCTTGTACAGCGCGTCTACCGTGGCTTGAAGCGATTCACGCAGATCTGAAAGACTGTTGTGAGTTTTCATCGCGCTGCTGGATGGTCGCCCGCCTAAGCGGAGTGCAGGCTCAGTAGCGACCGCGGCCGCCGCCGTTGCGATAACCACCGCCGCCACCGCCGCCGAAGCCGCCGGGACGCTCTTCGCGAGGCCGGGCGATGTTGACGACCATGGCGCGACCATCAACGGTCTGGCCATTGGCGCCCTGGATGGCGTTCTGGGCATCGCTGGCCGACACCATTTCGACGAAGCCGAAGCCCTTGGAGCGGCCGCTGTCACGGTCCATCATGACCTTGGCGGAGGCCACTTGGCCATATTGCGAGAACTGTTGTTGAAGGTCTTCGTCACGCGTCGAGTAAGACAGGTTGCCGACGTAGAGTTTGTTGTCCATGGTGGACCCTTTCGAGAGATGCCGCATGAAGACGCGTGGTCGCGGCGTTGAGAAAATTGTGGAACTTGTGTTCAGAACCGGCGCCGCTGGGCGGGCGCCCCGCCGCTGCGTGGTTCGAGATGGCGGAAGGTGATGCGCCCTTTGGTCAAATCGTAGGGCGACAGTTCGAGCGACACCTTGTCGCCTGCCAGGATCCTGATGCGGTGTTTGCGCATCTTCCCGCCGGTGTAGGCGATCAGGGAGTGTCCGTTGTCCAGCGTCACGCGGAAACGTGAGTCAGGCAGCACTTCGGCGATTTCGCCGCGCATTTCAATGAGTTCTTCTTTGGCCATGAAGCCGATGTATCTTGATGGGGAAGGCTGACAAGCAGCCAGACAAGGGCCACGCGCTACGGGACTCCGCGTGTCGCCATGGACACCGAAGGAGCAGGCCTGCAAAAGGCCGATTGGATGCGGTGGGGAGGGAGCGAACTCCGAGTTCGCGAAGCCAGACAACGCTTGCCTGGAAGCGGGGGGCTTTCAAAGCCACCCCTGAGGATAGATGCCGGTCACAGGGGCAACGGGCATGTCGACAGACGCTGCGGAGGTAAGCAAAGCTGCAGCAGTCGATCACACTATAACAGCGCTCTGCGTTTCCCGCTACGCCTGATTCACGCCGTCAGGGCTTTGCGGGGCTGATGGCGGCTTGCCTGGCCAAACTGTGTCAGGCGGGCGGTGTCTCGTTCTCAATGGGCGAATCCACGGGCCTGGAGGGCTCTGCGGACTCTGCCTGTGCCTTGCGCTGCGCTTTCTCCACCTTCTTCTGCTTCTTTTGCAGCTCACGCTGACGCTTCTCGAACTGATAGTTGGGTTTGGCCATGGCGTGCTTTCGAGGTCAAGATGGCTCACCTTACCATCTTCATCACGGTGATCATCTGCGTGGTGATGCACTGGAGCACTGGAGCCTCGCCCGTCAGGCAACCCCAGCGTGCGGTTCACCTGAGGGCCTTGCCTGGATCGCGTCGTGCGTTGCGCAGCCAGGCGCCCTGCATGTCGATGCGCAAGGCCCCTTGCTTGAACGCCCGCGAGGCGGTCTGGTAGTAGGCGATGGCCTCGTTGGCCAGGGTTTCGTCCACGGCTGTCGGCGTGGTCTCCAGGGTATGCGGATCAACCTTGTAGGCTTGCACGCGCTGCTTAGGCAGCAGCACCGTCAACACCCCGTTGCGCAGATAACCCAGCTCTTGGTAGTTGCTGATGAAGGCTCGTTGCAGGGGCGGGCCGGGTTCGAAGAAGGCCCGCCCGAAGAAGTGATCGTCACCGTTCTTGCCCATCAGCTCGACGATGGTGGGCGCCAGATCCAGTTGGCTCACCACCGGGTCGAAGACGCCGGGCTGCACAAAGTCGGGCGCATACATGATCAACGGGATGTGATAGCCATCCACCGGCAGCTTCGTCTTGCCGGCCACCGAGGCGCCGTGGTCCGCGATGATGATGAACAGGGTGTCCTTGAACCAGGGCTGCTTCTTCGCGTCGTCGATGAACTTGCCGATGGCGTAGTCGGTGTACTTGACCGCGCCATCGCGCCCTCCTGGCGAAGGGATGTCGATGCGCCCTTGAGGATAGGTGTAGGGCCGATGGTTGGACGTGGTCATCACGTGGGCGAAGAAGGGGCGGTCCTTCCCTGCTTCGGTGCCCAGCGTCTTGATGACGTGCTGGAACATCACCTCATCGGCCACACCCCACACGTTCTCGAACACCACACCCTCTTTGGGAATGTCCGTTCGATCGATGACCTTATAGCCATTCGCGTCGAAGTAGGCGTTCATGTTGTCGAAGTAGCCGTAGCCGCCGTAGAAGAAAAAGCTCTCTACCCCCTGCGGCTTCAGGATTTCGCCCAGCGTGGCCAGGTGCTCGTTGTTGGGGCGTCGCACGATGGCCTGCCCCGGCACGGGTGGTGTCCCCAGCGACAGGGATTCCAGGCCGCGCACTGTGCGGGTGCCAGTGGCATAAATGTTCCTGAACAGCAAGCCTTCGCGCGCCAGCGTCTCCAGGCGAGGCATCAGGTGCTTGGTGCCGCCGAAGGTGTCCATGAAAGTGGCTGATAGGCTCTCCACCGAGATCAGCACCACATTGCGGGGGCGGCGTTTGAACGGCAGGGGGTCGGAGGCGAGGTCCTCCTCGTCCGTCGCGACGGCCCGGCTCAAGGGTTGCCTTTCCACATCCAAGCCCTTGAGGATGGCGTCGGCCTGCGCCTGCGGCAGGGTACGGTAGAACTTGTCGTAATCCAGCTCATTGCGGCGCATGGCCGCAGCCAGCGAATACAGGCCGTTGCCGCTCAGTTCCTCCGCGTAGGCGTTGCCCGAGCCTTGCATCTGATCGACATTGGTCAGTGTGAGGCTTAGGGCCGGCAGCGTCACGGCCGCGAAGGCCAGCGCCAGGCGTTGTCGCCTGGTCAGCGTCAAGGCATTGGCCCACTGGACGTGTCGTCTCAGCAGGACGGTCAACAAGGCCGCCAGAGCGCCCAAGCCAGCCATGATCGCCGGCACGGGGTAAGACTGGCGTATGTTGCCGATCACCTCCTGTGTGTAGATCAGGTAGTCGACCGCGATGAAATTGAAGCGCGTGGCGAATTCCAGCCAGAAAGTGATCTCCGAGCCTGCGCCGAACAGCATCACCAGCACCGAGAACCACACCCAGATCCAGCGCAGGCCGCAGTGCAGGCCATGCTGCCGCCAGCGGTTGGGCAGCAGGGCTTCGTACAGCAGCACAGGCGCGCATGTGACGCTCACCACGGCCAGGTCGAACATCCAGCCCTTGAGGAAGATGCCAAGCCACAAGGCTGGGGGGACAGAATGCGGGCCGACAAGCGCCAGCAGACCAGCCCGCAAGAGCGTGAAGACCGCGATCCACAGCAAGGCGATGAGCAGGGGAAGGCGTGCCGCGCCCAGACCGGAGGCAGAGGTGTGCATGAATGTGCGGGAACTTCGAAGTTGGAGGTCTAACGCCGGCTTCCGGGTGGTGGTTGACGTGACCTTCCGGAGCTTGCTGTGGTCTGAATGGGGACGAATCACTTGCGCAGAGGGAACTTTTCAGGCGCTTTCTATTCATATTTCATTCATAAAATGATCTGGAGATCACCTCATGAAATGCCCAGTCTGCCCCGACGCGACGCTCCTGATGTCCGACCGACAAGGGGTCGAGATCGACTACTGCCCCAACTGCCGAGGCGTCTGGCTTGACCGTGGCGAGCTCGACAAGCTGATCCAGCTGGGTGCCCGCGCTGAGGCGCCGGCCGCAACAGCGGCACCAGCACAGCACCGGGCCCCTGCGCCGGATTACCGTGGCCGCCCCCAGTTTGAAGACTCCGATTACGGCAAGAAGCACTACGGCAACTACCGTCGCAAGTCCTGGTTGAGCGACATCTTCGATTGATGATGCCTTGAAGGGCCACCAGACCCACTACCATCGCCATTCATGGCGTTGAACTGGGTCTGGATCGGTTTTTTCACTGTGGCCTGTGCCACGGCACTCGTGCGCACCCTGCTGGGTGACCAGGGCGTGTTCCAGGGGCTGCTCACGGCCCTGTTTGACGGAGCCCGCTCGGGCTTCGAGATATCTCTAGGCCTGGCAGGCGTGATGGCGCTTTGGCTGGGCCTGATGCGGGTGGGCGAGCGCGCCGGCATGGTCGAAGCGCTGGCGCGGCTGGCCGCGCCGCTGTTGCGCCGTCTTTTCCCCGAGGTGCCCAATGGGCACCCCGCGCAGGGCGCGATGACGATGAACATCTCGGCCAACATGCTGGGCCTGGACAACGCCGCCACCCCGCTGGGCCTCACGGCCATGCGCGAGTTGCAGGCGCTCAACACACGCCAGCCTGATACCGCCAGCAACGCCCAGATCATGTTCGTGGTGATGAACACCGCGGGACTGACCTTGATCCCTACGTCGGTGATCGCCATCCGCCAGAGCATCGCCGTCAAGCAGGGGCTGGGCGCCAGCTTCAACGCGGCCGACATTTTCCTGCCCACGCTGCTCGTCACGTTCGTCTCGCTGCTGGTCGGAGTGATGGCCGTGGCCGTGTGCCAGCGCCTGCCGCTTTGGCGCGCGCGCTTCGCCTTGCCGATGCTGGCCGTGGCGGGCGTGCTGGCCGCCATCGTGACGGGGCTGGCCCGCCTGCCGGCGGAGCAGGCCTCGCGCATTGCCGGTGCCACCGGAGCCATGGTGATCCTGGGCATCGTGATGCTGTTCCTGCTGGCGGGGGCGTTCAAGCGCATCAACGTCTACGACGCCTTCATCGACGGGGCCAAGGAAGGCTTCGGCGTGGCCATCCACATCGTGCCGTACCTGATCGCGATCCTGGTGGCCATCGGCGTGTTCCGCGCGGCGGGCTGCATGGACGCGTTGATGTCGGGCATCGGTTCGCTGGTGGCGGCCATGGGGCTGGACACGGCCTTCCTGCCGGCCTTGCCGGTGGGGCTGATGCGGGTGCTGTCGGGCGCCGGTGCGCGGGGCCTGATGATCGATGTCATGCAGACCCACGGCGTGGAGTCGTTTGCCGGGCGGCTGGCCGCCATCATGCAGGGTTCTGCAGAGACCACCTTCTATGTGATGGCCGTCTACTTCGGCAGCGTGGGAATCAAGCACGCACGCCATGCGCTGGCCTGTGCCCTGTTGGCGGATGCCGCGGGACTGGTGACGGCCATCGCCATCGGCTATGCGATGCTGCGCTGAGCGGGGATTTGCACGGCGAGGATCAGTCGTGCGTGTCCGTGCTGGCCGCAGAGGCGTTGCGGCGGGCTTCCATCTGGCGGCTCAAGGCGGGCGGCACCATGTCGCGGTGGCCGCCTGTACGTTTGCGGAACAACTCGGTGCGCGCCAGCAGGATGGTCGTAACCGGCACCGTGATCGACAGGAAGATGATGATCAGCCACGCATGCAGGGAGAGCTTGTGGTCGTGCGCAGAAAAATACAGGATGGAGGCCAGCGTCACGCACCAGGCCGAGAAGCTGAAGGCCAGCGCCGGTGGGTGCATGCGCTGAAAGAAAGTGCGAAAACGCACCAGCCCGATGGCGGCGGACAGCGTGAAGATGCCGCTGAGCATCAGCAGCACCGCCACAGGGATCTCGATCCACCAGGGTACGCCGGAGCCGGTCATTCGATCACCTCGCCACGCAGCAGGAACTTGGCCATGCAGGCCGAGCTGACGAAACCGAACAGTGCGATCAGCAGCGCTGCCTCGAAGTACACGGCGTTGCGGTAGCGGATGGCCAGCACCAGCAGCGCCAGCATGCCGATGGTCCAGATCAGGTCCATGGCCAAGACGCGGTCCTGGGCGGAAGGGCCGCGCACCATGCGCGCCAGCGCCAGGGACATCGCCAGGATGTAGCAGGCCATCGTGAACACAATGGCGCTGAAGAGCAGGGGACTCATGAGGTGCTCCCGGATTGGAAGATCTCGATCAGTGGACGCTCGTAGCGGGATTTGATCATTGCGATCTCGGCTTGCTCGTCCTCCAGGTGGAATATGTGCACCAGCAAAGCACTGCGGTCGAGGGCCATTTCAGACCAGATCGTACCGGGTAGCACGCACATGATCGCGGCCAGCACCGCCAGCCCGTTGGGGTCTCGCAGGTCCAGGGGCACCACGATGAAGGTGCCTTCGGGCAGCTTCTCGCCACTGGCCAGCGTGCCCTTGAGCACGCGCAGATTCGAGCCAACCACATCGCCGCCCACACGCAAGAACAGCTTGATGGCCACCCAGGGCTTGCTAAAGTGCACCGTGGTCGGCCGCAGCGAGCGCGTCAGCGCAGGGGCGCCCAAGCCCAGCACGATGGCCATCAGCCAGTCACCCGCGCTGTAGGAGCGGTTGAGCACCAGCCACAGCCCGACCAGGGCCACGGACAACAGCGGCGCAGGAAAGAGTCGATTGACGAGGGTCCTCATGGCTATCTCCTGGCGGCGTTCTGCTTGAGCCGGTCGGCATTGGTCGGCGTAGGCAGAGGCTTGGCTGACAGCACGGCACGGATGTAGCCTGCAGGTTGGTACAGGGATGCCACCGTGGCCCGCGCATAGCTCATGGCGGCTTCAGCCCGCACCGTGAACGCCACGCAGATCGTGATCAGGATGACAATGGGCAGGGCCTCGACGGCGCGCAGCACGGGGGCGCCCCGTTCAACCGGTGTCCAGAAGAAACGGATCCCGACGCGGGACAAGGCGATCAGCGCCAGCAGGCCGGAACCGATCACGGTGCCCATCAGGATCCAGTTGGGCACGGGCACGTGTTGGGTCGGTTCTCCGAGCAAGGCTGCCAGCATGGCGAACTTGCCGACGAAGCCCGACAAGGGCGGCAGGCCTGCGATCAGCAAGGTGCAGACGATGAAACCCAGGCCCAGCATGGCGGTGGCAGCGGGGATCGGGCGGCCAATCAAGGCTTCTTCATCCTCATCCAGGTTGGTGTCTTCGTCCAGCAGTTCCTGGTCCGCCAAGGCGAACGGCAGGTGATCCTCTTCGTCCTCAGGGGCGCGTTGCGCATCCGGGTCGGGGTTGCGTGAACGGTCCATCAATTCCGCCAGCAGGAAGAAGCAGGCCACGGCGAAGGTGGAAACAGGCAGGTAATACAAGGCCCCGGCCGTCACCTCGGGCCGGTTCAGGCCCACCATCGCCATCAGGGTGCCTGACGACACGATCACGGCGAAGCCCACCAGCCGGGTCGGCCGCTGCGAGGCCATCATGCCGAAGGCGCCGAAGGCGAGCGTGGCCATCCCGCCCCAGAGCAGCCAGGCGCTGCCAAACCCGGCCGATACCCCAGCAGCTGGTGAGAACAGCAAGGTCGACAGACGCAGCAGCACGTAGATCCCGACCTTCGTCAGCAGCGCGAACACCGCCGCCGAGGGCGCGCCCGCGCTCGAGTAGGCGGGCACCAGCCAGAAATTAAGCGGCCACATCGCTGCCTTGGCCAGGAAGGCCACCGCGAGGATCGCGCACCCCGCATGCAATAGCGGGCGATCTGCCGCGGCCACCCGTGGGATCTTCGCGGCCAGATCCGCCATGTTCAGCGTGCCCGTTATGCCGTAGATCAGGGCTGCGCCCACCAGGAACAGCGAGGACGCCGCCAGGTTGATCGTCAGGTAGTGCAGGCCTGACTTGACGCGAGAGGGCCCCGAGCCGTGCAGGAGCAGGCCGTAGGATGCTGCCAGCATCACCTCGAAGAACACGAACAGGTTGAACAGGTCGCCCGTGAGGAAGGCACCGTTGATGCCCATGATCTGGATCTGCATCAACACATAGAAGTGTGCGCCTGCCTTGTGCCAGCGGGCCACGGAGAACAGCAGTGCGGCCAGGGCCACCACGCCCGTCACCAACAGCATCAGGGCGGACAGGCGGTCGAGCACCAGCACGATCCCGAATGGCACCTCCCAGTTCGACGGCAGGTACACGCCATAGGCACTGGGCTGCTCGCCCTGACGCACCCAGCGCAACAGCAGCCAGGCCACGACCAGATTGGTCACAGTGGCCAGTGCCACAAGCCCGGTCTTGCGCCGGTGGCGCCGGTCACCCAGCAGCAGCAGCAGGCAGGCCGTGAGCAGGGGCAGCAGGATGGGCACCACCACCAAGTGGGGCATCAGGCTCTGTGTGAACGCATGGATCAAGGCGTTCATTCCGCATCTCCCACGCCATCGACATGGTCGTTGCCGAAGAAGCCCCGTTGGGCCAGCAGCAGCACCAGGAACAGTGCCGTCATCGCGAAACCGATCACGATCGCCGTGAGCACCAGGGCCTGGGGCATTGGATCGGTGTAACGCAGCAGGGTCGCGGGCACGCCCTTCACGATGATGGGTTCGCTGTCAACGGCCAGGCGGCCCATGCTGAAGATGAACAGGTTCACGCCATAGCTCAGCAGGGACAAGCCCATGATCACCTGGTAGGTACGGGGGCGCAGCAGCAGCCACACGCCGCAGCTTGTCAACGCGCCGATCGCGATGGCCAGCACGATTTCCATCAGCGGTCTCCTTCCGTGTCGCGGGCCGGCTTGCGGCGCCCTCGCACCGACTGGTGGCCCAGCGCGGTGAGAATGAGCAGTGTCGAGCCAACCACCAGCATGAACACGCCGATGTCATAGAACAGGGCGGTGGCGACGTGGATCTCGCCGAGCACGGGCAGCGCCAGGTGCGCCGTGTGCGTGGTCAGGAAGGGGTAGCCGAACCACAGCGACCCCATGCCAGTGCTCGTGGCGATGAGCAGGCCGGCCGCGATCCACCGGGGCGGCGCCAGATGCATGTGGGCCTCCACCCACTGGGTGCCCGAGACGATGTACTGGATGATGAAGGCGGTGGAGAGCACCAGCCCAGCCACGAAGCCGCCGCCAGGTTCGTTGTGCCCCCGCATGAAGAAGTAAACCGAGATCACGGCGGCCACCGGCAGCAGCAAACGCATCAGTACGGCGGGCACCAGCAGGTAGCCGTGGGCCGTGTCGGTGGCCGTCTGCGCGTTGACCAGGTCGGTGTTGAGGTCGGCGGGTACGGCCTGTTGCTGGGGCGGTAGATTCACGCTCTCTCGGGCGGGGCGGAAGCGCCGCAGCAGCGCATACACCGTGAGCGCCACGGCGCCCAGCACCGTGATCTCGCCCAGCGTGTCGAAGCCCCGGAAATCAACCAGCATCACGTTCACCACGTTCGCGCCACCACCTTCAGGCACTGCCCTCTCCAGGAAAAAGGGCGAGATGCTGTGCGGGAACGAGCGCGTCATCACGGCATAGGACAGCACCGTCATGCCCAGGCCAGCGGCCAGCGCCACGGCCAGGTCGCGTGTGCGGCGCACCCGGGCCTTGAGGCGTTTGCCCAGGCTCTGGCGGTCCGTGTGCTCCTCGAGGCGCTTGGGCAGCCAGCGCAAGCCCAGCATGAAGAGCACGGTCGTGACCGCCTCCACGGACAGCTGCGTCAAAGCCAGGTCGGGGGCC
Organism: Burkholderiales bacterium UBA1834; assembly: GCA_002339015.1. Taxonomy (GTDB): domain Bacteria; phylum Pseudomonadota; class Gammaproteobacteria; order Burkholderiales; family Burkholderiaceae_C; genus Aquabacterium. The sequence continues at coordinate 14,459 of DDJC01000019.1, forward strand.
GAAAACCATGCGAAGCTGATCACCGTGACCAGGCCTGCCACACTCATCAGCGCCAGCGCGGTCAACCGGTGGTACTTGGCCTGCCAGGCCGCTCCGAAAGCCGCGGCGATGCCCACGGCCCACAGCAGCGCAAAGGTGGGCGAGAACGTGAGCGGCTGTCGCTCACCCACCCACCAGGCGCCAGGGGGCGTGGCCCGCAGCCAGAACGGCAGCACGGCTGCGAGCAGCGTCACCAGCATCAGCAGCACCATCTGCGGCTGCAGGCGGCGTGAGCCAAGCAGGCGGACAGCATGCAGCGCCCCCCATGAACTCAGGGTCATCAGGCCGCGGAACACCCGCTTGCCGTTGAGGTGGCCCAGCAATGGCGTGCGCACCATGCGCCCATTGGCGATGGGCTTGCGCAGCGCCAGGTACAGCGCGATGCCACCTGCCATGGCCACCAGGCTCATCTGCAGCGGCACATTGAAGCCATGCCAAACAGCCAGGTCGAACGTCGGCAACTTGCCGCCGACCACGGGCATGGCAGCGGTGCCCAGCACAGCGCTGATCGACCATTGCGGCAGCGTGCCCACCAGCAGGCAGGCCAGCACCAGCAACTCTACCGGCACGCGCATCCAGTGCGGTGGCTCATGGGGTTGTCGCGGCAGGTCGTTGCAGGTGTCGGGGCCGAAGAACACGTCTACCGTGAAGCGCAGCGAATACGCCACGCTGAACGCCCCACCCAGCACGGCGACGACCGGCAGCAATTGATCGAACCAGGGCTCGGCGGTCACGAACACCGCTTCGGAGAAGAACATCTCCTTGGAGATGAACCCGTTGAGGAGCGGCACGCCTGCCATGGCTGCCCCGGCCACCATCGTCAAGGTGGCGGTGACCGGCATGTACCGCCGCAGCCCGCTCAGGCGCTGCATGTCGCGTGTGCCGGTTTCGTGGTCCACGATGCCCACCGCCATGAACAGCGACGCCTTGAAGGTGGCGTGGTTGATGATGTGGAACACCGCCGCCACCGCGGCCATCGGGCTGTTCAGCCCCAGCAGCGTGGTGATGAGCCCCAGGTGCGAGATCGTGGAATAGGCCAGCACCCCCTTCAAATCGTTTTGAAAGATGGCGCAGAAGCCGCCCACCAGCAGGGTGATGAGCCCCGTGCAGGTGACGATCCAGAACCACTCGTCCGTGCCCGACAGCACGGGCCACAGCCGAGCGAGCAGGAACACCCCAGCCTTGACCATGGTGGCTGAATGCAGGTAGGCCGACACGGGCGTCGGCGCGGCCATGGCGTGAGGCAGCCAGAAGTGGAATGGGAACTGCGCGCTCTTGCTCAGCGCGCCCAGCAGGATCAGCACCAGGGCCGTGGCGTACAGGGGGTGGGCGCGTACCTTGGCGCCGGCGGCGAGCACGGCGTCGAGCTCATAGCTGCCTACGATGTGACCCAGCACAAGCAGCCCGGCCAGCAGGCACAGTCCGCCCGCGCCGGTGACGGTCAAAGCCATGCGTGCGCCCCGCCGGGCGTCGCGGCGGTGATGCCAATAACCGATCAGCAGGAAGGAAAACAGGCTGGTCAGCTCCCAGAACAGCGCGATCTGGATGAGGTTGCCTGACAGCACCACCCCGCTCATGGCCCCCATGAAGGCCAGCAGGAAGGCGAAGAAGCGAGGCACCGGATCGGCCGGCGACATGTAGTAGCGCGCATAGAGCATCACCAGCGCGCCGATGCCCAGCACCAGCATGGAGAACATCCATGCGAAGCCGTCCATCCTCAGGCTGAAGTTCAGACCGAGCGAAGGCAGCCATTCGATGTCCTGGCGGATCACGTCTCCGGCGGCGATCTCCGGAAAATACAGGGCGGCCTGGACGGCGCAGACCAAGGCGATCAAGCCAGCAAGGCTCGATTCAGCATTTCGGGCGTTCGCGGGCAGCAGGGCCGCGATCAGACTACCCAGGAAGGGCAGGGCGACGAGCGTCAGCAGGGGCAGTGGCATGGGCGGCGGTCATGATGGATCCCGGATCAGGCCAAGGCCTTCTTGATGGCTTCGGCGAAGCCGCGCAGTTTGTCATCATCCGCGCGTGCGCTGGCGTGGATGCGCATGGCCTCCCCACCTGAACGCGGAATGATGTGGAAATGGCAATGCGGCACGGTCTGTCCGGCCGCCGCGCCATTGAGCTGGCACACGAAAATCCCCTCCGCACCCATCGCCTGCTTGACCGCGCGGGCCAGCTTCTGCGTGGTGCGTACGGTGGCTGAGGCCGCTTCAGGCGACAACTCCAGCAGGGTTTCGGCGCCCTCCTTGGGAATCACCAGCACATGGCCGTCGGCCTGGGGCATGATGTCCATGAACGCCAGCGTGGCATCGTCCTCGTAGACGGAGAAGCAGGGCAGCTCGCCCCGCAGGATCTTGGCGAAGATGTTGTTGTTGTCGTAGGCCATGGCAGTTGCAGAAGGATGTAGGGGTGCTGACTGAATTTGAACGATGATAATCGCGGATGATGACGCTGCCACTGGCCCCGTCAGGAAAGTGCACTCCAACGCACCCCCAACGCACCCCCAACGTACAAAAGCCCGGACAAAGCCGGGCTTGGGTCGAGACTCTCAGTGCAGAGAGTGGGCTCGCGAGAAAAATGATCAGTGGGACAGTGAGCGGCCTCCGGCACCGGTTCGAACCTCGCGGAAGTGCAAGTCTTCCATGGCATCACCGGTATCGCTGATCGCGTCATCGGCCGAAATCGGCTGGATGTTCTGCGCCAGAGAGCCCTTGGGGCCAACAGTCAGGTCATACCTGACCTTGGAGCCTTGCTTCAGGGTTCGGAAGCCATCCATCTGGATGGCGGAGAAATGGGCGAAGACATCGCCCCCGCCTACATCAGGTTCGATGAAGCCAAACCCTTTGGCGTCGTTGAACCATTTGACAGTGCCTGTGGCCATACCTGTCCTCCTGTGAATTTCAGCCAATTCTGGTCATCGCGCACACCCATGTCAAGGCGCAGTTGTGACAGAACTTGTCCAATCCACGGACGGTTCTAGGGGGATGACAAACGCCTGAATTAGGCGCATGCACATGGGGAAGCCGTTCGCATCGGGGAGCTGAAATCGGGCTTGTCGGGCAACTGCCGCGGGCCAATTTCACACAGCGTCATGGTTGACACCGCGATGCCCTGAAAAGGGCTGCGATATCCGGGAAATTTACCCCCTTGTTTTCGGGTAGGTCACTCCAACATGGATGAGCAGGACGCAGAATGCTCTCTTAGAATCATTTCATGACCTGGTCGTTACATATCCACGCTTCGTCGGAGCCCCCCAAGGATCCGGACGGTGAAGGCGCGGGCTCGGTTGTGGTTGAGAAAGAGGCGCTGCAACTCGAGCCTCCCAAGCTTTATCAGGTCGTGATGCTCAATGACGACTTCACGCCGATGGAGTTTGTGGTCTATGTCCTGCAGGACCTGTTTCGCCACGATATCGAGTCGGCCACTCAGATCATGCTCAAAATCCACCACGAAGGTCGTGGTGTGTGCGGTGTCTATACCAAGGATGTCGCGGCCACCAAGGTCGAACTCGTTCTTGCCGCCGCCCGGCGAGCCGGGCACCCCCTGCAGTGCATCCTGGAGACAGCATGATCGCGCAAGAGTTGGAAGTGAGTTTGCACATGGCCTTTGTCGAGGCCCGACAGCAGCGCCACGAATTCATCACCGTGGAACACCTGCTGCTGGCGCTGATCGATAACCCGTCTGCGTCTGAGGTATTGAAGGCTTGCGCCGCCAATCTTGATGAACTGCGCAAAAGCCTGGACCAGTTCGTCCGCGACAACACGCCCACGGTCGGTGGCACTGACGAGGTCGACACCCAACCCACGCTGGGCTTCCAGCGTGTGATCCAGCGCGCCATCATGCACGTGCAGTCCTCCGGCAGCGGCAAGAAGGAGGTCACCGGCGCGAACGTGCTGGTCGCCATCTTCGGCGAGAAGGACTCGCACGCTGTGTACTACCTGCACCAGCAGGGCGTCACGCGCCTGGACGTGGTCAATTTCATCGCCCATGGCATCCGCAAGGTCGATCCGCCCGAGAGTCAAGGCAAGGCGGCCTCGTCCGATGCCAGCCAGTCGGACACCGACAAGGAAGAGGGCGAAAGCAAAGCGTCGCCCCTGGAGCAATACACCCAGAATCTGAACCAGTCCGCGCGTGACGGCAAGATCGATCCGCTGATCGGTCGTGAGCACGAGGTCGAGCGCGTGATTCAGGTGCTGTGCCGCCGCCGCAAGAACAATCCGCTGCTGGTGGGTGAGGCCGGTGTCGGCAAGACAGCCATCGCCGAGGGCCTGGCCTGGCGCATCACGCAGAACGAAGTGCCCGAAGTGCTGGCCGATGCCGAGGTGTATTCCCTCGACATGGGTGCGCTGCTGGCTGGCACCAAGTACCGTGGCGATTTCGAACAGCGCCTGAAGGCTGTCATCAAGCAGCTCAAGGAGCAGCCCAATGCCGTGCTGTTCATTGACGAGATCCATACGCTGATCGGCGCCGGTGCGGCCTCGGGCGGCACGCTGGATGCCTCCAACCTGCTCAAGCCCGCGCTCAGTTCGGGCCAGCTGAAGTGCATCGGTGCGACCACCTTTACCGAGTACCGCGGCATCTTCGAGAAGGACGCGGCCCTGTCGCGGCGTTTCCAGAAGGTCGAGGTGGTGGAGCCCTCCGTCGAGCAGACGATCGAGATCCTCAAGGGCCTGAAGTCGCGCTTTGAAGAGCACCACAGCGTGAAGTACGCGCTGGGCGCCCTGCAGGCGGCGGCCGAGCTGTCGGCCAAGTACATCAATGACCGCCATCTGCCTGACAAGGCCATCGACGTGATTGATGAAGCTGGCGCCGCGCAGCGCATCCTGCCCAAGAGCAAGCAGAAGAAGACCATCACACGCGCCGAGGTCGAGGACATCGTGTCCAAGATCGCCCGCGTGCCGGCCACCAGTGTGTCCAGTGATGACCGCAGCAAGCTCAAGACGCTGGACCGTGACCTCAAGAGCGTGGTGTTCGGCCAGGACAACGCCATCGATGCCCTGTCGGCTGCCATCAAGATGGCCCGTTCCGGGCTGGGCAAGCCTGACAAGCCGATCGGTGCCTTCCTGTTCAGCGGCCCTACAGGCGTCGGCAAGACCGAAGTCGCCAAGCAGCTGGCGTATGTGCTGGGCATCGACCTGATCCGCTTTGACATGTCGGAGTACATGGAGCGCCATGCGGTGAGCCGTCTGATCGGCGCGCCTCCAGGCTACGTGGGCTTCGACCAGGGCGGTCTGCTGACGGAGGCCATCACCAAGAAGCCGCACGCGGTGCTGCTGCTCGACGAAATCGAGAAGGCGCACCCGGATGTGTTCAACATCCTGTTGCAGGTGATGGACCACGGCACGCTCACGGACAACAACGGACGTAAGGCCGACTTCCGCAATGTCATGATCATCATGACGACGAACGCGGGTGCCGAGACGCTGCAGAAGTCCACCATCGGTTTCACCAACTCGCGGGAGCAGGGTGATGAGATGGGCGACATCAAGCGGATGTTCACGCCGGAGTTCCGCAACCGCTTGGATGCCATCGTGGGCTTCAAGCCGCTGGATGAGGAAGTCATCCTGCGCGTGGTCGACAAGTTCCTGTTGCAGCTTGAAGGTCAGCTGGCCGAGAAGAAGGTGGATGTCACGTTCACGGATTCGCTGCGCCGCTACTTGGCCAAGCGTGGCTTCGATCCACTGATGGGCGCGCGCCCGATGCAGCGCCTGATTCAGGACACGATCCGTCGTGCACTGGCCGACGAACTGCTCTTTGGCGATTTGGTCGACGGTGGCCGCCTCACGGTGGATGTGGTCACCAACGCCAAGGGCGAGGAAGAGGTCAAGCTGGACATCCAGGCGCGCCGCAGCGACAAGCCCAAGGCAGAGGCTGCAACGACGGAGTGATGCTCAGGGCGGCGCTGGCGCCCCCGTCTTCAGTTGATGCTCAGGCAGACAAGGCAGGCTTTTCTTGGGCCTGCCTTTTTTCTTGGGGCTGGTGCAGTTTGGGGTCTGATGATCGATGCACAGGCTATGCCTTGAGCGAGCCCACGAATACGCCTTGATCTGGATGCCATTCCGAGGCGTCGCCAGAGGCGAGCAGCGCCGCCGGGTCCTCTTCGAAATAGCGGGAGAGCAGGGTGTACACATCGCTGAAATCCGCGCGCAGCGCCCAGGGCGCGACGAAGAAGGCTTCTGTGACCACGGGGAAGAACTCCACCAGCCCGGCTTCTGCGGCGTAAGGGTCAAGCCATGTGTCTTCGCCGCGTGCCAAAGCTTCGCTGTGGCGGTCGAAGCCTTGCCACATCACGTCCTGCCAATGCGCCTTGCTGATCTCCGCGGGCAGCGGTGGTGTGCCGTCCAGATGCCCGTCCAGCATGTCCAGCGCATGGGCAAACTCGTGGACCACGACGTTGTAGCCGTGTTCAAGGTCGCGGGCCTGCTGCACGTCGTGCCATGACAGCATCACGGGGCCGTCGGGCATGGCCTCGCCAGCCAGCACCTCGTCGTACCGGTGCACCACGCCGGCATCGTCCATCACCTCACGGTGGGCCACGACCTGATCCGGATGCACGACGATATGGCCCATGTGGGCGTAGGCGCCCAGCCCCAGGCGCAGTACGGGCAGGCAGGCCTGGGCAGCGATGGCCACGGCCATGTCGTCGGTGATGTGAACGCCGCCAGCGGGCACGAACTGCTTGCGGGCGAGGAAAAGGGTGCTCAAGGCGCGCAGGCGCTCACGCTTTTCGAGGCTGCGCCACGCCAGGAAGGGGTATTGGGCCAGTGTCTTGGCCCACAGGCTGTCCGGGATGGCGCGGTGTTCCAGGATGCTGGCTTCAGAGCGCCAGCGCAGTGGCAGGTGCCGGGCGAGGCGCGCCAGCAGGCTCATGCGCCTGGCCTCTGCGTGGCATTGGCTGGCGCGATGGCTTCTTCGATGGAAAGCCGCTGGTGGCCCTGCGTGGCGCTGAGCCGAAACACTTCTGCCCGATGGGGCGCGTGGTCCAGATCCCAGTCGGACAGGACATGGCGCTGCGCGCCGGGCAGCGCGAAGGGTTGCGTGCCAGGGCGGTGGGTGTGGCCATGGATGAGCTGGTCCGCTTGAGCAGCCGTCAGCGCGTGCGCGGCAGCCTGGGGTGTGACGTCGGCCCAGTTCTCCTGCCTCAGGTCGTGCTTACGGGATTCGCTGGCTTCCCGCATGGCCCTGGCCGCGGCAAGCCGGGCGTCCAGCGTCTGGGACAAAAAGCGTGACTGCCATGCCGTGCTGCGTGACTGCGCCCGGAATGCCTGGTAATCCGTGTCCTCCAGGCACCAGGCATCGCCGTGCGTCAGCACGTGGCGCTGCCCGAAGGCGTGCAGCACGGTGGGATCGTCGAGCAAGGAGGCGTTGCAGGCGCGGGCCATCGCGGCACCGAGCAGGAAATCCCGGTTGCCGACCATCAGATACAGGCTGAGACGCGCGCCCGCAGCGGCCAGTTCGTGGGTGCAGTCGGCCTCGAAGGGCTGGTGGCGCATGTCGTCGCCCACCCAAGCCTCGAACAGATCACCGAGGATGAACACCGCATCTGCCGTGGTGCCGCGCAGGAAGCGCTGGAGCGCTTCAAAAGTACGCGGGTGGCCGTCGTGCAGGTGCAGGTCGGAAATGAAATCAATGCACCGCCACGAGGGCGGGGCATGGAGGGCGCGCAGAACCTGCGTGCTGGCCATGGCCGCATCATCGCTGGCGGCCTGTGCACCGCCGGCTTGTGGGGGCATCAGACCTCGACGGCCTTGGTGATGGTCACGTCTTCCAGCGGCACATCGCCGTGACCGCCGCGGTTGCCCGTCTTGACTTTCTCGATCTGGTCGACCACTTCGGTGCCTTCGGTGACCTTGCCGAACACGGCATAGCCCCAGCCGCTCGGGCTCTCGGACTTGAAGTTCAGGAAGTCATTGTCGGTGCCGTTGATGAAGAACTGGGCGCTGGCCGAGTGGGGCGCGCTGGTGCGGGCCATGGCAATGGTGTAGCGGTCGTTCTTCAGGCCGTTGTTGGCCTCGTTCTGGATCGGGTCACGGGTAGGCTTTTGCTTCATGCCGGGCTCGAAGCCGCCGCCCTGGATCATGAAGCCCTTGATCACGCGGTGGAACACGGTGCCGTCGTAGTGGCCGGCGCGCACGTATTCCAGGAAGTTCGCGACGGTGGCGGGGGCCTTTTCGTCGTCCAGTTCGAGACGGATCACGCCGGCGGTGGTGTGCAGTTCAACGTTCTTGGCCATGTTCATTTCTCCAGCGTGGCTTGTTTGATGATGACGGGTTGCAGCGGGACATCGCCGTGCATGCCTTTCTGGCCCGTGGGCACCTTGCGGATCTTGTCGACCACGTCCATGCCCTGGACGACCTTGCCAAAGACGGCGTAGCCGTTGCCATCCTGCGAACGGGCGGCATCCAGGAAGCCATTGTCCTTCACGTTGATGAAGAACTGTGCTGTCGCGGAATTGGGGTTCATGGTGCGGGCCATGGCGACGGTGCCGCGCTCGTTGTTCAGGCCGTTGCGGCTTTCGAGCGGGATGGGCGCGCGCGTGGGCTTTTCCTTCATGTCAGGCGTCATGCCGCCACCCTGGACCATGAAGTTGTCGATCACGCGGTGAAAGATCGTGCCGTTGTAGTGGCCGGCCTTGACATAGGCGACGAAGTTCTCGACCGTCTTGGGGGCCTTGGCGGCATCGAGCTGCAGCACGATGTCGCCCTGGCTGGTGGCCAGGCGCACGTTCTGGGCCTGGGCGGCCAGGCTCAGGGCAAGGCCGCCCACCATCAGGGCGGCGCGGCTCAGCAGGGAGGTGTTCTTCATCATCCGATCACTCCTTCATAGAAGATTTTCCACAGGCCGCCTTCCTTGCCCCAGTACTGGCGCTTGATGGCACCGGTGCGCTCGCCTTGGTTCAGCTCGCCGAAGGTCACGACCAGCACGTCGCTGCGGTCGCGCCAGGACAGGATGGACATGTCCTTGAGCTGGAGCTGGCGGCCCTTCTGGCTGCCCGCTTCGCGCTCCATCAACTGGCGCCATTGGTCATGGTCGCGGTTGCCGCTGGCGAACTGGGGCGAATAGAAGGACATCAGGCGGTTGACGTCGCCACTGGCACGCGCCACACGCCAGCCCTCGAGCAGGTTGTGCAGATCCCGCCGCGGGGCCTCGAGAGCCTGGGGCTCGACCCAGTCCAGCGAGCGGGCGATGATGACCGGCGTGGTGCGCGGTTGCACCCGCTCCATGATGGCCTTGAGTTCGGGATTGGCCAGCGCCACGCAGCCGTCGGTGCTCTGTGGGCTGCGCGCGTAGCTGTCGCTGGGCACGCCATGCAGCCAGATGCCGCTGCCAGTGCGGCCCATGCGTCGATCGTACTCGTTGGGGTAGTTCAAGGGCAAGGCGCCCACGCCGTAAAAGTCGGTGAGCTGGCTGGCTTCCAGCCGGCTGGTGATGTAGTACACCCCGATGGGCGTGCGCTGATCGCCCTGCGCGTTCTTGTCGGGGCCCAGCTTGCCGATTGAGGCGTAATGGTCGGCCACCAGCTGCAGGCCATGCGGGCCATTCTCGAACAGGTACAGCCGTGAACGGCTGGCGTCGACCGCAATGGCGTGCTTGGTGCTTGCGGGCAGGTCGACGAATTGTGTGGGAATCGCGCCGACGGGGGGGCGCTCCTGCAGCGCCAGCAGGCGGCGGTTGGCTTCGACACGCAGCTGTTCCAGCCGCTCTGGCGCCTTGCTGAGCAGCTCTTGTGGGGCGCTGCCCATGTGGTGGATCGGGTTGGTGCGCGCCACCAGCAGGTCGCCGTACACGAGTTGGGCGAGCTGGAAGTTGGGCACGTCCTGGACCAGCAGACGGGCCTTATCAAGCGCCTGCAAGGCTTCACCGGCGCCGATGAGGCGGTACACCTCGAGCAGACGGCCCTCGGCCGACGGATCGTTCGTGTGCTGCGCCAACTGCTGCAGGCTGACCACGTGGGACGGCGGGGCGTCTTCCACGGGGGCGGCGGCGACGGCAACGGCCTGCTCCTTGGGCTTGGCAGCAGCATTGGCTTGCGCCGTGTCCGCTGACATGAGGGAGGACACCGCCCAGATGGCGAGAGGTGCACTGAGGCCCAGCCCCAGTGCCAGGGCCCGTCCAGCCGACAACTTGAATGGCCGACGGTTGCGCGAACGATTCATCTCAAGAGCCTGAAGATTCCTTCACGATCACCCAGTTGCTGCCTTGGCGGATCAGATCAAGCCGCTTGCCACTGGACACGTTCAGGTTGTCCGATTTGTACTCCTGATGGAAGCGGGCCGTGGCCTTGTTGCCATTGACCTTGACATCGAGATCGGAAATCTTCACCGAAATGCTGCGGCGGTTTGCGATGCGATCGCGGCGTTCCTGCTCCCAGGCCTTGCGGCTCTTGCCGCCATTGAAATCGCGAGCGTAGGCGGCGAAGTAGTCGTTCATGTCCCTGCGGCTCCAGGCGGAGGCCCAGGCCTGGACGGCGGCTTCCACCTCACGCTCCTGGGCTTCGGCGCGGGCCTCGGGGGCGGGGGCAGGCGCCGGCTTGGCTGCGGGCGCTGGAGCTGGGGCCGGCGCTGGAGCAGGCGCGGGCGTGGGAACGGGCGCAGGCGCAGGCGCCGGCGAAGCCGGCACCGCTGCCGGGGCAGGCGCCGAGGGTTTTGTGGGGGCGTTATTGGTCAGCGCGGCGACGGCTGCAGAGCCGCGGTCCTTGGGGAACAGGTCGCGGATCATGGCCAGCTTGGGCGCAACGGCAGAGCGGGTGTCGATCTGCAGCGCTTTGGAATAGGCCTGGCTGGCCAGTTTGGCATAGACATCGCCCAGGTTCTCATAGGCGGTGGCATAGCTGGGATTGGTGCGGATGGCCATTTCCAGGGCCGTGCGCGACTTGTCGTACTGACCCTGCTGGGCGTAAAGCACTGCCAGGTTGTTGAAGGGCTCGGGCAGCTCAGGGAAGTCTTCTGTCAGCTTCTGAAAGGCGGTGATGGCCTCGGCCGTGCGACCAGCCTGCGACAGGCTGATGCCACGCAGAAAGCGCATCATCGGATCGCGCGGCTTGGTGGTCAGGAATTGGTCCGCCTTCTGGAGCGCCTCGGCGTTCTTGCCGGCCGACAGCAGCTTCTGGACATCGGCCACATCATCGGCGCGTGCGACCTGGCTCGACAGGCTCAGCATGGCGATGGCTACGAACTGGGCAGCCAGCGCCGTCAGGCGGGCTCCAAAAAGGGGCGCAACAACTCGCATGGGTCTCGTTGGTCTCTAGATGGTGGTTGGAGAGTAACCCCGGAGAATACCAGCGCGGAGCACTCGCCGAGGTTGATGATCACCCTGACGTGCGCCCCCCGTTCGAGGTCCCCCGGATATACTCCGCTGATTGTATCCCGAGGTACTGCGCCGACCTGAATCCTTATCCAAGGTAGCAGTCCGACGGCTGTCGCCCTGTCGCGCGGCGATGTGCAGGGATCGAAGTTTCCGCTTTTCCCATGAGTCTGCGTCTATTCAACAGCCTGTCGAGGCAGCTAGAGTCGTTTTCACCGATCGAACCCGGTCACGTGCGGATGTACGTGTGCGGGATGACGATCTACGATTATTGCCACGTGGGCCATGCGCGCATGATGATGGCCTTCGACGTGGTGCAGCGATGGCTGCGTGCCTCTGGCCTGAAGGTGACCTACGTCCGCAACATCACCGACATTGATGACAAGATCATCAAGCGGGCGGTGGAGCGCGGCATCACCATCCGCCAGCTGACGGACGAGATGACCCAGGCCATGCATGACGACATCGGCGCGCTGGGCATCGAGCCGCCCACGCACGAGCCGCGTGCCACGCAGTATGTTCCGCAGATGCTGTCCATGATCGGCCGACTGGAGGCCAAGGGCCTGGCCTACCGGGCCGCCAATGGCGATGTGAACTACGCCGTGCGCAAGTTTGAGGGCTACGGCAAGCTGTCTGGCAAATCGCTGGATCAATTGCGAGCCGGCGAGCGCGAGCTGCATGGCGCGGGCGCCAGGGCTGCCGATGGCAAGCACGATCCGCTGGACTTCGTTCTCTGGAAGGCGGCCAAGCCCGAAGAGCCCGAGGATGCCAAATACGACTCGGCCTACGGCGCTGGTCGCCCTGGTTGGCACATCGAGTGCTCGGCCATGGCCTGTTCGCTGCTGGGTGAGCAGTTCGACATCCACGGCGGCGGGCTGGATCTGCAGTTTCCGCACCACGAGAACGAGATCGCCCAGAGCGAAGGTGCCACCGGCAAGCGCTTCGTCAACTATTGGATGCACAACGGCTTCCTGAACGTGGACAACGAGAAGATGTCCAAGTCGCTGGGCAACTTCTTCACCATCCGCGACGTGCTCAAGAGCTACGACGGCGAGACGGTGCGCTTCTTCATGGCGCGCGTTCACTACCGCGGGCCGTTCAACTACAGCGATGCGGGCCTGGACGATGCCCGCCTGGGTCTGCGCCGCCTGTACACGGCGCTCGATGCGGTCAACGCGCCCGAAGGCCCTTACGAGATCGACTGGCGCCATCCGCAGGCCGCGCGCTTCAAGGCCGCGATGGACGAAGACATCAACACGCCCATCGCCGTGTCGGTGCTGTTCGATCTGGCTGCAGAACTCAACCGTGACCGTGCCCCTGACACCGCCGCGCTGCTGAAGGCGCTGGGCGGGGTGCTGGGTCTGCTGCAGCAATCACCCAAGGCGTATCTGCAAGGCGGTGTGGCTGGCGGCGACGAGGCCGCTGCCATCGAGGCCGCCATCGTGGCGCGGGCCGAGGCCAAGAAGGGCCGCAACTTCGCCGAGGCCGACCGCATCCGTGATGAGTTGGCCGCCAGGGGCATCGTGCTGAAAGACTCGCCTCAGGGCACCACCTGGGTCAAAGCCTGATGAGCGCGCCTTCCCGATCCACCGCCGACGACAGCGCGGCGACCCCAGTGTCCGCGCCGCTTGTCACCCCGCCGTTCTGGGACGAGGCGTGCAAGCACCTGTCCAAGCGCGATCGGGTGATGCGCAAGCTGATCGCCGATTTCGGCCAGGCGCGGCTGCACAGCCGCCGAGATGCCTTCACCACGCTGGCCCGCTCCGTGGTGGGACAGCAGGTGTCTGTCAAGGCCGCCCAGACGGCCTGGAACAAGCTGCTGGGCCTGCTGTCGCTGTCCAGCGAGAGCGTGAGTGTGGTGCTGCCGGCCGAGCGCTTGCTGGTTGTGCAGGCCGATGCACTGCGCAGTGTGGGCCTGTCCGCCCGCAAGGTGGAATACCTGACCGACCTGGCCCGCCATTTCACGGAAGGCCGTGTCCATGTGGACCAGTGGGTGGACATGGACGACGAGGCCATCATCGACGAACTGGTCGCGATCCGGGGCATTGGCCGCTGGACCGCCGAGATGTTCTTGATTTTTCACCTGATGCGCGCGAATGTAATGCCCTTGGACGACCCGGGGTTGATCAAAGGCATCAGCATCAACTACTTCAGCGGTGAGCCGGTGTCGCGGGCCGAGGCGAGGGAGATCGCCGACGCCTGGGCACCGTACCGAACCGTCGGGACCTGGTATCTTTGGCGCAGCCTCGACCCGCTGCCCGCCGGTGCCTGATCTGCAGGATGAACGCCATGAGCAAACGACATTTCCTCGAATTCGAGCAACCGATCGCCGAACTCGAAACCAAGATCGAAGAACTGCGCTACGTGCAAAGCGAATCGGCCGTCGACATTTCCGAAGAGATCGACCGCCTGAGCAAGAAGAGCACGCAGCTCACCAAGGACATCTATGCCAGTCTGTCGCCCTGGCAGGTCACGCAGATCGCCCGCCACCCGCAGCGTCCCTACACGCTGGATTACGTGAACGAGCTGTTCACGGATTTCCAGGAGATGCATGGTGATCGTCACTTCTCGGACGACCTCTCCATCGTGGGCGGCCTGGCCCGCTTCAATGGCCAGCCCTGCATGGTGGTCGGCCACCAGAAGGGCCGCGACACCAAGGAGCGCGCCGCCCGCAATTTCGGCATGTCGCGCCCCGAGGGCTACCGCAAGGCCCTGCGCCTGATGCNNCCAGTCCGAGGCCATCGGCCGCAACATCTTCGAGATGGCGCGCCTGGAGGTGCCCATCATCACTACCATCATCGGTGAAGGTGGCTCCGGCGGTGCGCTGGCCATCAGCGTGGCCGACCAGGTGCTGATGCTGCAGTACTCGGTGTACTCGGTGATCTCGCCCGAAGGCTGCGCCTCCATCCTCTGGAAGACGGCCGATAAGGCCCCCGACGCGGCCGAAGCCCTGGGCATCACCGCGCACCGACTTAAAGCACTGGGTCTGGTCGACAAGATCATCTCCGAGCCGGTGGGCGGTGCGCACCGCGACCACAAGCAGGCCTGTGCCAACCTCAAGCGCGCGCTGAACGACGCGGTGCGCCAGGTCAGCGACCTGAAGGTCAAGGACCTGCTGCAACAGCGCTACGAGCGCCTGCAGGCCTATGGCCGCTACAACGACACCACCGAGCATTGAGCTTGAAGCCAGGGCGGCCATCGCGGCCGCCGCTGGACGTCGCGTGGCCGTGGCCTGCAGCGGCGGGCGTGACTCCATGGCCCTGCTGCATGCCACTGTGCGCCTGGCGGCGCACGAGGGTGCAGAGGTGGTCGCCCTGCATGTCCACCATGGCCTGAGCGTCCGGGCCGATGCCTGGTTGAGCCTTGTGCAGGCGCAGTGCGAGTGCTGGGCAGCCGCGGGGCTGCCAGTTCGGCTGCTCTGGCGCTGCCTGGCCCTGGTCCCTCACGCGGGCGACAGCGTGGAAGCCGTGGCCCGGGAGGGGCGTTACCAGGCGCTGGCCGACATGGCACGGGAGGCCGGCTGTGGCACTGTGCTGCTGGCGCATCACCGGCGTGATCAGGCCGAGACTTTCCTGTTGCAGGCCTTGCGCGGTGCCGGCGTGGCGGGCCTGGCCGCCATGGCCCGCACCAGCGACCGCCATGGACTGATCTGGCTGCGCCCCTGGTTGAACCGGCCGCGTGAGCAGATCGAGGACTATGTGGCGCAGTACGACGTGCCCTACGTGGACGATGACAGCAACAGCGATGGGCGCTTCGCGCGCAACAGGCTGAGGCTGAATGTCTGGCCGGCCTTGCAGCAGGCTTTCGGCGATGCGGAACAGGTGCTGGCGCAGGCGGCTGCTCATCAGGCTGATCTGCTGGCCTGCCTGAACGACTGGCTCGCCGAGCGGCTGCCTTCCATGACACGTGTGATCGACGGGGCGGATGGCCTGGCGCGGCAGAGTCTCGTCGTCTCACACTGGTCCACGTGGGCGGATGGGCCTCGGCGAGAACTGCTACGGGCCTGGTTCAGGCAGGCGACGGGGCGCGCCATGCCGGCGTCCTGGGTACGGCGCCTGCACCGGGAGGTGCTTGACGGGGCTTCGAGGCGATGGCCATTGGCGTTGCCTGCGCAGGGCCACCTGGGGCGATTGGATGGCGAACTGGTGCTGTACCGGGGGCTGCTCACCTGGCGTCATCGGACCGACGTCGAGCGTGATCTGGGCGCCCCATCTCATGCGGGTCTTGCGCCACTGCGCTTGCGTATCGATCAACCGGGCCGTGTTGCATTGCCGGCTGGCTGGGGCGAGTTGATGGTTCAGCCCGCGGCGTGTGAAGGCGTTCCCCTGGCCTGGCTTGCCGATTGCGAGCTGGCGCTTCGTCAGGGCGGTGAGCGCTTCCAGTTGGCGCCGGGCCGGCCGGCCCGCTCGCTCAAGAAGCAGTATCAGATGCTGGGGGTGCCGGCCTGGGCTCGAGAGGGCCCGTTGGTGTGGGTGCGCGGCCAACTGGTGTTCGTGCCCGGCCTGGGCGTGGATGCCCGTGCCTGGGCCGAGCCTGGCCAGGCACAGGTACAGCTCAGCTGGAAGCCGTCTGCAGCGGGTTTGACGCCAGACTGAGGGCTCCTTGCTGAGCCCCCATCTGCGCACACGGGTATCCCATCTGCCGAAACCGCCGTTGCCGGTTAAAATCTAAGGTTTGGCCGTGCAGGCATTGCGCGGCCGGCAGGATTTCCAACATAGCAACGTCTCTGACATGGCACTGATTGTTCACAAATACGGCGGCACGTCGATGGGCTCGACCGAGCGCATCCGCAACGTGGCCAAGCGCGTGGCCAAGTGGGTGCGGGCTGGTCATCAAATCGTGGTCGTGCCATCGGCCATGAGCGGTGAAACCAACCGCCTGCTGGGTTTGGCCAAGGAGCTTTCCGGCAACCCCAGCCCGCGCGAACTCGACGCCATCGCCGCCACGGGCGAGCAGGTCTCGTCCGGGCTGCTGGCCATCGCGCTCCAGGCCGAGGGCCTGGAAGCGGTAAGCTACGCCGGCTGGCAGGTGCCCGTCAAGACGGATTCGTCCTTCACCAAGGCCCGCATCGAGAGCATCGATGACGCCCGCGTGCGTGCCGACCTGTCCGCCGGCAAGGTGGTCGTGATCACGGGCTTCCAGGGCGTGGACCCGAACGGCCACGTCACCACGCTGGGCCGTGGCGGCTCCGACACCTCGGCTGTGGCCATCGCGGCCGCGATGAAGGCCGACGAGTGCCTGATCTACACCGACGTCGACGGTGTCTACACCACCGACCCACGCGTGGTGCCCGAAGCCCGCCGCCTGAACGCCATCAGCTTCGAGGAGATGCTGGAGATGGCGTCGCTGGGCTCGAAGGTGCTGCAGATCCGCTCGGTGGAGTTCGCCGGGAAATACCGTGTGCCCACCCGCGTACTGTCGAGCTTCACCCCCTGGGACATCGACCTGGAAACAGAAGCCAAGTCGGGCACCCTGATCAGTTTTGAGGAAGACGAAAACATGGAACAAGCCGTTGTTTCCGGCATCGCGTTCAACCGCGACGAAGCCAAGATCACCGTGGTCGGCGTGCCCGACACCCCCGGCATCGCCTACCAGATCCTGGGCAAGGTCGCCGAGGCCAACATCGATGTGGACGTGATCATCCAGAACGTCTCGCACGACGGCAAGACGGACTTCTCGTTCACCGTGCACCGCAACGATTACCAGCGCACGCTGGACCTGCTGAACAAGAGCGTGCAGCCCACGCTGGGCGCCAAGGAGATCGTGGGCGATCCCAAGATCTGCAAGGTCAGCATCGTGGGCATCGGCATGCGCAGCCACGCCGGCATCGCCAGCACCATGTTCAAGACGCTGTCGGACGAGAGCATCAATATCCAGATGATCACGACGAGCGAGATCAAGACCTCGGTGGTGATCGACGAGAAGTACATGGAACTGGCCGTGCGCGCGCTGCACAAGGCCTTCGGCCTGGACGAGCCCAAGGCCTGATGATTTGAAGCGCTCTTCGAGCGTTGTTTTGAGCGCAGCGGCCCGGCCTGGGTTGATTTCTCAGCTAGAATGCCTGCTGTTGCTGGAGTCGTGACCGAGAGGCCGAAGGTGCTCCCCTGCTAAGGGAGTATGTGGGCAAAACCTGCATCGAGGGTTCGAATCCCTCCGACTCCGCCAAAACATAAAGCCACCCCTCGGGGTGGCTTTTCTTTTGGCTGCATCGCGACTCAATGGCAGGCGGTGGCTGAGATGGGGCGACTGCCACCGGCCTGGTCCCGCCGCCAATGCTGGGGCGAGACACCCGCCCAGCGGCGAAAAGCCCTCGAGAACGCGCTTTGCTCGGAGTAGCCGAGCAGCGCGCCCACTTCTGCCAGCGTGAGGCGGTCATCGCGCAGGTGCATCTCGGCCAGTTGCCGCAGGACGCTTTCACGCAGGTCGCGAAAGTTCAGCCCTTGCGCAGCCAGCCGACGGTAGAACACGCGGGGCGACAGGCGCAGCTCGTGCGCCACGTGTGGCAACTCGGGCATGCCTTGAGGCGCCATGCGCGCAATCACGCGCCGGGTCATCTCGGCCAGATCGCCATCCTCGGGCAACTGCGCCAGAGCGGCGTCGACCTGGCGCTCCATCAGCCGCAGCAGGGTTGGGTCAGTCTGCCGCAGGGGGGCGGCCAGGCTGGCCAGCGGCAGCACCAGGCGCGTCACCGATTGGCCGAAGCGCACCTTGCAGCCGAAGTAGCGGTCATAGGGGCGGGTGTCGCGGGGGGGCGGGTTGATGAAATCCAGCGCCATGACGGGCAGGCGCTCGCCGCACAGCTCGCGCCCGATCTGCACGATGCCGGTGATGCCGGATTCGTCGTACAGCGCGCCAGTGCGGCCATGCGCCGCGCCCCATCGCAACTCCAGTTGATCGCCCACCACATGCGGGTCGATCGGGTTGATGTCATTGACCAGCCGGTGATAACGCTGGATGCGGGCCAACGCGGCCCCCAGGTTCTCGCACGCGAGCAGCACATAGCCGAGTGCACCCAGGTGCGCCGGGCGGATGCCCTGGCCGAGGTGCAGTCCCAGCAGGGGATCCGACAATTGCTCTGCTGCGGCCTGCAGCAGTTGGCAGTAGTCTTCGGCGGGCCAGCGATCAAAGTGGTCCTCCGATGATTGCGCCAGACGTGAGGCCAGGACGGGGCCCAGCACCTGCTCAGGCGCCAGCCCCTGCCGATGAAGATACCGGCCCAGCACGCGAACCAGGGTCATCGGCACCATGCCCGGCACCCTGTCACGTTCGCGCAGGCGTGCGAAGGCGCGGTCGAGCGGGGCAGGGGAGGCGGAAGACATGGATGAAATTGTCAAATCCATGGATGTGCCGGTCAAGACGGGGTGAACCCGGGCGCCCTAAGCTGCGCCCGACCTCACCACTGTGCAACCATGGCCTTGAACACCTTATCCCGCAGCATCTTCATCACGGGGGCGGCCGCCGGCATCGGCAAGGCCGTTGCGCAGTGCTTTGCTTCGGCAGGCTGGTTCGTCGGACATCTCCGATGTGGACGAGGCGGCGCTTCATGATCTCGCGCAGACGCTGGGCCCTTCGCGCTGCCATGTGGTGCGTCTGGATGTGTCCAATGCGCAGGACTGGAGCGCCCCGCTGGAAGATTTCTGGCAGGCCGCGGGCCAGCGGCTGGACGTGCTGTTCAACAACGCGGGCATCGCCATCACCGACGCGTTCGAGGAGGTGCCGGCCGCCCGCCACCACCGTGTCATCGACATCAACATCAAGGGCGTGCTCAACGGCTGTCACGCCGCCTTGCCCTGGCTGAAGCAGACACGCGGTGCCCGTGTGATCAACATGTGCTCGGCGTCGGCCCTTTACGGACAGCCCATGCTGGCGACCTACTCGGCCACGAAGGCGGCGGTGCGCAGCCTCACGGAGTCGCTGGACATCGAGTGGCAACGCCATGGCATCCGTGTCGTCGACGTGCTTCCCCTGTTCGTGAACACCGCCATGGTGACCAACGAGGTCAGCAAGATGAAAACGGTGCAGGCGCTGGGCGTGCGCTTGAGCGCCGATGACGTGGCCCGGACTGTCTGGCGCCTGGCCCAGCGGGCACCGGACCGCCTGCCCGTGCACTCCACCGTGGGCTGGCAGACGCGCCTGTTCTACCAACTGGGCAAGTGGTCGCCCGACGCGCTCAATCGCATTGTCACGGCCCGCATGGCCGGCTATTGAAGGACCTCTCCATGACCATCCAGCCTTCCGTGGCGTTGCCGTCGGGCATGCGCGCCCTGACTGATTTCGACCAGGCGCGCGATGCGGCCAGCCCGCAGGACCGGCTGCGCGAGGTCCGCCGCCGCGCACAGGCCTTGCGCGAGCGCATGCTGAGTGAGCCCGAGGTGCTGTTCTATCGCAGCTTCGACCTGATCCGTGCGCCGTACCCCACCTACTATGCGTTCACGGGGGTGTTCGCGCAGCACGTCTTCAAGTTCCCGCTGGTGCACCTGTTGAACCGGCTGTTCGTGGTGCAGTACCTGGATCATGAAGGCGCCTTGCGCACGCTCATGCTCTCGCCCACCGACCACGATGCCAACCGCGAGACGCCGTTCTTCAAGCGGCTGGCCAAAGGCATCCCGCCCGCGCTCAACGGGCTGGTGGCCCCCAAGTACAACACCGTGGAAAGCGCACTGGCCCAATGCGGCATTGACCCCTCCCAGGTGGACTACATCAGCTATGACCACCTGCACACGCAGGATGTGCGCCGCTGGCTGGGCGATGGTCGGCGCGCCGGCTACTTCCCGAATGCGCGGCTGCTGGTGCACCGGCAGGAATGGGCTTGCACCCAGGCCCTGCTGCCTGTGCAGGCCGATTGGTACTGCCCAAACGGCATCGCCGGCATTGCGGCCGAGAAGGTGTTGTGCTTCGATGGCAGTGTGAGCCTGGGCCCAGGCTTGGCTTTGGTTCACACGCCGGGCCACACCGAGGGCAACCACTCCATGGCCGCGCGCGTGCCCGACGGCATCCGCGTCACCAGCGAGAACGGGGTGGGTGTAGACGCCTATGAGCCGGTCAACTCACGCATCAATGCCGTGCGGCGCTACGCACAGGCCACCGGCGTGGAGGTGATTCTCAACGGCAACACGCTGGAAGGCAGCAACGACCAGTACATCTCCATGGTGCTGGAGAAGACGCTGGCAGGGCCATCGGCCAATGCGGCCTATCCCAACTGCGCCACGTCCAGCGAGCGCACGCCGTTCTGGGCTTTCCCGGGCGATGTGGCCAGCCATCTGTTCGGTGAAGCGAACTTCGGGCAGCCGCAGCGGCAGCCGCGCGTGGGCGCCTGAGCAGCGCTATTTGAGTGGAATGGCCGTGGCCCGATCGACCGGCACCACCGTCACGCTGTTCTTGGGCGAGCCTTCGATCAGCTTGTCGGAATAACTCAGGTAGATCAACGCGTTGCGGGCCGGGTCCACCATGCGCACCACGCGCAGCCGCTTGAACAGGATGGACTGGCGCTCAGTGAAGATCTCTTCCTGCTGCTTGATCGGGCCGGTGAAGCTGACGGGTGCCACCTGTCGACAGGCGATGGACGCATCGGCCTTGTCTTCCGCCAGGCCGATGGCGCCCTTGATGCCGCCGGTGCGGGCGCGCGCCACGTAGCAGGATATGCCCTTGACCTTGGGGTCGTCGTAGGCATCGACCACGATCTTGTGATCCGGTCCCAGCAGCTTGAAGACGGTGTCGACCTCGCCGACCTTCTGCGCGAGCACTGGTTGCATGGCGGCGCACAGGACACAGGCAAGCGCAAGTGGTTTGATCATTGGGGCCTTTCTCATCACAGGAAGTGCGGGCCATTGTGCCCTGTGCGATGAGACCCAGGCGCAGCACGGGGCATGCGCGCCGCGCTGCGGCCCTGGCCACAGGGAGAGGTCAGGCTCAGGCCGCCGCCACCTTGAACACGGCCACGGCTTCCACCAACTGGCGGGCCTGGTTCTTGAGCTGCTCGGCTGCGGCGGCGCCTTCTTCCACCAGCGCGGCGTTCTGCTGCGTGGTGCGGTCCATCTGCGCCACGGCTTCGCCGATCTGGGCCATGCCCGTGCTCTGCTCGCTGTTGGCGCTGCTGATCTCGCCCATGATCTGGGTGACGCGCTCGATCGCCGTCACCACTTCGGTCATGGTGGCACCGGCGCGGTCCACCAGTTGGCTGCCAGCCTCCACGCGTTCCACGCTGGTGCCGATCAGGGCCTTGATCTCCTTGGCTGCTTCGGCGCTGCGCTGGGCCAGGGTGCGAACCTCGCCAGCCACCACGGCGAACCCGCGGCCTTGTTCGCCGGCGCGCGCGGCTTCCACCGCGGC
>DDJC01000116.1 GCA_002339015.1 Burkholderiales bacterium UBA1834
CTGTACTACATCGGCGGCATCATCAAGCACGCCCGTGCCCTGAACGCCATCACCAACCCTGGCACGAACTCGTACAAGCGTCTGGTGCCCGGCTTCGAAGCGCCGGTGAAGCTGGCCTACTCGGCCAAGAACCGCTCGGCCTCGATCCGCATCCCCTACGTGGCCAACCCGAAGGGCCGCCGCATCGAAGCGCGCTTCCCGGATCCTTCCGCCAACCCGTACCTGGCCTTCTCGGCCCTGATGATGGCCGGTCTGGACGGCGTGGAAAACAAGATCCATCCGGGCGAAGCCGCCACGAAGGACCTGTACCACCTGCCGCCCGAAGAGGACAAGCTGGTCCCGACCGTCTGCCACAGCCTGGATCAGGCCCTGGAATACCTGGACAAGGACCGCGCGTTCCTGACCAAGGGCGGCGTGTTCACCGATGCCTACATCGATGCCTACATCGACCTGAAGATGCAGGAAGTCACGCGTTTCCGCATGGCCACGCACCCGGTCGAGTTCGACATGTACTACGCTCTGTGATTCCCCTCGGGATTCACTGACGCAAAGGGACGGCGAAAGCCGTCCCTTTTTCATTGGCGGGTTCGTTGGCCGCGCGACCCTGTCGACGTGCAGCGCCGCGGGCACGTTGATGTGTAAAACACGCGGTCTCCCCGGCTTGGCGCCGTGGGGCTTGAGGGCATACTAGGCGCATGAAGCAAGGATCAACGATGAACCGTCTGGCGCTCCGGGTCTGGCAAGGCGCCGCTCTGGCAGGGGTGCTGGCCTTCTCGCAGGCCTACGCCCAGGACAAGCCCGTGTACCGCTGCCCCGGCAACCTCTACACCGATGCCCTGTCGGCCAAGGATGCCGCGGCCAAAGGTTGCAAGACGCTGGAGGGCGCGCCCATCACCGTCATCCAGTCGCAGATGCCTCGTATGGCGCCGCGCGCCACGACATCGTCTGGCGGCAGTGGGGGCGAAAAGGTCTCCTCTCAGGATCAGAAGGCCCGCGATGCCGATTCACGCAACATCCTGGAAGCCGAACTGCGCAAGGAAGAAGAGGCCCTGGCCGCGCTCAGGAAGGAATACAAGAATGGTGAGCCGGATCGCCTTGGCGACGAGCGCAACTACCAGAAGTACCTTGATCGGGTGGCCGCGATGAAGGCCGCCATCACACGCAAGGAGGCCGATGTGGCCTCGATCAAGCGCGAGTTGTCCAAGTTGGGCGGCAGCAGCAATGCCGGCAGCGGTGGCACCAGCAGTGGCGGAGGCGGTGGCGGCAACGCCAACGTCAGCATGCCATCGACCTCCCTGCCGCGCTGATCATGGCCACCCGCACCCCCCCATCGCTCGGCCGCCAGCACAGCATTGCTCGCGGCGGTTCGCGCGTTGATCCGTCCGAGGTGCAGCACTTGCTGCCCGCAGGTGTCGAGGCCTTCGACCACCTGGCTACCATGGTGGCGGTGATCGAGCCCAACGGCCAGTGCCTGTTCGCCAATGTGGCTTTCGAGGAAGAACTGGGCCTGTCGCGGCGCAGCGTGCTGCGCGAGACCATCTTCGATTGGTTCGAGGAGCCCGCCCTGCTGCAGGATGTGGTTCGCGCCGTGTCCGCCAACGAATACGCCACCAGCCGTCTGGAGGCGCGCCTCAAGCGCCACCCCAATGTGTTCTCCGACCCGCTGCCTGTTCAGGTGCTGGTGACCCGGATGGAGCATGGCGATCTGGTCGTCATCGAACTGGTCGAGGTCGAACAGCAGGCGCGCCAGGACCGCGAAGAGCGCGTTCAGGACCAAGTCCAGGCCAACAAGGAGCTGATCCGCAACCTGGCCCACGAGATCAAGAACCCCCTGGGCGGCATCCGGGGCTCGGCCCAGCTGCTGCAGATGGAGCTCGAATCCAAGGCGCTGACCGAATACACCCAGGTCATCATCCATGAGGCTGATCGCCTGCAGGCCCTGGTCGATCGCCTGCTGGCGCCGCACCGCCGCCCGCACCTGGTGGGCGACGTCAACATCCACGAGGTCTGCGAACGGGTTCGCTCGCTGATCCTGGCCGAGTTCCCGCGCGGGCTGCAGGTCTGGCGTGACTACGACACCTCGCTGCCCGAGTTCCGTGGCGACCGTGAGCAGCTGATCCAGGCCCTGCTCAACATTGCGCATAACGCAGCGCAGGCTTTGTCCGAGCGGGTGGCGCAGACCGGCGACGCGCTGATCACCTTGCGCACGCGCGTCGCCCGCCGTGTGACGATCAATCGCCAGTTGCACCGGCTGGCACTTGTCTTGCATATTGAGGACAACGGCCCGGGCATCCCGGAGTCCCTGCGAGATCGCATCTTCTACCCGCTGGTGTCGGGCCGTGAAGGCGGGTCGGGCTTGGGGCTCACCCTGGCCCAAACATTCGTTCAACAGCACCACGGCACCATCGAATGCGAGAGCGAGCCCGGACGCACGGTCTTTCGAATCCTGATCCCCTTGCCATGAGCCAAGGCGGTGGATGGGTTCGAGCCGAGCGAGGGGCCCGCCCACCGGGTGCAACCATTCACAGGCCGGCATGAAACCCATCTGGATCGTTGACGACGACCAATCCATTCGCTTTGTGCTTGAAAAGGCGCTGGCCCGAGAAGACCTGCCGGTGCGCAGCTTCACCAACCCGCGCGACGTGCTCACGGCCCTGGATGATGATGAGCCTCAGGTCCTGGTTTCCGACATCCGCATGCCGGGTGGTTCGGGCATCGACCTGCTGAGCAAGGTCAAGGCACGCCTGCCGGGCCTGCCCGTCATCATCATGACGGCCTACTCTGATCTGGACAGTGCCGTGTCGGCCTTCCAGGGCGGGGCCTTTGAGTATCTTCCCAAGCCTTTCGATCTGACCAAGGCGATCGAGCTGATACGGCGCGCGGTCGATGAGAGCGTGCGCGAGGATGTGGCCGACGAGCGCCTGCAGCAGATGCCCGAGATGCTGGGCCAGGCGCCGGCCATGCAGGACGTCTTCAGGGCCATTGGCCGGCTCAGCCAGAGCAACGTCACCGTGTTGATCACGGGTGAATCGGGTGCCGGCAAGGAGCTGGTGGCGCATGCGCTGCACAAGCACAGTCCGCGTGCCAACGGCCCTTTCGTGGCCATCAACACGGCCGCCATCCCCAAGGACCTGCTGGAATCCGAACTGTTCGGCCACGAGCGCGGTGCCTTCACGGGGGCGCAGACCATGCGGCGCGGTCGGTTCGAGCAAGCTGATGGCGGCACACTGTTCCTCGATGAAATCGGCGACATGCCCTTCGATCTGCAGACGCGCCTGCTGCGCGTGCTGTCGGACGGGCAGTTCTACCGCGTGGGCGGACACCATCCGCTCAAGGCCAACGTGCGCGTGATCGCGGCCACCCACCAGAACCTGGAAGACCGGGTGCGCCAGGGCGTGTTCCGGGAAGACTTGTTCCACCGCCTGAACGTGATCCGCCTGCGGCTGCCGCCGTTGCGCGAGCGCCGCGAGGATGTGCCGACCCTGGCGCGCTTCTTCATGCAGAAAAGCGCCAAGGAACTGGGCGTGGAGGCCAAGCGCATCTCCGAGAGCGCACTGGCCCGCTTGATGGCGTTCGACTTCCCCGGCAACGTGCGCCAGTTGGAGAACATCTGCCACTGGCTGACCGTGATGGCTCCGGCGCAGGTGATCGAATCCAAGGATCTGCCGCCCGAGCTGATGGGCGTGGCGCCGCTGGCCAACTTGGCCGTTGCGCCGGAGCCGTCGGCAGCGGCGACGTCTGCTGTGACCATGCCGGCCATCCCGGCGCCCTCAGCACCGTTGGCTTCAGGAGGGACCTACGCGCCGCCCGTGGCCGCACCTGTGTCCCCGGCATCGGCTTATGCGATGCCCGTGGAACCGCCGCAGGCCGCACAGGCGGCCTCCGATGGCTGGGGCAGGGCAGCGCCGGTGTCCCCAGCGCTGCCGGCACCCGCTGTGCCGCAGGTTGCCGCCCCGAACGGCTGGCTGGGCGACCTGGAGCGCGAGGCCCGCACGCTGTTGGACGCTGGGCAGACCGATGTGTGGGATCAGCTGACCCGCCGCTTCGAAGCCTGCCTGATCCACACCGCGCTGGACCTGACCCGTGGCCGGCGCATTGAGGCCGCGCAGAAGCTGGGGATCGGGCGCAACACGATCACCCGCAAGATCCAGGAACTCGGTATCGACGACTGAGTTGTCCGCCAGCCTGGGACCCGGGGTCTTCCCCAGGGCGCGGCTCAAAGGGCTCAAGCTTTAGCGGCAATATGCCGCTAAAGCCCCCTGATTCCCTTGTTTTTCTTCCGCGAGATGGAAAAGCCTTCTGTCACGATGAGAAACGAGTGGACTTGGGGAATGGTTCAATGTGGCCTCGACGCCGACAAGCTGACAACGGATCGCACTGGGTGGCTGCCATCCAGGACGGCGCCGTGCTGCGCGCGTTGCAGGTCACTTATGGCCCTGATGAACGTCCCCGCCTGGCCTGGGTTCACAGCCAAGAAAGCGCTGATTTCTCCCGTGGGCTGCGCGTTCTGGGGCGTGCACATCCTCTGCGTGGCGTCTCCCTGACCGGGGTGCTGGGCCGTGCCCAGTACCGGCTGATTTCAACCGAACTGGATGACCTGCCTCGCGAGGAGTGGGCTGGCGTCGTGCGTTGGCGCCTCAAGGAACAGGTGGACTTCCCGGTGGACGATGCCATCGTGGACGTGCTGGGCGTACCGCAGGACACGCAGAACCGAGGCACCCAATCGGCCATCGCCTTGCTGGAGCCGAGGGCTGAGGTTCATGCCCTGGCCCTGGCCGTGGACGATGCGGGGCTGACCTGGAGCGCCATCGAGGTTCCGGAGACGGGTCTGCGCAACATCTGCGCTCTGGCGGAAACCCCGTCGCAGGCGCATGCCCTGATCGCTTTTGGCAGCGAGCACGCCCTGCTGGTGATCACACTGGGCGGCGAGCTGGTGATGACCCGCACGATCGAGGTGGCCTCGGCTGCCCTGATGGGCAGCGAGGAGGCCCGTGGTGGCGCCGTCGGTCGTGCCGGGCTGGAAGTGCTGCGCACCCTGGACACTTTCGAGCGCACTCACAGCAAGGCCACCTTGTCGGGGCTGTCCGTGGCCCTGCCGGGCGGGGCTGCCGGCATGGCGGAGGTCTTGGCTGATCTGGTCTACGTGCCGGTCAAGCCGCTGGAGCTGGGGCAACTGCTGGATTGCTCCGCCTTGAGCGACAACCCTGAGCAGATCGAGGCGCTGGCCTCCCTGGAGAACCTGTGCCTCCTGGGCGCCGCCTTGCGGCCTCTGAGCCAGGCCAAGGGCTGCCAGCAGATCGACATGCGCGATCCCGAGCAGGCAGAGGGGGGCGCCATCGCCTGGGGAGCCCTGTGGGGCCTGCGCGGCCTGGCTGCCGTACTGCTGCTGGGGGTGGTGTCCGTGATCGGCATGTCGCTGGCGACCAAGCGCTTGGACAACAGTGCATCGGCCTTTGAATCGCAGCTGGGCCCTCTGACGGCGGCCACGGCCTCTTTGCCGCCTCCTCCGGATCAGGGCGCCCTGGACCAGCTGCGCAAGGCCGAGGCCCTGCAGAAGCGATTGAGTGAGGCCCTGATCACGGCAACGGCGCAATCGGCCGGCGGCTACTCGGAATACCTGATGGCCCTGGGGCGCCAGACGCAGCCTGCCGTGTGGATCACCGGCCTGGAGGTGCGTGACAACGGGCGTCGGCTGGCCCTGTCTGGCCGGATGACCGATCCAGGCTTTCTACCCGGCTACATCGCACGCCTGGAGATCGAAGAGCGCTTCAAGGGCCGCCGCTTCAATCGGGTCGAGATCGGCTCTGTGAGCAGCGAACTGGCGGGTGATCAGCAGCTGAGCACGTTCTTCCTCAGCACGGATGACGCGGCCAAGGCCGATGCCCAGGGGGCCAGCGGGCGCCCGAAGGAGGGCCAGCCATGAACGCTGCTGTGCGCAGGAGCATCAACTGGGTGGCCTTGTGGAACCAGGGCCAGTTGCGCTGGCGGCGGGCGCGCCGCGCCTTCGATGGGCGCGTGCTCAACGAGCGTCGGCTGCTGATCATTGCCGTGGTGGCGGGCCTGTGGTTCGTGATCGACAGTCTGTGGATCACGCCCGGCTATAAGCAGTTGGCGGCCAGCCTGGCGCGCAAGAACCAGGCTGAGCAGGCCGTGCTGGCCCTGCAGGAGCGGCAACGCCAGCAGTTGCAGGACATGGCTCGCGCGCAGGCTGCTGTCAAGAGCGAGCTGCAGATCACGCGTGAACGCATGAGCCGCCAGCAGGAGGCGTTCGAGAAGGCGCGCCAGGTGCTGGTGCCCGCGCGTGAGATGCGTGCCTTGCTGGAAGGGTTGCTGGGCGAACAGAAGTCGCTGCGTGTCACGTCGATGAAGACCTTGCCGCGCGAGGCCATCCAGCTGCCGCATGTGGATGGAACGGGGCAGGCTGCCGTGCTCTATCGCCATGGGTTGGAGATCCGGGTGGTGGGCAGCTTCCACGACCTGCTGAACTGGCTGCGCAGTGTCGAGAGCATGCCCCGCAAGCTGATGTGGGACGAGATGTCACTGGAGGCCGATGACCAGGCTGCGCTCACGCTGACCCTGAAAGTGCACACCTTGAGCAACGACCGCGAACCTCTGGAGATGGCGCCGTGACCAAACGCCTGTTGCTGCTGTGTCTGGGAGGCGCGGGCGCCTTGGCGGGAGCCTGGGCACGGGCGGACGTGATCGTGTTGCCTGATCCCACGCGACCGCCCAACGCCGTGCTGCGGGCGATGAGCGCCAGGCAAGGGGGCGTGCCTGCTGCAATGAACGCCGCCCCGGCCGCGCAACCAGCTTCCGCCCCGCCCAGTGGTGCTTCGGCGCCCGAGCCTGCCAGACGTGTGCCACGGCTCACCTCTGTGCGCCTGAGTGCGGAACTCGGCAGCGTGGCCCTGCTTGATGGCCGCCTGGTGGGGGTAGGGGACCGTGTTGGGGAGAGCACGGTGGTGATGATCGATGACGATGGTGTGGTGCTGCGCGGGACCAAGGGGCTGCAGCGTTTGTCGCTCACACCGGCGGTCAGCAAGCGCTGGCCTGGCAAGGAATCTCCCGCCTCGGGCGGTGGAAAGGAAACACGATGACATCCCTTCGTCGCGTGGCAGTGTGGACGCTGGTGGCGTCCGCGGCATGGAGCGCCTGCCAGGTGCAGGCTTTTGGATGGCGTGATTCCCGCAAGAGCGTCAGTGCACAGGGCGATGAGGCGCAGGAGCGCGCGTCTGAGCGCGCCTCGAACGACACGATCGTGCTGGCTTCCGCGCAAGGACGTCCGGCTTCCGGCATGTCGGTGTCACTGTCCATGCCGGCGCGCTATCTGGCCAGCGCCGAGTCGACCGCATCCCCCGTTCTGTCCTCCACGCCGTCGGCCAGAACCCTCTCTGCCCCCATCAACACAGCGCCTGCAGGCAGCGGTGGTCGCTTTGACCTGGTGGTCAGCAATGCGCCGGCATCTCAGGTGTTTTTGCAACTGGGCGCCGGCACCTCCTACAACATGCTCGTGTCGCCTGAAGTGACGGGCTTGATCTCTGTCTCCTTGCGTGGCACGACCGTGCCTGAGGCACTCGAGGCTTTGCGGGAGCTGTATGGCTACGACTTCCGCATCGCATCAGGCAACCGGGTGTTCGTGTATTCGAACCAGGTGCAGACGCGTCTCTTCAAGATCAACTACCTGCCCGGGCGCCGCCAAGGTGCATCCGAACTGAGCATTTCGTCGACATCGGCTGACAACACCAGCACGGGATCCAACATGTCCGGTGGTTCTTCGAATGCTTCGGGCAGCACGCCCAGTGGCGGGCGCAGCACCACCTCTTCGGTGCAGACGACCACGGACAATGACTTCTGGCGCGATGTGCGCACCTCCCTGACCTCTCTGGTGGGGGCCGCGGAAGGGCGCACCGTCACGCTCAACCCGGCTGCGGGCGTCATCGTGGTCAGGGCTACACCCGCTGAGTTGCGTCAGGTGGCTGACTACCTCCGCGCCGTGCAGCTCACCATCGAGCGCCAGGTGATGCTGGAAGCCAAGATCGTCGAGGTCAAGTTGTCTGATGGGGCCCAGACCGGCGTGAACTGGTCCTTGTTCAGGTCCTACAACAACAAGGGCGTCGGGACCTTCGGCATCTCGCCCGGTACGTCGTGGGCGCCCACGACGGGCGGGCGGACCTCGTACACCACCGATGCCGGTCAGATCACGCCCAGCCTGTCTTCAGCAGCGGTGTCGGCCTCTGCCAATGCGATCAGCAAGGGCTTCTACGGTCTGGCCTTCCAGACGGCCAGCTTCTCCGCACTCATGACCTTTCTGGAAAGCCAGGGCGAGGCCAGCGTGCTGTCCAGCCCCCGCATCGCCGCCTTGAACAATCAGAAGGCCGTGCTCAAGGTCGGGCGTGATGAAACCTTCGTGACGGAGGTGGCCAACACGACCACGAACAGCACGACCACGTCGACCAGTGCCCCCACGGTCAAGACCAGCAACTTCTTCAGTGGCATCTCGCTGGATGTGACACCTCAGATCGACGACAACGGCGCGGTGATGCTGCATGTGCATCCAGCCATCAGCGTGGCGTCGCAGAAGGATCTGTCGGTCACCATTCAAGGTGAACCGACGAGCTTTCCCGGCGTGCAGGTGTCGATCAATGAAACCGACAGCATTGTCCGCGTGCGCGATGGCGAGATCGTCGCCATCGGCGGGTTGATGCAGCAGGAATCCAGCATGGACAGGGCGGGTGTGCCGGGCCTGAGCAGGGCGCCTGTGGTTGGCAGTCTGTTTGGCCAACGCTCACGGAGTACCAACAAGTATGAGCTGGTGATTCTGATCAAGCCCACCGTGATCGGTGAGGACGGCAGTGGCTGGACCAGCGACGAGCCGGTGAGCACCCTGTCACCTGCCAAGCCCGCTGGCGCGGCACATCCGGAGCATTGAGATGCCACGCCCGCAGCGATTCCGACTGGGTGACCTGCTGGTGCAGGACCAGCTGATCACGGCCGATCAGCTCGAGTTCGCCCTGGGTGAGCAAAAACGCAGTGGCCGCAAGCTGGGCCGTGTGCTGATCGAGCATGGCTGGATCACGGAGGCGCAGATCGGCAAGGCGGTCGCCCGCCAGCTGCATGCGCCCTACATCGACCTGGCGCACTACCCACTGCGGCCCGAACTGGCCCAGTTGCTGCCGGAGGCCCATGCCCGGCGCATGCGCGCCATCGTGCTGGACGATCCACCCTCCGGCCTGATGGTGGGCATGGCCGATCCGACCGACATTTACGCTTTCGACGAGATCGGTCGCCTGCTCAAGCGCAGCATCGACCTCGCCGTGGTGGCCGAAAGCCACCTGCTGGCCGCGCTGGACCGCGTCTATCACAGCACGCAGGAGATCGAAGGCCTGGCGCGTGAACTGACCAGCGAGCTGGCCGGTGTCGAAAGCGACCTGGGCGATCTGCTGGGCCTGGACACGTCCAGCAATGAGGACGCACCGGTGGTGCGGCTGCTGTACTCGGTGTTCGAGCAGGCCCTGCGTCAGCGCGCTTCCGACATCCACATCGAGCCGCAGGAAAAGCAGCTGCGCATTCGTTACCGCATCGACGGGGTGCTGCATGTGCAGACCGAAGCCGATGCAAAGATCGCTGGTGCCGTGGCCTTGCGCCTGAAGCTCATGTCCGGGCTGGACATCTCCGAGAAGCGCCTGCCGCAGGACGGACGTTTCGCCGTGCGCCTGAAGGATGGCACGGTGGATGTGCGGATCTCGACCATGCCTGCGCAGTACGGTGAATCGGTGGTGATGCGTCTGCTCAGCCAGAGTGCCGGCATCCTTGATCTGGATCGTCTGCGCATGCCAGCGCCGATGCTCGATGCCTTGCGCGATGCGCTGGCCAAGCCCAGCGGCATGATCCTGGTCACCGGCCCTACCGGCAGCGGCAAGACCACCACGCTGTATGCCTCGCTCAATGCGCTGAACAGCCCCGAGCGCAAGATCATCACTGTGGAAGATCCGGTCGAATACCGCCTGCCTGGCCTGAACCAGGTGCAGGTGATGGAGAAGATCGATCTGGACTTCGAGCGCGTGCTGCGCTCAGCCCTGCGCCAGGATCCCGACGTGATCCTGGTGGGTGAAATGCGCGACAAGGCCACGGCGGAAATTGGCTTGCGTGCGGCGATGACGGGGCACCTGGTGCTCTCGACCCTTCACACCAACGATGCAGCTTCTACCCCGGCCCGTCTGATCGACATGGGAGTGCCACGCTGGATGGTGGCGCTGTCGCTGCAACTGGTGGTGGCTCAGCGGCTGATCCGCACCTTGTGCAACAGCTGCGCCGAGCCCACCGAGCCGACTCCCCAGGAGGAGGCCTGGCTGCGTGGGGTGATCGGCACCGAGATGGACCTCAGCGCGCTGCGCCGCGGGCGGGGCTGCCCCGATTGCAACCAGACCGGCTACAAGGGACGCACTGGCGTCTACGAATTTCTGCAGATGACCTTGCCATTGATCGAGGCACTGGGCTCCGACGACCATGCCACCTTTGCCCAGGCCGCGCGCCTGCAGATGAATGGCAACACGCTGCGCCGCGATGCCGCGCGGCTGGTGCTGCAGGGGCGAACGACCGTGGACGAAGCCATGGGCGTGAGCGTCCAGATCGACGAATGAGCCTGCAGCCATGAGCCGCTTCACCTATACCGCGCGATCTCCCCTGGGGGTGGTTCAAGGTGTGCAGGAGGCCGCATCGGCCTCGGCGGTGGCGGATATTCTGGTCTCCAAGGGTTTGACGCCCTTGAACATCAAGCAGGATGGCGGCGGGGGCGCAGGCTCAACGGCTCAGGTCGGCGGTGGCGGCCTCAGCGCGCCGGTGAACCTGGGGGGCTTGCTTGGCCCGAAGGTCACCACGATGGACCTGATGATCTTCACGCGCCAGCTCCATACCTTGCTCAAGGCCGGTGTGCCGATCCTGCGCGCGCTTTCCGGCCTGCACGACACGGCCACCAACCCGGCCATGAAGCAGACGCTGCTGGATCTGCGGCGCAGCCTGGAGTCCGGGGTGGAGCTGTCGTCGTCCATGGCGCTCAATCCCAAGGTGTTCGACAACTTCTACGTGTCGATGGTGAAGGTGGGCGAATCCTCCGGTCGGCTGGACGAAGTCTTCCTGCGCCTGTTCCAGCACCTGGAGTTCGAGACCTTCATGCGCCAGCAGGTCAAGTCCGCGCTGCGCTATCCGACCTTCGTCATCATCGCGATGGTGGGCGCCATCGGCGTGATCAACGTGATGGTGATCCCGGCGTTCTCGGGCGTTTTCAGTGCGCTGGGCGCGGGCTTGCCGCTGCCGACCAAGATCCTGATCGCCACCTCGAACTTCACGATCAACCATGGCTGGTTGCTGCTGTTGATGGCTGCAGCGGGCTTTGGGGCGTTTCGCATGTGGATCAAGACGCCACAGGGGCGGATGATCTGGCACCGGGCCATCTTGAAGATGCCGCTGGTGGGGCCGATCGTGAGCAAGGCAGCGCTGGCGCGGTTCTCCAGGGCATTTGCCCTGTCACTCCGCAGTGGTGTGCCGCTGGAGCGTGCATTGACAGGCGTGGCTTACACGGCCGATAACGTCTTCATGAGTTCGCGCATCGAGGCTTTGCGCGACCATGTGACCCGCGGTGAGCCCCTGGCCCATGCTGCGGCTGCCTCAGGCATCTTCACGCCCATCGTGCTGCAGATGATCGCCATCGGTGAGGAAACCGGCAT
Source organism: Burkholderiales bacterium UBA1834 (assembly GCA_002339015.1). Classification (GTDB taxonomy): domain Bacteria; phylum Pseudomonadota; class Gammaproteobacteria; order Burkholderiales; family Burkholderiaceae_C; genus Aquabacterium. Next base: position 11,724 of record DDJC01000116.1, read on the forward strand.
GGTCGATGACCTGCTGGAAGAGGTCGGCGAGCTGTATGGCAATGAGGTCGAGTACGCGCTCAAGACCCTGTCCCAGCAGATCGAGCCCATCCTGATCATCTTCCTGGGGGTGGTGGTGCTCGTGCTCGCCCTGGGCGTGTTCCTGCCCATGTGGGATCTGGGCAGCGCGGCCATGCACAAGCAGTGAGCCAGAGATGATCAGAACACCGCGACACTGCCTGGCACGGGGGTTCACCATGATCGAGCTGATCGTGGTCATCGTGATCCTGGGCATTCTGGCGGCCATGGCCTTGCCCAAGCTGGTCGACATGCGCAGCGATGCCAGCACCACGGCCTTGAAGGGCATGGCGGGCACGGCCACCAGCGCCATGATGGTCAATTACGCAGGTTGTGGCGGGTCATCGCATGCGACCTCCGGGGACAGCGCGTCGCGTTGCCGGCAGGTGCGCTATTGCGACGACGTCTCCAGCCTGATGCAGGTGCCCATCGATACCAGCCAGTACACCGTGTCCCACACCGATCTGGGCGCCGTGAACGGCACGACGGGTCTGTGCGAGATCACCCAGGTCAGCACCGGCGACACCCTGCCGTTCGACGGGATTTCTGCGGGCAACCCGTGACGCAATCAACACCATTAAGGGTTAGCAAGGCCTAAAGCTTGTATCGCGGATGCCGAAAAATGTGCGAAAGATCGCGCCTTTTTGAAAAAACTGAACACATCGCCACGACTGCATCATCCACCATCAACCACCACGAGGGGTATTCAGACATGAAACGCAAACAGACAGGCTTCACCATGATCGAACTGATCGTGGTCATCGTGATCCTTGGCATCCTGGCCGCCACCGCCTTGCCGAAGTTCATTGACATGAGTGGCAGCGCGAAAGACGCGGCGATCGCTGGCTTGGCGGGTACGGCCAACAGCGCCATGTCCATCAACTACGCCGGTTGCTCGGCCGTGGGCAATGTGGCGACTGCGGGCAAGTGCGAAGTCGTGACCGACTGCCAGCACGTGTCTAAGCTGATCCAGGGGGCGCCCACCAACACCGTTGCTGCCGATTACACCGTGGCGTCTGTCGCCATCGGCGCCGGATTGGGCACCACGGCCTCGTGCACGATCACCTCGACCAAGGACGCCACCAAGACGGCCACGTTCACCGCGATCCGTACCGTGACGCCTTGATCGTGACGGAGGCAGCTCTCGTGGGCGCTGCCTTCTGTCAAGGCCGGTGTTCCGGCCTGGTTTGCACGCAGCAGTGGCGGGGGGTGATCATGAGGCTTTTTCCCTGGTTGATGCACCTGGGTGGCGCGCCTGCTCGTCGCCCTGCCTTGGGGTGGACACGCCGGCTGCTGCTTGCGACGGCCTTGATGGGCTCGATGACCGGTGCGTGGGCCGGTCTTTCTGTTTACACCACCTGGCCCAGCCTGCCGCCGACGACCTCTGCCAATCAGCGCACCATCGACTTCAGCACCCACACCCTGGCTTCCGAGAAAGGCCTCGGGAAGATTGACTTCACCCAGTCCATCGGTGCCGCCAGCGGCTGCATTTTCTTCATCTGCTCCGGCTCGGAAGGCGGCATTTCCCAGACATCGTCCTCGAACCTGAGCGGCTTCTCGGGCAATGTGCTCAGCCTGACCTCGGGCACGACCAGCAACTCCACGTCGCTGACCATCACCTTTGCCACACCCACGCCCTTCGTGGGCTTCCTGTGGGGCGTTCAGTTCAATGCCGAGAATTCCATGCAGGTGAACGTCACGCTGGAAGGCGGCACGGTGGTCACACTGAACAACTGCTCGAACTCGTCCAACAATCTGTGCGTGGCCAAGTACGTGTCGTCGAACTGGTTCACCAACATCTACAACGCGCTGTTGGGCTGGCTGCTGGGTGACTCGGTCACCTATTATCCGATCTACATGCAGTACGAACCCGATGGGGTGGTCAAGAAAAAGATCACCAAGGTGCAGTTCCTGGTCAAGAATTGTGCGGGCTGTGGTTTCCTGTCGGGCAATACCTCGCAGGATCTGAAGATCGATTACATCACGTATGTGGATGCGTCGGTCAAGCCGCACCACCTGGAGGTGACGACGGGGGCGGCCAGCACGCCGGTCAATGCGGCCACGAATTTCACGGTCAAGGCCTGCGGGGATGCGGCCTGCACGGTGCCCTACACCTCCGGCGTGAGCGGTTCACTGACGATCTCCGGCGTGAGCGCCACCTCCACCACCATTCCGTTCACCATCGATCCAGGCCCCACCAACACGGCCACGGTCGCGGCCACCATGACCTCGGTGGGCGATGCCACCATCGCGCTCACGGGCTTGACGCCCGCGCCATCGAACGCGCCAGCGGTGTTCTGCGGCATGGGCGTGGCTGCCGCTTCGGGCAACAACTGCAAACTCACCGTCACGGCGGCTGCCCCCCACCACCTGGAGCTCACGACCGCGACGGACACGACGCTCAGTTGCCAGCCAGTCGCCTTCCGGATCAAGGCCTGCACGGATGCCAACTGCCTGACGCCCTACACGGCGGGTGTGTCCGGCACCCTGGCGCTGGGCAGTTCCAGCACGGCCTTCAGCATTCCTGCGAGCAGTTCTCATGTCGACCTGCTCATCTATCCGGGCGGCGTGGGCTCGGTGGCAGCCTCGCTGGGCAGCCTGTCGGTGGCGCCCACGAACACGGCCAAGCCGGTGTATTGCGGCATCAATGCGGCAGCATCCAGTTCGGGCGCATGCACCATCGCGGTCCAGAGCTCTGGCTTTGTCCTCACGGTGCCCGACCACATGGCTGAGTCGGCTCAGAACATGAAAGTGCAGGCTCTCAGCGCCAGCAGCGATCCCCAGGTATGTACCTCGGCTTTCGGTCCGGGCGCGGTCAAGGCCGTTACCTTCAAATGCAGCTACACCAATCCGGGTTCCGGCAGCCAGCCCGTGCGCCTTGGCGGGCTGGCCTTGAACAGTGCAGGCAACGCCGCCGCAGCTTGTGACGGAACGGGCAAGGCTGTGACGCTCACATTCACAGGCACAGCCAACGACGCCGCGGCGACGGTGGCGTTCCGGTATGCCGACGCAGGTCAGGTGCAGATCACGGCCAGCTATGTCGGGGGTGAAACCGAGCCGGGGCTGAACCTGGGTGGCAGCAAGAGCGTGATCGTGTCCCCCGCCTCCTTCGGATTCTCTGGCGTCACGGCCGGCCCCATCAAGGCGGGCAGCACCTTCGGCGCAACGGTCACGGCGCGCAATGCCCTCAACGTGGCCACACCCAATTTCGGCAAGGAAACCCCCCCCGCCAAGGTGGATCTGACCTTCACGCGCAGGCTGCCTTCTGGCGCTGCAGGTTCTGGCATCAGCGATGGCGTCTTCTCCGGAACGCTGGGCACGTTCAGCAACGGAGCGGCCAGCAGCAGCAACCTGAGCTGGACGGAAGTGGGCACGGGCGATCTGGTGGCCACGCTCAACGGCGGCAACTACCTGGCGTCGTCGGCTGCGTCGGGCACCCTGGTGCCCACCGGCACGACAGCCCTGCCCGGCGCCGCAGGCCAGAATGGCAGCGTAGGCCCGTTCATCCCTGACCAGTTCAAGGTGGAAGCCACCAATGCCTGCAGCACGGGCTTCACCTTCAATGACCAGCCCTTTACCGTGAAGGTGCAAGCCTTGAACGCGGCAGGCCACAAGACGGTCAATCTGGGCGCTGGGTTGTCGTCTTCGGCCATTGCCGTCCCGGTGGGTGGGACGTCCTACATCCTCAAGCCGAACATCACGCTCGCCGTGGCCAGTGCCAGCCCGTCTCCGGCATCTCCCGTCTTCAGCAATGGTGAGATCACCGCCGCGAGCTTTGTGGCCGGTGAAGGGAGCAGCTCGGCCGTCAGGTACAAGTTCGACAAGCTCACGCCGCCGACGACCATCGGCTTGAGCGCCACAGCCAGCTTCGGTGCGGTGCAGGTGGCCACGCCCGCGGACAAACAAGGCTCGGTGACGCTGCGCAGCGGCCGGCTCAAGATCTCCAACGTGTTCGGCTCCGAGAAGAAGGATCTGGAGATGCTGGTGCAATCGCAGTTCTGGTCGGCCGGCAAAGCCTGGGTGATCAATGCCCTGGACACGGACTGCACCGTGCTGCCGGCCGCGTCCGTCACCTTGTCGGGCTATCGGGACCACAAGGGGCAGGCCACCTCGGCATGGACCACCACGGCCACCCCCGGCACGATCAGTGGCGGTCCTGCCACGCCGGGCGCGTTGAAGAATGGCACGGGCAAGATCGTGTTCTCCAAGCCCAGCCCGTCAGCCACGGGCAGTGTCGACGTGGCCTTGAACCTGGGCGATGCCAATCTGCCTGATGTCTCCTGCCTGAGCACGCATGGCGGCACGGGCGCCGGCATGCCCTGGCTGAGGTCGCAGAACGGCAATTGCGCGACCACCTTCGACCGGGATCCCTCCGCGCGTGTCACCTTTGGCATCTACAAGCCGGAGTCCAGCAGGACCATCCATGTCCGGGAAATCTATTGAGCGCGGCTTCACGATGGTCGAGCTGATCATCGTGATGATCCTGGTGGGCATCCTGGCGGCCTATGCGGTACCCAAGTTCGCCGCCATGGGCAGCCTGAGCCATGACGCCTGGCGTGATCAGGTCAAGGCGGCGTTGCGGTATGCGCAGAAGGCGGCGGTGTCCCATCGACGCCTGGTGTGCGTGGATCTGAGCGCTTCCGCCGTGGCGATCCAGATCGCCAGCGCGCATGGCGCCACCTCCTGCAATACACCGCTGGGCGGCCCAGGCGGATCGGGCAGTTTCGCAGGCAACCCCGTACCTGGTGCCACGGCGTCGGTATCGCCCGCCGGAACGATCTACTTTCAGCCAGATGGGCGGGCCACCGCCCTCAGTGCCGGTGTGCATGTGACCACGGGCCGCAGCATCACCATCACCGGCACGTCGGCGCTGCAGCTGTTCGGGGAGACCGGCTATGTGCAATAGCCGAGCTGGCGCGCCTGACATTCGTCGCAGGCAAGGGGGCTTCACGCTGGTCGAGATGATTCTGGCCATCGTGGTGATCGGCATCGGGCTGGCCGGCCTGCTGATGGCCTTGGGCACCACCGTCAAGCGCAGCGCCGATCCGATCGTGACCAAGCAATTGCTGGCCATCGCCGAAGAGATGATCGAGGAGATCGAGCTCAAGCCCTACAAGGCCGAGGCCAACGCGCCACCGCTGGCATGCGCCCGCGATACCTACAACGATGTGCTCGACTACAACGGCTATGCCACATCCGGCAAGATCTGCAGTATCGACGGCACACAGGTCTCATCCCTCAACGGCTATGGCGTGGAGGTGGCCGTGACGTCCCAGGCCCTGGCTGGTGTGCCGGCCGCCTACAAGATCGTGGTGAAGGCACGCAGAGGCACGGCCGACGAACTCACGCTGGTGTCATGGCGCACGGGGTACCAACCATGAGGCGTTCCACCGTCACGGCTGTGCGCGCCCGAGGCTTCACGATGATCGAGCTGATCATCGTGGTGGTGATCGGCGCCGTGATCGCCGTCACCGTAGGCTTGGTCGTGCGTCCTGCAGCCGATGCCTACCTGGACAGCCGCGTGCGGGCCGACCTGAGCGATCAGGCTGATTCGGCCTTGCGCCGCATGCTGCGAGACATCCGCCAGGCGGTGCCCAATTCGATCCGCATGCCCAACACGCAGTGCTTTGAGCTGGTGCCGACCAGCACGGGTGGGCGCTACCGCACGGCGCCGGATCTGGCCAACGACCAGAACCTGCCGTGCACACCGTCGGCCACTTGCTCGGCACCGCTGGACACCAGTGTGGCCACCACGGTGTTCGACACCCTCACCACGCTCAGTACCCAACCGGCCGTGGGCGACTGGGTGGTCATCAACAACCAGAACACCGCGGATGTCTATGCGGGCAGCAACCGCGCCCAGATCACCGATGTGGCCGCCTCACCCTTGCCCAGCCAGGGGGTCACGCGCATCACGGTCAGTCCGACGCAGTTCTCGCCCGGCTACGACGGCGGGCGCTTCCAGGTGGTGCCCAATGCGCAGCAGGCCGTGTTCTATGTCTGTTCGGGGGCCGACGGCACGCTGGATGCCAACGGTCATGGCAAGGGCGTCCTGTACCGTGTCAAGGCCTATGGCTTCAATGCGGCTCAGCCCTCCGCCTGCCCCACGACCAGCGGTGCCGATGTGGTCGCCACGCGCCTCACATCGTGTGCCTTCATCTATGACCCGAACCAGGGGGCCACCCAGCAAAGCGGCTTCATGTGGCTGCAGCTGACCATGGCCATCAGCCGTGAGACGGCGACGTTGGCTGCCGGTGCCCATGTGCTCAACACACCATGAAAAACTCGTTGTGCAACGCTCGCAGTCAGAAAGGCCTGGGGGCCCTGGCCGCCGTGATCGTGCTGGTGTTGCTCGCAGGCCTGGCTGCGGCTGTGGTGCGCATGAGCTGGACCTCGCAATCCGGCATCGCGCTGGATGTGATGAGTGCCCGAGCCCGCCACGCCGCCAATGCGGGCGCTGATTGGGGCTTGTACCAGGCTTTTCTGGGCAGCTGGACATCCTGCAACAACGCCTCGCAAACCCTGGACCTGCGCTCGGATACCGGCATGATCGTGACCGTGTCTTGCCGGTCATCGACCTACAGCGAGGGCCAGGATGAGGCCGGCGTCAATCAGACCATCCGCATCTACACCATATCTGCGGTGGCCTGCAACGGCAGCGCAGCGTGCCCGGACAACAGCCGGGTGGGCAGCAGCACCTATGTCGAGCGCGAGCGGCTGGTCCAGGCTACCGATCGGTAGGCGATTTCCGTGAAGCCCTCAACAATTTGAGCTGATTGCCGATAAGCAGGATGAATGCGCGCCCCGATCCGGGCGCCCATCTTGCCGCAGGTCTCCGCAGTACTGGGTCTCGTGTGGCAACTGTCCAGACGACTCACAGGAGTTCCCATGCCATTCTTGCAGCAGTTCAAGGTGGGCGCAAAGCTTGCCTTGGGGTTCGGTGCCGTCCTGTCCGCCATCCTGGTGGTGGCGGTGTTCTCGATCTACCAGTTGTCGGTGATCAGTGACCGCTCGCAGGAGATTGCGACCGTGCACCTGTCCGGCGTGCGCGATGCGCTGTTGATCAGCGAATCGGCCACCCGCTACCGTGTGCGTGAATACCGCCTGGCCATGACCCCGCCTGAGGAGATCGAGAAGGTCGCCCAGCGCATGGAAATGGCCGTCGAAGCCATGGACAAGCACCGCAAGAGCTATGAGGCGTCGATCTCGGGCAGCGAGGAGCGCGGCCTGTATGGCGAGTTCGCCAAACGCTGGGACACCTACCGCGCCACCAGCCAGTCGATGAAGGCCAAGCTGCAGGCCGGCGACCGCGAGGGGGCCATGTCGGTGATGACCACCGACAGCCTCAAGACGTTCGATGCTGTGGTCGCGGCACTCAAGGCCATGAGCGAGTACAACGACAAGGCCGCCCAGAGCGCCAGTGACGAGGCCGCCGCCATGGCGGCGCGGGCGCGCAACCTGATCATCGGGGTGGTGGTGGTGGCCCTTCTGCTCGGCGCAGGCTTGAGCATCGGCATTTCCCGCGCCGTGACTCGTCCGCTGAACGGGGCGCTCACGCTGGCCGAGGCCGTGTCGGAGGGTGACCTGACGCATGACCTGCAGGCCAAGGGCGATGACGAACTGGCCAAGCTGACCCGGGCCCTGGGCAAGATGGTGCTGCAGCTTCGCTCCGTGGTGAGCGAGGTGCGTGGTGGCGTGAACGCCGTGTCCATGGCCTCTGGCGAGATCGCCTCGGGCAGCCACAACCTGTCCTCGCGCACGGAAGAGGCTGCTGCCAGCCTGCAGGAAACCGCCTCGGCGATGGAAGAGCTCACCGGCACCATGAGCCACGCCGCCGACACGGCGCAGCAGGCCAATCAACTGGCGGCCCATGCGACGGGCTCTGCGCAGCGCGGCGGTGAGGTGGTTTCCCGCGTGGTGCACAACATGGGACAGATCACGGATTCGTCGCGCAAGATTTCCGACATCATCGGCGTGATCGACGGCATTGCCTTCCAGACCAACATCCTGGCCTTGAACGCGGCGGTGGAAGCTGCCCGTGCGGGCGAGCAGGGCCGCGGTTTTGCCGTGGTGGCTGGCGAAGTCCGCACGCTGGCCCAGCGCAGCGCGCAGGCCGCCAAGGAGATCAAGCAGTTGATCACCGAATCGGTCGAGACCGTGGAATCCGGCTCACGGCTGGTACAGGACGCCGGCCAGGTGATGGAGGAGATTGTCTCCAGCGTCCAGCGCGTGACCGACCTGATGGGCGAACTGGCCGCAGCCTCGTCTGAGCAGAAGAACGGCATTGGCCAGATCAACATCGCCGTGACCCAGCTCGACCAGGTCACGCAGCAGAATGCCGCGCTGGTCGAAGAGACCGCCGCCGCTGCCTCGTCGCTGAGCAATCAGGCCAACCGCCTGCGCACCGTGGTGTCCGTCTTCAAGGTGGGTGTGGGCGATGCTGCCGACAACGGCCTGGCCGATACGATCACCAAGCAGGTGATCCACCGTGCCAAGAGCCCGATGCCGCCGGCGGTCGTGTCCCGGAAGGCCTCGGCAGTTGCGTCAGTAGGCACCAGCCGGTCCAGCAAGGCCGCAGCCTTGCCCCCCGCATCGCCGCCGGCCACCGCGGCCGCCGGCTCAGACGATTGGGAAACCTTCTGATCGGCAAGCTGATCTGAGCTGCTGAGCACACGGCCTGCCTGGCATTCCGGGCAGGCGGGCGGGGAACCTTTCAAGTCAGGCTCTACACTGACACGAAGCTCTTCGTCCTCCAGGCCTGCGGGCTTTCCGTGCTCATGACCTTCGAACAACATCACTCCGTGGGGCGCGAGCGGCGCCTCATCCCGCGCCGATCGAGCGCCATGCTGCTGTCTGCCATCGGGGTGGCCTGCATGCTGGTGATGGCCTCGCATCCCGTGCTGGCCGCCACGCAGGCACCTGCCGTCAAGGCGGCCAAACCAACGGCCAAGGCAGCGCAGGGGCTGGTAGCCATCACCAATGTGGAGGGCGTCTCCGAATACCGGCTGCCCAACGGCCTGCAGGTGCTGCTGGTGCCTGACCATGCCAAGCCCACCACATTGGTCAACATGACTTACCGGGTGGGCTCGCGCTACGAAAGCTATGGCGAGACCGGCATGGCCCACCTGCTGGAGCACCTGCTGTTCAAGGGCTCGCCCAGGCATCCACAGGTGTGGGCGGAGTTCAGCAAGCGGGGCCTCAGCGCCAATGGCAGCACCAGTTTTGACCGCACCAACTACTTTGCCAGTTTTGCCGCCAATGACGACAACCTGCGCTGGTACTTGCAGTGGCAGGCCGATGCGATGGTCAACAGTTTCATTGCCCGCAAGGATCTTGACTCCGAGATGACGGTGGTGCGCAACGAGATGGAGATGGGCGAGAACAGCCCCGGTCGCATCCTGTTCGAGAAGACCCTGGCCAGCATGTACCAGTGGCACAACTATGGCAAGTCGACCATCGGCGCGCGCACCGATGTCGAAGGCGTCGACATCACGCGCCTGCAGGCCTTCTACAAGAAGTACTACCAGCCGGACAACGCCACCCTGATCATCACCGGCAAGTTCGATCAGGCCAAGGTGCTGGCCTGGGTGCGTGAGTTCTTCGGTCCGTTGCCACGTCCTAAGGCCGGGCCTACGCCCATGTACACGCTCGATCCCGTTCAGGATGGCGAGCGTAGCGTGACCTTGCGCCGCGTGGGCGGCGTGCCCCTGCTGTACGCGGGCTATCACATCGCACCGGCCGCCGCGCCGGACTACGCCGCAGTCGAGCTGATCAACCTGATCCTGGGCGATACGCCGTCGGGCCGTCTGCACAAGCAACTCACCGAGAAGCAACTGGCCGCGTCGGTGTTCGCGTTCTCTGAAGGGCTGGCTGATCCAGGCTTCATGATCCTGGGGGCCCAGTTGGGCCCCGGACAGGAGATGGCGCGGGCCCGTGATGCCCTGACGAAGGCGGTGGAATCCCTTGGCAGCGAGCCCATCACGGCCGACGAACTGGAGCGCGCGCGCGCCAAGTGGCTCAAGTCCTGGGGCATGGCCTTTGCCGACCCGCAACAGGTGGGAGCCGGGCTGTCTGAAGCTGTGGCGCAAGGTGACTGGCGCCTCTTCTTCCTGATCCGTGACCGCATCAAGGCGCTCTCGCTGGCCGATGTGCAGCGTGTGGCGAGCCAGGTGCTGGTGTCGTCCAACCGAACCCTGGGCGAGTACATCCCCACGGCCACGCCCGTGCGTGCGCCTGTGCCAGCCCGCGTCGATGTGGCCGCGCAGTTCAAGAATTTCAAACCCTCTGACCAGGTGGCCCAGGTGGAGGCCTTCGATGCCAGCCCCGCCAACATCGACGCGCGCACGCAGCGCTTCTCGCTGGCACCTGGCCTGAAAGTGGCCTTCCTGCCCAAGGCGAGCCGTGGCCAGGCCGTCAAGGCGGTGCTGAACCTGCGCTTCGGCACCGAGGCCTCGCTCAAGGGTTGGGGCGAAGCGCCCACGGCCTTGGCCGAGTTGCTCGACAAGGGGGGCGCCGGCCTGAGCCGCCAGCAGGTGCAGGATCGGCTGGACGCGCTGCAATCCGAAGTCTCCTTCAGCGGCGGAGATGGCCTGCTCACTGTGAGCATCGATTCGCGGCGTGAGCACCTGCCTGCGGTGATCCGGTTGGTGGGGCAACTGCTCAGGCAACCTGCCTTGCCGCCGGACGTTCTGGAAGAACTGCGCCGGCAGGCCTTGTCGATGGTGGCAAGCCAGCGCAAGGAGCCGGGTGCCGTGGTGGCCAATGCCCTGGCGCGTCACGACAATCCTTACCCTCCCGGTGATGTGCGCTATGCGCGCACCTTCGACGAGATCGAGGCCGACTGGACGTCGTTGTCCATCGAGCGGGTCAAGGCGTACCATGACAAGTTCCTGAGCGCATCGCATGCCGAGTTCGCCGCTGTGGGTGACTTCGATGCGGCGGCCCTGCGCGCTGCCCTGACCGCTGCCTTCGAGGGCTGGCGCTCCGACGAGCCATATGCCCGCGTGCCCGATCCCCTGTTGCCTGTATCGCCCACACGCCTTGTGCTGCCCACGCCGGACAAGCAGAACGCCACGCTGACGGTGACCCAGCCCGTACCCCTGAGCGACCGTGATGCAGATTACCCGGCGCTGACATTGGCCAATTACCTGCTGGGCTCAGGTGGAGATTCCCGGCTCTGGAATCGAATTCGGGAAAAGGAGGGGCTGTCTTACAGTGTCTACAGCCATGTGGATTGGAATGTGATGGAGCCGCATTCCACCTGGGCGGCCACGGCCATCTTTGCGCCACAGAATCTGGCCAAGGTCGAGAAAGCCTTGCAGGAGGAGGTTCGCAAAGCGCTGACCGAAGGGTTCACGCAGGCCGAGCTGGAGGCGGGCCGCAAAGGCCTGCTCAATTACCGGCGCCTGTCCAGGGCACAGGACGATCGCCTGGCTTCCGCCTGGGCCAACAATCTCTACGTGGGGCGCACTTTCGCAGAATCTGCCCGCGTTGACGAGGCACTGGAAGCGCTCACGCTGGAGCAGGTCAACGCGGCCCTCAGACGCTATGTCAAACCCGAGCAGTTCGTGACCGGGGTGGGTGGAGATTTCAAGGAAACACCGAGGCCCTGAGTCGGCCCTGCATGAAAAAAGCCGCAGCAGGCGCTGCGGCTTTTTACTTGGGGTGCTGCGGTCGCAGTTCCCGGATGGGAAGACGCTCAGATGGCGAAATCTTCGAGCTTCTTACCGGAGGCCAGGGCGCTGGCGACCCACTTGGGTTGCAGGCCACGACCGGTCCAGGTTTCGTTGGTGGCCGGGTTGCGGTACTTGGGAGCCACCTTGCGGCCGGCACTGGCCGACGGGGCCTTGCCAGGCTTGCCACCCAGGTCGGCGGCGGTCAGGCCGTGCTCGGCCATCAATGACTTGATCTGGTTGATCACACCGGCGCGCTCGGTACGGCGTGCATCGGACAAAGCCTTTTCCAGCTCAGCTGCTTGTTTTTCCAGGGCGGCCTTTTGGGCCAGAAGATCTTGGTAGGAAGACATCGTGACGATCCTTTTTGAAGTAGCACCTGCATCCGCGTACGCTGGGAAATGATCGAATCAATCAGAAAGTTTCTAATTGAGACTCCCGCAACAAACCAGTTGATGCCGGTTCGATCGTTTCCATGAACGGATTCTATACATGAAGTTTTCGGTGTTGCAATTATATCTTGCAAATTGAAACCACCTGGGAAACCCGGTCCCGGATGGTTTCAAAATGCATTGCACGCGGCGTTTGGGGTGCGTTACAAATTCGGACGCCCACTATTTCAACCGTGAACCCACGCTGAAATTCTCAAGGGGAATTCATTTGCCTGAGCGCTGGGCCGCAGCGGACACGGCCTGGCCCAGTTCGATCACGGCGAGGGCGTAATAGCTGGATTGGTTGTAACGCGTGATGACGTAGAAATTGTCCGTGCCTGCCAGGTAGGTGGGCGTAGCGCCGCCGTTGTAAAGCATGACCAGGGCAAGCAGCCCGGGATGCGAGTACGCGGCCGGTTCCAGCGTGGCGCCTGATTTCAGCATCTCTGCGCTGGTGAAACTGGGCACGATATCCGGTTGCAATAGCGTGGTGCGCGCGGTGTCGTCGTCCGGGGGCTGCACGGCATAGTGGGTGGGCAGACCACGCTGCCAGCCATGCTGGGCCAGGAAGTTGGCGACACTGCCGATGGCATCGGCGGGGCTGTTGCGCAGGTCGATGTGGCCATCGCCATCGAAATCGACGGCAAAGCGGCGAATGGAACCTGGCATGAACTGGGGCAGACCGATGGCGCCTGCTGACGAGCCCAATACCTGTGTCGGATCGTCCTGTTGCTCAGCACACAGTTTGAGGAACTGTGCCAGCTCGTTCTGGAAATAGGCGCTGCGGTCACTGCGGCCTTTTGGAAAGTCCAGGCTCAGGGTCGTCAGTGCATCGAGTACACGGGTGTTGCCGGTGTAGCGGCCATAAATGGTTTCAACGCCAATCACACCCGCAATGATGTCCATGGGCACGCCGTAGGTGTCCTGCGCGCGTTGCAGCGTGGCCTGGTGGGTTTTCCAGAAGGCCACGCCAGCGCGGATCCGGATGGGCTCGATGAAGCGCTCGCGGTAGGCGCTCCAATTCTTGGCACCCGGGTTGGCCGCCGGCATGATCAAGCGTCGCACGGCGTCATTGACCTGGGCCCGGGCGAGGACGGACGCGGTCCACGCGGGGTCGAGCTGTTCACGTTCGGCGATGAGTGCGGCCAGCGCTGCGGCGTCGGCCCGGTGTGCGTAGCTGTTGGGCGAGGGATTGACCTCCAGCGGGGTGCCCTGCAGCGCAGGCAGCGCTGCGATGGGGCGAGCCTGCGTGGGCGCTTCGCTGCGGATGGGCGCGGCGCTGGCCGATGCTGCCGGGGCCGGCGCCGCTTGAGTGGGAGGCCGGCTGCCAGGGACGGAGGCCGTGCTGCTGCAGCCCTGCAGACCGATGGTCAGGGTGCTGCAGGTCAGGAGGGTGATCAGGACCTTGAGGGTGACAGCCGAGGGGGGGCTGGACAATGGTGACGGCGTTGACGGCGGCAAAGAGGTGCGGGCTGAAGTCTCTTGGATCATGGGCTGGAGTTTGCCCGATCGGGCGATGCCGGGGCCGGCCTCGACAAGGCTTCGATCTGCCGGACCAGGGCGATCCAGGGCGCCGAGGCACCTGCGCGGGGCTCTGCCGCGGACGGGCCATAGCGAAGGGCGTCGAGTTGGTGAAGCAGGCGCAGCAGCGCATCCTGCTGCGTCGTGCGGGGCTCTGGCCAGGCCTGAAGCAGGTGCACGCGCCAGACTGATGCCGCAGCGGGCTCGAGGCCAGGGGGCGAAGCAACAGGCAGTCGGGACAGCGCCCGATGCACTCGCCGCAGTGGTTCCTGCCAGGGTTGCCTTGGCGAGCGCTCTCGCGTCCACCAGGCCAGCAGGGCGGCCGTGCCGCCGGCCAGTCCCAAGCCCCATGCCAGCGCCTGCATCAATGTCTGCAGATCAGGTTGGGGCCAGCCAAGGGATTTGAGCAGGGCCATCTGCTCGCCACGCGAATACTGCAGCACCCAGACGTTCCAGCGGTTGTCCACCGCGTCCCACAGATCGCGCATGCGGCGCAGTGCGCCTGGGTCGAGCTGGCTCAAGGGGCCAGGCAAGCCGGCGAACGGGGTAGGGCGAGGCGCACGCTGAACCCGCTCCGGGGCAACGGCGGCGGTGGGGTCGGCCCGTACCCAGCCGCGTCCTGGCTGCCAGAACTCGGCCCAGGCATGGGCGCTGCTGTTGCGGACAATGTATTGCCCATCCACCGGGTTGAGTTCTGCGCCCTGGTAACCCGCGACCACGCGTGCGGGGACCCCCATCGCCCTCATCACGACGACAAAAGCCGTCGCAAAGTGTTCGCAGAAGCCTTCCTTCTGCCGCAACCAGAATGCATCGATCAAGTGCGGTGTGGACTGTTCCGGCAACGGCGGCGAGAGCGTGTAGCTGTAACCCGCGGTGCGGATGTGGTTCATCACGGCGTTGACCAAAAGCAAGGGATTGGGTGGTGCCTGCGGGTCGGGCTGGCGTGACTGAACCTGCTGGCGCAAGTGTTGCGCCCATGCGAAGGTGCCTGGGTTGCTCTGGGGAGGCAGCGAGGTCCAGTAGCGCTGCCAGTGCATTGGCAGGGTGTCAGGCCAGTGCCAGCGCGGTCGGGCCTGCGCCTGCAGCACCAGGCGACCCCCACGCCCACCTCGGCGCTCCCATCCCAGTCCCGAATGTTCGATGCGCAGCGAGGGTTCTCCACCTGCGGTCAATTGCGCCCGCTCCGTGCCTTCCAGGAGCGGCAGGATGGGAAGAGGGGAAGGCTCCAGTGTGATCTCATAGGGTATTGGCGTACCGGCCATCACAGGCATGGGCTCAGAAGGTGTGCCAGGGCGCCATACCTTGCCGTCGAAGCGATCCAGTGTGGGGCCGCGAAAATAGAGTTGTTCGGGCGCCGGAGGGCGAGCCGTGAAGCGCACGCGCAGGGCGATGGAGTCGTCCAGTGCCAACTCGGCGACCTGGCCGAGCGAGAGGGTTTCCGACAGCCCCGTGCGCGCCTTGGCGTCGGTGGGCAGGGCCCACAAGGGCCCGAAGCGCGGAAACAGCACGAACAGCACCACCATCAAGGGCAGCCCCCAGACCATGGCGCGCAGGGCATCGCGCCCCACTTCCGCAAGAGGGGGGCGGCCCAGGGGGCGTTGCCCCATGACCAGTGACGTCAACAAGCCCCAGACGGCCACCAGCATCAGCAAGGCTGTGCCAATCCCCTGGCTGTAGAAGAACTGCGTGAGGATCAGGAAGAAGCCGAGGTAAAGGCAGACGAGGCTGTCTCGCCGCGCGCGCAACTCCAGGCATTTCAGGGTGGTGAGCACGACGACGAGCGTGATCCCCGGCTCTCGGCCGATCAGTGTTCGGTAGGTCAGCCAGGTCATGGCCAGCAGGGCGCCGAGCATCAGCGCCAACAGCCACCGCCTTGGCAAGGGGCTGTCCGTCCAGGCCAGCTTGGCGCGCCATGCCAGGGCGCACAGGGCACCGAGGCTGGCCCACCAGGGCAGGCGTTCGGCGTGAGGGGCCAGCACCAGGGCCAGCATGCCCAGCAGCCAAAGGGTGTCGCGGCCTTCGCGCGTGAGCGATTGCCAACGCTGGCGCAGGTCCTGGTGCCAGGTAGCGGGGCGCCAGCGCAGGATCATGCCTCCCCCCAGGTGGCCAGGGTGTCCAGGCACTGCTGCAGGTGCTGAGGGCCTTGCGCAGGGCCCAGGGTCCGGTCGGGCAGGTGCAGCCCGTAAGGCTGGCCGGAGTCCAGCGCCCGCTGCTCGGCCATCACGAGCCAGGAGGCCAGCCGGCTCAGGCGCGCTTCCAGGGGCAGGCCTTGGGCATGCGCCCACTCGATCCAGCATGCCTGGTCGTGGCGTGCCGCAGCGTCCCGGCTGACAGGCGGCAGGCCACTGACCAGGCGGGTGGCGGATTTCTTCCAGGCCACGGCGCGCAGGGTATCGCCTCGTCGCCAGGGGCGCAGGCCCTCCGGGACATCGGCTTGGCGCATCGCGGCTGCTGCGCGCGCATCACCCTGGACATCGCTGTCGGGCAGCGGCGGCGCATGGGGATCCAGGGCTGGCCACACCAGCACACGCTGGCGGGCGCGCCAATAGGCCCAGGCGCGGAACAGGCCCAGCGGATAGCTGGTGTCCACGCGCAGCCGGGGCAGTTCCAGCCAGCCGCGATGAGGCGCCTTGAGCGGCACGAACACGGTGCTCTGGTGGCCGCGGCTGACTTCGCCAGCCACGCCGGAGGGAACTGGCGCATCGTCATCGGTGAGGGCGCGAAGCGACAGCCCGAACCGGCCTCGCGCCAGGGACGTGGCGTCCAGCCGCACCGGCATGGACAGGCTCTGGCCCGCATGCACGCTGACCATGTTGCCCAGCGACAAGCTCAGCCCTCGCAAGTTGGCGTGCGTCAGCCACATGGCCGACAGGCCCACGCCACCCAGCAGGAAAGCCAGGGCGTAGGCCAGGTTGAGCTGTTCATTGATGGCCGCCAGCAGCAGGACCAGCACCACCACGGCGTAGCCGAGCCCGCCTTTGCTGGGCAGGATATAGACATTGCGTTGTGTCAGGGTGATCTGGTCCTGGCTGGGCGATCGCGCGTTGCTCCAGGTCCGCCACCGTCGGCGCCAGCCTGACAGGATGCCTGCGCTTGCCATGGCTCGCACCTTCGGCTTCAGGGCACCGGCGTCGCGTCCAGCAGCGCCTGAGCCTGCCGGCTGGCATCGCCTGCGGCGGCGTTGGCCACCACCAGACGGTGCGCCACGGCGGGCACCCACAGGGCCTGCAGGTCTTCGGGCGACACATGCTGGCGGCCCTGCAGCAGCGCACGGGCCCTGGACAGCCTGAGCAGCGACAGCGCCGCGCGCGGGCTCAGGCCCTGCACGGACCAGCGCGGGCTGCGGGTGGCCGCGATGAGGGCCTGCAGGTAGTCGAGCAGGGCATCGGCCACGTGGATGCCGTCCACGCGTGCCTGCCAGCCACGCCATTCATCCAGGCTCATCAGGGGCTGGATGGCCTGCAGCTCGATGCGCTTGTCCTGGCCCTTGAGCAGGGCACGCTCGGCATGCGCATCGGGGTAGCCCAGCGACACCCGCAGCGCAAAGCGGTCCAGCTGCGATTCGGGCAGCGGGTGGGTGCCCAATTGCTCGACCGGGTTCTGGGTGGCGATCACGAAGAAGGGATCGGGCAGCCGGCGCGTCTGGCCATCGATGGTGACCTGGCGCTCTTCCATGGCTTCCAGCAGGGCACTCTGGGTTCGCGGGCCGGCGCGATTGATCTCGTCGGCCAGCAGCACCTGGGCGAACACCGGGCCGGGGTGGAACACGAAACCTTGCCGCTCACGTTCGTAGACGCTCACCCCCAGCAGGTCGGAGGGCAACAGGTCGGCCGTGAACTGCACGCGTGAAAAACTCAGGCCCAGCGAGCGGGCCAGCGCATGCGCCAGTGTGGTCTTTCCGACACCGGGGATGTCCTCGATCAGGAGATGGCCATTGGCCAACAGACAGATCACGCTCAGCTCTACCTGGGGGCGCTTGCCGATCACGATCGTGCTAATCTGGTCCACGAGTTTTTGAAGCATGCCGCCACATTACCCTAAAGAGCCTGCCCTGTAGGCCTGGAGACATCCCATGGCGACCGGTTACTTCACCCATTCCGCGTGTCGTCGCCACGACATGGGTGAGGGGCACCCCGAGTGCCCCCAGCGGCTGTCCGCCATCGACGACCACCTGCTGGCGCAGGGGCTCGATGCACTGCTGCTGCACAGCGAGCCGCCCGAGGCCACCGTGGACCAGCTCGACAAGGCGCATGACCGCAATTACGTGCTGGGCCTGATCGACCGGCTGCAGCAACTGCAGGCCAGCGGCGAACAGCGCTACTGTGACCCCGATACCCTGGCGATGCCGCACACCCTGCAGGCCGCGCTGCGTGCGGCGGGGGCGGCCGTCGCGGCCACCGATGCCGTGATCACCGGCCAGATGGACAATGCCTTCTGCGCGATCAGGCCGCCTGGGCACCATGCCACCCGCCATGAAACCATGGGGTTCTGCTTTTTCAACAATGTGGCCGTGGGCGTGCGGCATGCGCTGGATGTGCACCGGCTTGAGCGCGTGGCCGTGGTCGATTTCGATGTGCACCATGGCAACGGCACCGAAGACATCCTCTGTGACGACGAGCGGGTGCTGATGGTGAGCTTCTTTCAGCATCCCCTGTTCCCGTACACGGGGACGCACCCGCTGGGACGCAACATGGTCAACGTGCCCTTGATGCCCCGTTCCGACGGGGCGTTCGCCCGCGCAGCGGTGACCGACAAGTGGCTGCCTGCGCTTGAGGCCTTCCGTCCGGAGATGATCTTCATCTCGGCGGGGTTCGATGCCCACCGCGATGACGAGCTGGGCGGCATGCGCCTGCTGGAGGCCGACTACGAATGGATCACCCGCCAGGTGGTCGAGGTGGCCGATCGGTGGGCCAAGGGGCGCATCGTGTCCTGCCTGGAAGGCGGCTACAACCTGCAGGCCCTGGCCCGCTCAGTGGCAGCCCACCTGCGCGTGCTCACCGGCGCGGCCGGCTGAGCACGCGATACATCACCCGTTCCCATCACATCTGCACTGACAGGGACATGCGGGCGCTGCGACCTGCGGCGGGCAGGCCGATCCCCCCGAGAAAGCCGCTGAGCGTGCAGTAGGCCTCGTCGGTCACATTGTCCACGCTGACGCGCAGCACCGTGCGGTCGTACAGGCGCCAGGAAGCGAACAGGTCCAGCACGTCCGGGCCGTACTGGATGGCGACGCGGTGCTGGTTGGGCAGCACCTGGCCCGTCAGGCGGCCGCACTCCGGGCGAACCTGCGCGCCCGACAAGGTGGTGCGGTCGCCTTGGCTGCGCCAGCGCAGCCCGGCTTCGACCTTGTTGTCCAGCCAGCGCGTGCCCACCGTGACCGAGGTGAGCGAGCCGGGCAGATCGAATACAGCAGGTGCATTGGCCCCCCCGTTCTCCTGGCGCGCGCCCACACGGGATACGGACAGGTTCGCGAACCAGGCCGGGTGGTCGTAGCTCGCTTCCAGTTCATGGCCGTTGCGGTACTCCGTGCCCGGTTGCTCAGCCCGCCCGTTGATGGCCTGGATGGATTCCAGCACATGGGATGTGGTGGTGCGAAAGAACGTGGCGCGTGCCTGGAAGCGGCCACCCCACAGGCGCTCGGAGGGTGTCCAGGCCAGCGTCCATTCCGTCTGGTGAGCCACCTCGGGGCTGTAGAGCCCGCCGCAGATGCCCGTTTCGCCGCTGAGTTCGTAGAGGTCCGGATCGGTGTTGCAATAGCCGTTGTTGGTGAAGTATTCGTCGATCAGCGGCGGACGGAGCGCTCGGCTGCGGCGCACCGTGGCAGTGATGTCGTGCAGCGCGCGCAAGGTCAGTGCCACGCTGGGAGACGACTGGCTGAAGGCGATGCTCGAAGCGGTGCCGGCCCTGTTCATCACATAAGCTGTGCCGCCTTTCGCTTCGGCACGCTGCCTGTCCCAGCGAGATCCCGTCGTGAGGGTGACAGGCCCCCAGCTCAGCGAGTGATCCAGGATGAGCGCAGTGGACTGGCTCACGCCAGGCGGTTGTGCGCCTGAATAGCCAGGGAAATCCGCCATGTCCGGATCCTGGTAGATCGGATTGCTGTAGTACACCTGCGCATCGCGGTCATTGCGCACCCGCTGAAGCCCGGTTGTCAGCTTGCCTTGAACGGCCCCGGTCTCGTAGCTGGCCTCGGCGAACACCTCGGCCGTGTCGATGTTGTAGCGCCAGTCGTAGGTGTCGTTACTGTTCCTCGTGGGGTTGTCGCGGATCAGGCGCAGATCCACCAATGACATGGCGCCCTTGGCCAGCGTGCCGCGCAGCTTGAACCAGGGCAGGGCGTTTGGCGCATAACTGAAGCGCAGGCTGTGGGTGACGTCTTCCACAGTGCGCTCGACCAGTCCGAAGCTGTCGGTAGGTGAGCCGCCCAGCACATCGTAGAGTTCCAGCGCGGGGCCCGAGTGCTGCTCGATCCGGCTCAGATCGACGACCAAGTCATCCGTGAGCATCAGGCCGATCTTGAACAGGCGGCTGTGCGCGTCGGTGGCCGACACCGGCAGGCGGCTGCCATCGGCCAGCTTGAGGTCGCTGCCTTCACGGTCGGTGAACGACATCAGCAGGTCGATGCGTTCATGCGGGCGCCCGAACAGGCTCAGCATGCGCAGGCGCTCATGGTTGTTGTCGTTGTAGCCGAACTTGACGATGGCGCCCCATTGTTCACCGCGCCGCAGCAGATCGGTCGCAGACTTGGTGGTGGCCGATACCGTACCGCCCAGTGCGCCGGAGCCTGAGGTCAGCGAGGTGCCACGCTCCACCTCGACGGACTTGAGCAGCTCCGGATCCAGCGAGATGCCGCTGCCGTAGCGGTACTTCTCAAAGCCCTTGACCGCGCCGTCGATCTTGACGCGCACATCCTCGCTGTCGCTGTAGCCCCGGATGCTGAGCCTGGTGGCGCTGTCGCGTGGCCCGCCCTGGATGGCCACGCCGGGCACGTCGCGCAACGCGTCGTTGAGGCTGCCGGTGTTGCGCATCTCCAGTTCGCTGCTGTCGATCCTGGTGATGGGAGCGGTGGCAGGCAGGGCGCGGGCCGGGCTGTCGCGCAGCACGGAGCCTTGCACCTTGATGTCAGGCAGGCGGTTGGCTTCAGGTGCGGTGGCTGCGGGGTTCTGGACCTGTGAGGCAGATGCCGGTGTGGTCGGCGCTGAGGCAGCCACCGCAGGCGCAACGGAGGGCGGTTGGGCCCAGGCCGTCATGCCTGGAGCGCCACCCGCCAGGCATAACGCCAGCAGGTGACATGGACGCTTGGCCCACGAAGAATGAAGGTGCTGCATGAAACAAGAAGCGCCGCCCCACGCCCATGTCGGGGTGGGGCGGACGTCGCGCTGGTCGATGATGGGACCTGCGGCGCGTTCAGCGCCGTGCGTGATGGCGACGGGCCAAGCCCAGCCCGGCCAGCCCCATCAACATCAAGGCCCAGGTCCGCGGTTCCGGCACTGGCGCGGCGATCTTGGCCACACTGCCGTAGACAGCCAGCTGGTCCAGGCTCATGTGCGCGTTGGAGGCCAGGAAGCGCAAGTCATACGTGGCCGTGACGGGCACGTCTTTCCACACCCAGACCCACTCTGCATCGGCGGCAGTGAAGCCGCCCATGTCGTCGTGCACCGTGGTCGAGCTCATGAAGGTGTTCACGGCCGTGGCCGTGATGCCATTGAGCGTGGCCGCCGTGGCCGGCAACACACCCTTGGTGGAGATGCGCAGCACGACATCGCGCGTGGCGCCCTGCACCGGGGTGTTGTCCGTCAGCTGCAGCCCGAAGCTCATCGGCGTGCCGTCCACCGTGTAGACCAGCCCGTAGAGGTTGCCGCCGGTCCAGTAGGCCGTGCGGCTGTACTCGTAGAAAGCCACGCTGGTGTTGCTGCCGATGTTGGGCGTGGTCTGGGGGGTCTTGCTCAGCGTGTGGGCCGAGAAGCGTGTCCAGGAATCCCATTCGGCATAGAGCGATCCGGCGGTGCCGGTGCTCCATGACTCCTCCAGCAAACCCTGGAAGCTGGTCTCCGGCGTGTAGTCCGATCGCCAGACGTTGTCGACCGCCAGGGCGGCCGACATGGACGTCCATGCGATCACGCCGGCCGTGATGGCTTGGTGAAGGCGGCGCATGTCGGCCGTCCTCTCAGGCAGCCTGCGACTTGCGGCGGCGCAGCATCAGGCCCATCATGCCCAGGCCGGCCAGCATCATGGCGTAGGTCTGGGGCTCGGGCACCGGGGCGGCCACGACCTGCGTGAACACGTCGCTCTGTGTCAGGCGGGCAGCGTAGGTCTGCGAGTGCTCGACCACGCTCCAGGTGACGTTGTAGGACGCGACATTGCTGTAGCTGCTCAGATCCCACTGGAAGGCATACAGGTTGATCCAGATGGTCTCTTCGACGTTGGTGCCGCCCGGGCCGGTGGGCATGGCGATCGTGCCGTTGCTGCCCTTGGCCGTCAGTTCAGCGTAGTTGGCGGCCAGCGACAGGGTGCTGCTGTCGGCGAAGGTCAGGTTCAGTGTCGGGAAATAGTCCGTGACGGACAGTTCACCAATGCTGCGATTGCTGGCAGTGCCCAAGGTCGTGCCGCCTGTGGCCACGCTGGGCTCATAGAAGTCGTAGCCGTTGGCGCTGCCCATTTCGATCTGGAACACCACCGTGCCCAGATTGGCCACAGGGTTGGATTCAAACACGCCCAGGGTGCCGCCCTTGGCGTTGTAGTTGTTGCTGAAGGAAATGGCGTACAGCGAATCGCTGGCGGGGTAGGGGCCGAAACCACTGCCGTTGCCGACCTTGTTGAGGTTGGCGGCGGTGCTGGCGCCACCGGTGTTCACCTGCGAGGCGATGCCCCTGGGCCAGGGGTTGGTCGACTGGAAGACCGACGGATAGCCTGTGTTGCCGGCGATGGGGGTCGACACGCCGTCGACAACCTTGGTCTGCGACTGGGAGCTCAGGTTGTACCAGCCGTCGTCCTTGATGGTGCCGCTCAGGCCCACGGCCGTCGGGATGGCATCCTGGATGCCGGTATAGGTTTGCGCGTGGGTGGCACTGGCGGCCAGCACGGCGAGCGAGGCGACAGCGAACTGGAACCTGGACGAGATCGTCATGGCGTGAACTCCAAAAAGGGTTTGATGGACAGGAAAGAAGGGCGGTGAATGCCCTTGAACTGATCCGAAACCCTCCCCCGCGGAGGCGCCGTCGGCAATATTGAATGCGAATAGTTCTCAATAATTCACAGTGTCTCTACCTGTGAACCCTGTGTCAACCCATGTTCAGAGGGGTCAGTGCAGGGTTTCGGACAGTGGAGGCTGGAAAGCCCAGCGCCTGAGCCTCGCCATGGTCCAATCGGCCCCATGACGACAAGCCCTCCGACGCATCACACCCAGCCCCTGTCCGCCGATGAACTGATGGCGCTATGGCTCCAGCTGCAGCAACCCACGGCCCTGCTGGAGCTGGCGGTGTTTGGCGGCTGCCTGCTGCTGGCCTGGTTCATGGTGCGGGTCTGGGCGGGACGACAGGTACCGCATGGGTCCGTGTGGTTCGGCGACCGCATCTACGATGGGGTGCTGTTTCCTTTGCTGGCGCTGGTGCTGGCGCTGATCGCGCGCAGGGTCTTGCTCAATGATGTGCCTCTGGCCGTGTTCCGTCTGGTGCTGCCCATCCTGGTGTCGTTGGCCATCATCCGCCTGACGGTCAAGGTGCTGCGGGCGGCCTTCCCAGATTCTGGTGCCGTGCAGGCGATCGAGCGCACGGTCTCATGGCTGGCCTGGGCCGGCTCCGTGCTGTGGATCACAGGGATCCTGCCGCTGGTGCAGGAGGAGCTGGGTGCTGTCACCCTGAACATAGGCGCCTCCAAGATCAGCGTGCGCAGCCTGATCGAGGGCACCCTGTCGGCTGTGCTGGTGCTGATCCTCTCGCTGTCGGTGTCGTCGGCCATTGAGGCGCGCCTGCTCAAGGGCTCCTCCGACAGCCTGTCCCTGCGCAAGATCGCGGCCAACGTCATTCGGGTGCTGCTGATCACCATCGGGCTGATCATGGCGCTGTCGGCGGCCGGGGTGGATCTGACCGCGCTGTCCGTGCTGGGCGGCGCGATCGGCGTCGGCCTGGGCTTCGGTCTGCAGAAGCTGGCCTCCAACTACGTGAGCGGCTTCGTGATCCTGGCCGAGCGCAGTCTGCGCATCGGGGACTTGGTCAAGGTCGACAACTTCGAGGGCCGCATCACCGACATCAACACCCGTTATACCGTCCTGCGGGCCAGCACGGGCCGCGAGGCCATCGTTCCCAATGAACTGCTGATCACACAGCGGGTGGAGAACGCCTCGATGGCCCACCACAAGCTGCAGCTCATGACCGTGGTGCAGGTGGCCTATGGCACGGACATCGACTGGCTGCGCCCCTTGCTGCTCAAGGCGGTTGCCGCCGTGCCCCGGGTGGTGGATGATCCGGGGGTCTATCTAACGGCCTTTGCGTCCGACGGGTTGGAGCTGACCATCAGTTTCTGGGTGGCAGACCCGGAGAGCGGGCAGATGAATGTCCGCTCCGATGTCAACATGGCGGTGCTGAAGTGCCTCAACGACCTGGGGGTTGACATTCCGTTCGCTCAGCAGGTGCTGCACCTTCCCCCTGCGGCCACCGATGCGCTCACGGCTGTCGCAGGGGCCATGGGCGGGACGGTAGCCGACGTGGCGAGCGGTGAGGTATCCTCGCCGACACCTTGAGCGCCATGGGCACGCCGTTTGCCCTTGAACGATCAGTGACGTCCATTTTCTTCTCACCATGGGCGACCCGACCCGACCAGGCATGAGCATTCCACCCACCCAAGGCCCTGACACCCCTCTTGTCGAGATCGACGACGCCGACGAGCATCCCCGGCCACGCCGCAAGGGCATCTACATCCTGCCCAACTTGTTCACGCTGGCAGCGCTGTTCGGCGGTTTCTACGCAGTCGTGATGGCGATGAACGGCCAGTTCGAGCAGGCCGCCTACGGCATCTTCTGTGCTGCCGTGCTTGACAGCCTGGACGGCCGCGTGGCGCGGCTGACCAACACGCAGAGCGCGTTTGGCGAACAGATGGACAGCCTTTCTGACATGGTGTCCTTCGGCGCTGCCCCAGCACTCATCGTGTACGAATGGGCGCTCAAGGGCCTGGGCAAGCTGGGCTGGATCGCCGCTTTCGTGTATTGCTCGGGCGCCGCCCTGCGCCTGGCACGCTTCAATACCAACATCGGTGTGGTCGACAAGCGCTTTTTTCAGGGCTTGCCCAGCCCTGCGGCTGCAGCCCTGGTCGTGGGGCTGATCTGGGTGGTGACCGACCTGGGTGAGAGCGCCGAAAGCTTGCCCTGGATGGTCTGGATCGCCTTCACCTTCACGCTGTATTCGGGCCTGACCATGGTCACCAACGTGCCCTTCTACAGCTTTAAGGACATCAGCTTCAAGCGCACGGTGCCCTTCATCGTGATCGTGGCTATTGCCCTGGGCATTGCCGTGATCAACCTGCATCCTGCCGGTGTGCTGTTCGGCGTCTTCGTGGTTTACGGGCTGTCGGGCTATGCGGTGTTCATCTGGAAGAAACTCAAGGGCAAGCCGGTGAGCGTGATCTCCACGTCCACCGATGAGCCCGATGAAGCCGGCCTACACCGCTGATAGCTTTTTACAGGGCATATGCCTGTACCGCGCGCGGAGTGCGCATGGTATATTGATCCGCATGTCGCTGAACCAACGTCCCTTGTCGCTACTACCTCTGGGAGTGCCCCGGGCGCGTTGATCGCTGACGTCTGTACATCACAGTACCCCTTTGCATCACGGCCCGCCAAGCGCTTCTTGCGGGCCGTTTTGTTTGGCAAGGTGTTTCCAAGCCAGGTGTTGACAGCCTCAAGGCGCTATACCAGCCGCTTGAACCCTTGCCACCGCGGAGACACACATGACCGACAAGCTCATCATTTTCGACACCACCTTGCGCGATGGCGAACAGTCGCCCGGCGCGTCCATGACCCGCGAAGAGAAGCTGCGCATCGCCCGCCAGCTCGAGCGCCTGAAGGTGGACGTGATCGAAGCCGGTTTCGCGGCCTCGTCCAACGGTGATTTCGAAGCGGTCAAGGCGATTGCCGACACCATCAAGGATTCCACCATCTGCTCCCTGGCGCGTGCCAACGACCGCGACATCAGCCGCGCGGCCGAAGCCCTGAAGGGCGCCAATTCCTGGCGTATCCACACCTTCATCGCCACCAGCGCGCTGCACATGGAAAAGAAGCTGCGCATGTCACCCGAGCAGGTGCTGGAGCAGGCCAAACAATCCGTGCGCTTCGCCCGCAACCTGACCAGCGACGTCGAGTTCTCGCCCGAAGACGGCTACCGCTCCGATGTGGATTACCTTTGCCGCGTGCTCGAAGCGGTGATCGCCGAGGGCGCCACCACCATCAACGTGCCCGACACCGTGGGCTACGCTGTGCCCGAGCTGTACGGCAACTTCATCCGGACCCTGCGCGAGCGCATCCCCAACTCAGACAAGGCCATCTGGTCGGTGCACTGCCACAACGACCTGGGCATGGCCGTGGCCAACTCGCTGGCCGGCGTCAAGATCGGCGGCGCCCGCCAGGTGGAGTGCACCATCAACGGCCTGGGCGAGCGGGCAGGCAATACCTCGCTCGAAGAGATCGTGATGTCGGTGCGCACGCGCCGCGACTACTTCGGCCTGGACACCCGCATCGACGCCAGCCAGATCGTGCCGGCCTCGCGCCTGGTCTCGCAGACCACCGGCTTCGTGGTGCAGCCCAACAAGGCCGTGGTGGGGGCCAACGCCTTCGCCCATGCCTCCGGCATTCACCAGGATGGCGTGCTCAAGGCCCGCGACACCTACGAGATCATGCGCGCTGAAGATGTCGGCTGGTCCGCCAACAAGATCGTGCTGGGCAAGCTCTCGGGCCGCAACGCCTTCAAGCAGCGCCTGCAGGAGCTGGGCATCGACCTGGATTCCGAAGCGGTGGTGAACACGGCGTTTGCCAAGTTCAAGGAGCTGGCCGACCGCAAGAGCGAGATCTTCGACGAGGACATCATTGCCCTGGTGAGCGACGAAAGCGTCACGCCCGAGCAGGAGCACTACCGCCTGGTGTCGCTGTCGCAGCGCTCAGAAACCGGCGAGCGTCCGCATGCCCATGTGGTGTTCGCGGCAGGCAGCGCCGAGCACACGGCGGACAGCGATGGCAACGGCCCGGTGGATGCATCCCTCAAGGCCATCGAGACTGTCGTGAAAAGTGGCGCGGAAATGCTGCTGTACTCAGTGAATGCGATCACGTCCGGAAGTACAGAATCGCAAGGTGAAGTGACCGTGCGCCTCCAACATGGCGGACGCGTGGTCAACGGCGTTGGAGCGGATCCGGACATTGTTGTAGCGTCTGCCAAAGCCTATCTTGCGGCGTTGAACAAGCTGCACAGCAAGGCAGAGCGGGTGGCGGCTCAGGGATAACCCTTCGGCGTGTGGGCCTTGTAACAGAGGCCACTTGATGAACGTGGCGTAAGTCTTTGATCTTGCGCGCGTTTTTCATTACACTTTGTGCTACGTCGAAAGGGCAAGTCGTGGTGGATCAGAAGTTCAGACTGCGCATATTCATTTCAGCCTTGCTGTCGCTGGCTGCTTTGACCTGGATGCCCCAGGTTCAGGCCGCGTCCAGCAAGACCAAGGAACGCACCTCGCAATCGGCTTCGACCAAGAAGTCGAAGGTGAAGGCCAAGCGGCCTACCGCCACGCGCCAGGCCAAGTCGCCTTCGCGCAAGAAGGTTACCGCACGCGTCAGCAGCAAGCAGACGCGGTCGCGCGTCGCCAAGGTGGTGCCGCCGTCCGAGCGCAATATCCGCTCGGCCCGCGTCAGCCGTGACGATGATGACCGCCTGCCGGCGCGTGTCGTGCCGGTGTCGGTGCAGGCGCCGGCCAGGGCCCAGCGCCTGGGCCGCACCGTGATCGCCTCGACCGCGGTGTCCGCTTCTTCTGGCGCCTCCTTCGGCCAGCTCTACGGTCTGCACCAGACGGTCGATCCGCTGGACCTGAAATCCAGCGTGGCCCTGGTGATGGACCAGGAGACCAACGAGGTGCTGCTGTCCAAGAACTCCGATGCGGTGCTGCCCATCGCGTCGCTGACCAAGCTGATGACGGCCATGATCGTCGTCGAGGCCCGTCAGCCGATGGACGAGATGATCACCATCACGTCTGAAGACGTCGACACCGAGAAGTTCAGCAGCTCGCGCCTGGCCGTGGGCACCACGCTCAGCCGTGGTGATGCATTGCACCTGGCGCTGATGTCCTCCGAGAACCGCGCCGCGCATGCGCTGGGACGCCACTATCCCGGTGGGCTGCCTGCGTTCGTGCAGGCGATGAACGCCAAGGCACGCCTGCTGGGCATGTTCGACACCCATTACGTTGAGCCTACAGGCCTGAGCAGCCAGAACCAGTCCAGCGCCAAGGATCTGGCCAACCTGGTCAAGTCGGCCTACCAGCAACCGACCATCCGCGAGCTGTCCGTGTCCACGGATTACGCCGTGCAGGTGGGGGCGCGCAACCTGCAGTTCCGCACGACCAACGGCCTGGTGCGCAACCCGGCCTGGGACATCGGCCTGCAGAAGACGGGCTACATCGTCGAAGCCGGTCGCTGCCTGGTCATGCAGGCCCGCATGGCTGGCCGCAAGCTGATCATGGTGTTCCTGGATTCCACGGGCAAGTACTCGCGCCAAGGTGATGCCGAACGGGTGCGCAAGTGGCTGGAGGCCGCGCCGCGTCATGTGGATTCCGTCAACCTCAAGCTGGATCCGACGTCCTGAGGACTGCCCGGTCGCCCTGTCAAACGCCCCGAGTGATCGGGGCGTTTTGCTTTGGCGCAGCCTCAGATTGGCGGCAGGTGGGTGGCCAGCAAGCCCACGGCGGCGCATCCTGCCAGCAGCGGCATGACGCCGATACGTGCGCGGAACAGTGCGAGCACCGCAGCCACCGAGATGGCCGCGGACACCAGATCAGGGCGCTCGGCGAAGCCTTTGGGCCATACCACGTGGTAGGCGAAGAAGAGCGCCAGGTTCAGGATCACGCCCACCACCGCAGCCGTGATGGCCGACAGCGGGGCGGTGAGGCCCAATTGGCCGTGGGTGGTTTCGATCAACGGGCCGCCGGCCAGCACGAACACGAAAGAAGGCAGAAAAGTGAAGAAGGTGACCGCCACGGCCGCCGCCACGCCCCCTGCAAAGGGCCCCCAGGCGGGCAGGGCGTGGTGCAGCCATCCACCGACAAAGCCGACGAAGGCCACGACCATGATCAATGGCCCAGGTGTGGTTTCACCCAAGGCCAGGCCGTCCATCATCTGGGCGCCGGACAACCATTGGTGGTGCTCGACCGCCCCCTGGTACACATAGGGCAGCACCGCATAGGCGCCACCGAAGGTGAGCAGCGCGGCCTTGGTGAAGAACAGGCCCATCTGGGCCAGCGTGCCCTGTATGCCGGAGACCGCGCACAGCACGCCCATCACGGCCAGCCACAGGCCTATCCCTGTGCCTAGCACCTTGATCAGGAAGGCGCGTGACCAGCGCGCATGGGCTGGTGTCGGCGTGTCGTCGTCGATCAGCGCGGGGGAATGGGGCGCGTCGCGTGTGCCCTGGTGAGATGTGTTGGAGAACACGTCTGGCGCCCAGCGCGATCCCAGGTAGCCGATGACCGCGGCCACGACCACGATGAGCGGGAAGGGTACATCGAACGCGAAGATGGCAATGAAGGCGCCGCCGGCGATGGCCCACATCCACGCGTTCTTCAGGGCCCGGCTGCCGATGCGGTGGGCGGCGTGCAGTACCAGCGCCGCGACGGCCGGCTTGATGCCGTAGAAGATGCCAGCCACCACATGCAGATGCCCGAAGCGCATGTAGACCCATGACAGCGTGATCAGAATGAGCAGGGAAGGCAGCACGAACAGCGCGCCAGCCACCAGCCCGCCGATCGTACGGTGCATCAGCCAGCCGATGTAGGTGGCCAGCTGCTGAGCTTCAGGACCGGGCAGCACCATACAGTAGTTGAGCGCGTGCAGGAAGCGCTTCTCGCTGATCCAGTGCCGCCGCTCGACCAACTCGGTGTGCATGATGGCGATCTGCCCGGCAGGGCCGCCAAAGCCGATGAAGCCGAGCTTGAGCCAGAAGCGCAGGGCTTCGGCGAAGGAAACGCGAGCAGGAGGGATGTGTTCAGGCAAGGCGGTATCCACGGAAACAGCTCCGGTGATGTCACCAGCACTTGGACGGCTTGCGTCTACCCCGAGAGGCCGGGAGGCTGTGTTCCCGAATGGGCCGATCGTAGCAGGGGATTCAGACCGTCAGGGCCACGGCGTGTCACCCACGACACGGACACATGGGAAAAGGCGCCCGAAGGCGCCTTGGCATGGAAGGCGCGAGGACGCTCGCGTGGTCAGGACGTCGCAACGGGCGTCTCGGCGGCCCAGCCCAATTGCAGCGAAATGCGGTCTGCAGCTTCCCGGACTGCCTGGGACAACTCCGGGCTGGAGGGAGCGATCACGGCCAGGGCGCCGATCACCAGGCCTGCATCGTTGTGCAACGGCGCGGCGGTGCAGTTCTGGCCCATTTGTGTCTCGTCGGGGCCTGCCAGCGCGCCGGTCTGCCGCAACTGCTGGACATCGAGCGCCACAGCTTCGGGGCGTTGTCCTGTCTGCTGGCACAGATGGTGGATTTGAGCGGAGGAGTCCTTGCCCAGCATGGCGCGCCCGGGCACGCTTTCGGTCAGACCGCTGCGCTGTGCGCTCACGCGTTGCAGCTGTATGCCGTGTCGTTCCTGGGCGGTGCGCGTCAGCAGCACGGCTTCATGCTCATGGCGGGCGTACAGGCTCACGGGCAGGCCAAGCTGGCGGTGCAGGTCCTGCATCGGCTTGGCGGCTTCTTCACGCAGGTCCAGGCGCGAGCGCACCAGATTGCCCAGCTCCAGCAGACGCAAGCCCAGCCGGTAGCTGCCCGGGCCCGCGCGTTCGACGTACCGGCCCGCCGCCAGATCGTTGAGGATCCGGTGGGCGGTGGACGGGTGCAGTCCCGTCTGGGCACTGATGTGCTTGAGCGAAACGGCCTCCTGGCCTTGCGCCAGCGTGTCGAGCAGCGCGAACATGCGGCTCATGACCTGGATCGACGTGGGTGGCGACTTGGGATCGTTCATCGGGTTTCCCTCCATGACATCTCATTTTGAGAGGTGGGATCCCAGTTCAATCAGCGGAATAATCCTCAAGTGGGGGTCGATTTGTGATTCCTGCACGGAACTGGGGCCTTCATCATGCCTTCCTGCGGCCTGGGGAACCCTCCCGCTCATGATCGACTCCATCGCTTCACCATGCTCCATCGCGTTCCTGTCGCCCTCGTCGCCCTGTCGATGCTGATGTCAGTGCTGTTGCGGCCGACGCCCCTGGCAGCTGCACCCGCCACGCAGGTCCCGGCAGCGTCTGTCGCGTCTGCGCCTTTGCCGACTGAACCGACCGGCGCGGGCCGCGTGTCGTCGTCTTCATCATCGAGTGCGCCTTCGGCCGCGTCCAGCCCCCCATCGGCAGCGGCCTCGGTCCCCAGCATCGTTGTTCAGCGCTGGTTCAGCGTTCCCAGAGTCAATGGCCATCTGGCGTCGCGTGATCTAGGGCTGCTCATCAACACCGATGATCCGTACTCGGTTCAGGTTGGCGAGTACTACGCCAAGGCGCGGGGGCTTCCTGAGTCTCAGATCCTTCGTGTCAAGCTGCCCATCAAGTCGGCGCTGACCCGCGAGGAGTTCACGGAACTGTCAGAACAGATCAACAGCTTCTATGGCGACCGTGTCCAAGCCCTGGCGCTGGCTTGGCGTCTGCCCTATGCGGTGGATTGCAACTCCATCACCGGGGCGATCACGCTGGGGTTTGACGCAAAGCTCTGTGCCAAGACTTGCGCGCCGCCGTCCAAGCCCTCGCGTTATTTCGGTTCGGCATCCACGCGGCCTTTCAAGGATTACGGCATGCGCCTGAGCATGCTGCTGGCTGCGCCCAGCTTCAACTCGGCCAAGGCGATGATCGACCGGGGTGTCCAATCCGACGGCACCATGGGCCTGCGCGGCGCACCGCCGGCGAACGTCCACTTGGTCAGCACCTCCGACAGCGTACGCAGCGTGCGCCAGTACCTGTTCCCGCCCCCAGGGCCCGTTCCCCAGTTGGGCCTGAACATCCACCTCGACAAGACGGATGCGCTCAAGAACTCGTCCCGGGTGCTGATGTACATCACGGGCCGTGCACAGGTGGATTACATCGACACGGTTGATTTCCTGCCAGGCGCGCTGGCAGATCACCTGACGTCGTTCGGCGGCATGCTGGACAAGCCTCATGGCCAGATGACGGTGCTCTCGTGGATCGATGCCGGGGCCACGGCCTCTTACGGTACAACCAGCGAGCCCTGCGCGCACCTGCAGAAGTTCCCGCACCCACAGGCCTTGCTGCTGTTCTATGCCCAGGGCGGCACGGCGCTCGAAAGCTACTGGAAGAGCGTGGCCTGGCCTCAGCAGGGCTTGTTCGTGGGTGAGCCGTTGGCCGCGCCTTTCGACAGGTCTGCGGTGGAGCAGACCTCGGCGTCGCGCTGATCGCTCAAGCTCGGGAAGGGTTTGGGCCTCGGTGGCAAAGGCGCCGTGGCGCGTGGCGAGCAGCGCCCTCAAGCGATCGGATCAGAGGCGCCAGCGCTCCTGCTGGGCCGCCCACAGCTTGCGCCAGGGGCTGACCACCAGACGCTGCTTGAGCACCGGGTAGCCGGCCTGGGTCAGGTCATCCAGCAGCAGCAGCGCCAAGCGCAGCAGCACAGCCAGCGGGCGCCACGCCCGGCGTTCGGCGCGGGGCAGGGCGCGTGATTCCTGGCGGATGGCCTCGATCTCGGTACGGGCCTGGGTGGCCCATTCATGCAGCAGCGCACGGATCTGCTCGTCGGGCACCGGCTGCACGGGGTTCAGCAGTTCATGGGCGCGCACGCCGTGGCGCTGCAGCACGTCGATGGGGATGTGCAGCCAGCCCTGGCGGGCATCCTGGCCCAGGCGCCCCAGGATGTGCACCCGCCGCAAGGCCACGCCTGCGCGCCGGGCCAGCGCCTGGGTGGCCAGTTGCGTGGCGCCACCCAGCAGCACCGCGCCCTCGCAGGCCGAGCCCGTCGTGGCCTTCATGTGGTGCACCAGCGTGATCTCGTCCATCCAGCGGGTCTGCTGTGTGAGCACCTGCAAGCCCTCGATCTGCTGCAGCCACAGGTCCAGGGGCGGCAGCCCGCTGGTGTCGGCCTGGCCGTCGGGCATCATCAGGGCCTGCAGCAGAGGATGCTGGGGCGGTTGCCGGAAGGCCCCGGCCACGGCCTGTCCCCACCACGCCAGCTTGCGGTCGGCCACAGACGGGTCACTCACCTCGTAGGGGATCCGGCTGACCTCGTGCCACCAGCGCGCCCAGGCCAGCAGCCGGGGCCGTGCCGGGCCCGCGCTCAGCAGGGCAAGGTGCAGGCTGCTGCCGGGACGCGGCACGGGGACTTCGGCGGACATGGGGCTTGAGGACAATGTGAGAGGCGCGATGAGGGCGAGGGCGCGTATTGTCGCCTTTCTCCAATTGACAGCCGTTCCACCGGCTTCTACATTACTGACCGCTCGGTCAGTAATGGCCGGGCGCCTTGTTCCGCTCCACACCATTCGGCATCCACCCATGATTCAGCGTTTCATGTCTTCCAGGCGTGTCCTGGTGTTCGGAGGCGTTGCCTCCCTGATGGCGTCTCTGGTGGGTTGCCAGCCGGCCAAGGCGCCTGAGTCTCCGGTGCGGGCTGTGCGTACCCTGGTGATATCCGAGACGGGTGGGATGCTGGACCGGGAGTTTTCCGGCGACATCCGTGCCCGCACGGAAACGCGCCTGTCCTTCCGGGTGCCGGGCAAGATCACCGCACGTCAGGCGGAACTGGGTCAATCCGTGCGGCCGGGCCAGACGCTGGCCCAGCTTGACGCGACCGATCTGCGCCTGAACCAGCAGGCCGCCCAGGCCGGGCTGGCCGCTGCGGAGGCCACGGCCGTGCAGGCCGCCGCCGACCTCAAGCGCTTCCAGGATCTGCGCGCCCAGGGCTTCATCAGCGCGGCCGAGCTGGACCGCCATGTGACGAACAACAAGAACGCCCAGGCCCAGCTCACGCAGGCGCGCGCACAATCCAGCGTGCAGGGCAATCAGGCTGCCTACGGTACGCTCACGGCCACCGCCGCCGGCGTCATCACCTCGGTGGATGCCGAGCCGGGCCAGGTCGTGGCGGCCGGCCAGCCCGTGGTCACCCTGGCCCACGATGGACCGCGCGACGTCGTCTTCTCCGTGCCCGAGGACATGGGGCCGACCGTGCGCCCGCTGGTGGGCAAGGGCGGGGCGCTCAAGGTGCGCCGCTGGGGCAGCGACCAATGGGTGCCCGCCACCATCCGCGAGATGGCCGCCGCCACGGATCCCGCCACCCGCACCTTCCTGGTCAAGGCCGATGTGAACCGGCTGGATGCTGCCTTGGGCCAGACGGCCACCGTGGCCCTGGCCGTGCCCTCGCGCCTGCAGGGTGGTGGCGTGCATCTGCCGCTCAACGCCCTGGTCGAGCAGGGCGGCAAATCGGCCGTGTGGCTCCTCGATCCCAAGGCCATGACGGTGTCGCGCCAGCCCGTGGTCACTGCCGAGGTCAACGGCAACATCGTGCTGGTGGCCAGCGGCCTGCGCCCAGGCCAGGAGGTGGTCACCGCCGGTGTGCACGTCCTCACACAGGGCCAGAAGGTGCGCCGACTGCAGGTCAGTGCGTCGGCCGCAGCTGCCAACTCGCAATGACATCCCGGCCTGAGGCCCTCTGACACCCCTGAGACCGCATCGGACCGAGATGAGCTCCACCCCTGACCAGTCGCCCCAGCCGGCGGCGCCCAAGTCCCACTTCAACCTGTCGCGCTGGGCGCTGCAGCATGCCCCGCTCACCCGCTACCTGATGGTGGCGCTGATGCTGCTGGGCCTGGCCGCCTTCTTCCAACTGGGTCAGGATGAAGACCCCCCCTTCACTTTCCGCATCATGGTCGTGCGGGCCTACCTGCCGGGGGCCTCGGCCGAGGTCATGGCCGACCAGGTCACCGACAAGATCGAGAAGACGCTGCAGGAGGTGCCGCACGTCGACAAGATCCGTTCCTACAGCAAACCTGGTGAAACGTACACGCTGCTGCTGATCAAGGATTCGACCCCGCCCAAGGAAGTGGCCGACATCTGGTACCAGACGCGCAAGAAGGTCGGCGACATGCGCGGCACCTTGCCGCAGGGCGTGATCGGCCCCTTTTTCAACGACGAGTTCGGCGATGTCTACGGCTCCATCTACGCCCTGTCGGCCGATGGCTTCAGCGACGAGGAGCTGCGCCAGTACGCCGAGAAGGCCCGCGGCAGCTTCCTGCATGTGCCCGATGTGGCCAAGGTCGAGATGTTCGGCGTGCAGCCCGAGAAGGTCTTCGTCGAGGTGCCCCAGTTCAAGCTGGCGCAGATGGGCATCGACTTGTCCTACGTGATCAACCAGCTCAACGCCCAGAACGGCATTGAGGGGGCCGGTGTCTACTCTGGCGAAAGCAGCACGGTGCAGATGCGCGTCACGGGCGCCTTCGGCACCATCGAGCAGATCCGCGCCATGCCGCTGCGCGTGGCCAACCCGGCCACCGGACAGTTCCGCACCGTGCGCCTGGGCGACATCGCCACCGTGCGCCGCGCCTACGAGAATCCGCCTGTCACCAAGGTGCGCCACAACGGCAAGGAGGTGCTGGCCCTGGGCATCTCCATGGCCAAGGGCGGCGACATCATCGCCCTGGGCAAGCGCCTCACGCAGACCGCCAACGAGATCCGCGCCGATCTGCCGATTGGCATCGAGATGGCGCAGGTGCAGAACCAGCCCGAGGCCGTCTCCCATTCGGTGGGCGAGTTCCTGCGCGTGCTGGTTGAGGCCGTCGTGGTCGTGCTGGGCGTGAGCTTCGTGAGCCTGGGTCTGCACACCAAGCCCTGGCGCCTGGACATCTGGCCCGGCATGGTGGTGGCCATCACCATCCCGCTGGTGCTGGCGCTGACCTTCCTGGTCATGTACTTCTGGGGCGTCGGTCTGCACAAGATCTCGCTGGGGGCGCTCATCATCGCCCTGGGCCTGCTGGTGGACGACGCCATCATCGCCGTGGAGATGATGGTGCACAAGCTGGAGGAGGGCTACGACAAGATGGCCGCCGCCACAGCCGCCTATGACATCACCGCCATGCCCATGCTCACGGGCACGCTGATCACGGCGGTCGGCTTCCTGCCCATCGGCATGGCCAAGTCGGCCGTGGGCGAGTACACCTTCGCCATCTTCGCGGTCACGGCGGCGGCCTTGCTGATATCCTGGATCGTATCCGTCTACTTCGTGCCCTACCTGGGGCAGTGGCTGCTCAAGACCAAGCGCAAGGTGGCCGAAGGCGGCACCGCGCTGGATCTGTACGACACCCCGTTCTACCGCCGCTTCAAGCGCACGGTGAGCTGGTGCGTGGCGCACCGCTGGCTCACCATCGCCCTGACCATCGGCGCGTTGGTGCTGGGCGTGCTGGGCATGGGCAAGGTGCAGCAGCAGTTCTTCCCCGATTCCAGCCGGCCTGAACTGCTGGTCGACCTGTGGCTGCCCGAAGGCAGCAGCTTCGAGGCCACCGAGCGCGTGGCCAAGCGCTTCGAGGCCCGTCTGCTCAAGGACGAAGACGTGAAGATGGTCAGTGCCTGGGTGGGCGCGGGCGTGCCGCGCTTCTATCTGCCGCTGGACCAGATCTTTCCGCAGAGCAACGTCACGCAGATGATCGTGATGCCCAAGGACGCGCCCGCCCGCGAGCGCCTGCGTCACCGCCTGCCTGATTTGGTCGCCGAAGAGTTCCCCGAAGCCCGTGCCCGCGTCAAGCTGCTGCCCAACGGCCCGCCCGTGGCCTACCCGGTGCAGTTCCGCATCGTGGGTGACGACATCAATGAACTGCGCAAGTGGGCCGACCAGGCCAAGGCCCTGATGGCCGCCCGCCCCGACATGCGCGGCATCAACGACAACTGGAACGAGTACGTCAAGGCCGTGCGCCTGGAGGTCGATCAGGCCAAGGCGCGTGCGCTGGGCGTGACCACCCAATCCATCGCCCAGGCCAGCCGTGTGCTGACCTCTGGCGCCGTCGTTGGCCAGTACCGTGAGAGCGACCGCCTGGTCGACATCGTGCTGCGCTCGCCGCAGTCCGAGCGCGTCACCCTGGGTGCGCTGGACAACGCCTACGTGCCCACGGCTTCCGGCCGCATGGTGCCCGTGTTGCAGGTGGCCAAGCCCAAGCTGGTGTGGGAGCCCGGCGTGGTCTGGCGCGAAGGCCGCCGCTACGCCATCACCGTGCAGGGCGACGTGATCGATGGCGTGCAGGGCCCCACCGTGAGCACCGCGCTGTGGCCCCAGATGCAGGAACTGCAGCGCAAGATGCCCGCGGGCTACCGTGTGGAACTCTCGGGCACGGCCGAGGAAAGCTCCAAGGGCCAGGGCTCCATCTTCGCCAACCTGCCGGTGATGCTGTTCATCACCTTCACGCTGCTGATGCTGCAACTGCACAGCTTCTCGCGCTCGATGCTGGTGTTCCTGACCGGCCCCATGGGCATCGCGGGCGTCGCGGCGGCGCTGCTGATCTTCAACCGGCCTTTCGGCTTCGTGGCGCTGCTGGGCGTGGTGGCCCTGATGGGCATGATCATGCGCAACTCCGTGATCCTGATCGACCAGATCGAGTCCGACCGGGCGCACGGCGTGCCTACCTGGGATGCCATCGTCGGTGCGGCCGCGCGGCGCTTTCGCCCCATCGTGCTGACGGCCGCCGCCGCCGTGCTGGCCATGATCCCGCTGAGCCGCAGCGAGTTCTGGGGCCCGATGGCCGTGGCCATCATGGGCGGGCTGATCGTCGCCACGGCGCTCACGCTGCTGGCGCTGCCCGCGATGTACGCTGCGTGGTTCCGCGTCAAGCGCCCGGAGGACGAGGCCAAAGCCGCCGCGCCGGCGCACTGAGGCATCACCCTGGTCGCGGTGGGCCAAAACGTCCCCCGCGGCGCGGTAGAATCCCGGGTTCCGACCGAATCCGACCCGCGAGGGTTACGCCGGTCGTCCCGCGCGGGTGGCGAAATTGGTAGACGCACCAGGTTTAGGTCCTGACGCCAGCAATGGTGTGGGGGTTCGAGTCCCCCCCCGCGCACCAGACGACCGTTCAATTGCCAACATTTCTTAAGTGAGTTTCAACATGGCTGTCACCGTGGAGACCCTGGACAAGCTCGAGCGCCGCATCACGCTGTCGCTGCCCGCCGAAGTCCTCAAGAACGAAGTCGACGCCCGTCTGAAGAAGCTGGCGCGTACCGTCAAGGCTGACGGCTTCCGCCCCGGCAAGGTGCCGATGAACGTGGTGGCCCAGCGCTATGGCTACTCTGTCCAGTACGAAGTCATGAACGACAAGCTGGGCGAAGCCTTCTCCCAGGCTGCCGCCGAAGCCAAGCTGCGCGTTGCCGGTCAGCCCCGCATTTCCGAGAAGGAAGGCGATGCCCCCGAAGGCCAGGTGCAGTTCGACGCCACCTTCGAGGTCTACCCCGAAGTCACCGTTGGTGACCTGTCGGCCGTCGAGATCGAGCGTGTCAACGCCGAGGTGAACGATGCCGCCATCGACCGCACCGTCGAGATCCTGCGCAAGCAGCGCCGCACCTTCAACCAGCGCCCCGCCGCTGAAGGCGCCGCCGACGGCGA
The DNA here is from genome assembly GCA_002339015.1 of Burkholderiales bacterium UBA1834. Classification (GTDB taxonomy): domain Bacteria; phylum Pseudomonadota; class Gammaproteobacteria; order Burkholderiales; family Burkholderiaceae_C; genus Aquabacterium. Next base: position 50,199 of record DDJC01000116.1, read on the forward strand.
CCGCGTCACCATCGACTTCGAAGGCAAGATCGACGGCGTGCCCTTCGAGGGCGGCAAGGCCGAAGGCTTCCAGTTCCTGGTCGGCGAAGGTCAGATGCTCGAAGCGTTCGAAAAGGCCGTTCGCGGCATGAAGGCTGGTGAATCCAAGACCTTCCCGCTGCAGTTCCCCGAGGATTACCACGGCAAGGACGTGGCCGGCAAGGAAGCCGACTTCCTGGTCACGGTCAACAAGATCGAAGCCCAGAACCTGCCCGAGGTGAACGAAGAGTTCATCAAGACGCTGGGCCTGGCCGATGGCTCCGTCGAGGCCCTGCGCGCCGACATCCAGAAGAACCTGGCCCGTGAGGTCAAGTTCCGCGTGGCCGCCCGCAACAAGGCTGCCGCCCTGGACGCCGTGTTGAAGGTGGCCGAGTTCGACGTGCCCAAGGCACTGGTCGAAGCGGAAGGCGAACGCCTGGTCGAGAATGCCCGCAACGATCTGAAGCAGCGTGGCATCAAGGACGCCGACAAGGCCCCGATTCCCGCCGAAATGTTCGCGCCCCAGGCCGAGCGCCGCGTGCGCCTGGGTCTGATCGTGGGTGAGCTGGTCAAGGCCAACAACCTGCAAGCCAAGCCCGAGCAACTGCAGGAGCACATCCAGGAGCTGGCCCAGAGCTACGAGCAACCCGCCCAAGTGGTGGCCTGGTACATGAGCGACCGCCAGCGCATGGCCGAGGTCGAGGCCGTGGTGATCGAAGCCAACGTGACCGACTTCATCCTGAGCAAGGGCAAGGTCACCGAGAAGACCGTCAGCTTCGAAGAGCTGATGGGCCAGACCGGCCAGGCCTGATCGCCGTGATCGGCTGCCGGCGAGCCGGCAGCCGTCCTGCAAAGCACCCTCTGTGGGTGCTTTTTCTTTGTCCGGAGTCCTGACCCGCCTGGGGCTGTATCGGTGTCGCAACGCAGCGGAAAGGCCACAGCCGTGGGCGGCGTGCTTTTTCCCGGGGTGATCGCGACCCCGGCCAGCGTGATAATGAATTCATCACATTGAAAAAACGGCCCGATGCCCCCACGTGGGCCGTTCGTCTCACTTCCATCCCTTTCGAGGACTTCATGAGCGCACTGGATACGCAAAATTTGGGCCTGGTGCCCATGGTCATCGAGCNNGCGAACGCGCCTACGACATCTACAGCCGCCTGCTGCGCGAGCGCGTGGTGTTCCTGGTCGGCCCGGTCAACGACCAGTCTGCCAACCTGGTGGTGGCCCAGTTGCTGTTTTTGGAAAGTGAAAATCCCGACAAGGACATTTCGCTCTACATCAATTCGCCTGGCGGCAGCGTGAGCGCGGGCATGTCGATCTTCGACACCATGCAGTTCATCAAG
>DDJC01000026.1:0-832 GCA_002339015.1 Burkholderiales bacterium UBA1834
ACCCCTTCTTCACCACCAAGCCACTGGGGCAGGGCACCGGCCTGGGCCTGTCCATCAGCGATCACCTGGTACGGCTGATGAGTGGCGAACTGCAGGTGGTCAGCGAACCCGGGCTGGGCAGCAGCTTCAGCGTACGCCTGCCGCTGCCGGTGCTGCCGGTACCCGACGATGGTCCGAGCCTGCAACCGGAGCCGCCGGTCATGGTACGTGGCCGTGACCGCGATCTGGTCGACAGTACATGCGGCTGGCTGCAGCGCTGGGGTGCCCACGCACAGCCGCTGCGGGGCGATCCAGCCCTGCTGGACCACGACGGCGCAATCCTGCTGGACGTCGAAGGATCCCCGTCGCTGGCGTGGTCGGGCCCCCGGGTGATTGCATCGACCGACGGCGGCGACCAGCCAATGGTGGCGCCCGATGGCAGCCTGGTGGTGTCCCTGCTTTGCATGAGCGCGATAGGCAACGCACTGGCGAGCCTTCAGCAACGCCATAGCGCCCCGCCTGAGAGCAGCGGTGCCGTGCCGCTGATGCCACTGCACCTGCGCGTGCTGGCGGTCGAGGACAACCCGATCAACCGGGTGATCCTGGCTGAGCAGCTGCGCACCCTCGGCTGCGACGTGGAGCTGGCACAGGATGGCATTGAAGCGCTGCAACGGTGCCGCGAGCAGTGCTTCGATCTGGTGGTGACCGACATCAACATGCCGCGCATGGATGGCCACGCACTGACCCGGCAGCTGCGCGATGAGGGCAATACGGTGCCGGTGATCGGTGCCTCTGCCAATGCCACCGCCGAAGAACGCGAGCGCTACCTGGCCAGTGGCATGCAGGGCTACTT
>DDJC01000026.1:853-4474 GCA_002339015.1 Burkholderiales bacterium UBA1834
CCCGCATGACCCAGCGTGTCCTGATCCTGGAAGACCAGCCCTTCCAGCGTGGTTTCCTGGCCAATCTTTTCGGCAGCCGTGCCGGCGTCCAGGTCGATGCCTGCGAAGACGTGGATGCCGCCATCGCACTGTGTGCCTGCCAGCCCTACGACCTGGTGGTCAGTGACCTGCTGATGCCCGGGCAGGACGGCATCCAGTTCATCCAGGCGCTGGCGGCGCAGCCACGCCCCCCCCGCCTTGCCGTGGCCAGCGCGGCCCCGCGGCGGATGATGACCTCGGCACGGCTGATGGCCGAATCACTGGGGCTGGAGGTGATCGGCCTGCTGCCCAAGCCGGTGGCGGCCGCCGAAGTGAATGCCCTGTTCGAGGCGCTGGCGCAGGCGCGTCCGGCCACTGGCAAGGCCCCCACGCGCGCGGCGGCTGCACCCGAACCGGATGTTTCGCAGCTGCGCCAGGCCATGGCCGATGGCACGGACTTCGCCTTCGAGACCACGCTGGGCGGCAAGAGCTTCGCCAAACTGCTGGAAGAGGCCGCGCGCCAGGGCTTCGAGGTGCGTGTGTGGTACGTGGGGCTGGCCAGCCCTGAACACCATCTGGCGCGGGTGAAAGCCCGCGTGCGCAAGGGCGGCCATGATATCCCGGAGGCCGACATCCGCCGGCGCTTCGACCAGAGTCGGCTGCAGTTGCTCCAGTTGCTGCCGGTGCTGACCGAACTGCGCGTGTACGACAACACCGCCGAGGCCGATCCGCACAAGGGCGTTGCGCCCAAGCCGCAACTGCTGTTGCACTGGCAGCGCGGCAAGGATGGGCGTGGCGTGGTCAAGCAGCCGCAGGATGCCACAGCCCTGGCCAACACCCCCGAATGGGCCAAGCCGATCGTGATGGCCGCACTCAAGGCCGCATCCAACGACAATGGCAACAAGGACGCTGGGATGAGCCCGGGCCCGACGGCAACGGAGAAATCCGCTGCCGGCAAGGCCTCTGCCGAACGCGTCAGGCGCCCGGCCACCGTGCCGCTCAAGCCGGTGGCAACACCGTCGCCAGCAGACGCGCCGCCAAAGCGAAATCGCCCGGCCAAGTGAGCTTGAAGTTCTCGAAGTCGCCCGGCACCAGCCGGGGCTGATGGCCCAGCACCTCGATGGCGCTGGCTTCATCGGTGATGCGGGCGGCAAGATCCGGATCGCTCAAGGCGCCGACCAGCGCAGGGCGCAGCAGGCCCAGGCGGAACATCTGCGGGGTCTGGGCGGCCCATTTGGCGGCGCGGTCCACCGTGTTCGTGGCACGGGACTCACCGTCGGCACCTGAGGCCGCCGCCTTGAGGGTGTCGGCCAGCGGCAAGGCCAGCAGACCGCCGACTTCGTCGTCTTCGCAGGCATCGATCAGGCGCTCGACCCATTCAGGCCGCAGCAGGCAGCGGGCGGCATCGTGCACCAGCACCCAGTCATGCGGCTGGGCGCCACGCGCCAACAGCTCATCCAGGCCATTGGCCACGCTCTCGGCGCGTGAAGCGCCGCCCACGCGGGCCACCCAGCCGCGCTCGCCTTCGAAACCAGGCGCATGCTGCTCGAACTGCGTGTCTTGCGGCGACAGCACCACCAGGGTGGCATCCAGCCGAGGCACAGCGCCCAGGGCTGCCAGCGTGTGGGCCACGACGGCCTTGCCAGCCACCGGGTGGTACTGCTTGGGGCCGCCCACGGCGGCCCGCTCACCAATGCCGGCGCAAGGCACCAGGGCGAAGCAGCGGGGCTTGAAATCGTGCGATGCGATGCTCAGGAACATGGTCGCCATTGTCCATGGCTTGCAGCGGCGCATGTTCGCCAAAGCGGCAAACAATGGGCGAGGCTCATAAAATCAGTTCCGAGCCATTTTCAACGCCCGCACACCCCGTGTTCGGGCGCTTTGCCATTTCCGGACCATGCTGCCTGCCCTGCCCCTGCCTTCCATCGCCCCCGGCAAACGCTACACCGTGCCCCGCCCGCTCGGCTCGGCCGATGCCCTGTTGCTGGCGCAGTTCGCGCGGGCACGCAAGGCGCAGGGCCAGCTCACGGCCGTCATCACGGCCGACCCGGCGGATGCCCAGCGCCTGCTTGACGAGATGGGCTTCTTCGCGCCCGAGCTGCGGCGCGCCGTGTTCCCGGATTGGGAAACGCTGCCCTACGACACTTTCTCGCCCCACCAGGATTTGATCACGGAGCGGCTGGCCACCCTGTGGCGCGTGCAGCAGGGCGTGAAGGGCGAAGCCGACACGGGCGTGGACGTGGTGTTGTTGCCGGCCACCACGGCGCTCACGCGCATGGCCCCGCCGGCCTTCCTGGCGGCCTACACTTTCCACTTCAAGCAGAAGCAGAAGCTCGATGAAGCCGCGCTGAAATCCCAGCTCACGCTGGCCGGCTACACGCACGTGAGCCAGGTGGTCTCGCCCGGTGAATACGCCGTGCGCGGCGGCCTGATCGATCTGTTCCCGATGGGCTCGCTCGTGCCTTACCGCGTCGATCTGTTCGGCGACGAGGTCGACTCCATCCGCACCTTCGACCCCGACAGCCAGCGCAGCCTCTACCCCGTGCCCGAGGTGCGCCTGCTGCCCGGCCGCGAGTTCCCGATGGACGACGCGGCGCGCGGCGCCTTCCGCAACCGCTGGCGCGAACGCATCGAGGGTGATCCGACCAAATCACGCATCTACAAGGACATCGGCAACGGCGTGGCCACGGCCGGCATCGAGTACTACCTGCCCCTGTTCTTCGACGAGACCTCGACACTGTTTGCCCATCTGGGCGCCAGCACGGCTCTGGTGCTGCACGGCGAGATCGACGAGGCCCTGCGCCGCTTCTGGACGGAAACGCGCGAGCGCCACCGCTTCCTGCAGCATGATCCGGAGCGGCCCATCCTGCCGCCTGAGGACATCTACCTCAAGCCAGAAGACTTCTTCACCCTGGCCAACGCGCACGCGCAACTGGCCGTGCGCGGCAGCGAACCGGTGGACTGGGCCCGCCCGCTGCCCGACCTGTCCACCGAGCGCGGCGCACAGGAGCCGCTGCGCAAGCTGCAGGACCACGTGAAGAACGCCCGCCAACGCGTGCTGGTGGTGGCCGAGAGCGGTGGCCGCCGAGAGAGCCTGCTGGAGCTGCTGCGCGACCACGGCATCGACCTGCCCTCGGTGGATTCGCTGCAGGCCTTCGCCGACAGCGACCATGCCCGCGCGATGGTGGTGGCCCCGCTGGCCGGCGGCTTCATCTGGCAGGAGGCCGCCCAGCCCGACGCTGGCCTGCAGTTCATCACCGAGACCGAGCTGTTCGACGCCAGCCCGACCACACGCCGCCGAAAGAAGGCGGAACAGACCACCGATGTCGATTCGCTGATCAAGGACTTGTCCGAACTGAACGTGGGTGATCCGGTGGTGCACAGCAACCACGGCATCGGCCGCTATCAGGGCCTGATCAACCTGGACCTCGGTGATGGCCCGAGCGAGTTCCTGCACCTGGAATATGCCGACAAGGCCACCTTGTACGTGCCCGTGTCGCAGCTGCATCTGATCAGCCGCTACACAGGCGTGAGCGCCGAAGAAGCGCCGCTGCACAAGCTCGGCTCGCCGCAGTGGGACAAGGCCAAGCGCAAGGCCGCCGA
>DDJC01000032.1:0-13189 GCA_002339015.1 Burkholderiales bacterium UBA1834
ATCGTCGTTTCCTTCAACGTTAACACCTGAGCAGGAATTCACTGGGTCAATACACGCAGGCTCAAGCCAAAACCCAAGCTGCACATCATTTTTTAGGCCAGCCATTGCTGAGTTTTTAGTTCGCAGCTGCCTCGCTAGCAAAAACTGTTTTGCTCAGCTGAACTGCGCGTCCTGAAGGACGCCACGATTCGTACTTCGTTGCGCCACGCGCCTGGCGCATCAGGAGGGCTCAATCCGTCACCCGCACAGGCTCAATTGGTCAAGCATTCAGACCTTGAGCTCACTGCTCGTTTTGGTCTCTCGTCGTGACGTGAGTGATGTCGAGCTGACTGACCCCAAGTGCCTTGAGCGCCAGCAGGGCAAAGCCAAAGCTGAAGGTGCCGCGCGAAATTCGCAGCGCAAGCGCAGTCTCCGTAGACGCCTCTTCGTTCATCGCATGGATGCGCGCAGCCAAGCCCTCGGCATCGACATTCGCCCTGAGCATTTCCATCTTCAAGACACGGCGAGCCTCAAGGTCCCAATGGTCTGCGGGCTTGCGGCTCGGAGCCTTCTTCACAGGCTCTTTTGGTTCTTGTTTCGGCTCTCGTTTTGGCATCCGCCAATTGTGCGTCGTCCATTTTCGACCAAATATCCCATTGGATACATTGATATCCATTTGGATATCTGTGATGGATTTTTTACTTGGTTTCGTTCCCGAGCCCAAGAGCAACCGTCTCGCAGGCGCCGCACGGCTGGATACGCATCCAGCAAACGTGACCATCGGTTGCTGAGACGCAACACTTGCGCAAAAAAAAATCCAATTGGATATCTTTCACTCCCCTTGGATAACAAGGCGACGGTGAAGCCTTTTCACTGCAGCCTTCAACGGAGAACGAACCATGTTCGAAGGCAATGCTACGCGTCATTCGCAGGCCGCATCGCGCCTGCACTTTTCGGCAGCCAGCTCACCTGGTGCCGAGTCGAAGGCAAACCAGGCTGCTGACACCAACGAGGGCAGCAGTCGATACGCCGGGGCACAACTGCTGTATCTGGGCATCAGCGGCGTGCTGCACCCATCGAAGTCCACACACGAATTGCTGGAAGGCATCAGCCCATGGGAGAACGGGCACAAGCCCTATGAAGCCGTGAGCTGGCTGGTGAAAACACTGATGCTGTGGCCACTGGTTCGCATGGTCCTGAGCTCCACTCGCCCTTGGAAGTACGGGCTCAGCCATGTTCTTGGCGAACTCGGTGCATCGTTGGCATCGAGGGTTCTGGGGTTCACGTACGAGGCCCTGACCACGGAGCCATCAAAGCTCATGCGCGGCAGGGCCGGCACCAGGCTCATCCAGCACTCCGACGAGGACTACTGGCGCATGCACAAGAGCGACATTGTTCGGGCCTGGAGGTAAGGCATAGTTAGGCCAAACTTGGATTAAGGCATAGATAGCGAATAAGCATAACCTATGCTTAATTTGACAGTGCGGAATGCGGCTGGCCGAAGCATCTGCGGTGGTAGGCCGTGTTGGACTTGAACCAACGACCAAAGGATTATGAGTCCTCTGCTCTAACCAACTGAGCTAACGGCCCCCTGAATGCAGCCTGCCATTCTACGTTGGCCACAAGCTGCTCAAGAAGCCGCCAGCACCCAACCCGCCACCCAGGCCTCGCAAACCCGCAACACCTCCGCCAGCGTGCCCTCGGCCCGCCCCGGGTGCGCCAGCCCCACCCGCCGCTTCGCGGCCTGCAGCTCGGGCACATCCGCCCGCACCACCAAGTCATCGCGCTTGCGCGCCAAGTGCAGCGGCGCGATCGTCACGCCCACGCCGGCGGCTACCAGCCCCAGCGCCCATTCCTCGCTGCGCACGCGGGCGCGCACGTCGGGCACCACTTGCAGTGCGCCCATGCCGGCGTGCCAGTTGGCCGCCAGCTCGCAGTGCGTGCGCTCCACGAAGGCCACACCATGCAGATCCTGCAAGGCCACCGCCTCGCGGATAGCCAGCGGGTGGTCGGGCGGCACCACCAGGGCGTACTGCTCTTCCCACAGCGGCACGAAGGCATGGCCCGTGGGCACGCAGGTGTCGGCCACCAGTTCGGCATCCACGGTCTGGCCCAGCGAGGCGGCATCACCGGCATCGTCACTGTGCACGGACACCTCCAGGTGCGTCAGCTCGCGCCGCAGGTGGCGCAGCAGGCGCCCCACGTGCTCGATGTTCATCGACGGGTGCACGCGCAGGCTCAGGCGCGGGTGGCTGGCCGCATCCTGAAAGGTTTCCACCAGCGCCTCGGCATCGGCCAGAAGCTTGCCGCCCAGGCGGTACAGGCGCTGCGCCGCTGCGGTGGGCAACAGGCCGCGCTGCTGGCGCGTGAACAGCAGCGTCCCCAGTTCTTCTTCGAGCTGGGCGATGGCGTTCGAGATCACCGGCTGCGTGACATGGCACTGCCGCGCCGCGCCCACGGTGGTGCGCACCTCGTAGGCGGCGCAGAAGTAACGCAGGTTGCGCAGGTTCATGCGCGGATCAGCCTCTCAGCTCAGGGAAATGCGGCAGGGTCTTGAGCACGTTCTCGTCGTGCGCGGGCACCACGGTGACCTGCGGATGCCGCTTCATCAATTGGTGGATATGCACGATGGCGGCCTGGTTTGCGGCCGGGTCGTGGTCCAGCGGCAGGATGCGGCGCAGCAGCCAGGATCGGTCTGCCGGCTTGTGGAAGCCTTCGATCGCCCAGGTCACGTCGCCCGTGAACAGGTAGCGCAGGCCCGAGGGCAGACTCAGCAGCATGCCCACCTGCCCCGCCGTATGGCCGCCCAGCGGCAGCAGCCGCACGCTGCCATCGCCGAACACATCGTGGCTGTGCGGGAAGCCCAGTACGGGCGGGCCGTCGAAGCGCAACTCGCGCCAGTGCTTCACGCCGTCAAACTGGCTGTGCAGGAAAGCCGGCGCGTGGGCGTGGCTGGCCTCTTCGCGCTCTGCGGGCGTGGCCCACACCTCGGCATCCGGAAAATCCGGCAGGCCGCTGACGTGGTCCCAGTGCATGTGCGAGGGCACGATCATCTTGATGTCTTTGATCGACCAGCCCTGGCGCTGCAACTGGTCGGCCACAGGCAACCTGTCGCCACGCTCGTAGGCGAACACCTGACGGTGGAACAGGTTGTTGACGGCGAACTGCGCATCCACCTGGCGGCCCAGGCCGGTATCGAACAGCAGTTGGCCCTTGGGGTGGCGCACCAGCACGGCCACCTGCACGGGCCGGCGGTGCACCCACCAGCGGCCGCCTCCCACGATCAGGGCCTCGGCCGCGCCTTTGGATTGCGAGGTCTGCAGGGTGGTGAAGGCCAGGCCCTGCGGCGGCTGCACGGCAGGCAAGCTGGCCAAGCCGGCCGGCTCCGGGCCGATGGGCAGGGTGTGGTCACCCGCGCTGATCAGGCCGCAGCCCAGGGACAGCAGCAGGGCCAGCCCCAGCACGGTCTTGCCGACGCCTTTGCCAATGCGTTTTGGCCAGGGGGATGTGGTCGTGTTGGTCATCGATGTGCCGTGTGGTTGTAGGGAAGCATCACGATAGGCAAGCAGCATCGATAAGTAAAATCGTATTTTCTTTATAAATTTTAAAGAAATAAAAATACCAAGTACAAGCTTGGTCAGCGCAGAGGGGCACCAGCGGCCCCATGAAGGCGTTTACTTCTGGCTGAGCACGTTGCTGACCAGCCGGGACGTGATGTCCACGATCTCGATCATGCGGTCGTAGGCCATGCGGGTGGGGCCGATCACGCCCAGCGTGCCAACCACCTGGCCGTTGATCTGGTACGGCGCCGACACGACGGACAGCTCTTCGAACGGCACCACCTGGCTTTCGCCGCCGATGTAGATCTGCACGCCCTCGGCGCGGCTGGAGCCGTCGAGCAGGCGCATCAGCTGGGTCTTCTGCTCGAACAGGTCGAACAGGCGGCGCAGCGAGCCCAGGTCGTTGCTGAAATCCTGCACCTGCAGCAGGTTGCGCTCGCCTGACACCACCACCTGGTCGGTGTTCTCTTCCATGGCCTCGCTGCCGGCCTGCACCGCCGCGCTCATCAGCGAGGCGATGTCGGCGCGCAGGGCATCGACCTCCTGCCGCAGGCGCTCGCGCATCTGCTCGATGGTCAGGCCCGAGTAGTGGGTGTTGAGGATGTTGCTGGCCTCGACCAGTTGGCTCTGCGTGACATCTTGCGCGGTGAAGATGACGCGGTTCTGCACGTCGCCATCGGGCGAGACCAGGATGACCAGCACGCGGCGATCACCCAGGCGCAGGAACTCGATGTGGCGGAAGGCGCTGGCCTTGCGCGGCGCCGTGACCACGCCCACGAACTGCGACAGGCTGGACAGCATCTGCGCGGCGTTGGTGATCACGCGCTGGGGCTGGTCGGGCTGAAGCTGCTGGTGGGCTCCACCGGCCAGATCATCAAACCCGCGGCCGCGCGTGAGCATGGTGTCCACGAACATGCGGTAGCCGCGCGGGGTGGGCACGCGGCCGGCCGAGGTGTGGGGGCTGACGATCAACCCCAGTTCTTCCAGATCGGCCATCACGTTGCGGATGGTGGCCGCGGACAGGTCCAGGCCCGAGGCGCGTGAAAGCGTGCGCGAACCCACGGGTTGCCCGTCGGCGATGTAGCGCTCGACCAGGGTTTTCAGGAGGAGTTTGGCGCGGTCTTCCAGCATGTCGTTTCATTCTAGAGCGTCGCCGTGCCGTCATGCCCCTGTGGTGTAATTCCAGACATGCCCCAATTGCCCTGCCGCTTTCGTCACGCCGCCCTGGTGGGCAAGTACCACGCGCGTGGTATCCGGCCTGTTCTGGAGGACGTGGCCCACCTGCTCGCACGCGCCGGCCTGGACGTCTCGCTGGAGCTTGAAACCGCACAGAACACGGGCATGACGGACTATCCTGCGCTGTCGGTGCAGGACATCGGCAAGCAGTGCGACGTGGCCGTGGTGCTGGGCGGCGACGGCACCATGCTGGCCATCGCCCGCGAGCTGGCGCCGTTTGACATCCCGCTGATCGGCATCAACCAGGGCCGCCTGGGCTTCATCACCGACATCCAGCACAAGGAAATGGCCACCGCCCTGCCCCTGATGCTGAGCGGCCAGTACGAGGAAGAAAAGCGCGCCGTGCTGGCCGGCGCCGTGCTGCGCCCCAACCGGTACGGCGGCGTCGACACGATTTACGAAGGCTTCGCGATCAACGAAGTGGTCGTGAGCCGGGGCGCCACCGCCAGCATGGTGGAACTGCGTGCCGAGGTCGATGGCCAGTTCGTGGCCAACTACCGTGCCGACGGCCTGATCGTGGCCTCGCCCACCGGCTCCACGGCCTACGCGCTGTCGGCCGGCGGCCCCATCATCCACCCCGGCCTGGGCGGCTGGGTGGTCGTGCCGATCGCTTCGCACACGCTGTCGAACCGGCCGATCGTGGTGCCGGATTCGGGCACCATCACCATCGAGATCGTGGCGGCCAAGGACGCGAGCATGAACTTCGACATGCAGAGCCTGGCCAGTCTGCTGCCCGGCGACCGCGTCACCGTGCGCCGATCGCCCCACCGGGTGCGCTTCCTCCACCCCAAGGGGTGGAACTATTACGCCACCTTGCGCCGAAAGCTGCGCTGGAACGAAGGAGTGAGCTGATGCTGCGTCGCCTGACCCTGCGGGATTTCGTGATCGTCACGGCCCTGGAAGTGGATCTGGGCGCCGGTTTCACGGCCCTGACCGGCGAGACCGGCGCGGGCAAGTCCATCCTGATCGACGCGCTGCAACTGGCCCTGGGCAGCCGCAGCGATGCCGGCGTGGTGCGCGAAGGCGCGGCGCGCGCGGACATCACCGCCGAGTTCGAGCCCTCTGCCCCGCTGATCGCCCGCCTGGCGCCTTGGCTGGAAGAAGCCGGTTTCGATGCCATCGACGAGGAGCAGCCCACCCTGCTGCTACGCCGTGTGGTCGATGCGCAAGGCAAGAGCCGCGCCTGGATCAACGGCAGCACCGCCACCGTGGCGCAACTGCGCGAACTGGGCGAGCACCTGGTCGACATCCACGGCCAGCACGCCTGGCAGAGCCTGACCCGTGCCGATTCGGTGCGCGCCCTGGTGGATGCGCAGGCCGGCGTGGACACACCCGCGCTGCAGGCTGCATGGTCCGCCCGCCGCGACGCCCAGCGCCGGCTGGACGAGGCCAAGGCCCGCCAGGCCAGCCTGGACAGCGAGCGCGAGCGCCTGCAATGGCAGATCACCGAGCTGGACAAGCTCAACCCCGGCGCCGACGAGTGGCCCGCGCTGAACGCCGAGCACCAGCGCCTGGCGCACGGCCAGGCCATCCTGGATGCGGCGCAACTGGCCTTGAACGCCGTCTCCGACGCCGATGACAGCGCCGACAGCCTGACCTCGCGCGCCATCCATGCGCTGGAAGACGTCGCCGGGGTGGAGCCCCACCTGGGCAACGCGCTGGAGGTGCTGCGCAGCGCCCAGGCCCAACTGCAGGACGCCGCCCACAGCCTGAACGCCGCGCTGCGTCACACCGAACTCGATCCTGATCGCCTGGGCGAGCTGGACGCGCGCCTGTCGACCTGGATGGGCCTGGCCCGGCGCTTTCGCAAGACCGCCGACGAACTGCCCGCCACCCTGCAGGCCTGGAAGACCGAGCTGGCCGAGCTGGACGCCGCCGCCGACCTGCAAGCCCTGGCCCGCGAGGCCGAGAAAGCCCATGCCGCCTGGCTGAAAGTGGCGCAGGCCGTGTCGCGCCAGCGTGCCAAGGCTGCGCCGCAACTGGCCGCCAGCGTCACGCAGGCCATGCAAACGCTGGGCATGGCCGGTGGCCGCTTCGAGGTGGCCCTGACCGCGCAGCCCGAGCCGCAGGCTTATGGCCTGGAGTCGGCCGAGTTTCTGGTGGCTGGCCACGCCGGGAGCACGCCGCGTCCGCTGGGCAAGGTCGCATCGGGTGGTGAGTTGTCGCGCCTGGCGCTGGCGATTGCCGTGACCACCTCGCAACAGGCCGGCGCGGACGAACAGGTCGACACGCTGATCTTCGACGAGATCGACTCCGGCGTGGGCGGCCAGGTGGCCGATACCGTGGGCCGCCTGATGCAGCAACTGGGCGAAGGCCGCCAGGTATTGGCCGTGACCCACCTGGCGCAAGTGGCCGCCAGTGCGCACCACCACCTGGTGGTGAGCAAGGCACTGCAAGGCGGCAGCACCACCAGCGACATCCGCCCGGTGGACGGCGACAGCCGCGTGCACGAGGTGGCCCGCATGCTGGGCGGCAGCATCACCGACACCAGCCGCGCGCATGCGCAGGCCATGCTGAAGCAGGCGCATGAGGCCGCCGTGAGCGGCCAAGCCACCGCCGGTGCTGCGCGCGCAGGCAAAGGCGGCAAGCGCCGCGAAGCCGCATGAGCCGCTGTTGCCGCCACGATCACCTGGAAGTACCCCATGAGCGCCGCGCTTGACATCGTTGTGCTGACCGGCATGTCCGGCTCGGGCAAGTCCATCGCCTTGAACGCGCTTGAGGATGCCGGCTACTACTGTGTGGACAACCTGCCGCCCGAGCTGTTGACGCAACTGCTCACGCTCGAGCGCCAGCGTGCCGCAGTCGATGCCGGCCCGACGCGCCTGCTGGCCGTGGCCGTGGACGCGCGCAGCGCCAAGTCGCTGCACCACCTGCTGCCCGTGCTGGACAATCTGCGCACCGAGGGCACCGTGGTGCGCCCGCTGTTCCTGGATGCAAGCAATGAGGCCCTGCTGCGGCGCTTCTCCGAAACGCGGCGCCCGCACCCGCTGTCGCCACAGGCCTCTCAGCGAGGCAAGGCCGATGGCGACACCGCCTCCATGCCGCTGGACGACGATTCGGCCCAGGCCCTGCTGGACACCATCGAGCGCGAACGCGAACTGCTGGAGCCACTGCGCGAGCGCTCGGCGATCATCGACACCACCCTGCTGCGCCCCGCGCAACTGCGCACCTGGGTGCGCCACACCGTGCAGGCCCTGCCCTCGCGGCTGACGCTGGTGTTCCAGTCGTTCGCGTACAAGCACGGCGTGCCGCTGGACGCAGACTTCGTGTTCGACTCGCGCATGCTGCCCAACCCGCATTACATCAAGGAGCTCAAGCCCTTGACGGGACGGGATCAGCCGGTGATCGACTACCTGCGCGAGCAGCCTGAAGCAGGCGAACTGATCGCCCAGATCGAGGCCTTCCTGCTGCGCTGGCTGCCTGCGCTGGAGAGCGATCAGCGCAGCTACGTGACCGTGGCCATCGGCTGCACCGGCGGGCAACACCGTTCCGTGTACTGCGTGGAGCAACTGGTGCAGCGCTTTGCGGGCCGCAACGTGGTGCTGGCCCGGCACCGGGAGCAGGACGGGCGCTGAGCCCGCACCTGCCCTCGCCTGCTCAGCGGGCCTGTGCGGCCGCGTCGCGCAGCGCCTTCTTCAACTGCTCGCCGATCTCCGGCTTGCCCACGAAGGGATCCGTCGGGTTGCGCACCTGCACCACGTCCTCCAGGCGCGTCTGCACCATGGCCAGGGCCTGCGGGTGGGTGTACAGGTAGAACTGGCCATTCTCGACGCCATCGAACACCAGCTTGGCCACGTCGGTCGCCGTGAGGCGGCCCGAGGTGACGGCCTTGCTGCTCATCACCTGCGCGATCATCTGGCTGGCCGTGGGCTGGGCATCGCTGCGCAGCGCTTCGGGACGGTTGCGGTGCGATTGGTGGATGCCGGTGGGCACAAAGTACGGACACAGCACCGAGGCGCTGACCTGGTCCGTCACCAGCGCCAGATCCTGGTACAGCGTTTCGCTCAGGCTGACCACGGCGTGCTTGCTCACGTTGTAGGCACCCATGTTGGGCGCGTTGAGCAGGCCGGCCATCGAGGCCACGTTGACGATGTGCCCCGTCCACGACGGATCCTTGCGGGCGGCTTCGAGCATCAGCGGCGTGAAGATGCGCACGCCATGGATCACGCCGAACAGGTTCACGCCCAGCACCCATTCCCAGTCACGCTGGGTGTGCTCCCAGATCAGGCCGCCATGGGCCACGCCGGCATTGTTGACCACCAGGTGTGGCACGCCGAAGCGCTCCAGGCACAGGTCGGCCAGGGCCTGGATGTCTTCCGCGCGCGAGACATCGCCGCGCAGCGAGACGACCTTGGCGCCGGCCTTGGTCAGCTCGGCCACGGCAGCCTCCAGCGCATCGGCCTGCACATCGGTGAGGACCAGGTTCATGCCTCGCGATGCGCCCAGGCGCGCCAGTTCAAGCCCGAAGCCGCTGCCGGCGCCGGTGATCACAGCCGTGCGGCCGGCTTTGAGTTCCAGTGTGGACATGGATGATGCCTTTCTTGCAATGGATCAGATCAGCTTGACGAGCTGCTTGCCGAAGTTCTTGCCCTTGAGCAGGCCCAGGAAGGCCTCGGGCGCGCTGGCGATGCCATCGGCCACGGATTCGCGGAACTTCATCTTGCCGGAGGCGACCATGCCGCCCAGCTCCTTGGTGGCATCAGGCCACACCTCGGGATGCTCGCTCACGATGAAGCCTTCGATCTTCAGGCGCGACACCAGGATCAGCGAGGGATTGGCCAGGGGCAGCGGCTGGCCGTCGTAGCCGGCGATCATCCCGCACATGGCAATGCGGCCGAAGGCATTCATGCGCAGCATCACGGCGTCCAGGATCATGCCGCCCACGTTCTCGAAGTAGCCGTCGATGCCGTTGGGCGTCGCGGCCTTGAGCGCAGCATAAAAGGCCTTGGGCTCCTTGTGCTCCTTGTAGTCGATGCAGGCGTCGAAGCCCAGCTCGTCGACCACGTAGCGGCACTTGTCGACACCACCGGCCACGCCCACCACACGGCAGCCACGTGCCTTGGCCAACTGGCCCACCACGCTGCCCACCGCACCGCTGGCGGCACTGACCACCACCGTCTCGCCTTCCTTGGGGTTGATGATCTTGACCAGCCCGTACCAGCCCGTCACGCCCGGCATGCCCACCGAGCCCAGGTAGGCCGACAAGGGGATGTGCGTGGTGTCGACCTTGTGGATGGCGCCGCGCACATTGGCATCGACCACCGAGTACTCCTGCCAGCCGCCCATGCCCAGCACCTTGTCGCCCACCGCGAACTTGGGGTGCTTGCTGGCGACCACTTCGCCCACGGTGCCGCCGATCATCACCTCGTTCAGGGGCTGGGGTTGCGCATAGCTCTTGCTCTCGTTCATGCGGCCACGCATGTACGGGTCGAGCGACAGGAAGTGGTGACGCACCACCACCTGGCCATCGGTCAGCTCGGCCTGCGAAGGCACGGGCAGCTCGACGAGCTTGAAGTTGTCGGTGGTGGCTTCGCCCTGGGGACGGGAGGCCAGTTGGATCTGGCGGTTGACTTGGCTCATGGGTGGTCTACTACGCGGTGCGATGAGGGTTGTTCGGTGGTGTCCCGGCAGATGCTCAATCAGAGCCCGGGCCTTGCAGGATCGGCGTGGCCGCGGGACGCGCCTCGCGGCCCGAGATGGGCAAGGCGCGCAGGAACTTGAAGGTGGCCGTGGCGTGGGCACACAGTTCGCCATCACCGCCGAGGATGCGGCCTTCGCAGAAGGCCAGCTTGGCCGTGCTGTGCAGAATGCTGCCATGCGCGGTGAGCAGGCCCAGGCCAGGGCGCATGAAACTGGTCTTCATCTCCAGCGTGACCAGGCCCGGCCCACCATCGGGCAGGTGGCGGTGGATGCTGCGTGCGGCATGCGCCATGACCACGTCGAGCAGGGTCATCAGCACACCGCCGTGGGCCACGCCAAAGGAGTTGGTGTGCGCATCTTCGCGCAGTTGCAGGGTCAGCTCGGCCTGTCCGCCTTCGTAGCGCTGCAGCTCGGCGCCCAGCACGTTCACGAAGGGGATGTTGACGGCAAACGGAATGGCCATGGTGCTCGGCTCAGGTACGTGATCAGCCGCCCGTGCAGGCGCTCACGCCACCATCGACCGCCAGGATCTGGCCGGTGATGTGCTTGCCGGCGTCCGAGGCCAGCAGCACGGTGGCGCCCTTCAGGTCCTCGTCGTCGCCCACGCGCAGCAGCGGTGCGTGCTTGGCGATGTTGTCTTCGCCGACAGCGCCCAGCAGGCCCGCCGTCATCTTGCTCGGGAAGAAGCCCGGCGCGATGGCGTTGACGTTGATGCCCAGCTGGCCCCACTCGCAGGCCAGCGCACGCGTGAAGTTCACGACGGCGCCCTTGCTGGTGTTGTAGGCGATGGTCTGCATGAAGGGCGGGTTGCCGCCCAGGCCGGCGATGGAGGCCACGTTGATGATGCGGCCCTTCTTGCGGGCGATCATGCTGCGCTTGGCAATGGCCTGCGACAGCAGGAAGTAGCCGCGCACGTTGAGGTTCATCACCTTGTCCCAGGCTTCGAGCGGGTGGTCCTGCGCGGGCGCGCCCCAGGTGGCGCCGGCATTGTTGACCAGGATGTCGACATCGCCCACGCGCTCCAGCGTCTCGCTGACCAGGCGCTCGATGTCGTCAGGGTTGCCGGCGTCGGCCGCCACCCAGCGGGCGTCGATGCCCGCGTCCTGCAGCGCGGCCACGGCCTGCTCCAGATCAGCCGCCTTGCGCGAGCTGATCACGACCTTGGCACCGGCCTCACCCAGCGCATGGGCCATCTGCAGGCCCAGGCCACGGGAGCCGCCAGTGACCAGGGCCACACGGCCGGTCAGATCGAAGAGTTGCTGAACCTTGCGGGGGGTGTTGCTCATGATTGCATCCTTGTACTGCGGGCGGATCAGACGGTGTAATCCAGCACGTGGCGGGTCGAGGCCATCTCGCGAATCTGCTTGACCACTTCCTGGTGGTGCGGGTGCGGCTGGTAGGCGTCCAGCGCCTCGGCATCGGCGAAGGTGGACACCAGCACCACGTCGCAGTTGGCGTCCAGGCCGTCGGTCTTGATGCCGATGTCGAACTCATGGATGCCGGGCACCAGGGCCTTGCAGCTGTCCAGCAGGGCCTTGACCCTGGGGGCGTCTTCGGGACGCTTGAGCGTCCACATCACGATGTGTCTGAGCATGGTGCTTGAGTCCTTGAAGTAATCAGAACCAGTCGGCCTGGGCCTTGGCGCAGGTCAGGTCGCGGCGCGAGACCACGCCCAGCCAGGCGTCGATCTTGGGCAGCTCGTAGGCGAAGAAGTAGTCTGCAGCAGCCAGCTTGCCCTGCAGGAAGCCGGGGCCTTCGGGACGCTTGTCCCAGGTGCCTTCGGCTTGCGCGGCCTTGGCGGCCAGGGCCAGTTCCAGCCAGATCCACGCGAGCACCGTGTGGCCGAAGGCCTGCAGGTAGGGTGTGGCATTGGCCAGGGCTTCTTCGGGCACGCCAGTGGACCAGGCGGCCTTGGTGGCGGCGCCCACCTTCTGCAGCGCCTGCGCGAGCGCCGTGCCGTGCTCGGCCAGGCCTGGCACATGGCCGGCCTTCTGGATGGTCTGGCTGATGCGCTCGGCCAGCACGCTCAGCGCCTTGCCGCCATTCATCACCACCTTGCGGCCCAGCAGGTCCAGGCCTTGGATGCCGTGCGTGCCCTCGTGGATCATGTTCAGGCGGTTGTCGCGCCAGTACTGCTCCACCGGGAAATCGCGCGTGTAGCCATAGCCGCCCAGGATCTGGATGGCCTGGCTGTTGGCCTCCTGTGCCCATTCGCTGGGCCAGCTCTTGGCGATCGGTGTGAGCAACTCCAGCAGCAGCCTGGCGTTCTCGCCCTGCTCGGCCGAGCCGGTCAGCTCGTCGTCGACCAATTGCGAACACAGCAGACCCAGGGCCAGGCCGCCTTCGACCACGGCCTTCTGCATCAGCAGCATGCGCTTGACATCGGTGTGCTCGATGATGGGGATCTGCGGAGCGCTGTGGTCCTTGCCGCCGGTGGCCACATGGCGGCCCTGCGGGCGCTCCTTGGCATAGGTCAGGGAGGCCTCGTAGCCGGCGTAGCCCAGCATGGTCGCGCCCAGGCCCACGCCGATGCGGGCCTCGTTCATCAGCGTGAACATGCACTTGAGGCCCTCGCCCTGCTGGCCGATCAGGTAGCCCACGGCGCCGGCCTGGCCGTTCACGGGGAACTTGCCTTCTCCGAAGTTCAGCAGTGTGTTGACGGTGCCGCGGTAGCCCAGCTTGTGGTTCAGGCCAGCCAGGGCCACGTCGTTGCGCTGGTCGGTGATGCTGCCATCGGCCTTGACCAGCCTGCGCGGCACGATGAACAGCGAGAT
>DDJC01000032.1:13215-45779 GCA_002339015.1 Burkholderiales bacterium UBA1834
AGGCGCGCCAGCACCAGGTGCACGATGTTCTCGCCCATCTCGTGCTCGCCGCCCGAGATCCACATCTTGTTGCCCTTGAGGCGGTAGCGCCGGCCCAGCGGGTCGCTGGCCCAATCCGTGCCGCTGCCATCGCCGTTCACATCGGGCACGGCGCGCGTGTTGATGTCCGACAGGCTGGAGCCGGCCTGCGGCTCGCTCAGGCACATGGTGCCGAAGGTGCGGCCTTCCAGGCCCGGCTTGGCGAACGCCTCGATCTGCGCGGGCGTGCCGTGGGCCACGATGGTGTTGGCGTTGCCGCGCGTGAGCATCGGGTAGGCCGCCAGGCCCACGCTGGCCTTGTAGAAGAAGCTCATCGAGGCGATCTCGACGACGGTGGGCAGCTGCATGCCGCCCAGCTCGACATCCTTGCTGGCGCCGACCAGGCCGGCTTCGCCGAAGGCTTTCAGTGCCACGGGCGTTTCGGCTGGCAAGGTCACGGCCACGCCGTCGAACTCGGGCTCGTGGATGTCGATCAGGCGGTTGAGGGGGGCGAACTGCTCGGCCGCGAGCTTCTCGCTGAGGTCAAGCACGGCCTCGAAGGTTTCGCGACTGTGCTCGGCATGGCGTTCGCGGTTGCACAGCGTGTCGGCATGGAGCCAATCGTTCAGCAGGAAATCGACGGTGGCGCGGTGGGTCATGGTGTGGCGCATCGTGCGCCCAGCGCCGTTCCGTGGTGCGAAACAGCCTGGGCGGGTCGGAAAAAAGCCCAGCGCGCGCGGGTGGCTCGTGCTGGGCTGCTGCGGTCAGCGTATGTCGGTCAAACGCTCACGGGGTGGTCTTCAATTGAAGGACTTGCCTTCAGCCGCGAGCCTGGCCAGCAGCGGTGCGGGCTCCCAGGCCTTGGCATCGTCCAGCGGGTTCTGCTGGAACTTCTTCATCATGTCGACCACGTTCTTCAGCCCCAGTGTGTCGGCATAGAACATGGGGCCGCCACGGTACACGGGGAAGCCGTAGCCCGTCAGGTAGACCATGTCGATGTCGGAAGCGCGCGAGGCGATGCCTTCTTCCAGGATGTAGGCGCCTTCGTTGGCCAGGGCCAGGATCAGGCGGCCAACGATCTCTTCATCGCTGATCTGGCGCGGCGTGATGCCCTTCTCGGCACGGTGCTTGGCCAGCATCTCTTCCACCACGGCCGAGGGGATGGGCTCGCGCTTGCCGGCTTCGTAGTCGTACCAGCCGGCACCCGTCTTCTGGCCGAAACGGCCCAGCTCGCACAGCTTGTCGGCCGTGGCGCTGTAGCGCATGTCGGGCTTCTCGGTGTAGCGGCGCTTGCGGATGGCCCAGCCGATGTCGTTGCCGGCCAGGTCGCCCATGCGGAACGGGCCCATGGCCATGCCCCACTTCTCGACCGCCTTGTCCACCTGCTGCGGCGTAGCGCCTTCATCGAGCAGGAAGCCGGCCTGGCGGCTGTACTGCTCGATCATGCGGTTGCCGATGAAGCCGTCGCACACGCCGGAGACCACGGCCACCTTCTTGATCTTCTTGGCGACGGCCATCACAGTGGCCATCACGTCCTTGGCGGTGTGCTTGCTGCGCACCACTTCCAGCAGGCGCATCACGTTGGCCGGGCTGAAGAAGTGCAGGCCCACGACATCCGCCGGGCGCTTGGTCACTTCCGCGATCTTGTCCACATCGAGCGTGGAGGTGTTGGAGGCCAGGATGGCACCTTGCTTCATTACGGCGTCGAGCTTGGTGAACACCTGCGACTTGACGCCGAAATCCTCGAACACGGCCTCGATGACCATGTCGGCCTGGGCGATGTCGTCATAGCTCAGCGTGGTGGTCAGCAGGCTCATGCGCTGCTCGTACTTGTCCTGCGACAGCTTGCCCTTGGCCACCTGGGCTTCGTAGTTCTTGCGGATGACGCCGACGCCACGGTCGATGGCCTCCTGCTTCATCTCCAGCAGCGTGACGGGCACACCGGCGTTCAGGAAGTTCATCGTGATGCCGCCACCCATGGTGCCGGCGCCGATCACGGCGATCTTCTCGATCTTGCGCAGCGGCGTGGTGTCGGGCACGTCGGGGATCTTGCTGGCGGCACGCTCACCGAAGAAGGCGTGGCGCAGGGCCTTGGCCTGGTCGCTGGTGACCAGCTTCTCGAACACCTCGCGCTCGAACTGGATGCCGGCGTCCAGGTCCAGCTTGACGGAAGCCTCGACGCAGTCGACGCAGCGCTGGGGCGCATCCAGACCCTTGCGGGTCTTGGCCAGCTCGGCGCGGGCCTTGGCAAAGGCCTCGGCATCGGCCGGGGCGGCCACGGTCAGGTCACGCACGGAGGGCAGCGGGCGCGCATCAGCCACTTCCTTGGCGAAGGCGATGGCGCCTTGCAGCAGGTCGCCGTCGATCACGCGGTCGAACAGCTTCTGGCCAGGGGCCTTGGCCAGCTTCTCGCTGGGCACCGAGGCACCGGTGGTGATCATCTGCAGGGCGGCATCCACGCCCAGCACGCGCGGCAGGCGCTGCGTGCCACCGGCGCCCGGCACGATGCCGATGTTCACTTCGGGCAATGCGATCTGTGCACCGGGCACCACCACGCGGTAATGGCAGCCCAGGGCCAGCTCCAGGCCGCCGCCCATGGCCACGCCGTGGATGGCTGCCACGACAGGCTTGGCCGACTTCTCGACCGACTCGATCACGACGTGCAGATTGGGCTCGGCGCCGGCCTTGGGCGAGCCGAACTCCTTGATGTCGGCGCCGCCGCAGAACACCTTGCCCGAGCCCGTGACGACCACGGCCTTCACGGCGGTGTCGGCATTGGCCTTGGCGATGCCGTCGACGATGCCGGCGCGGGTGCTCTGGCCCAGGCCATTGACGGGTGGGTTGTCCAGCGTGATGACGGCCACGCCGTCGGTGACGTTGTAGGAGGTGCTCATGGCGTTGTCGCTTGGGTAGCTATGGGGTATCAGAGGAAAGGAAAATGGTATGCGCGAAGGGATCTCCCCACGAACCACTTCTTGAATCGAATCTGACAATGCTTCTTGTAAGAACGAACTTATTGTGACAGAGCTTCTGCAATGGTTGTAGGGGGCCGAGGGCAAACCCCTATCCAAAAGAGCGGCCCTGTTTCAGCCTGCAGGACAGCCCACCGCATTCGCAGGCTCGATCCCCCAAGGATGTGGGGGAGCAGCCGCATTAACATCTGGTTAAAGTCTCCCTGATTGCGCCGTTGTGGTGCGCTACTGTCTGCAAGGGAGACTTTTCATGAAGGCTAGACACGTTCTGTCCGCGGCGCTGGGCGCCCTGGGCATGGGCTTTGGCGTGGCGCAAGCCGCCACCTACACGCTGGATTTTTCCGGCGACATTTGCGGTGCATCGGGCACAGCCGCCTGCGCGAACTACGACCGCATCGGCCAAAGCTATGGTGACGTGGCCGGCGTGGTGGACGTGAGCCACGCGTCTTACAACGTGTCCACGGGCGTGGCGTACGAATCGTTCCTGAAGTATTGGTCCACAGGCTACTCCAACCTGCAGGGCAATGCCTGGGGCGGCGCCAACCAATCGGGCTACTACGCAGAAATCGTCTTCGCACCGGCCGCCGGTCAGGTCGTGACGCTGCTGGGCTTCGATTTCGGTGACTACCAGAACCGCAACTACGGCTCGGCCGTCAGCATCCTGGATGCATCGACCCAGGCCGTGCTGTGGAATGGCGGCTCGTTCAACCCCGGCACCTCGGCGCTGACGTTCAGCCCGAACGTCTCCAGCGCCAACGGCTTGATCCTGCGCTGGGGCCCCGACGCCTACGACGTGGGCATCGACAACATCCAGTTCTCGGTAACCGCCGTGCCCGAGCCTGAAAGCCTCGCCCTGGCCGCCGCCGGCCTGCTGATCGCCGGCCTGTCTGCGCGCCGTCAGCGTCGCCAAGGCTGACGCCAGCCTGCGGGGCGGCCTGTTGCGCCGCCCTGCCCGCACGGTCACACCTCCAGCCATTCGCGGCGGATGTAGTCGTCCGCGCGCAAGGCCTGCGGGGTGCCTTCGAACACCACGCTGCCGTGGCCCATCACGTAGCAGCGCTCTGAAATGTCGAGCGCGATGGTGAGCTTCTGCTCGACCAGAAGCACGCCCAATCCGCGGCGCTTGAGCTCCTTGAGGTACTCCGCCACCAGCTCGACGATCTTGGGCGCCAGGCCTTCGGTGGGCTCATCGATCATGATCAGGTCCGGATCGCCCATCAGCGTGCGGCACAGCGTGAGCATCTGCTGCTCGCCGCCGGACATCACGCCCGCCTCGGTATGGCGGCGCTCCTTGAGGCGCGGGAACATCTGGTACATGTCATCGATGCTCCAGCGGCCCTTCTTCTTGCTGGCGCCAGGCTTCTGGCCCAGGCGCAGGTTCTGCTCGACCGTGAGCTTGGGGAACACGTCGCGGCTCTCCGGCACGTAGCCCAGGCCCAGGCGAGCGATGTCGTAGGTCTTCTCGCCCAGCAGCTTGTGCTGGTTCCACTCGATCGAGCCATGGCCGTCAACCAGGCCCATGATGGTCTTGATTGTGGTCGAGCGGCCCGAGCCGTTGCGGCCCAGCAGGCTGACGATCTCGCCGGGCTTCACCTCCATGTTCACGCCGTGGAGGATGTGGCTCTTGCCGTAGAAGGCGTGCAGGTCTTTGATGGCAAGCATGGGATCAGACTCCGGCTTCGGCGGCTTGCTGATCGGCCAGCACCGAGCCCAGGTAGGCTTCCTTCACGCGCTCGTTGGCGCGCACGTTCTCGGGGGTGTCGAAGGCGATCACTTCGCCGTACACCAGCACCGCGATGCGGTCGGCCAGGCCGAACACCACGCCCATGTCGTGCTCTACGGTCAACAGGGTCTTGCCCACGGTGACCTCACGGATCAGGTTCACGAAGCGCGCGGTTTCAGACTTGCTCATGCCGGCGGTGGGCTCATCGAGCAGCACCACGTTGCCGCCGCCCGAGATGGTCACGCCAATCTCCAGCGCGCGTTGCTCAGCATAGGTCAACGAGGACACCGAGGTATCGCGGCGCCTGTCCAGCCGGATCATGTGCAGGATCTCTTCGGTGCGGTCGTTGACCTTCTTCATGTCGCCCAGGAAGCGCCAGAAGGAATAGCCCGCGCCCATGGACCACAGCACGCCGCAGCGGATGTTCTCGTACACCGACAGGCGCGGGAACAGGTTGGACACCTGGAAGCTGCGGGCCAGCCCGCGGCGGTTGATCTCGTAGGGCTTCTGGCCGTCGATACGCTGGCCGTGCAGCAGGATCTCGCCGCTGCTGATGGGTAGACGGCCACTGATCAGGTTGAACAGGGTGGACTTGCCGGCGCCGTTGGGGCCGATCAGCGCAACGCGCTCGCCTTCTTTGACGGCCAGGTTGGCGCCGCGGATGATGTCGGTCTTGCCGAAGGACTTGCGCACATCGCGCAGGTCCAGGGCCAGGCCCGGGGAGGCGGCCTGGGAAGATGGGGTCGGGGTGCTCATGAGACTGCGATCTTGTTCAATGGGACTTCATCAGAGCGCCGCCCGGCGGCGGTTCTCGGCCTCGATGTCTTCCTGGATCTGCCCCCACTGCTGCACGAAGGTGCGCCGGGACAGCTCGAACAGGCCCGCGCCCACGATCACCAGCAGTGATGCGCCCAGCCAGGCGTCCGTGCCACGGGTGTTGAGCTCGGCGCCCAGGAAGCTCATCTGCGGGCCGAGGGCCTCGTTGAGCTTGATGTGGTAGACCATCTCGACCATGGCCGAGATGCCCAGCAGCGTGGTGGCCAGCGTGCCGGCCAACGCGAGATACGACGTCCACAGCTTGCGCAGCATGCCGTAGGCGGCCACGCGCACGTTCATCATGATCAGGCTGGCCACACCGCCAGGGGCGTACATCACCATCACCAGGAAGATCACGCCCAGGTACAGCAGCCAGGCCTTGGTCAGCTCGGACAGCAGCACCGTGGCGAACACCATCAGCACGGCCCCGATGATCGGACCAAAGTAGAACAGCGCGCCGCCCAGGAAGGTGAACAGCAGGTAGGCGCCCGAGCGGTGGGCACTGACCACCTCCGCTGTCACGATCTCGAAGTTCAGCGTGTACAGGCCACCGGCGATGCCCGCGAAGAAGCCCGCAATCATGAAGGAGATGAAGCGCACACGCTGCGTGTCATAGCCGATGAACTCGACGCGCTCGGGGTTGTCGCGCACCGCGTTGAGCATGCGGCCCAGCGGCGTGCGCGTGAAGGCGTACATCAGCACCGTGCAGACGAAGCAATAAAGCGCGATCAAGTAGTACACCTGGGTCTGCGGGCCGAAGGTGATGCCCATGAAGGGCTCGCCCACGACCCGGTTGCCCGAGATGCCGCCCTCGCCGCCGAAGAACTCGGGCAGCATCAGCGACATGGCATAGACCAGCTCGCCCACACCCAACGTGATCATCGCAAAGATGGTGCCGGACTTCCTGGTGGTGACCGCGCCCAGGATGGCTGCCACCACCAGGCCACCAATGCCCCCCACGATGGGCAGCAAACTGACAGGAATGTTCCACGCCCCCGAAGACACGTGGTTGAGCGCGTGGATGGCTGCGAAGGAGCCCAGGCCCGAGTACACCGCATGCCCGAAGCTGAGCATGCCGCCCTGCCCCAGCAGCATGTTGTAGGACAGGCAGACGATGATGCCGATGCCCATCTGCGAGAGCATGGTCATGGCCAGGCTGCTGGTGAACAGCTTGGGCGCGATGATCAGAACCAGGGCGAACAGGGACCAGATGATCCAACGGCCCAGGTTGATCGGCTTGAAATGGTAGACAGCTTGTTGAGACATGGTGCGATCACTCCTCACGGGTGCCCAGCAGACCCTTGGGTCGCAGGATCAGCATCAGGACGAGGAGCAGGTAAGGCAGGATGGGTGCCATCTGGGACACCGTGATCTTGAGAATCGGATAGGCCCAGTGTTCGAAGTTCACCGTGTGGCCCATGGACTGCATGATCGTCACGGCGGACACATCGACGATCACGGCAAAGGTCTGCATCAGGCCGATCAGCAGCGAGGCGATGAAGGCGCCGGCCAGCGAGCCCATGCCGCCGACCACCACCACCACGAAGATGATGGCGCCCACTGAAGCCGCCATGTTGGGCTCGGTCACGAAGGCATTGCCGCCGATCACGCCGGCCAGGCCCGCCAGCGCGCAGCCGCCGCCGAACACACCCATCATCACGCGGGGCACGTTGTGGCCCAGCGATTGCGTCATGTCCGGGTGGGTGAGCGCGGCCTGGATCACCAGGCCGATGCGCGTCTTGGTGAGCAGCAGCCACAGCGAGCCGAGCATGAACAGGGCCACGATGCCCATGAAGCCCCGGTACATCGGGAACTGCGTGCAACTGTTGCCCGTGGCCGCCGCGCACAGGGCGGGATCACCCGTCCCCCACATCAGGCTCAGGCCCTGGGCATGTGCATTGACCACCGTGAACATCGGGCCGCTCAAGGCCTCGGGCACCCGGTAGTCAACGTTGGACGGGCCCCAGATCAGGCGCACCAGCTCGAAGATCACGTAGGACAGGCCGAAGGTGATCAAGAGTTCGGGCACATGCCCATAGGCGTGCACCTTGCGCAGGCTGTAGCGTTCGAAGGCCGCACCCAAAGCGCCGACCAGCAGTGGCGCGATCACCAGGGCGGCGGCAAAGCCGATCCAGCCGGTGAGTGCATAGGCGAAATAGGCACCCAGCATGTAGAAGCTGGCATGCGCGAAATTGAGCACGCCCATCATGCTGAAGATCAGCGTGAGACCGGCGCTCAGCATGAACAACAGCAGGCCGTAGCTCAGACCGTTGAGAAAAAAGACAACAAAGGTTTCCATGACCCGGGCTCGGCGCGGCGGAGGCCGCCTAATGAAAGCCCCGCTGCGGTGGCCGCAGGCGGGGCGGATGCCCGAGACACCAGCGTGTCAGGCATCGACTGCTTGGACATCAGGCGGGCTTGGCACGCAAGACCCGCCTTGGGAACATCAGGAGGGGCGCTTCATCTGGCACGACGACGGCGTGCTGGCCACGTACGCGTCGTAGGCCTTGACCAGACTGAAGGTCATGCCTGTGTTCTCGACGTCGTAGGTGTTCTTGGCGTCAACCGGCTGCCACTTGGTGATGAACAGCGGCTGCTGCAACTGGTGGTCGGTCTTGCGCATCTCGACGTCGCCATTGAAGGTCTTGAACTTCAGGCCTTCCAGCGCGGCGGCCACTTTGACCGGGTCGGTCGACTTGGCCTTGGCCATGGCCTCGGCCAGCGAGCCCAGCGACGAGTAGACGGCTGCCGAGTAGAAATCGTCGTTGAAGCGCTTCTTGAAGTCGCTCAGCAGCTGGCCGTACACGCCACCCATGTTGTAGTGGCTGTAGCCCACCTGGTAGACGCGGCCATTGGCGGCCTTGCCCAGGGCGGTAGGGGTGCCGCCGAAGTTGCCGTAATAGGTGTAGAACTTGGCGGTCAGGCCGGCGTCATTGGCGGCCTTGACCAGCAGGGCCAGGTCGGAGCCCCAGTTGCCGGTGATCACCGTGTCGGCGCCGGAGGCCTTGATCTTGGCCACGTAGGGTGCGAAGTCACGGACCTGGGCCAGGGGGTGCAGGTCGTCGCCGACAACCTGGATGTCCGGGCGCTTGCGGGCCAGGCCAGACTTGGCGTACTTGGCGACCTGGTGCCCGTGGGCGTAGTTCTGGTTGATCAGGTAGACCTTCTTGACGTCGGCCTGTTCCTTGATGAAGGTGGTCAAGGCTTCCATCTTCATCGACGTGTCAGCGTCGTAGCGGAAGTGCCAGTAGCTGCACTTGCTGTTGGTGAGGTCGGGGTCGACCGCGGCATAGTTCAGGAACACCAGTTCCTTGCCGGGGTTGCGTTCATTGTGCTTGTTGATGCCATCGACCAGCGCCAGCGCGGCACCGGAACCCAGCCCCTGCACCACGTAGCGCACGCCCTGGTCAGCGGCAGACTTCAACGCGTTGAGGGATTCAGCCGGGCTCAGCTTGTTGTCGATGCTGATGATTTCAAACTTCACACCGGCAGGATTGCTGGCGTTGAGCTTCTCGGCCACGAACTGGTAGCTCTTGAGCTGGTTCTGGCCGATGTTGGCCATCAGGCCCGAAAGCGGATCGATCCAGGCCACTTTGACCGTTTCGCCCTTCTGTGCGCAAGCAGCGGCAGAAGCGAGCGAAGCGGCAATCAGGACAGCCAGGGGTCGGTGGGGAAAGCGCATCTATTTCTCCTCGTCAAAAATGATCCGTGACTTTGGCAATTTATCCCCCCGTTTGAAGGGGGTCACCTCGGGAAGACCCGCGTTTCCGGGTTTTCATTACATCAAAAATGCAACGATCCGCTGTGCAGTCACGACGACGTCCGGGAAGCCTCAAAAACTGTCCTCGGAAATCATTGCCGGGAGATGACGCATCAACGAAAAAGGCGCTTCACAGCGCCTTTTTCGTCGGGTGGATCAAGCCGTGGGCAGCTTGTGGTCCTTGAACTGCTCGCGCAGCTTGAGCTTGTAGATCTTGCCCGTGGCGGTGTGCGGGATCTCGTCGACGAAGACCACGTCATCAGGCAGTTGCCACTTGGGGATCTTGCCGTCATAGAAGGCCAGGATCTCGGCCGCGGTGACCTCGGCGCCGGGCTTCTTGACCACGACCAGCAGCGGACGTTCGTCCCACTTGGGGTGGAAGGCGGCGATGGCGGCGGCCTCATGCACGGCGGGGTGTCCCATGGCCACGTTCTCCAGGTCGATGGAGCTGATCCATTCGCCGCCCGACTTGATCACGTCCTTGCTGCGGTCGGTGATCTGCATGTAGCCGTCGGCGTCGATGGTGGCCACGTCGCCGGTGGGGAACCAGCCATCGTGCAGGGGCGACTTGTCCATCTTGAAGTAGCTGCCGATCACCCAGTGGCCGCGCACCTCCAGGTCGCCGGAGGACTTGCCGTCCCAGGGCAGTTCCTTGCCGTCCTGGTCGACGATGCGCATGTCGACACCATAGATGCCCTTGCCCTGCTTGACCAGAATGGCGTCCTTGGCGTCCTTGGGCAGGTCGGCATGCTTGGCCTTGAGGCGGCTGAGCGTGCCCAGCGGCGACATCTCGGTCATCCCCCAGGCGTGGATCACCTCGACACCGTAGTCGTCCTGCAGCGTCTTGATCATGGCGGGCGGGCAGGCCGCGCCACCGATCACGGTGCTCTTGAAGGTGCTGAACTTCAGGTTGTTGGCCTTGACGTGGTTGAGCAGGCCCAGCCAGATCGTGGGCACGCCGGCGCTGAAGGTGACCTTCTCTTTCTCGAACAGGTCGTACAGGGAGGCGCCATCCAGGTGGTGACCCGGCATCACCAGCTTGCAGCCGATCAGGGCGGCCGTGTAGGGCAGGCCCCAGGCATTGACGTGGAACATGGGCACCACGGGCAGCACGGTGTCCTTGGAGGCCACGTTCATGGCGTCAGGCAAGGCCGCGGCGTAGGCGTGCAGCACGGTGGAGCGGTGCGAGTACACGGCGCCCTTGGGGTTGCCCGTCGTGCCGGAGGTGTAGCAGATGCTGGCGGCGGTGTTCTCGTCGAAGCTCGGCCACTCGTAGTTGCCATCCTCGGCGGCGAGCAGCTCTTCATAGCACAGCAGGTTCGGGATCGACGACTCCTTGGGCATGTGCTCGCGCGAGGTCATCACGATCACGTGCTTGACGGTGGGCAGCATGGCGGCCAGCTTGTCGACCAGCGGGAAGATGTTCAGATCGACCAGCAGGACCTTGTCCTCGGCGTCGTTGATGATCCAGGCCACCTGCTGCGGGAACAGGCGGGGGTTGATGGTGTGGCACACCAGTTGCGAGCCGGACACGCCGTAGTAGATCTCGACATGGCGGTAGCCGTTCCAGGCCAGGGTGCCGACGCGGTCACCGGCCTTGAGGCCCAGACGCGCCAGGGCCTGGGCCAGCTTGCGCGAGCGCACGTCCACCTCGGTCCAGGTGGTGCGGTGCATGTCGCCTTCCACGCGCTTGGAAACGATCTCGACATCACCGTTGTGACGCGCGGCGTGCGTCAGCAGCGACGAGATGGTCAAGGGCATGTGCATCATTTGGCCCATCAGGCTCATGGAACTACCTCCGGAAACGGACAGCAAAGAAAAAAGGGGATGGGAATCGGACAATCGATGTAGTCGGAATGACTGTAGTCTGATTAATCAGACCTGACCGCTCCGGGTTTACCCGAGGAACTGTGTGAAGCTGGCGACGCGCTCGCGTTCGGTCAACAACGTATTCTCGATCGCATCGGGGTCGGCGTACCCCAGGGCCATCCCCACCACGACCATCTCGGTGGATTCGTCCACGCCCAGCACGTCGGCAATCACCGAGTGGAACTGGTTCCAGGCGGCCTGCGGGCAGGTGTCCAGCCCACGGCCGCGCGCGGCGACCATGATGCTCTGCAGGAACATGCCGTAGTCGAGCCAGCTGCCCTGCCCCATGATCTTGTCGATCGTGAAGATCAGGCCCACAGGCGCATCGAAGAAGGCGTAGTTGCGGCGGTGCTGGGCATGCATGCCGGCCTTGTCGCCGCGCGCCAGGCCCAGCAGGCCATAGAGATCCCAGCCCACCTTGCGGCGCCGATCGATGTAGGGCGCCACCCATTGCGCCGGGTAGTAGGCGTACTGCTCCTTGTGGCGCCCGGCATGGCCCTCGGCCTCGTAGGCCGCCGTGACGCGGTCGACCAGGGTCTGACGCGACTGACCGGTGAGCACATGCACCTTCCAGGGCTGGGTGTTGGTGCCCGAGGGCGCGCGGGCAGCCACGCGCAGGATGTCCTCGATCACTTCACGCGGCACCTCGGTGGGCAGAAAGCGGCGGATGGAGCGGCGCGAGGTGATGGCGTGGTCCACGGCGGCCGTGTGCTCGGCCGTGATCGGGGGATTCTGTCGGGGCTGGGAAGCACTGCTGCTCATGGAAGCGACCTTGGGTTGGGTTCAATGATGGAGTGGGCGGCGACGCAGACGCTCAGGCGGCGGGCGGTACATCGACGCGCAGGCGTTGCAGCGCGGCAGCGAAATCCTCGGGCAACTGGGCCACAGGGCGGCGTGTCTCGCGGTCCACGTACACATGCACGAAATGGCCGGTGGCGGCGGCCGTGTCCTGTCCTGCCTCGAACAGGCCGATCTCGTAGCGCACGCTGCTGCGGCCGACGTGGGCCACCCGGATGCCCGCCTGCACGTCTTTCGGAAAAGCCAATGACGCAAAGTAGTTGCAGTGCGTCTCGATGACCAGGCCGATCACGCTCCCGGCGTGGATGTCCAGCACGCCAGCCTCGATCAGGTAACGGTTCACCGCCGTGTCGAAGTAGCTGTAGTAGGTGACGTTGTTGACATGGCCGTAGATGTCGTTGTCCATCCAGCGGGTGGTGATGGTGCTGAGGTGGGCGTAATCGGCGCGGGTGGTGGGCTTGGGCTTGCTCATGGTTGGCGATTATTGGGTATCTGACCCGGGCGGATGCTGCTTGACCTGCACGGCGGGACATGTCTACCATTACTGACTGACCAGTCATTAACTCAGCAGTCCCGCCCATGCCCAAGACCCCGGCACCGCCCCCCTGCGACGCCGATCCGCCCCCCGCCCCGTCCCCTGCCCGGCAGCGCCGCAAGGCCGAACGCCCGCAGGAACTGCTGGACGCGGCGCTGGCCCAGTTTGTGAGCAAGGGGCTGGCCGCCACGCGCATGGACGATGTGGCGCGGCAGGCCGGCGTCTCCAAAGGCACGCTCTACCTGTACTACCCCAGCAAGGACGAGTTGTTCAAGGCGGTGGTGCGCAATTCCGTGGTCACGGTGCTGACCGAGGGCAGCGACATCGTGGACCGCTTCGAAGGGCCGACGTCTGAACTGCTCGAACTGCTGATGCACACCTGGTGGAGCCGCATCGGCAGCTCCAAGGCCTCGGGCATCTTCAAGCTGGTGGTGGCCGACGTGGGCAACATGCCGGAGCTGGCCAGGTTCTACCTGGACGAAGTGATCGTGCCCACGCACCGGCTGCTGGGCCGGGCGGTGGAGCGCGGCGTGACGCGTGGCGAGTTCCGCCCCGTGGACGTGACGGCCGTGGTGCAGTCGTTGATGGCCTCGGCGCAGTTCCTGATGCTCTACCCCTATTGCATGGGCGGCGTGGCTGACCACCCCTTCCCGCTGGACGCGGACACCTTCATGAAGACACAGATGGAATTGCTGCTGCACGGCCTGGAAGTGCGGGGCCGCCCATGAAGCGCTGGCAACGGTGGGCATTGGGCGGTGTGGCCCTGCTGGCCCTGGCCGGCGGCATCACGCGGGCCATCCTGGCGCGGCAGGCCGAGCGCGCGCAGATCACACAGACCGGCCAGGCCAGCAGCCAGGGCACCTTGCGGCTGGGTGCGGGTGACCTGGTCGAAGCGAAGCGCCTGCCACTGTGGCGCACCATCGACATCTCCGGCAGCCTGCGCGCCGTGGACAGCGTGGTCATCAAGGCCCGCGTGAGTGGTGAACTGCAATCACTGAGCGTGCGAGAGGGCGACAAGGTGACACGTGGCCAGTTGATCGCCCGCATCGACACCGATGAATACGGCAACCGCCTGGAACAGGCCCGCCAGCAGGCGGCCTCGGCCCAGGCGCAGTGGCAGATCGCCAGGCAGACGCTGGACAACAACCAGGCACTGGTGGCGCAAGGCTTCATCTCCAAGAACGCGCTGGACACCGCCGTGTCCAGTGAAGCGGCGGCCAAGGCCACCTTGCAGGCCGCACAGGCGGCGGCCAAGGTGGCTGCCAAGGCCTTGAGCGATACACAATTGAGCAGCCCGATCAGCGGCCTGGTGTCGCAGCAGTTCGCGCAGACGGGCGAACGACTGTCGCCCGACGCGCGCATCGTCGAGATCGTGGACCTGTCGCGCATCGAACTGGAAGCCGCACTCAAGCCCGAAGACGTGGCCCAGGTGCGCGTGGGCACACCGGGCTGGCTGGCGGTCGATGGCCTGCCGGACAAGCTGGCCGTGAAGGTGGCGCGCATCAACCCCAGTGCCACGGCCGGCACGCGGGCGGTGATGGTCTACCTGTCAGTGGCACCGCATCCAGCTCTGCGCCAGGGCCTGTTCGCGCAAGGGCAGCTGGATCTGTCGCGCGCGGAAGCCGTGGTGCTGCCACGCGCCGCCGTGCGCGCGGGCGACACCGGGGCTTTCGTGCAGGCGCTGCGCGGCGCGCGCATCGAGCATCTGCCAGTGACACTGGGCGTGGGTGGCCGCATCGAGGGTGACGCCACGCCGATGGTGGCGATCGCCACGGGCGTGCAGCCTGGTGAACGCGTGCTGCGCGACACCATCGGGCTGTTGCGCCCGGGCACGGTGGTGGAGGATGTTTCCGCCGCCGCGCCACAGCCGCCCCAGCCCTGACAAGCCATGTGGTTCACCCGCCTGTCCATCGGCAACCCCGTGTTGGCCACCATGATGATGGCCGCCCTGGTGGTGCTGGGCCTGTTCTCCTACCAGCGGCTCAAGGTCGACCAGTTCCCGGACATCGAGTTCCCGACCATCGCCGTGCAGATGGACTACCCCGGCGCCTCGCCGGCCATCGTCGAATCGGAGGTGACGCGCAAGGTCGAGGAGGCGGTCAATACCATCGCCGGCATCAACCAGATCTACTCGCGCTCGTACGAAGGCACGGCCGTGGTGATCGTGCAGTTCAACCTGGACGTGGACAGCCGCCGCGCCGCCGACGACGTGCGCGAGAAGATCGCCATCCTGCGCCCCTTGCTGCGCGAAGAGGTGGAAGAGCCGCGCGTGCAGCGCTTCGATCCGGCCAACCGCCCCATCCTGTCGCTGGCGCTCAGCTCACCCGGCGGCCAGGTCCCCACCGTCACGCTGTCCACCTATGCCGACCAGGTGCTGCGCAAGCGGCTGGAGAACGTGCCCGGCGTGGGCACCGTGAACCTGGTGGGCGCCACCAAGCGGGAGATCAACGTCTACCTGCGCCCGCAGGCCATGGAGGCGCTGGGCATCGGCCCTGACCAGGTGCTGAGCGCCGTCGCGCAGGAAAACCAGGACCAGCCCGCCGGCAGCGTGCGCACGCGTGATCAGGATCGCGTGGTGCAGATCGACGCGCGCCTGCGCCGTGTGGAAGATTTCGAGCGCCTGATCATCGCCACACGCGCCGGCCTGCCCATCCGCCTGGGCCAGGTCGCCGACGTGGTCGACGGCCCGCAGGAATTCGACAGCCTGGCCCTGATCGACGGCCAGCGCGCGCTGGGGCTGGAAGTGCTCAAGGCCCAGGGCGAAAACACCATCGACGTGGTGCGCGGCATCAAGAAGGCGGTGGCCGACACACAGGCAGAGCTGCCCGCAGGCACCGAGCTGCGCATCGTGCGCGACAACAGCCGCCCCATCGAGGTGGCTGTGAGCACGGTGCGCCAGACGCTGATCGAAGGCGCGCTGCTCACGGTCGGCATCGTCTTTCTGTTCCTGAACTCATGGCGCTCCACGGTGATCACGGGGCTGACCCTGCCGATCTCGATCATCGGCACGTTCTTCTTCATGTACGCCTTCGGCTTCTCGATCAACATGCTGACGCTGATGGCGCTGAGCCTGAGCGTGGGGCTGCTGATCGACGATGCCATCGTGGTGCGCGAGAACATCGTGCGGCACGTGCAGATGGGCAAGGGCCCGCTGCAGGCCTCGCTGGACGGCACGCGCGAGATCGGCCTGGCCGTGCTGGCCACCACGCTGTCCATCATCGCGGTGTTCCTGCCCATCGGCTTCATGGGCGGCATCATCGGCAAGTTCTTCCATGAGTTCGGCCTGACCATCGTGGCCGCCGTGGGCATCTCGATGTTCGTGAGCTTCACGCTCGATCCGATGCTGTCCAGCGTATGGCATGACCCGGCGCTGCAGGCCACGCGCGATGGCGCGCGCACCTGGTACGACCGCAGCATCGGCCGCATCACCGCCTGGTTCGACCGGCGCACCGAATCGCTTTCGAACGGCTACCAGTCGTTGCTGGCCTGGTCACTGGACCACCCGGCGGTGACCCTGCTCGTCGCTGGCGGCAGCCTGGTGCTCAGCGTGCTGCTGATGCCGCTGCTGGGCACCGAGTTCGTGCCGCGCGCCGATTTCAGCGAGACCTACGTCAGCTTCTACACCCCGCCCGGTACCGCCATCGAGGCCACGGAAGAGCGCGCCCGCCAGGTCGACAAGGTGATCCGGGCGATGCCCGAGGTGCGCTACACCCTGGCCACCATCAACACCGGCTTCGCGCTGGGCCGCAACCAGGTGTCCATCTACGTGCGCCTGAAGGACCGCCGCGAGCGCACGCGCAACGTCGACCAGCTCTCGGCCCCGATGCGCCAGGCGCTCAGCCAGATCCCCGGCATCACCGTGACCCAGGTGGGCGTGCTCGATTCGGTGGCCGGGCTCAAGCCCATCCAGCTGTCCATCCAGGGCACCGACCTGGCCACCCTGGACCGCCTGAGCCAGGACCTGATGCAGCGCCTGCAGCAGATCCCCGGCCTGGTCGACATCGACACCAGCCTCAAGCCCAGCAAGCCGACCTTGAACGTGGTCGTGGACCGAAACGCCGCGGCCGACCGGGGCCTCACGGTGTCGTCCATCAGCCGCGCACTGGACGTGATGGTCAGTGGCCGCGTGGCCGGCAGCTGGCGCGCCGATGACGATGAGAACTACGACATCCGCGTCTCGCTGATCCCCTCGGCGCGGCAGGACATCACCAGCATCGCCGACACCCGGCTGGTCGTCAACCCGCCAGGCCAGGGCGGCAATGGCCAGCCCCAGGTGCTGCGCTTGTCGCAGGTGGCGCGCATCACCGAGGGCACGGGCCCGACGCAGATCAACCGGCGCGACCTGAACCGCGAGGTCGAGTTCACCGCCAACGTGACGGGCCGCTCGGTGGGCGAGGTGTCCGCCGACATCCAGAAAGTGCTGAACGACCACCCGCTCCCCCCGGGCTACCGCAGCCGTTTCGGCGGCGCCACCAAGGACATGGTCGAGGCCTTCGGCTACGCGCTGTCGGCCCTGGCGCTGGCCGTGATCTTCATCTACATGATCCTGGCCTCGCAGTTCCGCAGCTTCTCGCAGCCGCTGGCGCTGATGAGCTCGCTGCCGCTCACCTTGATCGGCGTGGTGCTGGCCCTCCTGATGTTCGGCTCGTCGATCAGCATGTTCTCGGTGATCGGGATCATCATGCTGATGGGTCTGGTCACCAAGAACGCCATCCTGCTGGTGGATTTTGCCAACCGCGCCCGCGCGGGCCTGGTCGGCGAGGATGGCCAGCCCCAGCCTCCCCTGCCCCGCCGCGAGGCCTTGCTGCTGGCCGCCAAGGTGCGCCTGCGCCCCATCCTGATGACGACGCTGGCGATGATCTTCGGCATGGTGCCCTTGGCGTTCGCGCTTTCGGAAGGCTCGGAGCAGCGCGCCCCCATGGGCCAGGCCGTGATCGGTGGCGTGATCGCCTCCTCGGTGTTGACCCTGGTGGTTGTCCCAGTGATTTACGGGTACACCGACCGTTTGTCGCAGTGGATCAAACGTCGATGGTATTCAGAAAGCGTGCCTAACCCCACAATTTCAGCCGATCAGGGCTCTCACCCTTCTTAAAATCGTGGTCTGGCCATTTTTGCCGGCCGCCCGTTTCCCAGACGATTTGATTCCTAGGATTTTGCGCATGAACGTCGAACAAGCCCGCTTCAACATGATCGAACAACAGATCCGTCCCTGGGACGTTCTGGACTCCTCGATTCTGTCCCTGCTGTCCGTCGTGCGCCGAGAGGATTTCGTGCCCCCGGCTCACCAGTCGCTGGCTTTCATGGACCTGGAAGTGCCGCTGCCGGCCGGCCAGTCCATGCTCAACCCCAAGGTCGAAGCCCGCATGGTGCAGGACCTCAATCTGAGCAAGCGCGACACCGTGCTGCAGATCGGCGCCGGCTCCGGCTACGTCACTGCCCTGCTGGCCCACAAGGCCCAGCGCGTGATCGCTTTGGAGAACAAGACCGAGCTGGTGTCGCTGGCCCGCAACAACCTGCGCCGTGCCCAGATCAGCAACGCCGAGGTCGTCGAGGCCGACGGCAGCCTGGGTTATGCAGCCCAGGGCCCCTACTCGGCCATCGTGCTGACCGGCTCTGTCACCGCCGTGCCTCAGGCCCTGTTCGATCAGCTCAAGCCCGGCGGCCGCCTGCTGGCCATCGAGGGCCGCGAGCCGGTGATGCAGGCCAAGCTCTACACCAAGGACGACCAGGGCCAGCTCTCGCACGAAGAGCTGTTCGACACCATCGCCCCTCCGCTGGACGGCATGGCCTCCAGCCGCCCCTTCACGTTCTGACCCTCTGCTGTTCCAAGTCGCATCCCGAAGGACCCTCCATGCCGATCCGCGCCCTCCGTCCCTCCCGTACGAACGCCCTGCTGCGCTCCCGGGGAGCCCTAGCCCGCGCCCCGCTCGCGGTCGCCCTGATGCTGGCCGGCATGGCAGCGGGCGCCCAGGCGCAGAGCCTGGTGGATCTCTACCAGGCGGCACGAGGCTATGACGCCGCCTACCTGGCCGCCAAGGCCCAGGCCGAATCCACCGAGTTCAAGGCCGCCCAGGCCCGTGGCCAGCGACTGCCGCAGGTGGGTCTCAAGGGCACGGTCTACCGCCAGCACTTCGACTCCGATCTGTCGTTGAGCGCTGCCCAGCGCGCGGCCCTGCAAGCTTCGTCGGGCACCAGCTCTAACAACTACTCGATCACCACCAAGAGCCTGGCCCTGCAGGCCCGCCAGTCGCTGTTCAATGCGGAGCTCTCGGCCATCATCGACCA
Organism: Burkholderiales bacterium UBA1834; assembly: GCA_002339015.1. Classification (GTDB taxonomy): domain Bacteria; phylum Pseudomonadota; class Gammaproteobacteria; order Burkholderiales; family Burkholderiaceae_C; genus Aquabacterium. Next base: position 31,992 of record DDJC01000032.1, read on the forward strand.
GGCCGACCAATCCCTGATCGCCGCCGAGGCCGACCTCAAGACCGCCGAAGACGACCTGCTGGTGCGCCTGACCCAGGCCTATTTCGATGTGCTGGCCGCCCAGGATGTGCTGGCCACCGCCCAGACCAACAAGGCGGCGCTGGCCGAACAGCTGGCCTCGGCCAAGCGCAACTTCGAGGTCGGCAACGCCACCATCACCGACACGCGCGAAGCCCAGGCCCGACATGATCTGGCCACCGCTCAGGAGATCGCCGCGCAGAACGACGTGCAGGTCAAGCGTGCTGCGCTCGACCAGTTGGTGGGCCGCACGGACGTGCAACCCCAGCCCCTGCTCACCCCGGTGATGCTGCCCCCACTGCAGCCCGCCACCGCCGAAGAGTGGGTAAGCCTGACCCCCAACTCCAGCACCATCCGTAAGGCGCAGGTCGGCCTGGATTACGCCAAGCTGGAAACAGCCCGCGCGCGCGCCGGCCACCTGCCCACCGCCGATCTGGTCGCCTCCGTCAGCAAGACAGACATCAGCGGCAGCGGCTCGGTCACCGTCAAGGCCAGCGACGGCACCAACTCCAGCATCGGTGTGGAAGTGAACGTGCCCGTGTTCGCCGGCTTCGCGGTGCAGAACCGCATCCGTGAAACGCTGGCCCTGGAAGAAAAGAGCGAGCGTGACCTGGACAACGCCAAGCGCAGCGTGACCCTGGCCACCCGGCAGGCCTTCTTCGGCGTGCAGTCGGGCCAGGCCCAGGTCAAGGCCCTGGAAGCCGCCGAGAGCTCGGCCAAACTGGCTCTGGAAGCCACCCAGCTGGGCTACCGCGTGGGCGTGCGCGTCAACAAGGACGTGCTCGATGCGCAGACGGCCCTGGCCAGCACGCAGAAGGATCTGTACAAGGCCCGCTACGACGTGATCGTGGCCACCATGAAGCTGCGCCAGGCCAGCGGCTCGCTGCGCCCCGAGGACCTGGACAGCCTCAACCGCCTGCTGCTGCCCCGCTGAGCGGCACCGGCCACACCGCGCCACCGCCCACCGCATAGACCTGGCGGCCTGGCGCGGCCTGCACCCTCCATGTGCCGGTGAATGCGCCGAAAGCCGGCAGGATGACCAGGCCTTCCTGCGTCGCCGTCTGATCGGGCACGTCGGGCCGCTCCACGCAGAAGCATGGCAGGCGCACACGGTCACGGGCGGGCCCGCTGAGCGTGACGGCCGGGTGCAAATGCCCGGCCAGCACGAACCGCCCAGCGACCTTTTGAGGGTGATGGCATGCCATGAAAGGCCCCAGAGGCCAGGGCTCGTCGACCACGGTCACGCCCAGTTCGGCGGGCGGGTCACCCGCGCGCAGGTCATGGTTGCCGCGCACCAGCAGCATCTCCGTGTCGGCATGGCCAAACCGCCAGTGGGCCACCCGCTCCAGCAAGGCCGGGGTCACGCCCTGCGGTGCATGCATCAGGTCCCCCAGGAACACCAGCCGCTTCGCCGCATAGCGCGCCAGCAATGCATCCAGTCTGGCCAGGTTCTCATCGGTGGTTCCCGTCGGCACGGGCTGGCCTTGCACGCGGTAGGCCGCGGCCTTGCCCAGGTGCACATCCGCGACGAACAGGGTCTGCGCGGCAGGCCACCACAGCGCACGCTCCGGACACAGCCACACGGCCTCGCCCACCCAGTTCAGCAGCAACGGTGCACGGCTCATGGCGTGGCCGCACCGCCCGCGGCGCGCTCGAGTTGCCCCACCATGCGCTCGATGCGGGCAGCCAGGGATTCGTTGGACAGCTGCTCCCGAAAGCGCTCGACCATCAGCGGAAAGGCGAACGGTGTCGGCCGCTTGAGCTCACGCCACACCAGCGTCTGCGCCCGCATGCGCGCCAGGCTGGCAGCCAGGTGTTCGATGTCCAGCTCCTGGCTGAGCAGTTCGTCCTCGGCCTGCCGCAGCAGCAGGTTGCCCGGGTCATACTGGCGAAAGACCTCGTAGAACAGCGAGGCCGAGGCCTGCAGTTGCCGGTTGCTGCGCCGCTCGCCGGGATGCGACTGGAAGATCAGCCCCGACACCCGGGCAATCTCGCGGAAGCGCCGCCGTGCCAGCTCGCTCGCGTTCAAGCTGTCCATCACATCGCGCAGAAGAGCCGTCCGCTCATGCCCGGGGCCCTGGTCGCTGCCAGCCTGCAGCCAGCCCGGCAGGCCCGAACGCCAATCCACCTCGCTGGCACTGAGCAGCTCCAGGCCGTAGTCGGTGACCGCGATCGAGAAGGTGCCCGCCCGATGGCTCGCCGCGCGCCACGCCAGCAGGCTGGCCAGCCCCAAGTGCACATGCCGCCCCGCGAAGGGGTAGAGGAACAGGTGCCAGCCTTCGCGCGACTTGAGCGTTTCGGCCAGCAGGGTGCCCGGTGTGGGCAAGGCCGACCAGCGGTGCTGCAGATCGAGCAAGGGCTGCGCACAGCGCATCTCGGGGCTGTCGTACCGGTCTGCATCGGCCAGCGCCAGCTGCTGCACCATGGCATCGGCCAGCGTGGTCGACAAAGGCATGCGCCCGCCGTTCCAGCGGGGAATGGCCGCACGCCGCCCCGTGGCGCGCCGCACATAGGCCGTCATCTGGTGCACACGCACCAGCTCCAGCAGGCGCCCGGCGAACAGGAAGCTGTCGCCAGGCTTCATGCGCGCGATGAAGCCTTCCTCCACCGTGCCCAGCTTGGCGCCGCCCGCGCCGCCACCGGCGCTCCAGAACTGCACCACCATGCTCGCGTCGCTCACGATGGTGCCGATGTTGGCGCGGTGTCGGCGGGCCAGACGCGCATCGGGCACATGCCAGCGGCCTTGTTCGTCCGGCACAACGCGGCGGTAGTCGGGATAGGCCGTCAAGGACGCACCGCCCTGCCGCACGAAGTCCAGGCACCACTGCCAGCGCGTGGGCGGCAAGCCTGCATAGGCGGCCGTGGTGCGCACTTCGTCATACAGGGCATCGGGCTCAAAGCCCCCCCCCAGCGCCACCGTGACCAGGTGCTGCACCAGCACATCCAGCGGCTGGTGCGGTGTCTGGCGTGCCTCGATCTGACCGGCCTGTACGGCGGCGCGCACGGCGGCCGCCTCGACCAGCTCCAGGCTGTGAGTGGGCACCAGCGTGATGCGCGAGGGCCGCCCCGGTGCATGGCCCGAGCGACCGGCCCTTTGCAGCAGACGTGCCACGCCCTTGGGCGACCCAATCTGCAGCACGCGCTCCACCGGCAGGAAATCCACGCCCAGGTCGAGGCTGGAGGTGCAGACCACGGCCTTGAGCTGCCCGGCCTTGAGCCCCTGCTCCACCCAGTCGCGCACACCGTGGTCCAGCGAGCCGTGGTGCAGCGCGATCAGGCCGGCCCAGTCGGGCCTGGCCTCCAGCAGCGCCTGGTACCACAGCTCGGCCTGCGAGCGCGTGTTGGTGAACACCAGCGAACTGGCGCTCGCGTCCAGTTCGGCCACCACCTGCGGGAGCATGCGCAGGCCCAAGTGCCCGGCCCAGGGGAAGCGTTCGGCCTGATCAGGCAGCAGCGTGTCGATCATCAAGGCCTTGGGCACCTGGCCCTGCAACAGCTGGCCGCCCGACGTGCCGAGCAGGGTGCGCATGGCCTCCTGCAGATTGCCCAGCGTGGCGGACATGCCCCACACGGTCAGCCCAGCGTGCCAACGCTTCAGGCGCGCCAGGGCCAGTTGCACCTGCACACCCCGCTTGTTGCCCATCAGTTCATGCCATTCGTCGACCACGACCATGCGCACGCTGCCCAAGGCCTCACAGGCATCGGCCCGCGCCAGCAGCAGGGACAGGCTTTCGGGTGTGGTCACCAGCGCGGTGGGCAGCCTGCGTGACTGCGCCTGTCGCTGACTGGAGGACGTGTCACCCGTGCGCGCGCCCCAGGTCCACGGCCGCACGCCTCCGTCGGCCTGCACGGCCTCCAGCGCCTCGCGCAGGGCCCGCTCGGTGTCGGCTGCCAGGGCGCGCATGGGCGTGATCCACAGAAGGGTGAGCGCCTCAGGCGACACGGCCGCTGTGGCCAGGGCCTGCTTGCGCCGGGCAGGCGCCACCGTCATCAGCGCCCGCAATGCCCCCAGCCACACTGCATAGGTCTTGCCTGCCCCCGTGGTGGCATGCAGCAGGCCGGATTGCCCTTCAGCCACGGCCTGCCACACCTCACGCTGGAAATCGAAGGGCTTCCACCCTCGCGCCTTGAACCAGGCCTCGAGCCGTTGGGATACCAGGCCTGCCTTCGCGTCGCTCATGAGGCAGCAGGCAGCAGCGCCCGCAGGTTGTCCAGGGTATCGGCTTCGTCGACCGGCTTGTCCTCACGCCAGCGCAGCATGCGCGGAAAACGCACCGCGATACCGCTCTTGTGGCGACTGCTGCGCGCAATGCCTTCGAAGCCCAGTTCGAACACCAGCGTGGGCTTGACGCTGCGCACGGGCCCGAAGCTCTCGATCGTGGTCTTGCGGATGATGGCGTCCACGCGCGCCATCTCGGCATCGGTCAGGCCCGAGTAAGCCTTGGCAAAGGGCACCAGCCGGCGCTCGGGCGCCCCGGGCTCGCCATCCCACACGGCGAAGGTGTAGTCGCTGTAGAGGCTGGCGCGACGGCCATGCCCACGCTGCGCATAGATCAGCACCGCATCGATGGACAGAGGATCGATCTTCCACTTCCACCACACGCCGGATGCCTTGGTGCGGCCCACGCCATAGTGCGAATCCAGGGCCTTGATCATCATGCCCTCCACGCCCATGCTGCGGGCGGCCTCGCGCTGGCGGGCCAGGCCGGCCCAGTCAGGCGCCTGCAGCCTCGGGCTGGGCAGCAGCTGAGGGTGACCGGTCTGCTGCAGCAAGGCGTCCAGCAAAGGCTGGCGGGCCGACAGCGGCTCGGCGCGCAGATCCCGCCCCTGCCATTCCAGCAAGTCGTAGGCCAACAGCACCACGGGCAGTTCCTTGAGCAGGCGCGCCGACAGGGTCTTGCGGCCGATGCGCTTTTGGAGCTCGGCAAAAGGCTGCACACGGCCTTCGCGCCAGACGACGATCTCGCCATCGAGCACGGTGCCATCGGGCAGGGCCTGGGCCATCGTCATCAGTTCCGGAAAGCGATCGCTGACCAGCTCTTCTCCGCGCGACCACACCCAGGCCTGCCCCGCGCGGCGCACCACCTGCGCGCGGATGCCGTCCCATTTCCACTCGACCTGCCAGCCCGCCACCGGGCCGAGCGTGTCGGGCATCGAAGGCAAGGGCTCGTTGTAGGGGTGGGCCAGGAAAAAAGGATAGGGCTGGCCGCTGGTGGCGCGCTGCTGCTCGCTGTCTGATTCCGGCGCGATCAGCGCTTGGAAATCAGCCGTGTCCGGCCGCGCACCGATGTGGGTGTAGCCCATCAGGCGCTGTGCGACACGCTTGGGGTCGAGCGCCGCATGAGCAGCCAGCGCCTGGGTGACCTGCAGGCGCGACACGCCCACGCGGAACGCGCCGGTGATCAGCTTGAAGTAGACCAGGCGGTCGGCCGCCTCCAGCATGCGCCATTGCGCCAGCAGGGCCTCGGACTGTGCCTGCGTCGTCTGGCCTCGCAGCGGCAACAGGTGCGTTTCGAGCCAGGTGGCCAAGCCCATATCGACCGGTGCATCAGGCGCAGGCAACAGCAGCGAGATGGTCTCGGCCAGGTCACCCACCGCCTCGTAGCATTCGATGAACAGCCATTCCGGCAGGCCTGCCGCCTGCTGCGCCAACTCGCGCAGCAGCTTGACGGGCACGATCTGCCGCGGCTTGCCGCCGGCCAGGAAATAGACGGCCCAGGCTGCATCCCGTGGCGTGGCCTGGGCCAGGTAAGCCTGCAAAGCAGCTTGCTTGCCCAGGCTGGAGGTGGTGGCGTCCAACGCGCGGTACAGGGCCGCGAAGGCCTTCATGCGGCAGGCTCCTGCCCCGCATCTTCATCACCATATTCGGTGTGAAAACCCTGGGCATCCAGACCCTGCTCGCACAGCCAGCGCACCATCACCGGCACATTGCCATGCGTAACGATCACGCGCTGCGCGCCCGTGGCTTTCACGGCTTCCTGAAGGCCCGGCCAATCGGCGTGGTCCGACATGACGAAGCCACGGTCCACGCCACGCCGCCGCCGTGTGCCGCGCACCTGCATCCAGCCGCTGGCAAATGCATCCGCATAGCTTCCGAAGCGTCGCATCCAGGGGGTGCCCTGGGCCGACGGCGGCGCCAGCACGAGGGCCTGACCCAGTTCCTGCGGGGTCAGCGCCGGGCCGGGCGCACCGTCACCCACCCGCCGCGTGGCCGGCAACGCGACGCCAGCGGCGCGGTAGGCCTCGTTCAAGGGTTCCACGGCCCCATGGACCACGATGGGGCCGATGGCCGGGTCCACCCCGTGCAGCACACGCTGGGCCTTGCCGAAGGCATAGCAGAACAGCACCGAGCACCGCCCTTGCGCGGCGTTGGCGGCCCACCAGGCGTTGATCTCGGCCACCAGCGCGGCCTGGGTGGGCCAGCGGTAGATCGGCAGCCCGAAAGTGGATTCCGTGATGAAGGTGTCGCAGCGTACCGGCTCGAACGGCGGGCACGTGCCGTCGTCCTGCAGCTTGTAGTCGCCAGAGACCACCCACACCTGCCCCCCGTGCTCCAGCCGCACCTGGGCCGAGCCCAGCACATGCCCGGCCGGGTGCAGAGATATGCGCACCCCGTTGTGCACGATGGCCTCACCGTAGTCGAGCAGGTCCAGCCGGATCTCGCCCAGGCGCGCCTGCAGCACGCCACCGCTGTCACGGTGTGCCAGGTAATGGCCGTGGCCCACGCGGGCATGGTCTGAGTGGCCATGGGTGATCACGGCCCGCGCCACGGGCCGCCAGGGGTCGATGTGAAAGTCGCCGGCTGGGCAGTAAAGGCCCTCGGGCCGCGCGACGACGAGATCCTCTGCGGGCATATGCAGACGATCCTAGCGCGCCCTGATGACCCGTGTGCGGCCATTGACCAAGGGCCCATGCCGTACAAGGCCAGCCCACCGGGCTGGTCAACCACCGCCCCGCGGGATGACCCGAACACCGTTCAACGGAATTTAGATACTTACCCGCTCCTGCACTCGAGGGGATGGCGCAGGGAGCATCGAACTTCCCGCCTTCCAGTCGGCCGAACACCTCTTTACATTCAATGGCGTCCGTTACCAAAACAAGGTCCGAGGAGACCCGCCATGAATCCCCAGCATCCCCGCCGTGCACACGCATGGCCGGCAGCACTGCGCCTGTTGTCCGGCGCCGCCGCAGCCACCTTGCTCGCACTGGGCGCCCCGGCACCGTCCGCGCAGGCCGCCCCCAACTTCATCGCCTTCGAGAGCGGGCACGTCCGCCCGATCGCCCAGTCGCCCGACGGCACGCGCCTGTTTGCCGTGAACACGCCCAACAACACGCTGGACGTGTTCAACATCACCCCTGCCGGGCTGCAGCTGTTCGCCCGCGTGCCCGTGGGCCTGGAGCCCGTGGCCGTGGCCGCCCGCACCGACAACGAGGTCTGGGTGGTGAACCACCTGTCCGACAGCGTCAGCGTGGTCAGCATGGACGGCGCGCCGCGCGTGGTGCGCACACTGCTGGTCGGCGATGAACCGCGCGACATCGTCTTCGCCGGCTCGCCGGCGCGGGCTTTCGTCACCACCGCCCACCGGGGCCAGCACCTCACCGACCCATCGCTCAAGGGCGTGCCGGGCGCGGGCGATCCCAAGCTGACCACCGAAGGCATCGGCCGTGCGGATGTCTGGGTGTTCAACCCCGCGGTGCTGGGCAACGCGGTGGGCGGCGTGCCGCTGCGCATCATGAGCTTCTTCGCGGACACGCCCCGCGCGCTGGCCGTCAGCCCCGACCGCAACACCGTCTATGTGGCCGCGTTCAAGTCCGGCAACCAGACCTCCTCCATCAACGAGGAACTGGTGTGCGACGGGTTCAAGGTCAACATGCCCTGCATCGTCAAGACCAAGATCATGCCGGGTGGCCGCCTGGGACCCGAGACCAATGCCGAGGGCAAGCCCGCACCCAAGACGGGCCTGCTGGTCAAGTACAACCGCGACAAGAAGCGCTGGGAGGATGAGCTGGGCCGCAACTGGAACAACGGCGTCGAGTTCACCCTGCCCGACAAGGACGTGTTCGCCGTGGATGCCAACAAGCTCACCGAGAAGGTGGCCTTCCCGCACGTGGGCACCGTGCTGTTCAACATGGCCGTCAACCCGGTGACGGGGGCCGTGTACGTGTCGAACACCGAGGCCAACAACATGGTGCGCTTCGAGGGCCCCGGGCACTACACGGGCTCGACCCTCCAGGGCAAGCTGGCGCTGTCGCGGGTGACCGTGATCGCCAATGGCCAGGTGGCGCCCCGCCACCTCAACAAGCACATCGACTACGGCAAGCTGGCCAGCCAGCCCGGCTTCGATGCCACCGCCAAGGAGCACAGCCTGGCCACGCCGCTGGACATGACCGTGAGCCGCGACGGCCGCACGCTGTACGTGGCCGCCTTCGGCTCCAGCCGCATCGGCGTGTTCAATACGGGCGAGATCGAGGCCGACACCTTCAACCCGCGCACGGCCAGCAGCCACTACATCACCGTCAGCGGCGGCGGCCCCAGCGGCCTGGTGCTCGACGAAGCCCGCAACCGCCTGTACGTGATGACCCGCTTCGACAACGCGATCAAGGTGATCAACCTGAGCACGCGCACCGAGGTGGCCCAGGCCACCCTGGCCAACCCGGAGCCCGCCCACATCGTCAACGGCCGCCCCTTCCTGTACGACGCGCGCCGCTCGTCGGCCAACGGCGAGGCCTCGTGCGCCTCGTGCCACATCTTCGGCGATGTGGATGACCTGGCCTGGGACCTGGGCGACCCGGACGGCGTGGTCACCAAGAGCCCCATCCCCGGCAAGTTCGTCGACAAGATCCAGTTCAACATCGCCAAGGTGATCTTCGGCGTGCAGAACAAGATCAATGGCAGCGACGACCCGAAGGACTTCCACCCCATGAAGGGCCCCATGGTCACGCAGACGCTGCGCGGCATGGTCAACTCCGGTGCCATGCACTGGCGCGGCGACCGCGCCGTGGGTGTGTTCGGCACCTCGGCCAAGGATGCCACCGTGTCGTTCAAGAACTTCGCCGTGGCCTTCTCCGGCCTGCTGGGCAACACGCGGGACATGACCGAGGCCGAGATGCAGGCCTTCGCCGACTTCCAGCTCGCGGTGATGATGCCGCCCAACCCCATCCGCAATCTGGACAACTCACTGACCGCCGCCCAGAAACGCGGCTCGGATTTCTACTTCGGCGACCGCCCCTCCGATGGCTTCAAGATCATCGTCAACGGCGAATCGATCACGCCCAACAACAACTGCAACGGCTGCCACACGGTCGACGCGGCCAAGGGCATGTACGGCACCGGCGGCGACCAGAGCTTCGAAGGCATCTCGCAGATCGTGAAGGTGCCCCAGCTACGCAACATGTACGCCAAGATCGGCCGCTTCGGCTCGCCCGCCATCCCCTTCGCCTCGGCGCCCGGCACGGGCCATCTGGGCGATCAGGTCCGCGGCTATGGCTTCGTGCACGACGGCACGGCCGACACGCTGGCGCACTTCTTTACGGTACGCGTGTTCCAGCCCACGCTGAACTCGGGCTTCCCGCTGATCAACCCCAACGGCATGCGGCGCGACGTGTCCGACTTCATGCACGTCATGGACAGCGACCTGGCGCCCATCGTGGGCCAGCAGGTGACCTTGTCGGCCGCCAACGCGGCAGCCGCCGGGGCTCGCGTCACCTTGCTGATCCAGCGAGCGCGTACGGCCTTCGTCTCCAAGGAGCTGGGCGGCGCGGTGACCGAATGCGATCTGGTGGCGCAGGTGGTCGAGGCCGGCGTCAGGCGCGGGTATGTCTACGAGGCAGGCAGCAGCAGCTTCGTGGCCGCAGACGGCAGCCGCCGCACGGATGCCGCGCTGCGAACCCTGGCCACCACGGCTGGCCAGGAAGTCACCTACACCTGCACCCCGCCCGGCTCGGGCAAACGCATCGCGTACAACAGCTGATCAAGCCATGGGCCGAACGACCCATGCCGATGTCACCTGCCTGTTTTATGGGCAAACCAGTGGCCTTCCCAGGGGGAAGGCTGCTTGTCCTTGGCTTGACCACAAACTTGTCCACAGGATTCGTGGACAACTTCAGGCTTCGCTCACATCACACCCTGAGCAGCCCCCGAAAACCTCGGGCGGCATAGTACGACTGCGCCCCGTTGTGATAGGTGAAGACCTGGCCATAACGCCGGTCACAGAACAGTGCCCCGCCCTGTGCGCGGACGTCACTGGGCGTGGCGATCCAGCTGGATGTCTTCAGGTCGAACGCACCGAGCGTCTGCAACTGCCGGTACATCGCTTCGGTGAGCAGCTCGATGCCCATCGCTTCAGCCATCTCGACAGCGCTCGATTCGGGGCGATGTTCCTTGCGGGCCAGCCGCGCCTGGCCGTCGTAGCAGAGGCTGCGCCGCCCCACCGGGCTTTCCGCCACGCAATCGCAGAACAGGAATTGGCCCGAGCCCTTGTCCTGCCCGATGACATCGGGCTCGCCACCGGTGGCCTCCATCTGCTGCAGCGCTGACAGCGCCTTGGCGTCGTTGTCCAGCCGGGCCGCCACGGCCGCCCAGGCCATGTCCGCATGGCGGGGCCTGTGCTGCTCGAAGCGCGCCTGAAGCACCTGGATCAGGGCCTCGAAGTCCTTCGGATGCTTCGTCATGTGCGGGCACTCCCAACGTGGTCACATCTGATTGATTGATTGAAGCTGACGCCGAAATCATGCCTTGCGGCATGCCGGACTGCATTGCCCCAGTGTTGCAGGCCGTCCACGCATGATAAAGATAATGAGAACAATTATCACCATCCATTAGAATCAACATCTTTCTCATCCTTGCGAGCCCGGCAATTGTTCAGCCCCGGCTGTCTGACCGTCTCCTGCTTTTCCGTGAAGATCATGTCCACCCTTTCATCCGTTCATGCAGTTTCTCCTCGGCTGATCGCCAAACTGATCCCCATCTCTTCTGCAGCCTGCATGTGCTGCGCCGCCTGGGCGCAGGAAGCGCAGACCGAAGCAGCCCTGCCCACCATTTCAGTGAAAGCCGCTCGCAACCCCCTGGACGCCTGGGACACTTCGCGCGCCAAGGGTCCGGCCAAGACTTCCATTGGCCTGCCGCTGACGCCGCGCGAAACCCCGCAATCGGTGAGCTCGGTCACCCGCGAACAGATCGAGCAGCGCTCACTGACCAGCGTAGACGCGGTGCTGCGCGGCACCACCGGCGTGCATGTGAGCTTCTATGACACGCAGCGCCCGCTGTACTACTCACGCGGCTTCCTGATCACCGACTTCCAGGTCGACGGCCTGCCCACCTTCAGCAACAGCACCAACCAGGAGTTCGACACCGCCCTGTACGAGCGCGTGGAGATCGTGCGCGGCGCCAACGGCATCCTGACCGGCGTGGGCACCCCCTCGGCCACCATCAACTTGATCCGCAAGCGCCCGACGCGCACCTTCGGCGGCACGGCCTCCGTCACGGTGGGCAGCTGGGACTACTACCGCGGCGAGGTGGACGTGAACGTGCCGCTGAACCAGGACGGCAGCGTGCGCAGCCGCTGGGTGGTGGCACCGCAGAAGCGCCACAGCTTCCGCGACCGCTACGAAGAAGAGAAATACGCGCTGCTCGGCGTGATCGAGGCCGATGTGGGGCGCGATACCGTGGTCTCGGTGGGTTACCAGCGTCAGAAGAACGATCCGAAGGCGGGCATCTGGGGGGCGATCCCTCGATTCAACGCCGATGGTGGGCTGGCCGATCTGCCGAGGTCGACCAGCTTCTCGCCCGACTGGACGCGCTGGTCACGTGAGTCAGGCACGCTTTACGCGACGATCGAGCACAAGCTCAGCCAAGATTGGTCTTTTGCGGCCAGCCTCAATCACACCGAAGGCAAGACATTCAGCCTGCGCACCTATGGATCCGGCCTCCTGGTCAGGCCCACCCCCACGACCGTCACGATCCTGCCTCCGTTCCCCGACAGTGAGACAGGTTCCGGGATGTACCTCTATGGTGCAGTGGGCGGAGGCAAGGAAACCATGAATACGCTGGACGCCCGCCTGTCAGGTCAATTCGATTTAGGTGGCCATCGGCACGACCTCTTCGTGGGCTTCAGCAGCCTTCGCACGGACACTCGCACCGATAGTTATACCGACTTGGCGCGGGATCCGACGCGATACGTCTACGCCATTCCCAATGTCTATGCCTGGGACGGTTCCGCGCCACGACCTGTCTATTCCCGCACTGGAGCCTTCAACGAGCAGCAGACGAGCCAGGATGCCATCTATGGCTCGGCTCGTTGGCGTCTTGCTGAGCCGCTGTCTTTGTTGACGGGCGTCCGATTCACCAACTGGCGTCGTCATACCGACTACTATGGGGTCAATGGCGCGCGGACGAATGTAAGCACGACCAACAGGCAAAGACAGTCGTTAGGCCGAGAGGCCACGCCATACGTCGGCGTGGTCTACGATCTCAACGAGCACCTGTCAGCCTACGCAAGCCACACCGGCATCTTCAACCCGCAGAACTACAAGGACCGCAACGACAGGCCGCTGGACCCGGTTAAAGGCAGCAGTAAAGAGATTGGCATCAAGGGCGAATGGCCAGAGCAAGGCATCTCCGGCTCGTTCGCTTTCTTTGAGGTCAAGCAGGACAACTACGGCGTGCGGGATGGCAATTTACGGGTGCCCAGTGACAGCACTGCGTGGGCTTACGTCGCCGTGAACGGTACGAAGACCTTTGGCTGGGAAGCCGACATGGCCGCGCAGCTGAGCTCCAACTGGCGAGCCACCGCTGGTGTGACGCGTGTGAAGACCACCCGCAACCCATCCGACCTGACCTATGCCAACCTGCCCGAGTGGCTGGTCAAGTTGGGCACGCAGTACCGCGCGTCCGGCGCTCTGCGACCGCTTGAGGTCGGGGCTGACCTGGTCTGGCAGGGCCGCATGGACGCTGTCGGCATCGATAGCCCCTCGGGCAAGGTCAAGATCACACAATCGCCATTCGGTCTGCTCAATCTCAACGCCAGCTGGCGTTTTACCGAATCCACCAGCCTCAATCTGGCCGTCACCAACGCCCTGGACAAGACCTACTGGGCCACGCTGGACTATGCCAACTACGGTGACCCGCGCTTCGTCAGCCTGACGCTGCGCACAAGGTTCTGACCCCCGCAGCGGGTTGGCGCTGGCTTGGAGACCTTTTAAGCCTCCAGGAGGGCACCAACACTGGCCATGAAAATGGCGAAGCCATGGCCAGTGTTGGCGTCCGCGTTGAACCGACAGTTAGGCTGGGGAGCGAAGGCACGACGGTGCAACCAGTACAGACTGAAAAATTATGAGATGCCATGCTTCTCCCTCAGGTATGCCGAAAGATGCATTCCGAAGCCCTTCTCGATCACCTGTTTGGCTGTCGGTAGGTACTTGTCAACGTGCTCAGGGCTTAGGTACGCAAAGTCTTCAAATGGTTTGTGGCAGCATGGACAGGCAAGCCGTTCGCTTGCCGAACTGAGAAAGGCATCTTGCGTCTTTCCGAGATCACTCAGATCAACGTACCAAGTCTCGCATTCGTAGCACTGCACCCAGATGTGGCCGCACGCAGAGCAGCGCACGAAAACAAGATCCTCGTCGCCACAGCACTTGAAATGTGCGTACTCGACATCTTGGTCCGTCAGTAGTTCTGGATTCTTCGGTGCAATGTCGCTCATGTTTTGTGTGGCCTAACGAGGCTGCAGGAAT
>DDJC01000033.1 GCA_002339015.1 Burkholderiales bacterium UBA1834
CCGGTTTTGCAGAGTTTCCCTAGCTTGATATTGACATCAAGAATTTGCGGCGAACCCATTTTCTTGACGTAAGGATCAATTTCTAAGCTGAGTAGTCTTCTGACAGTCTGGGCCTCCCTTGCGATTTAGCTTCCTTGAGTCTGGGGCCTCTGCCATGCCGACAAAGGCATCCTTCCGGTAAACTGTACAGAATTCTGTCAGCTTTTAGGAGCCGGTCATGTCCATCTCTGCCCGTGATGTGGTGCCCTTCACCCAGGCGCGCTCCAACCTCTCTGAGCTGGCCGACCAGGTTAAAGCCGGTGCTGAAAAGATCATCACCAAGAACGGTGAGAGCTATGTGGCACTGATCGACGCGGACCGGCTCGACTACTACCACCGCCTTGAGCGCGAGCGCATCCACCTGCTGCTGATCGACGACGCCCGCAGAGGCTTGGAAGACATCGTCGCAGGGCGCACCCAAGATGCTGAGCAGGCCTTGGCGACCATTCAAAAACGTCGTTCACCCGCGCAGTCCGCAACCAAGCCATTGAAGAGCCGTGGCTGAGGCTTTGTGTCGCGTCGAGCTGACCGATAGCTTCCTGGCGCGACTCGGCTCCATTGAGGCCTTCTTGGTTGAGGCCGATGCTGCCTTCGCCTTTGATGACCTGCTGGCATGCCTGCGCGCCACCGTGGTGCCGAACCTCGCCCGATTTCCGCTGATGGGGCGCCGCTACCTTGACCAGCCGCCGCAGTCGGTCGAAGCGCTGGAGCAGTTGAGTAAGTTGCCTGCTGGCGCAGCAGACAGCCTGCGCGTGTACCTGCATGACGACTACCTGATGCTTTATACCGTGATGCATGAGGTGGTGTACCTGCTGTCCATTCGGCATCACCGGCAACTGTCATTCGATTTTTCCGGCTTGTGGCCAGCATAGATAGAGAAATCGGGAGTGATCAGGGATGACGCCAGAAGCAAAAGCACGGCAGACCATTGATGCGCGGCTGATCTCGGCAGGCTGGGCTGTGCAGAAACCGCTGGGTCAATACACACCTGGTCAAGCCGGTGGATGTGCAGGTCCTGCTGGGCAAGCTGATGGCATGGGTGCGCCCGCAGGGGCTGGGGGCAGGAAGCTGATGAGGCGGATCACGCCATCTGGCTGATTGTTCGCCTGAACCGCCGCAGGGCGATGCCAAAGAACAGCGCGCCGATCCCCAGCAAGGCCAGCAGCTGCGGCCACACCACGGTCAGCCCCGCACCACGGAACAGGATGGCCTGCCCGGCGATCGTGAAGTGCGTGGTCGGCGCGGCCAGCATGATGTTCTGCACGATCACAGGCATGCTTTCACGCGGTGTGCTGCCGCCCGAGAGCATCTGCAGCGGCAGCAGGATCAGGATCATCAGCAGCGCGAACTGCGGCATCGAGCGCGTCATCGTCGCCATGAAGATGCCCATGGCCGTGGTGGCAAACAGGTGCAGCGCCGTGACCAGCAGGAACAACGCGGCCGAGCCCTCCACCGGCACGCCCACCAGGCCCTTGACCACGAGCTGCAGTGACGCGGCCACGGCGATCAGCACCACCAGCCCCATCGACCACACCTTGGACAGCATGATTTCGGTGGGCGTGACCGGCATGGCCAGCAGGTGCTCGATGGTGCCGTGTTCGCGCTCGCGGATCAGCGCCGCGCCGCACAGCAGGATAGACACCATCGTGATGTTGTTGATCAACTGAGTCATCGTGCCGAACCAGCCCTTGTCCAGTGTCTGGTTGAAGCGGGCGCGCACGTTGATCTCCACGGGCAGCTGCGTGCTGCCCTGGTCGCGCTGCGCGAAGCTGAGCACCTCGCCCTGCACGATCTGCTGGATGGCGCCGCTGCCGTTGAAGGCCTGGGTCATGCGGGTGGCATCCACGTTGAGTTGCAGATCTGGCTTGCGCCCGGCCAGCACGTCACGCTGGAAGTTGGGCGGGATCACCAGCACGAAGGTGTAGATGCCCGCATCCATGCCCGGGTCGACCTGTTCCAGTGAGATCATCGAAGGCCCGACGAACTGCGGCGGGTAGAACGCGGCGGCGATGCGGTTCGACAGCGGCGAGGCGTCTTCGTCCACGATGGCGATGGGGGCCTTGTGCAGGGTCTCCGGCATGGAGCGCCCGCCCGAGTAGACCGAGAAGCCGAACATGAAGACGATCAGCACCAGCATGGCCGGATCGCGCCACAGGCCCCAAAGCTCCTTGATGCCCAGACGCCAGATGTTGGACAGCGTGCGCTTCATCGTCACCGGTCCTGTTTCTTGAGCAGGGCCACGGCCAGCAGCACGATCACCGGCGCGGCAGCCGCCAGCGACCAGAAGGCCGTGGAGAGGTCGGCAAAGCCCAGGGCCTTGCTGAACACGCCCCGGCTGATGTCGATGAAGTGGGTGGCCGGGTAGACCTGGCCGATCATGCGGCCAACCGGATCCAGCGAACTGACCGGGTCCAGCATGCCCGAGTACTGCACGGCCGGGATCATGGTGCCGATCATGGCCAGGAACATCGCTGCCACCTGGCTGCGCGTGAAGCTCGAGGCCAGCAGGCCGATGCCCGTGGCGCACACCGCGTACAGCAGGGCCGACGCGGCCAGCGTGGCGAAGCTGCCCGTCACCGGCACGCCGAAAACCGTGATGGCCAGCAGCACCATCAGCAGGAAGTTCAAAAAGGCCAGCACCACGTAAGGCAACTGCTTGCCCAGCAGGAACTCGGTGCGCGTGACCGGCGTGACGTAGAGGTTGATGATCGAGCCGAGCTCTTTTTCGCGCACCACGGCCAGCGCGCCCAGCATGGCGGGGATCATCATCAGCAGCATGGGGATGACGGCCGGCACCATGGCGGGCAGGCTCTGCACATCGGGGTTGTAGCGAAAGCGCGTCTCGATGGTGGCCGGGGAAGCCGCGGCCGCGTTGCCGGTGCGTGCCAGTGTCTGCTCGGCCAGCCAGCCCAGGTGCATGCCCTGCACGTAGCCTGACACGGTTTCCGCGCGTGAGGGCATGGCGCCGTCGATCCAGGCACCGATCTGCACGGACCGGCCGCGTGCCACATCCCGCGCGAAGCCGGGCGGGATCTCGATGGCCAAGGCCAGTTCACCCCGGCGCATGCGGCGGTCCAGATCAGCGGTGTCGGTCAAGGGCGCCTGCTCGATGAAGTAGCGCGAGCCCGCCAGGTTGTCCGTGTACTCGCGGCTGGCGGCGGTCTGGTCGCGGTCGAGCACGGCGAAGCTGAGCTTGTCCACGTCCATGTTCATGCCGAAACCGATCACGAACATCAGGATGAGCGTGCCGGCCAGGGCCAGCACGCTGCGCACCGGATCGCGTTGCAGCTCCAGCGATTCACGCCAGCTGTAGCTGAGCAGGCGCTGCAGGCTGAAGCGAGGAAGGCGCGCGTGGGAGGCTGGCGGTGATGTGGTGCCGGTCTGCGCGGGCTCCTTGGCGGCTTCAGCCGAAGCATCATCGGCAGGCGCCGTGCCACCACCGGCCTCGACCAGGTAGCCGATGAAGGCCTCTTCCAGCGTGGCCGCGCCGCGCTTCTTCACCAGCGCGGCAGGGCTGTCGCTGTCGAGCACGCGGCCCGCATGCATCATGGACATGCGGTCGCAGCGCTCGGCCTCGTTCATGAAGTGGGTCGAGATGAAGATGGTGACGCGGTCCTGGCGCGACAGGCTCACCAGCAGGCGCCAGAAGCTGTCTCGGGCCACCGGGTCCACGCCCGAAGTGGGCTCGTCCAGGATCAGCAACTCGGGCTTGTGCACCATGGCCACCGCCAGGGACAGGCGCTGCCGGATGCCCAGCGGCAGGCTGTCGGGCAGGCTGTCGCGCACCTCGGCCAGGCCGAAGCGCTCGACCATCTCATCCACACGCGCATCGATCTCGACTGCGGGCACGAGGAACAGGCGCGCATGCAGCACCAGGTTCTGCTGCACTGTCAGCTCGCCATACAGCGAGAACGCCTGCGACATGTAGCCCACGCGGCGGCGGGTGGCAATGTCGCGCGGATCCACCGGCTGGCCGAACAGCCAGGCCTGGCCTTCGCTGGGCTCCAGCAGGCCGGTCAGCATCTTCATGGTGGTGGACTTGCCGCAGCCGTTGGAGCCGAGGAAGCCGAAGATCTCGCCGCGGCGGATGCGCATGCTGACGTGATCGACCGCGACGAAATCACCGAAGCGCATCGTCAGGTCCTTGGACTCGATCGCGATGTCATCGTCCGTGGTCTGCAGCGGCGGGATCTGCACCGGCTCATGCCCGCGCCGTCGCTCCTCGGGCAGCAGGCGCACGAAGGCCGTCTCCAGCGAATCGCTGTCCGTGCGCGCCAGCAGCTCGGCCGGTGTGCCGGTGGCCAGCACACGGCCGGCGTCCATGGTCACGATCCAGTCGAAGCGCTGGGCCTCGTCCATGTAGGCCGTGGCCACCAGCACGCTCATCCCAGGCTGGCCTTGTCGGATGTGGGTGATCAGGTCCCAGAACTGAGCGCGTGCGAGCGGGTCCACGCCCGTGGTGGGCTCGTCCAGGATCAGCAGATCCGGGTCGTGGATCAGGGCGCAGCACAGCCCCAGCTTCTGCTTCATGCCGCCCGAGAGTTTGCCCGCGGGCCGGTCCAGGAAGGCCGCGAGCCCGGTGCGGCGTGTCAGGTCGTCGATGCGGTGGCGGCGCTCGGCCTTGCCGTGGCCGAACAATCGGCCGAAGAACTGCAGGTTCTCTTCCACCGACAGGGTGGGGTAGAGGTTCTTGCCCAGGCCCTGCGGCATGTAGGCGATGCGCGGGCAGACGCTGTCACGGTGGCTTGCGGAAGCCATGTCGCCACCCAGCACCTCGATGCGGCCCTGCTGGATGGCGCGAGCCCCCGCGATCAGTGACAGCAGGCTGGATTTGCCGACCCCATCCGGACCGATCAGCCCCACCATGCAGCCGGCGGGCAGGTCCAGTGACACGGCGTCCAGCGCCAGGGTCTTGCCATACAGCAGCCGCAGGTCTTGCAGGCGCGCCACAGGGGGGCGGTCGAGCGCCACCGGTTTACTCCGGCACGTTCACCGCCAGCGATGCCGGCCACGCGCGCGCGGCATCGGTGCGCACCCAGGCCACGCCGGGCAGGCCGGTCTTGACCTGCTTGAGGTGCTTGAGCAGCAGCTCACGGTCGATCTGGCCGCGCACGCGGAACATCAGCTTCTGGCGTTCGCTGGCTGTTTCCACCGTCTTGGGCGTGAACTGCGCGGTGGCCGACACGAAGGACACCTTGGCTGGAATCACATACTGCGGCGCGGCATCGAGCACGATGCGCACTTCGCTGCCGATGGCAATGCGGCCGGCCACCGTTTCGGGCAGGAAGAAGGTCATGTAGATGTCGGCCAGGTCGATCAGGTTGAGCACCTTGCCGCCGCCGCCCACCACCTCGCCGACGTTGGCCACGCGGTACTGCACCCGGCCATCGCGGGGCGCCTTCAAGGTGCTGTCGGCGATGTCGGCCTCGATGCGGGCAATGGTGGCTTCAACGGCGGTGACGGCGGCCTCTGCCCCGGCGACCTGTGACTTGGCCGCATCGATGGCGGCCTGGGCCGCCTGGGCTTGCGCCTTGGCGGCGGTGGCGGCGGCCTGTGCGCCTTCCAGCCGCGCGCGGTCGTTGTCCAGCTCCTGCAGCGGCCACATGCCCTGGGCTGCCAGGGTCTGGGAGCGGTTGAACTTGCTCCTGGCCGCGCTCAGTTCGCTGTCACGCTGGACGATGGCGGCCAGGGCGCTTTGCCGGTCGCTCTCGCGTGCGGCCACCTGCGCCTTGGCGGTGGCCACGCCGGTGCGGGCCTGGGCCAACTGGGCGCGGGCCTCGTCGCGCTGCGCGTTCAGCACATCGACCTGCAGGTGGGCGAGCACCTGGCCCTTCTGAACGAAATCACCTTCGCTGACCAGCACATCCTGCAGGCGGCCGGCCTGCTTGGCGGACACGTCGATCTCGGTGGCCTCGATGCGGCCATTGCTGCTGATGAAGCCTTCGCCAGGCCCGTCAGGGTGAAGGCGTTGCCAGGCGTACTGGCCCGCGATTCCCAAAACAAGCACGAAGGCCGCTGGAACGAGGATACGTTGCCATCGGGCATTCATCGCTGCGCGTGCTCCATCGCTGCTCCCTTGCGGATGCCGGCGCGGATCTGGCCGGTTGAATCCATCTTAGCGTCGATACCGGCGCCAATGAGGGCTTTCCCGGGTGCAAAAGGGCAGGAGGCTTGACGAAGCTCAGTCTTCCAGACACCGCAGGCGGTCTTTGAGGCGCTGAAGCTCTTCTTCCAGATCGGCCACCAGTGCGGCCAGCTCGGGCACGGCATCGAAATCGCGCTCCAGGCAGGCCAGGCGGCGCACACGGGCCAGGGTCAGTGCGTTGTAGCAGCGCGTGGTGTCAGGCGCCTCCGGGCACGCCAGCAGCATGCCATCGGCCAGGCGCTGTTCGAGCCAGCAGGCCTCGACCACGCCCAGTCGGCACAGGTCGTCCAGGTCGAACCACAGCGCCTCGATCGGGGCGTCGATGATCACGGTGGTGTCGCTCATCGCGGTTCCTCCTGAGGCCGCCAGTCGGCTTCTGAGGCAGCCACCTTGCGGGCATCGAATTCATCCTTCAGGTCGCCCGCCATCTGCTCGTAAAGCTTGCGGGCACGAGGGTCGTGCGCACTGGGCAGCACCACCCGCAGCTTGAGTTCCAGATCGCCCGGCGTGGGCGATGGCAAGCCCTTGCCACGCACCGTGAGGCTCTGTCCGCTCTGCGCGCCTGCAGGCACACGCACGTTCAGGCCGGGGCCGTGGGGCAGGGCCACGGGCACCACCGCACCCAGGGCGGCCTCCCAGGGGGCCACGGGCAGTTCAGCCAACAGGTTGGCGCCGTCCAGCTTGAAGCGGGGGTGCGGCTTGATCTGCACTTCCAGCAGCAGGTCACCTGGCGGGCCGCCACCCGGGCCGGGCGCACCCTGGCCGTTCAGCCGGATCATCTGCCCGGGCCTTACCCCGGCCGGGATGCGCACCTGCAGCTTGCGCTGGCCCACCGAGGCGTGACCTTGGGCATCGAACTGGGCGCCCTTGAGCGTGATGGTGCGCACGGCGCCGCGCCATACATCGCCCAGATCCAGGGCGATGGTGGCGCGCTGGTCGTCTCCGCGCGAGGAGCCTGCCTGCCTGCGGGCGCCCACGCCCATGCGGCCGAACAGGTCGCTGAAGAAGTCGCTGAAGCCGCTGGTGTCGGCGGCACCGGGGCCGTTGCTGGCACTGGTGCTGGTGTGGGCAGCGGTGTCCGCGTAGGCCTTGGCAGCTTCGGCGGGGCTTTTGGGGCGGGCGGCCTCCTTGCCGAAAGGCGGTGGACGCAGCGTGCCGCCACCTGCCTGGCGCTCGTCCATCAGCCGGTCATAGGCCGTGCGCTTGTCCGGATCGGACAGCACCACGTAGGCCTCGTTGATCTGGCGCATGCGCTGCTCGGCATCAGGCTCCTTGCTGATGTCGGGATGGAACCGGCGTGCCTGGGCACGGAAGGCCTTCTTGATCTCCTCGAGCGGGGCCTGGCGCGAAACGCCCAGCCTGGCGTAGTAATCGTGGAACTCCATGGGCGAGCGCTCCTCCCGATGCGTTCGGGGTGTGGGCCCATGGTAGCGAGGGGCCAAGTCCCGCCTGTCGACCCAGGAATACGGTGTGCCCAAGCGGTGCCTGCCGGGCCGGCACGGGTGGGCACAGCCGGGCACAATGAGGGAAACTGCCTGCCTCACCGATCATTCGCCGCACGATGGACGCCTCACAAGACTTCTTCGACATCTACGCCCATGGCTTTGCCCGCGTGGCGGTGGCGGTGCCTGCCATCCGCGTGGCCGACCCGGCCTGGAACGCAGCCCGAACGGTCGAGCTGATGCAGGATGCGGTCCAGCGTGGCGCGGCCCTGGTGGCCTTCCCGGAACTGGGCCTGTCGGGCTACACCTGCGATGACCTGTTCCACCAGCACGCCCTGCTGGACGCCTGCGAGGCGGCGTTGGGTGTGGTGGTGGCTGCTTCCCGCACCTTGCCGATCGCGGCAGTGGTGGGCATGCCTCTGCGTGTCGATGATCGCTTGTTCAACTGTGCAGTGGTGGTGCAGGGCGGCCAGGTGCTGGGCGTGGTGCCCAAGACCTTCCTGCCCAACTACGCGGAGTTCTATGAGGCGCGCCAGTTCAACGCGGCGCCCACGGCCCTGCGCGACACGGTCACGCTGCTGGGCCGCCCCGTGCCCTTCGGCAGCCTGCTGTTCGCGTGCGAGGATGTGGCGCGCCTGACCTTCCACATCGAGGTCTGCGAAGACCTGTGGGTGCCGATCCCGCCTTCGTCATTCGCGGCGCTGGCCGGTGCAACGGTGCTGGTCAACTTGTCAGCCTCCAACATCACCGTGGGCAAGGCCGACTACCGCCAGCGCCTGGTCAGCATGCAGTCGGCGCGATGCCTGGCGGCTTACCTGTATTCATCGGCCGGTGCAGGCGAATCGACCACCGACCTGGCCTGGGACGGCCAGGCCCTGGTGTGCGAGAACGGCGAACTGCTGGCCGAATCGGAACGCTTTGCCGCAGGCTCGCACCTGATTACCGCCGATGTGGACCTGGAGCGCCTGGCGCACGAACGCATGCGCCAGACGAGCTTTGGCCAGTCTGCCGCGCTGCACGCTGCGCAGGTCGAGGCCTTCCGCCGTGTGACGTTCACGCTGGGTCTGCCGCAGGCCCGCCGCCCGCTGCAGCGCCATGTGGAGCGCTTCCCCTACGTTCCTTCCGATCCGCGTCGTCGCGACGAACGCTGCCACGAGGTCTACAACATCCAGGTGCAGGCGCTGGTGCAGCGCCTGAGCGTGGCGGGCAAGGGCAAGCTGGTGATCGGTGTGTCTGGCGGGCTCGATTCCACCCATGCACTGCTGGTATGCGCCAAGGCCGTGGACCTGGTGGGCCGGCCACGCAGCGACATCCTGGGCGTCACCATGCCGGGTTTTGCGACCAGCACGCGCACGCTGGACCAGGCCCTGCGCCTGATGCAGGCCATTGGCTGCACCGTCCAGCAGATCGACATCCGCCCCAGCTGCGAGCAGATGCTGAAGGATATTGGCCACCCTCACACGCCCGAGAACCCCGTCTACGACGTGACCTTCGAGAACGTGCAGGCCGGCGAGCGCACCAGCCACCTGTTCCGCCTGGCCAACCTGCACCATGGCATCGTGGTGGGCACGGGCGACCTGAGCGAGCTGGCGCTGGGCTGGTGCACCTATGGTGTGGGCGACCACATGTCACACTACAACGTGAACGCCAGCGTGCCCAAGACGCTGATCAAGCACCTGGTGCGCTGGGTGGCCGACACGCAGCAGCTGGGCGGCCAAGGCAGTGAAGTGCTGCACGCCATCGTCGACACCGAGATCAGCCCGGAGCTGGTGCCCGGCGACCAGGATGCTGACCAGCCCGGCCAGAGCACCGAGCGCGTCATCGGCCCATACGAGCTGCAGGATTTCCACCTGTTCCAGCTGGTGCGCCATGGCTATGCGCCCTCGAAGGTGGCCTTTCTGGCCTACAGCGCCTGGCACGACCGCGACCAGGGGCGTTGGCCGCAGGGGCCTGGCGTGCCGCACAACCAGTACACGCTGGCCGAGATCAAGAAGCACCTGGGCGTGTTCCTGCAGCGCTTTTTTACCAACCAGTTCAAGCGCTCGTGCGTGCCCAACTCACCGAAGGTGGGCTCGGGTGGATCGCTCTCGCCCCGTGGCGACTGGCGCGCGCCGAGCGATGCATCCGCCGCCACGTGGCTGGCCGAACTGGCCAGGGTGCCTGATGTGGATGGATGATCCCTGCGGCTGAGGTGGTGCCCAGGGCAGGCGCGCCGGTTGCCAAGGATGGATGTCCCGCTTCTGTGTGCAAGTGCACAAGGAAGCTTTCCCTTCCCATCCCCAAGGAGAAGTCCCATGACCGCCACGCAAAGCTCCACCAGCCACAAGACCAGCAGCCGCAAGACCTCGTCCTCGCGCAGCAGCACCAAGTCGACCACCAGGCGCACGACGGCGTCCAAGAATGATGCGATCAAACTGCTGACGGCCGACCACAAGGAGGTCAAGGCCCTGTTCAAGACCTACAACAAGATGGCTGAAAAAGAAGCCAGCGCCGATGAGCGCCAGGCCTTGGCCGAGCAGATCTGCGCCATGCTCAAGGTGCACACCATCATCGAAGAAGAAATTTTCTACCCCGCCGCGCGCGCCAACATCCACGATGTGGACCTGCTGGACGAAGCCGAGGTGGAACATGCCAGCGCCAAGGATCTGATCGCGCAAATCGAAAGCATGAGCCCCGACGAGGATCTCTACGACGCCAAGGTCAAGGTGTTGGGCGAGTACATCGAGCACCACGTCAAGGAAGAAGAGCAGGAACTCTTTCCCGAAGTGAAGAAGTCCGACGTCGATACGGCCGAACTGGGTGCGTCGATGCTGACCCGCAAGCAGGCGCTGATGGCCAGCATGGGCTTGGCTGAGAAGGCCTGATGCTTCGAGGCCGCCTGCCCTCTCGGGGGCAGCGCGGCTCAGAATTTGAAGATCGTGAAACCCGCGCCCAGGCTGGTTTGCTTGAAGTTGTAATCCAGCAGGGTTTCGCCATACCCATGGAAGGCCTGCACATACCAGCGCAGGCCGTCAGGGCGCTCCGCGTTGACGGGATAGGACCAGTTCAGCTCTACAGAGCCACGGCCGCTTAGCGATGGTCGCCACAGCAGCGACGCGATGGAACGCCCCGGCGACCAGTTGATCTGTGCCTGCACATGGCCTAGATAGTGCTCGATGTCCGGGTTGTCGTCGTACTTGTCGTTGCTTTTGGCCAAAGGCGCTTCCACCCGCAGATTGGCATTGAGCCCTCCACGCTCCACACCGAAAGACGCGTAGGCGCGGTTCCAGCTGCGTGACAGCTCATCGGACTGTCCATTGGACTGGTGGACCAGGCCGAAGCTCGTGAGGCGCCATTTCCATCCGAACGGCAAATTCTGCAGTCCGGTGGGCATGGGGACCACGTAGAGCACTTCGGGCTGGTAGTCGGTGTTGCGGAACGGCGAGGATTCCTCGTGGTTCCAGGTTTGCCAGGTCGACTGTTGGGTGTAGGCCACCCACAGGTCGGCATTGGGCAGCAGCACATCTTCCATCACCTTGGTGCGCAGCGAGATCTGCAGCTTGGTCTCCAGGTGCTGGAACTTTGGCAGGCTGTTGGCCACGCCGCGCGAAGGGCTGCTGGGATTCTGGTTGACCTTGCGCATGCCCCGCACCGGCAGGAAAAAGTTCGGCCGGTAGGCGGTGTAGTTGAAGGTGCCGCGCTTGTCGGCGGGCGAGAGTTCCCAAAAGCGCGAGAGAAAGCCTTCGTCGGGCGGTGTGTCGCCTGTGGGAGGCGTGCCCCCAGGCGGCGCCACCACCACTTGGGCGGGGGCACCCGGCTGGGCAGTTTCGGCTTGGGCGGCAATGGGCGAAGGGGGAAGGGCCAGCATGGCCTGCCCATTCATCTGGCGGTCGTAGCAGGCCAGGCGCTCGGTGTTGTCGCTCAGCTTCATGCAGGCTTGCAGCTCTGGCGATACCTCTGAGGGCGAGGCCGGCTGCTGTTGCGCCGCCACGGGCAAGGCGCCCAGGGCAATGGCAGCGGACGCCCAGGTGCGGGCAAGGTGGGCGACAGGCCGTGCGCGATGAGGGTGACGGGGCATGAATGGCTCGTGGTGAGGTTCTTCGGCGCGCCAGGGCGCGGGCGGCGCTGGCGCAGCATCGCCCCGCAGCATAGAAGCTTGTGAGAATTTGTGAAGCCGGGGGATGGCTCGGCAACGCGTAGGCGTTCGCTGACGTCAATCACGCGTGGGTTGACGTGAAGAAGGCAGCAGGTAAGCTTGCACCGCTTTCTCCACATGCTGTCTGATCTCTGCCTGGGTCGGCTGCTTCGCGCCTGGCTCGGCCAGGGTGGCAGCGTACTCGTACAGCGGCACGAACAGGTTGTCCTTGTCTGGCGCGCCTTTCAAACGCAAGGGCTCTGGGCGTGCGATCAGGCGGTCCCATTGGCGGCGCACCTCGGACCACACCGGCTCGGTGGCCTGCAGGTAGCGGTCACCCGGGCGCCAGTCATGGCCTTCGATGCGCTCGTAGCGGTTGAAGCCCAGTTCGCGTGCCACGACCGGGGCCTCGGCCAGCACGCGACCAGCGGCATCCAGCTTGACCTTCAGATTGGCCTGCTCGTGTACCCAGCCCGTGGGCGTGATGATGTGGCGGTTGTTGCCGATCAGCACCTGGTAATCGTTGCGCACGCTGAACTCCCGGCGTGGCAGGGGGCGCCAGCCATCGGCGTCACTCCAGGCCGAGTAGTTGCCCAGATGCTGCCAAGCGGCCACGCCCGAGTAGCGTGGGGAGTCATCGACCTGGTAGACCGTCTGGCGCCACTGCCCCTTGCGTTGCGCCGCCGGCACGGCCACGCGTTGCCAGGTGTTGTGGCCACGGTAGACCAATTGGTCCTTGGGCTCATAGTGCCAGTCCTGCCGCCAGTGCTTGACCACGAAGGGCGCTTCAGCCTTGCCGTCCTCGCCGACCATGGTCATCACCAGCAGGTGCTGCAGCACGATGGAGGTGCCCTTGTCTTCCAGCACGTAGACCTTCTCGGTGCCCCAGCTCTGGTAGGGCTTGTCGGGTTGAAAGGCGGCCGTGAAACCCGCCACCTCGATGAAGTCGAAGCTGGCGCGGTAGGCCCCGGCCATGGCCAGGATGGCACGGCGGTCACGTTCAAAGGTGCTGAGCCCCGGCGCCTGCAGGGCTTGCCATTCGGCGGTGGGCTGGCTCACCGGCTGCACGGCCGCGCCGGTGGTGGTGCCGCCGCGAGGGGCCAGCGAGGATTCGTCCAGGAATTTCCAGGAGAAGGTGTACTGGCGAAGTCGGGGTTCCTTGGGGGCCGCGGCCTTCGCGCCGTAGGCCTCGGCACGGCCATGCCCAGTGACGGCGGCGACAGCCAGGGCGCTCAGGCTGAGCACCCTGGCCAGGCGGGAAGAAGGCTGGATCATGGTCGTCAGGCGCAGTGCTGGTCCAGCCTGCGATCATGCATGAAAGTGCTGCGCCCGTGCCCATGCCCTCAGGCGCGGCGGCGCTGGCGGGCGATCAGACCGACGATGCCCAGACCGGCCAGGGCGTAGGCCAGGCTGCCGGCTTCGGGCACGGGCGAGGTCAGCACGAAGGACAGGTTGTCGGCATAGC
Organism: Burkholderiales bacterium UBA1834; assembly: GCA_002339015.1. Classification (GTDB taxonomy): domain Bacteria; phylum Pseudomonadota; class Gammaproteobacteria; order Burkholderiales; family Burkholderiaceae_C; genus Aquabacterium. The sequence continues at coordinate 13,206 of DDJC01000033.1, forward strand.
CGTCGTTGTCGCCGCCCCCCAGGCGCTCCATGGACAGCGAGAACTGCAGCTGTGCCACACCCACGGGCAGCATGCCGCTGGCTTCGCGGAAGAACAGGCCGGTCTGGTTGCCGCGGTCATCGGGGGTGACGGGGCCGATGGCGGCGAAGCCGATCTCATGGCCGGTGATGTCCAGGAAGGACACGTACAGCAGCGCGTTGTCGCCCTGGGCCTGCCAGCCGCCCAGCCAGCCGGTGAGCGAGTACTCGACCGGTGCGCCCGTGGCGGTCAGGCTGCTCACGTCGATGATCTGGAAGCCCGCGCTCTGGGCGCCGACGCCGGTGAACATCTTGCTGCCGTGGTCGGCCGGGCCGGGCTGCGTGGGCAGGACCCAGTTGCTGCCGTAGTTCACGGACTGGAACAGGTCGTAGCCGTCAAAAGCCGTCCAGCCGCTGGCACCGCTTTCGGCATCGCCGTTATTGATCAGGTTCTGGTTGTAGCTGGCGGCCTGGGTGGCCAGGCTGAGGGTGGTGGCCGCGAGGGCCAGGCAGTGCTTGAACTTCATGGGGATGCTTTCTTGAAAAAATCAGAAGAAACCAATTCGGCGTGATCAGACCTGGTACTGGTCCAGCAGGGCCGTGCCCTGCATGGCCGGATCGCTGATGGAGGCCTCGCCCGTTTCCAGGTGGCCCGCGAAGCGGCGGCTCCAGCCGGCCAGGCTCTTCACGCGCACGCCCTGGTCGTACCAATGGTGGCTGTCAGCCAGCGGCAGGCGCAGGGCCTGGGTGCTGCGGGCGGGCACGGCGATCTCGCGCGCCGCGCTGCTGTCGTACTTCAGGGCCTGCAGCACGAAGGTGCAGGCGGTGTTGCCCTCGTTGATCAGCTGTACGTTGAGTTCACCGTTGGCGCGGTCGCTGCTGACACGGATGTCCGGGCGGGCGGCGGTGCTGCCGGCCATCGGTGTGGCGCCGGTGAAGTGGCGGTGCAGGCCATTGGGGCCCAGCACCCACAGGTCGTAGGCGCTGCCGGCGGTGGTGGTCCACACGCCATCGAGGTGCTTGCCGGGCTCGACTGTGTAGCGGCGCGGGGCTTCGGCCAGCGCGCGGCGGTTGTAGACGTGGAATACGGCACCGGCCTCGCCCTCGTTCACGAAGCGCAGGCCCACGCTGGTGGGCTGCACGGTGGCGTGCACGTGCAGGTCGTAGGGCAGGGCGCGGGCCGGGCGCACGCCGGCGGCCTGCACCGGTGCGACCAGCGCGCTGGGTGTGGCCGGTGTCTTGGTGGAAGGCAGGGCGCGGGCCAGCAGGCGGCGGGCCTCGGTGGCGGGCAGGTTCTGCACGAAGGCGCTGTCCTCGGGCGTGGCGAAGTCGAAGCAGCCGCTCAGGTCGCTGCTGACGGCGCGGCGCCACGGCGTGATCAGCGGCTCCTGCACACCGAAGCGTGTCTCCAGGAAGCGGATCACCGAGGTGTGGTCCGACACCTGCGAGTTCACCCAGCCGCCCTTGCTCCAAGGCGAGATCACGTACATGGGCACGCGCGGGCCCATGCCATAGGGGCGGTGATGGTAGGCCGGGTTCGAGCCGTTGAGGTGGTGGTGGTACTCGCCCGTGGTGTCCACGGTGGAGGCACCGGCGAACTGCGCCTGGGCCGGGTTGGCCGCATAGCTCAGGTAGTCGGGCACGGCCGGGGGCGGCATGTGGTCGAAGAAGCCGTCGTTCTCGTCGAACATCAGCAAGAGGACGGTCTTGCTCCAGACGTCGGGATTGGCGGTCAGCGCGTCCAGCACCTTTGCCGTGTAGTCCGCGCCCTGCGCCGGGCTGGAGGGGCTGGGATGCTCGGAGCCGGCCTTGGTGGCGCAGATCCACGACACCTGCGGCAAGGTGCCATCGAGCACGTCCTGGCGCAGCTGGTCCAGGCCGCGGGTGGTCAACGCCTTGTCCTTGAGCGCGGCCAGCGAGCCCGGCACGCCGTGGTAAGCGTCGCGGTAGGCCTTGAAGCCCGCGGTCGGGTTGAGCGAGTAGTTGTCCGCCATGTCCTGGTAGATGCGCCAGCGGATGCCGGCGCGCTCCAGGCGTTCGGGATAGGTGGTCCAGGTGTAGGCGCCGGCCGGATCGCCGCCGCCCAGCTTGTTGTAGGTGTTGCCCAGCGACGGCCCGTGGCCGCGCCCCAGGCCGTCGTTGGTGCCGCTCCAGAGGAACAGCCGATTCGTATTGGTGCCGCCGGTGAACGAGCAGTGGTAGGCGTCGCACACGGTGAAGGCGCGCGCCATGGCGTACTGGAACGGCATGTCGGCCTCGGTGTAGTACGCCATCGAATGGTTCTTCTTGGCGGCCGGCCATTGGCCCATGCGGCCGGCGTCCCAGGCGTCCTGGGCGTTGGACCAGGTGTGCGGCGTGCTGGCCACGCGCATGGCCTCGTAGGCCGCGCCGGTGTCGAGCCGGAACGGCAGCACGCTGCGGGGCGCGCCGGCATCGGGACGGCCGTTGTACTGCGCCCAGACCGTGCGGCGTTCGAAGTCGGGACTGGCGGGCACCGGGATGGGAAAGCGGTCGCCGAACCCGCGCACCCCGGCGAGGCCGCCGAAGTAATGGTCGAACGAACGGTTTTCCTGCATGAAGATGACGATGTGCTCGATGTCCTCGATGGTGCCCTTGCGGCGGTTGGCGGGAATCGCCAGCGCGCGGCGGATGGAGGCGGGCAGCAGCGCCAGGGCGCTGCCGGCGCCGGCGATCGCGGCGCCGCCGCGCAGGAATTCGCGTCGGGATTGCATGCGGGGGGTGTCCTTGCGGGGTGTCCTTGTCATGCGGCGCCGTCCCGGACGGGGCGGCGCGTTCCGTGGCGCCGCGGGGCGCCTACTGCTTGCGGGTGCTTTCGGCGTAGTCCATGTACAGCTTGTGGGCGCGGCGCGCCAGCGGGCCGTATTCCAGCTTGCGGTCTTCGACGCGGTTCACGTGCACCACCTTGCCGTAGTTGCCGGACGAGAACACTTCGTCGGCGGCCTCGATGTCGGCGCGCGTCAGGCTGCGTTCCTGGACTTCCACGCCGTCGGCCTTGAGCAGCGCCAGCACGCGGCGACGCGTGATGCCGTTCAGGAAGGTGCCGTTGTCCACCGGGGTCGAAACCACGCCGTCCCTGGCGATCCACAGGTTGCTGGAAGCGAACTCGGCGACGTTGCCGGCGCCGTCCAGCATGATGGCGTTGTCGAAGCCCTTGTCCATCGCCTCGCGGATGGCGCGCTGGCCGTTGGGGTAAAGGCACGAGGCCTTGGCGTCGGTCGGCGCCATGTTGGGCCAGGAACGCGCGAAGCTGGAGAAGCAGGCGGCAAAGCCCTGGTCGCCCGGCATCGGCACCTTGAACACGTGCAGCACGAACAGTGTCTTGTCGGCATCTGGCAGCAGGAAGCCGTCGGCGCAGAAGAACATCGGCTTGATGTAGAGCTCGCTGCCCTCGGGGAACTTGGCCACCGCCTGCAGGCACAGCGCCTGGATTTCCTGCCAGCTGATCTGCGGCTTCATCAGCATCTTTTCGGCCGAGCGCACCACGCGCTGGCAGTGCAGGTCCAGGTCGGGCGTCAGGCCGCGGAACGCGCGCGCGCCGTCGAAGACCATGCTGGCCATCCAGAAGGCGTGGTCGGCGGGGCCGAGCAGTTTGGGGTTTTCGGTGGTCCAGTGACCGTTGTGCCAGAACAAGGCGTCCATGGTGGTTTCCTTCGGTGTCAGGTTGGCGCATCTCGGCGCCGAAACGTCAGGATACATGAGGCGCGGACCGCCTCACTCCTTGTCGAGCGCCGCCTGCACCCGTTCGGCCGCATCGGCCGGCATCCACTGCCGCCAGACCGGGCCATACCGCTTGAGGAAATAGCGCGCCGCCTCTTCGGGCTCCTTGCCTTCGTTCTCCAGCCAGCCCAGCGTGGCGTCGATGGCGTCGCTCGGAATGGTCAGCTTGGCCAGGAACGCGGCCAACTGCGGCGCCTCCTTGGCGAAGGCGCTGTTGACACCGGTGACCACGGGGTTGGGCTTGAATTCGGTGGCCACGGGCTTGGCGCACTTGGGATCGGTCAGGCAGGTATAGGCAGTCTGGTCGAAGGCCGGCAGTTCCAGCTTGACCAGGTCGAGCGCGCCGACCAGCGCGGTGGGCGTCCAGTAGTAGAAGACGATGTCGCGCTTGCGCTTGTAGGCCGACAGGATGGCAGCTTTCTGCGCGGCGCCGGAACCGGGCGCGAACAGGCTGTAGTCGCGGTCCAGGCCGAGCGCGCGCAACAGGTTGTCGTTCAGCGTGCCACAGGCCCAGCCGGCGGGGCAGCCGTAGATGCGGCCGCGGCCCGGGTCTTCCGGGTCGGCGAAGACCTGCTTGAAGCGCGCCAGGTCCGCCGCCGATTTCAAGTCGGGATGGCGCTGCACGGTGTAACGCGGCACGTACCAGCCTTCGCCGGCGTCGTAGACATGCCCCAGGCCCTGCACCCGACCGCTGGCCAGCGCCTTTTTCCAGGCCACCTCGATCTGCCCCGGCCACACCTCGGGCGTGACGTCGACGTCGCCGCGCTGCAGGGCGGCCAGCATCGGCAGCGTCTCGCCGATCTCGACGCTGGTCTTGCAGCCGTAGCCGTGTTCCATCACGTAGCGTTCGATGCCGGCCAGCACCAGGTTGGATTCCCAGTTCAGGCCGCTGAAGCGGACCGGGCGGTCGACTTCGCAGACCGGCTTGGCGGCGTGGGCCGCGGCGGGTGCGAGCAGGGCGGCGGACAGGGCCAGGACGCCGGCGAGCAAAGGCTTCATGCGCATGATGGAGCACCTTTCTGATTGCGTGCCGGTCATTGTAAAGGCGCCATGCAATCGGGGCCGCGTGCAGCGGCCCCGAAGGTCAGGCAGGCGATGCGGCCGGCGGCCGCGCGGATCAGGCGCGTGCGGCGCGCCGCTTCTCGATCAGCGCCCCGATCTCGCCGACGATGCCGCGGCGGAACGCCAGCACGCAGATCACGAAGATCAGGCCGATCACGATGGTCACCGATTCGCCCAGGCGCAGGAACCAGTCCACGCCGGTCAGGCTGGCCATCATCTGGCCGAAGTCGCCGACCTTGTTTTCCAGCAGCACCACGATGAACGCGCCGAGAATCGGTCCGGTCAGCGTGCCGAGCCCGCCGATCAGCGTCATCAGGATCACCAGGCCCGACATCTGCCAGGTCGCGTCCGACAAGGTCGCGGACACGAACACCAGCGTCTTGGTGGCGCCCGCCAGGCCGGCGATGGCGGCCGACAGCACGAAGGCCAGCAGCTTGAAGCGATCGACGTCGTAGCCCAGCGAGATCGCGCGCGGCTCGTTCTCGCGCAGCGCCTGCAGCACCTGGCCGAACGGCGAATGCACCGTGCGCCAGATGATGAAGTAGCCGATGATGAACACGCCCATCACCAGGTAGTACAGGTTCAGGTCCTTGGACAGGTCGATGATGCCCAGCAGCGTGCCGCGCGGCACGCTCTGCAGGCCGTCCTCGCCGCCGGTGAACTTGGCCTGCAGGAAGAAGAAGAACACCATCTGCGCCAGCGCCAGCGTGATCATGGCGAAGTAGATGCCGCTGCGGCGGATCGCCAGCGCGCCCATCGCCAGGCCCAGCAGCGCGGCCACGGCAACGCCGAACAGCAGGCCGATCTCGGTCGGCACGCCCCATACCTTGAGCGCGTGGCCGGCCGCGTAGGCGGCGCTGCCCAGGAAGGCGGCGTGGCCGAACGACAGCAGGCCGGTAAAGCCCAGCAGCAGGTTGAAGGCGCAGGCGAACAGGGCGTAGCACATGATCTTCATGGCGAAGATCGGATACACCCCGACGAAGGGAAGAATGGCCACCACGACGGCCAGGACCGCATAGCCCAGGAATTGACGATTCATTTCTCTTTTCCGAACAGCCCGGCCGGGCGGAGCAACAGGACAATGGCCATGATGATGAAGACGACCGTGCTGGACGCCTCGGGCCAGAACACCTTGGTCAGGCCTTCGATCACGCCCAGGCCCAGGCCGGTGACGATGGCGCCCATGATGGACCCCATGCCGCCGATCACGACCACCGCGAACACCACGATGATGAGGTTGGACCCCATCAGCGGGGAGATCTGCAGCACCGGCGCCGCCAGCACGCCGGCGAAGCCGGCCAGCGCCACGCCGAAGCCGTAGGTCAGCGTGATCATGCGCGGCACGTTGACGCCGAAGGCCTCGACCAGGCGCGGGTTCTCGGTGCCGGCGCGCAGCAGGGCGCCAAGCCGCGTGCGTTCGATCACGAACCAGGTCGCCAGGCACACAACCACCGATGCCGCCACCACCCAGCCGCGGTAGTTGGGCAGCACCATGAAGCCCAGGTTGGTGGCGCCGCGCAGGGCGTCGGGCGTGGGGTAGGGCTGGCCCGACACGCCGTAGAAGCTGCGGAACAGGCCTTCGATCAGCAGCGTCAAACCGAAGGTCAGCAGCAGCCCGTAGAGGTGGTCGAGCTTGTACAGGTGTTTGAGCAACAGCTTTTCGATGATGATGCCGAACAACCCGACCACCAGCGGCGCCAGGATCAGCATGACCCAGTAATTCAACCCCAGGTACGACAGCCCCATCCAGGCCAGGAAGGCGCCCAGCATGTAGAGCGCGCCGTGCGCGAAGTTGATGACGTTCAGCAGTCCGAAGATAACCGCCAGGCCGAGCGACAGCATGGCGTAGAACGAACCGTTGACCAGTCCCAGCAGCAACTGGCCGAACAAGGCCTGTATGGGGATGCCGAAAATATCAGTCATCTTGTAAAAATCCTGCGCGTACGAAGGGAAGCGGGCAAATTCAGGATGCGACCCGGCCGCGCGGGCCAGGTCGCATCAATGGGTCGCATCGACGGGAATTACTTCTTGACCAGCTTGCAGGTCGACTCGGACAGCTTGGTGTAGACCTCGTCACCCGGCAGCGTGGCCACGACCTTGTAGTAGTCCCACGGGCCCTTGGATTCGGCCGGCGTCTTCACCTGCATCAGGTACATGTCGTGGATCATGCGGCCGTCTTCGCGCACATAGCCACCCTGGGTGAAGAAGTCGTTGATCTTGTTCGACTTCATCCACTTCATGAGGGTGTCGGCATCGTCGGTGCCGGTGGCCTTCACGCCGTTCAGGTAGAACGTGACGGACGAGTAATCGCCCGCCTGCAGCATGGACGGCTTGCGGCCGACCTTGGCTTCGAACTTCTTGGACCAGGCGCGCGAGGCGTCGGATTGATCCCAGTACCAGCCGTCGGTCAGGTACATGCCCTTGGTGGCTTCCAGGCCCAGCGAGTGCACGTCGTTGATGAACACCAGCAGGCCGGCCATCTTCATGGTCTTGGTGACGCCGAATTCGTTGGCGGCCTTGATGGTGTTGATGGTGTCGCCACCGGCATTGGCCATGCCCAGGATCTGCGCCTTGGACGACTGCGCCTGCAGCAGGAACGACGAGAAGTCGGAGGCGCCCAGCGGAGCGCGCACCTGGCCCTTGATCTCGCCGCCGGCGGCCTTGACCACGGCCATGGTGTCGCGTTCGAGGGCGTGGCCGAAGGCATAGTCGGCGGTCAGGAAGAACCAGCTCTTGCCGCCATCCTTCACCACCGCCGAACCGGTGCCGCGCGCCAGCGCGACCGTGTCATAGGCGTAGTGCACGGTGTACGGCGAACATTGGGCATTGGTCAGGTCCGAAGCGCCCGCGCCGATGGCGATGAAGGGTTTCTTCTTCTCGGCGGCCACGGCCGCCATGGCCAGGCTGGTGGCCGAGTTGGTGCCGGCGATGATGACGTCGACCTTCTGCTGGTCGAACCATTCGCGCGCGCGGGCCGAGGCCACGTCGGCCTTGTTCTGGTGGTCCGCCGACAGCACCTCGATCTTCTTGCCGTTGACGTTGCCGCCGAAGTCCTCGATCGCCATGCGGACCGCTTCCAGGCCCGCCTTGCCATCGATGTCGGAATACACGCCGGACATGTCGGTGATGAAGCCGATGCGGATGACATCGTCGGAGATGCCTTGTGCCTGGGCGGTCGCCCCGGCGAATCCCAGGCCCGCCATGGCCAGTGCAGCAGTGATGGTGTGCAGCTTCATGGGATGACTCCTCTTCCCTTTGGTGTATGGGATGCCGGGAACCCGGCGGATGACAGGTTATTCAGACGCCCAGCAATTCGTTGAGCGTGTCCTGTTTTTCTGAAAGTTCGGCGGCTTCGAAATGCTCGACGATCTGGCCGTGCTCCATGACGTAGAAGCGATCGGCCAGCGGCGCCGCGAAGCGGAAATTCTGTTCCACCATGACGATGGTGTAGCCACGCTGCTTGAGGGCCGTGATCATGCGGGCCAGCGCCTGCACGATGACCGGCGCCAGGCCTTCGGAGATCTCGTCCAGCAGCAGCAGGTTGGCGCCGGTGCGCAGGATGCGCGCCACCGCCAGCATCTGTTGTTCACCGCCCGACAGGCGCGTGCCGGGCGAATGCCGGCGTTCCTGCAGGTTGGGGAACATGTCGTAGATTTCGGCCAGCGACATGCCGCCGCCGAGCGAGCCCACCACGGGCGGCAGCAGCAGGTTCTCCTCGCACGACAGGCTGGCGAAGATGCCGCGTTCCTCGGGGCAATAGCCCACGCCCAGATGGGCGATCTTGTAGGTCGGCAGGTCGATGGCCTCGGTGCCGTGGATGCGCACGGAACCCTTGCGGGAACCGGTCAGGCCCAGGATGGCCCGCAGCGTGGTGGTACGGCCGGCGCCGTTGCGGCCCAGCAGCGTGACGACCTCGCCTTGCCCCACGCGCATATCCACGCCGTGCAGGATATGCGATTCCCCGTACCAGGCCTGCAGGCCCGAGATTTCCAGTGCCGGGGTACTCATGCGTGCGCTCCTTGGAGTTCGCCGTCGGTGGTGCCCATGTAGGCCTGCATCACGGCGGGATGGCGGGACACTTCGGCGTAGTTGCCCTCGGCCAGCACCGCGCCGCGCGCCAGCACGGTGATGGTGTTGGCGATCGAGGACACCACGTTCATGTTGTGTTCCACCATCAGGATGGTGCGGCCGGCGCTGACGCGCTTGATCAGCTGCGTGACGCGGTCCACGTCTTCGTGGCCCATGCCCTGCGTGGGTTCGTCCAGCAGCATCAGCTCCGGTTCCATCGCCAGCGTGGTGGCGATCTCGAGCGCGCGCTTGCGGCCGTACGGCAGGTTCACCGTGGTCTCGTTGGCGAAGGCGCCGAGGTCGACCTGGTCGAGCAGGGCCCGGGCCGGCTCGTCCAGCGCGGCCAGGCGCCTGGTGCTCTGCCAGAAATGGAACGACAGCCCGGTCTTGCGCTGCAGGCCGATGCGCACGTTCTCGAGCACGGTCAGGTGCGGGAACACCGCCGAAATCTGGAACGAGCGGATCACCCCGCGCCGCGCGATCTGCGCCGGGCGCTCACCGGTGATGTCGATGCCATTGAACTTGATGGTTCCCGAGGTGGGAGAGAGAAACTTGGTCAGCAGGTTGAAGCATGTGGTCTTGCCCGCGCCGTTCGGCCCGATCAAGGCATGAATCTCGCCTCGCTTGATACGCAAATCGACCCCATTGACCGCGACAAAACCGCGGAATTCCTTGGTGAGGCCTTTTGTCTCCAGGATCGTGTCGTCCATGTCCGCTGCACCGGCGTTGTATTTATTTGGACCCTGCCCGGCGTTATTCGCAGGGCCCCCCGCGGGGTAAGGAAAATCATGGCGATGCCACGGTTTTCTATAAGAGTTGCCGGCGAGTATGCGCACCTCCGAATCAAAATTCCATGAGGGTTTGTCATAGGTTTTGCGGTGCGGAAAGGTGAATTGTCGGATAGCGGACAATTCGCATGGCTACTGGGCGAAAACCCTATATCCTCATGCAATGCGTTGCAGCAAATCCGTATTGACCGTCATCAATCCGTCATCGTTGCAATCATCGGGAAAAACCCGGATTTGCCCATGCGCGAACGAACTTTCCGCGCGAATCCGCCGCGCGGGCGGCGCGGATCTCAGGCGGGAGTTTTGGCTTTGAATTCACAGAGATCCGAAATGCCGCATTGCGGGCATTTCGGCTTGCGCGCCACGCACACATAACGGCCGTGCAGGATCAGCCAGTGATGCGCGTCCTGCAGATACTCGCGCGGCACGAATTTCTCCAGCTTCAACTCGACTTCCAGCACGTTCTTGCCGGGCGCCAGGCCGGTGCGGTTCGAGACCCGGAAAATGTGCGTGTCGACCGCCATGGTGGGCTGGCCGAAGGCCGTGTTCAGCACCACGTTGGCGGTCTTGCGACCGACGCCGGGCAGCGCTTCCAGCGCTTCACGGGTCTGCGGCACTTCGCCGCCATGCTGTTCGATCAGGATGCGGCAGGTGGCGATGGCGTTCTTGGCCTTGGTGCGGTACAGGCCGATGGTCTTGATG
>DDJC01000095.1 GCA_002339015.1 Burkholderiales bacterium UBA1834
CTTACATCCGAACGCCTATCAAGAAATCTGGCCGGTTTCAGCACAATGACTCCATCGACAACGCAGCGACACCCGCTGATAGCCCAGGAGCCAGACGCCATGAACAACGACCAGATCCTCGCCGAAATCCGCGAAACCAACCTGTCCTACCTGATGCTGGCCCAGAGCCTGATCCGCTCGGACCGCGAGCAGGCGCTGTTCCGCCTGGGCCTGTCCGAATCGGCCGCCGACATCATCAACGCCCTGAGCCCGGCGCAGATCCTCAAGGTCGCCTCCAGCAACACCCTGGTGTGCCGCATGCGCATCGACGACGACCTGGTCTGGGGCCTGCTGACCAACCATGGCAAGGGTGGCAACGACAGCGTCTCCCGCCTGCACGCCAACATCCTGATGGCCGGCCGCCATCAAGAGACCGTCTGAGTTCTTGTTGTCCCTGCCGCTGACCTGACCGACTGACCGAACGATTTCCCGGAGACCCGCCATGCGCACCAAGAGCCTGTTGACCGAAGCCAAGCAAATCGAACGCGCCGTCACCCTGATCAACCTGGGTGCCCGCCTGCAGGTGCTGGAATCGGAAACCGACATGTCCTACGAGCGCCTGCTGCGTCTGTACAAGGAAGTCTCCGGCAAGTCGCCGTCGAAGGGCCAGCTGCCTTTCTCGACCGACTGGTTCATGACCTGGCAGCCCAACATCCACGCCAGCCTGTTCCTCAACATCCACGAGTACCTGAACAAGGCCGCCGAGATCGACGAGATCGACACCGTGATCAAGGCCTACCAGCTCTACCTGGAACAGACGCAATCCCAAGGCCTGGAGCCCCTGCTGTCGGTGACCCGCGCCTGGCGCCTGGTCAAGTTCATCGACAACGGCATGCTGACCATGACCAAGTGCTCCAAGTGCGCCGGCCACTTCGTGACGCATCCGCATGAGGTCGCCCGCCACTTCGTGTGCGGCCTGTGCAACCCGCCGGCACGTGCCGGCAAGGGCAAGGCTGCCGGTGGCATCCAGATGCACTGAACCGCCTGGTGCACTGAACCCCAGTTTTCTCCGCTTGTCTCCTCCTGGCGCGCAATCCAGTTTGCGCTTTCAACGGGCTCCTTCAACGGAGCCCGTTTTTTTTGTTGCCGCGGGCGCAGCCTTCACAAAGGCCACCACGTCGTCGAGCACCGGGGCCATGCGGTGCAAGGGGCGTGAGAAGGCACCGATCAGCGTGAGATGGTCCACGCCGTCATAGCGCCTGAAGACCACCGGAACACCCAGCAATTCGAGCCTGGCCGCCAGGTGCCCGCTGTTGGTGTCTGGGTTGACCTGGCTGTCGACATTGGCCACGCCCAGGAAGGTGCGTGAGGCCCGGGCCGAGGCGTGCACGATGGGCTGCGACTCGCGCGGCACATCGGGGTGGTGGAACACCGGCTGCACCGACTTGTCCTTGAGGGGGATGAAGTCGTAGGGGCCCGCCAGGCCCACCCAGCCGGCCAGTTCGGTGATGTGGTGCCCCTGCTGCGCCAGCCAGCGCTCGTCCAGCGCCACCATGGCGGCGTTGTAGGCCCCCGCGCTGTGCCCCATCACCAGCACTTTGCGCGGGTTGCCGCCGTGGCGGTCGGCATGGTCCAGCGCATAGGCCACGGCCTGGGCGCTGTCCGGCAGGAAATCGGGGTAGCGCACCTCGGGGTAGAGGCGGTAGCTGCTGGACATCAGCACGATGCCGCGCGAGGCCAGCGCCTCGCCCAGGAACTTGTACTGGTCACGGCTGCCCTTCTGCCAGGAGCCGCCATGGATGAAGACAACCACCGGCCAGCCGCCTGCCGGTGGCGTGCCCAGCGGGCGGTAGACATCAACCTGGTTGGCCGGCAGCGGGCCAAAGGACACATCGCGGGTGAGTGCGAAGGTGTCGCCGGGCGTGACGGCGTTGATCAGTTTGACGGGCGAGCAGCCGGACAGCAGGGCCAGCGCGGCAAGGGCCACGCCCACAGGCGCACGACGCAGGGTGCCGACATGGTACCTAAAGCGCGATGGTGTTCTTTTGGATGCAGGCATGGACCACAGCGTAGCCGCTGGCTTCACAGGTAGCGCGCCCAAAGGGCATTCGAGAAACGGCCCGCCGGGTCGTGCCGGCGCTTGAGTTCGCGCAGGGCCGCAGCCTCCGGGTAGGCCTGGTCGAACTGGGCGCGGGTGGCGTGCAGCTGGTAAGGCAGGTAGTAGCGGCCCTCGTGCCGCAGGGCCAGGTCGATCAGGCTGCGTGTCCAGTCACCAACGGCGCGGCAGGTGGGCTCGCTCGTGCCCTGCTTGTAATAGATGACGAAGGAGAAGACTTCTTCGCGCGCCCAGGGCAGCAGCGCGTCGGCATCCGGCGGCGAGTGGCGGATGGACACGTTGAGCACCTCGGCACATGGGGTATTGAGCAAGGGCGCCAGCGCACGCACATAGGGCATGAAGTGCCGCGGCGGGATGAAGTACTCCTGCAGCACATAGGTGGAGGCGGCACGCGAGCCGGGTTCCAGCTCGGCCACGTCCAGGCTGGCCTCACGGTTGCGCCAGACGATGCGCTCACCGCCCAGGCGCAGGGGTTGGATCACGCTACGGCGCAAGGCACCGCCACCGGGCAGCTCCGTCATGGCCCAGATCACGCCACGTTCCAGCGCATAGGAACGGTCACGCGGCTGCAGGCGCTGGGTGTCGGTCGGGGCCTTGTCGGTACGGCGCCAGGTGATGGCCGTGGGCGCATCGAACAAGGGCGGCATCAGATCGGCGTTGTGCATCACGGCGCGGGCGTTGCCGCGCACCTCGCGGTTGAAGAAGTCCACATAGCCGCTCAAGGGCACGGCATGCACCTCGCGTTCGATGCAGGTGTTGTCCACCAGATCCAGCTCCACCTCGGTGATGGCTGCCAGGGCACCATAGCCCCCCAACGCCGCACGGAACAGCTCGGCATTCTGCTGACGGCTGGCCTCCGCCACACGGCCATCGGCCAGCACCAGTTGCAGCGCACGCACCGAGCCGGCCACGGGCCCGTTGCCCACGTAGCGCCCATGCGCATTGACCGACACTGCGCCGCCCACAGTGAAGTTGGCGTAGCTCTGCATGGTCTTGATGGCCAGATGGTGCGGGTCGATCACATCCTGCAGGTCGCGCCAGCGCATGCCGGCCTGCACGCGCACGCGTTTGGCAGCCGGGTCCAGCCAGACCAGGCTATTGAGACGCCGCATGTCCAGGTGCAGGCCCCCGTCGATGGCGACCTGGCCACCCATGCTGTAGCGCCCACCGCCAACCGACACCTTGCCCGGCCAGGCGGTGATGGCCTTGGCCACCTCGGCCGTGGTCTGCGGGGTGGCGATGCGGGCCACGCGCACGTCGTACAGGCGCGTGACGTTGGCGATGGTGAGCTGATCCGCCGTGAGGGCCAACGCGCGCAAGGGTTGCGCGACCACCAGGCCGGCGGTGAGCAGGGCCTGCTGCAGCAGTGTGCGGCGGGTCAGCATGCGGGTGTCCTCTGAATTGGTGGTGTTCAGGGGTGCATCCTAGCCGGCCTTCTCATGGGGCTGCGCCAGGTGGGTGGCAGATGGCCCGGGTGCTGCGTTTGCCTTGCACAGGCACCGGCCACCCTGAAAAAAGCCGCGCATCTGCGCGGCTTTCGTTCGATGCGGCCACCCGGCCATCACCACAGGATCACTCCGGCTTGCCAGGCTCGCTGGGGGTGTTGTCCTGCGGCTTGCTGGCATCAGCGGGTGCCGCGTTGCGCGGTGCTCGCGGCTGGCCATCGCGTTTCTGCGGGCGTTGCTGCGCGTTCGGGCCCTGGCCTTGACGGGAAGGACGGTCACCACGCGGGCCACCGCCACCGCCTTCAGGGCGACCACGGCGGTCATCGCCCCGGGTGTCGCGGCGGTCACCAGGGCGTTGCTCACCGGCACGGGCGCCACCGTGGCCACCGCCGCGGTGCCCACCACGGTCACCGCGGTCATCACGGCGCTGATCGCCATGCTCATGGCGCGGGCGGCCATGGCCATGCGGTGGGCGGCCCTGCGGCGCAGGCGGGCGCTCCGCGGCTTCCTTGCGGGCCAGCGCCAGCAGTTCGGGCAGTTGCTCGGCCGTGATGCCCTTGAGCGCGCAGAAGTTGGCTTCTGTGAGCTTGGTGGTCTGGAAATCGCGCAGCAGCGCCGCGCGGTTACGGCGCGCCTGGTCTTCTTCGCGGCGGGCGGCGTCTTCCTGGGCGCGGCGAGCATCCTGGTTGGCGCGGCGGCGGGCCAGCTCGTCGGCAGCCACCTTGCGGTGCTCTTCGGTCAGCTCGCCAGCGGGCTGGCCATCCAGGTCGAAGCGCTGCGTGCCCTTGGACACGGCAATCAGGTAGGAGGTGGCGCCCGTGTGGCGGCGCAGGAACGCCGACAGCACGGCCTTGGTGAAGACACCGGGTGCGCGCTCCTGGATGTCGGCCTGGATGCGCAGCTTCAACGGTTTGGCACCGCCGGTGAACAGGGCCGGGAAGAGCTGCTTGAGGCGCTCGCCCGCGGCGGCGGGGCTCATCTCTTCGGCCTTGGCGGGCGCTTCGGCCACCGGCGCGCCCGCAGCGGCCTGCTCGGCGGAGGCCGGCGCGGGCGCGGCTTCGGGCGACGCGGCGTTGTCGTGGTCAGGCGTGGAAGGGGTCGAAGAGGACATGAAAAGGGCGCAGGCACAGGCGCGAGAGACGGAACGAAGGGCAGATTGTGCCTCCAAAGGCCCGTGTGCGCCCAGGTGGCCCGACAAGGTGGCCGGCACGGCCTGGCGTGCGCTTGCTGCTGACGCTGCAGCGCGCCAGGGGCACTCAGTCCTGAGTCGCGTCCTCCAGGGGCGCCCGTCGCCAGTCACGCTCATGGCGCCGCACCTCGGCCTGCGCCACGCACTCGGCGCGCTGCGCTTCGGACATCGTGCGCCACTGGCGGATGTCCTCCAGCGTACGGCCGCAGCCTACGCACACCTCGTCCTGGTCCAGTGCGCAACGGCGCACGCAGGGGCTGGCCACGGGGGCCAGATCAAGAGACGATGGCAAGGACAGGGGCATGCGCCCGATTGTGCCGCGCGGCGTGACAGCGGTTCAATCCCACACGGGCCTCATGTCAACACTCAATTTCAGTCAGGTGGACATTCCAGCAGCCGTTGCTAACGTTGTGTCAGACGCCATGGGCTCTCGACTCTCTCGATGGGCATCGCAGGTGTCGCCCCAGAGCTGCCGCGAAGTACGCAGCCATCTTCAACCCTCAGGAGTGAACACCATGCCCAATCCCATCATCGCCAAGGCCATCCAGCGCATGAAGGAAGCCTACGACGAGTATGACGACGAACTCGATGCCCTCGGCAGGGCCCAGGATGAGATCGACGCAGCCATGAACGGCATCAACGTGCTGCACAAGGCCTTGATCCTCGCCCCCGGCGATGCCAGGGTCCGAGCCAAGCTGGATACCAAGCAGAACGCCATCGTTGCCGCCCAGCGCAAGCACCATCAGATCCACGACAAGTGCGAAGATCTGTACAAGTCGTACCAGCAGGCGTACGACAACTACGAGAAGCTGGGCGAAAAGGTCGGCTTCGACTGACTGCGCACAGCTGCGGGCGATACATGCGAGGCCAATGCGGTCATTGCAGGCGTTCTTGCACAGGCGCACAATTCACACCGCAGCGAAAACGGCTGTTGTCTTCCGTTCCGTCGTCAGGCATTCGTCACCAAGCCATAGCGCCCCAAGGCAT
Source organism: Burkholderiales bacterium UBA1834 (assembly GCA_002339015.1). GTDB lineage: Bacteria > Pseudomonadota > Gammaproteobacteria > Burkholderiales > Burkholderiaceae_C > Aquabacterium. Next base: position 5,717 of record DDJC01000095.1, read on the forward strand.
TCACCATGATCTTCAACCCCGCGTTCACGGCCGGCCAGCGCGCGCTTCGTTCAACCGAAGCGAGCCTGCCCGTGGGTGAGCGCACGACGACCGCCTTGCAGCAATAGCCTTTCGACGTCACACGTCCGGAGGGCTGTGGGCCTTCCCGGCACCCCGCCCCGGTCGGCCCCGCCACCGGGGCTTTTGTTTTTTCAACCCGTCACAGGACCCGACCGCCATGCGCACCTACGACAAGCTGATCGCCACGATTCACGCGGCCAAGGCCCGGGCCTGCTTGCGCCCGCGCTTTGGCCTGCACGTCGCTTCACGGCAAGCGAACGGCGGCTAGCCCCCTGACAGACGCGGATCTTTCCGCCGGGGGGCTGACCACAGTTACCCCGGCTCATTTTTTGAAAGATCCGTATGAGCAACCGTCACAACACCCCCGGCCCCACCATCACGGGCCCCCGCGCACTGCGCAACATCGGCATCATTGCCCACGTCGACGCGGGCAAGACCACCACCACCGAACGCATCCTGTTCTACACGGGCGAGAGCCACCGCATGGGCGAAGTCCATGACGGCGCCGCCACGATGGATTTCGATCCCCAGGAGCGGCAGCGCGGCATCACCATCAACAGCGCCGCCACCACGGTGTTCTGGAAAGGCGTGCAGATCAATGTGATCGACACGCCCGGTCACATCGACTTCAACATCGAGGTCAACCGTTCGCTGCGCGTGCTCGATGGTGCGGTCGTCGTGTTCGATGCCGTGGCCGGCGTGGAGCCCCAGACCGAGACCAACTGGCGCCTGGCCGACCAGTACCGTGTGCCGCGCATCGCCTTCATCAACAAGCTGGACCGCACGGGCGCTGATTTCGCCCGCGTGGTGCGCATGATCGAAGAGCGCCTGGGCGTGCGCACGGCCGTGCTGCACCTGCCGATCGGCGAGGAAGCGGGCTTCCATGGCGTGGTCGACCTGGTCGCGATGCGGGCCTTGTACTGGCCCAGCGACCGCGCCGGCGCGCCCATGGAAACCGGCCCCGTGCCGCCCGAGCTGCTGCCTCAAGTGGAAGCGGCCCGCGCGCGCCTGCTCGATGCCGTGGCGGACCAGGACGAGGCCGCGCTGGAGGCCTATGTGCGCGATGGCGACGTGCCCGAAACGCTGCTGCAATCGGCCCTGCGCCGGGGCACGCTGGCGGGGGCAGTCGTGCCCGTGCTGGCGGGCTCCGCGTTCAAGAACAAGGGCGTGGAGCCCCTGCTGGACGCGGTCAACGCCTACCTGCCGGCGCCCGAGGACATCGCCGCCGACGCGGCGCATGGCGAAGGCCAGGGCGCGGCCGGCCCGTTCGCCGCACTGGCCTTCAAGCTGGTGCACGACGAGCACGGTGCGATGGTCTTCGTGCGGGTCTACCAGGGCCGCGTGCGCGTGGGTGACGTGGTGCTCAACACCAGCACCGGGCAGAAGGAACGCATCGGGCGCCTGTACGAGGTGCATGCCGACAAGCGGCTGGAACGCCAGGAGCTGGTGGCGGGCGACATCGCGGGCATCGTGGGCCTGAAGACCACGCTGACCGGGCACACGCTGAGCGATCCGGCCCACCCGGTGGTGCTGGAAAGCATCACCGTGCCCGAGCCGGTCATCGACGTGGCCGTGGAGCCGCGCACCCAGGCCGACCAGCAGGCGCTGTCCAAGGCGCTGCAGGCCCTGGTCCGCGAGGACCCGAGCCTGCACCTGCGGCAAGACCCTGAAACCGGGCAGACGCTGCTGTCCGGCATGGGCGAGCTGCAGCTGGAGGTGTCGCTGGAGAAGCTGCGCGCACGCCATGGCGTCGAGGTGAACGTGGGCCGTCCGCAAGTGGCTTACCGCGAGACCATCACGCGCACGGCCGAGGTCACGCACCTGCACAAGAAGCAGAGCGGCGGCCCGGGCCAGTTCGCGCAGGTGGTGCTGCGTCTTGAGCCGCTCGAACGCGGCGAGGGCGTGCGCTTCATCAGCGAGGTGGTCGGCGGCGCGGTGCCGCGCGAGTTCATCCCGGCGGTGGAAGCCGGGGTGCGCCGTGCGGCGCAGGTCGGCGCAGCAGCAGGCTTCCCGGTGGTGGATTTCGCCGCCACGCTGGTGGATGGCGCCTTCCACGAGAAGGACTCGTCCGCGCTGGCCTTCGAGCTGGCGGCGGCAGCGGCCTTCCGGGAGGCGGCCAGCCAGGCTGGCCCGGTGGTGCTGGAGCCCGTGATGGACGTGGAGGTGGTGACACCGCCCGACCACCTGGGCGACGTCATCGGCGACCTGATGCGCCGGCGCGGCCTGGTGCGTTCGCAGGACACGCGCGGCAACGCCGCCGTGGTCGCGGCCTACGTGCCGCTGGGCGAGATGTTCGGCTACATCGGGCAGCTGCGGGCGCTCTCGCATGGGCGGGCGCAGTACGCGATGCACCTGGACCACCTGGGTGAGCTGCCGGCGAACCTGGTGGCCAAGGCTCTGGCCCACTGAAGCCGACGGGCCAACGCGCTGGCGCAAGTCACGGTGTCCGACAGGAGGCCGTGACTTTTTTTCTGACACTTCCGACGGCACTCAGAAGGGGTGCCTCCATGCTCACGCACCACGCACCAGCACGGCCCTGAAGTCGTTGACGTTGGTGAAAGTGGGGCCGGACACCACCGTATCGCCCAGGCGCTCGAAGAACTGACCGGAAGCATGCGCCCGCAGCACCGCGTGAGGGTCCATGCCCAGCATGCGGGCGCGTGCCAGCGTATCGGGCGTCAGCAGTGCACCGGCCGCCTCGCTGGCGCCATCAATGCCATCGGTATCGGCCGCCAGCATCCACACACCGGGCTCGCCGCGCAGTGCCAGGGCCGCGCCCATCAGGAACTCCGAACAGCGGCCACCGCTGGGGGCTGGTGCCCCGGGATCATCGCATGCTGACGCGGCGCCCATCGTCACCGTTGTTTCGCCGCCTGACAGCAGCACGCAGGGCGGCTCGAACGGCGACATGCCGCCCGCCCCTGGCATGGCATGCGCGCGCGCCGCATGCAGCGCCAGCCCGGCGTGCACCATGCCCACCTCGCGCGCCTCGCCCTCGATGCGGTCGCTCAGCACATGGGCCTGCAGGCCCAGGCGACGGGCGTGCCCGGCCGCGGCCTGCAGCATGGCCAGCGGCGTGGCGATCAGCCTGGCCTCGTCACGGGCAAAGGCCGCATCACCTGGCTTGGGCGTCTCCAGCGTGCCCTGGCGCAGGCCTTCCAGCAAGGCTGTCGGCACTGTCAGCCCGTAGCGGTCGATCACGGCCAGCGCGTCGGCGCAGGTGCTGGGATCGGGCACCGTGGGGCCGCTGGCGATGTCGTGCAGCGCGTCGCCCGGCACGTCCGAGATCGCCAGGGTCAGCAGGCGTGCCGGCCGGCACAGGGTGGCCAGGCGGCCGCCCTTGAGGGCGGACAGGTGGCGGCGCACGGCGTTCATCTCGCCGATCGCGGCGCCGCTGCGCAGCAGCTGGCGGTTCAGGTCCTGCTCGCCCTGCAGGCTCCAGCCAGACATGGGCGCGGCCAGCAGCGCGGAGCCCCCGCCCGACATCAGAGCGATCACCAAATCGTCCGGTGTCAGGCCCATGAGGGCACCGCGCATCTGCTGGGTGGCGCGCAGGCCGGCGACGTCCGGCACCGGGTGGGCCGCCTCCAGCAGGGTGATCCGGTCAGCGGGCGCGCCAGCCGGCAGGGGCGGCACGTGTCCGTGACGGGTGATCACCACACCGCTCAGAGGCCTGTCCGCAGGCCAGGCATGCTGGAGCGCCCGAGCCATGGCCGCGCTGGCCTTGCCCGCACCGATCACCACAGTGCGCCCCCGGGGCGGCGGTGGCAAGTGGGGCGGCAAGGCCAAAGCCGGCTGGGACTGGGCCACCGCGGTGTCAAAGAGGGATCGCAGGAGGGCGCGGGCGTCGTGCAGCTTGCTCATGTCGGTCAGTCACATCCAGGGTGAACGGGCGTCTGTTTCGCATTGAAAAATCCAACGCGCCGAACATGGCCGTCATCCTAGAACGCCACGGGCTTTATCTCATCCCTGGCTTGTGATCTACTGGTCAGCCGGGTGGCCTGAAAAGGCTTGACCCGGTGCAGTAGCGCACGGCCTGGCGCCACCGGGCCCGATGACAACGCATGGGATCGTCTTGATGACCGCGTTCACCTCCTGGAGTGCCCGTCACCGGCCCGACGAGCCCCCCAGCCGCGACAACGCCCCGGCCGCCCGCCACCCATGGCGCATCCGCACCAGCCTGGCTGTGCTGGTCGTGGCCTGCGTGCTGCCCGGTCTGCTGCTGTCCACCTATTTCATCGTTTCCGACTACGAGGCGCACAAGGCGCGCGCCGTCCGCGACGTGATCGCCACCGCCCGCGCCACCGCCGCGAGCCTGGACCGCGACCTGGCCAGCATCGAATCGGGCCTGCGCGTGCTGGGCTCGTCCGCCGCCCTGGCCGAAGACGATCTCGCCGCCTTCCACGCCCAGGCGCGCGGTGCACTACCGTTCCAGAACATCAACAACATCGTGCTGATCGACCCGCAGGGGCGCCAGCAGGTCAACACCCTGCGCGCCTGGGGGACCCCCTTGCCGCAGGTGGGCGGCCCAGCGGCGCTGATGCGCATCTTCACCACAGCGCAGCCCGTGCTCACCGATGTGTTCACCGGGCCGGTCACAGGCAAGCCCATCATGGCACTGGGCATCCCCGTGCAACGGGAGGGCACCACGGTGTACATCCTCAATGCCGGCATCTTCCCGGAACGCTTGGCCGGGGTGCTGACCGGACAGCGCCTTCCACGCGATTGGATCGCCGCCGTGCTCGACAGCCAGGGCAACATCGTGGCCCGCACGCACGAGATGGCCCTGTATGTTGGCAAGCCCGCCGTGCCGGACCTGGTGCGTGCGGCCAGCCAACAGGCCGAGGGCGTGATCGAGACCGATACCCTGGAAGGCATTCCGGTGGTCACGGCCTTCACCCGATCGAACCTGTCGGGCTGGAGCGTGGCGGTCGGACTGCCCCGCTCCGAGCTCACGGCCGGGCTCAAGGAATCCTTGGTCCTGCTGCTGGGCGTGAGCACGGCCCTCTTCACGCTCGCCTTGTGGGTGGCCTGGCGGCTGGCAGTCTCGCGCGTGGTGGCACCCACTGATCGCCTGCTGGCCCGCATGGCGCGCATCTCGCGCGGCGAAAGCCCAGGCCCGCCCACCGAGCCCGCGCGCCACGACGCCAGCCTAGAGTTCGTGGCGCTGGAGCAGGGCTTCACCGACATGAGCCAGCGTCTGGCCGAGCGTGAACGCGAGCGCGAAGCCCTGCTGCAGCGCATCACGCACACGCTGGAGAGCATCCATGACGGCTTCTTCCAGCTCGATGACGAGGGGCGCTTCGCCTACGTCAACCGCCGCGCCGAGACCTTGCTGCGGCAGGCGCGCGCCACCCTGCTGGGCCACACCCCGAGCAAGGTCCTGGCGCTTCAGGATGCCGACGCCCTGCGCGCCGTGTTCGACAGCGCCGTGAACCGCCAGCAGCCCATGCACGCCGAAGTCCATCTTCCGACGCTGCGCCTGTGGCTGGATGTGCATGCCTACCCCTCGGGGCGGAGCCTGGGCGTGTACATGCAGGATGTGGGCGAGCAGCACGCCGCGCGGCAGGCCCGCCAGGCCCAGCAGGTGGCCGAGGCCTCCAACCAGGCCAAGACCGAGTTCCTCTCGCGCATGAGCCACGAGCTGCGCACCCCCTTGAACGCCGTGCTCGGTTTCGCGCAGGTGCTCAAGCTGGACACGCGCCAGCCGCTGAGCCCCTCGCAGCTGTCCATGCTCGAGCAGATCGATTCCTCCGGGCGCCACCTGCTGACGATGATCACCGACGTGCTGGATGTGTCACGCATCGAGGCGGGCACCATGCACATCCTGATCGAGGACGTGAACGTGTCCGACCTGCTCCTGGACTGCCAGCAGACCCTGCTGGGCGAAGCCCGTGCCATGCGGATCCGGCTGGCACTGGACCTGCCTCCTGGCCCACCCCTGATCGTCCATGCCGACCGCACCCGCCTCAAACAGGTGCTGCTCAACCTGCTGAGCAACGCCATCAAGTACAACCGCGCCGAGGGAGAGGTCACGCTGTCGGCCAGCCAGGAGGCCGATGCACAGGGCGCACCCATCCGCTTCAAGGTGCGCGACACGGGCATCGGCATGAGCCCAGGCCAGCTGGCCCACCTGTTCGAGCCCTTCAACCGGCTGGGCCAGGAAACCACCGGCACCCCGGGCACCGGCATCGGCCTGGTGATCTGCCAGCGCCTGGTGGCCCTGATGGGCGGCACGCTGCGCGTGTCGAGCACCGAGCAACACGGCAGTACCTTCTTTTTCGATCTGCCGGCGGCGCATCCACCGCACCCCGGCGCCCCCCAGACACCCGGCACGCCGACGGAGACCGAGTCCATGCCCCACCCCGCGCCCCCCCTGGCCGAGGCCCCCTACGACACCCGCAAGGTGCTCTACGTGGAGGACAACCTGGCCAACCGAGACATCATGGCCGCCATGCTGGGCCTGCGTCCGCAGATCGAGGTGCACAACGAGATGACGGTGCACGCCGGCATGGAGCGGCTGGACACGGAATCGTTCGACCTGGTGCTGCTGGACATGCACCTGCCCGACGGCAGCGGGCTGGACCTGCTGGCCTGGATGAAACGCCATGATGAGATGCGCGAGGTCCCGGTGGTGGTCGTCTCGGCCGACGTGACGCCGGCCACCATGGCCCAGGCCCGCGCCGCCGGCGCCCTGGCCTACCTGCAGAAGCCGCTGGATCTGCCCACCGTGCTGGAGGTGGTCGATGCCATCCTGGCCAAGGGCAGCGTGCCGGCCAAGGCCCTGCCTTGAAAGGCACTGTCCTCACACCGCCGACGCGCCCCCTTCCGCCTTGTCGGCCGCCACCGCCTGCCGCAACCTGGGCTCGCCTTCGCCCTGGCTCACGCTGGCGCCGTCGTCCGGCTTGAGCGTCCAGAACGTGAGGGATGACAGCACGGTCAAGCCTGCCATTGTCAGGAAGGCGTGGTCCAGCGCATGCATCACGGCGCGGCGGTCGCTCTGCGCCATGTCGCCCAGGTACCAGCCCACCACCAGCGTGCCGAAGGCCAGCCCGAAACTCATCGACATCTGCTGCATCGAGCTGGCGATGGTGCTGGCCATGCTGGAATCGGCCGCGTCCACATCGGCATAGGCCATGGTGTTCATGCTGCTGAACTGCAGCGAGTTGAACAGGCCCTGCGCCAGCCCCAGCAGCACGATGGCCCACACCGGCGTGCCGGTGTCCACCAGCGAGAACAGGCCGATCGTGAGGCCGATCAGCACCGTGTTGATGGTCAGCACCTGCCGGTAGCCAAGCTGCCTGAGCAGGCGCCCCGCCACCAGCTTCATGCCCATGGCGCCCAAAGCAGCCGGCATCATCAGCAGGCCCGACTGCCAGGCCGGCATGCCCATGCCCACCTGGTACATCAGCGGCAGCAGGAAAGGCAGCCCCCCGATGCCCAGCCGCGTGATGAAGCCGCCCACCACCGACACCCGGAAGGTGCGCACCCTGAACAGCGCGAGCTTGAGCAACGGGAAGGGCACCTGCGTGGCATGCCAGCCGTAGGCGGCCAGCAGTGACAGGGACAGCACCAGCAGCACGGCCTCCGAAGTGAGGTCCAGCCGGTGCTCGCCGAACACCTCCAGCAGCCACGACAGCAGCGCCGCCCCCGAGCCGAACAGCACCAGGCCGATCACATCGAGCGGGCGTTTGCGGTCGCCCTTGTAATCGGGCATGTGCCTGTGGATCAGCCACAGCGCCAGCACGCCCACCGGCAGGTTGACGAAGAAGATCTCGCGCCAGGTGAACCAGTGCACGATCAACCCGCCCACCGTTGGCCCCAGCAGCGGCCCGATCAGTGCTGGGATGATCACGAAGTTCATCGCGCTCAACAGTTCCGATTTGGAGAAGGTGCGGATGATGGCCAGGCGCCCCACTGGCATCATCATCGCCGCGCCCAGGCCCTGCAGGATGCGCGCGGCCACCAGCATGGGCACGTTCACGGCCAGACCGCACAGCACCGAGGCGATCGTGAACAGCAGCACCGCCCCGCCGAACACGCGCCGCGTGCCGAAGCGGTCGGCCATCCAGCCACTGACAGGGATGCCCACCGCCAGGCTCAGGATGTAGCTGCTGACCACGGCCTTGAGGCTCAGTGGCGTGGCCTGCAGGCTGACCGCCATCGACGGGATCGCCGTGTTGACGATGGTGGCGTCCAGCTGTTCCATGAAGAGCGCCGTGGCCACCAGCCAGGGAAGGTAGCGCTTGAGCGTGTCGGTGGGAACGGGCGTGCTGGGCATCGGGCTCCACTATCGGCCAGAGTGCTTAGGCCGGGCGATGGCAGGGTCACTCCCGGTGGGCACCTCCGGCCACCGCGCCATCTGATACAACGCGGAAATCCACCCATGATCAGAAAAGGAGACACCATGAGCACCCGCGCCCGCCTGCCTTCCCTTTGGCACGCCCCGGTGGTGGCCGCCCTGGCCCTGTTCGCCGCCGGCCAGAGCTTCGCCACCACGCCGGCCCCGCTGGAGACGGTTCCGTCCGTGGACATCAACCGCTACATGGGCCGCTGGTACCAGATCGCCTACTACCCCAACAGCTTCCAGAAACAGTGCACCGGCAACGTCACGGCCGACTACAAGCTGCTGTCCTATGGCCAGGTCGAGGTGACCAACCGCTGCCTCACGGCCGGAGGCAAGACGGACGAGGCTGTCGGCCGTGCCCGCCTGCAGCAAAAGCGCTTGTTTGGCATCCCGCTGGCCGAGCCGGTGAGCACCGCGCGGCTGGAGGTGCGCTTCGCGCCGGCCATCGTGTCGTGGTTCCCTGGTGTGTGGGCCCCCTACTGGGTGGTCCAGCTGGCCGAAGACTACCGCTACAGCGTGGTCAGCGAGCCCTCCCGCGAGTACTTGTGGATCCTGGCGCGCACGCCCACGTTGCCGGCGCAGGACCTGGCTGCCATCAAGACGCGCCTGCAGGCACAGGGCTTCGATGTGAACAAGCTGGTCGCCCTGCCACCGGCCTCTGGCGGGTGAGGCGCCCGGTAAAGCCCGGTTGACGCCCGATGCGCCCAGCCCCAAGATCGAAGGATCACACAAGGGGAGACCGCCATGGCGGACGAGACAAGGGCAGGCATCGGGTCCTACATCGGGGAGCTGATCCTCAAACCGCTGCCCGACGGCAGACTGATGCAACTCATGGCGCCCTTCGGGTTCCAGGATGCCCAGCAAAAGAAGTGGCCAGTGCCCAAAGGCACCAAGGTCGACGGGGCGTCCATCCCGCAGGTCCTGTGGACACTGATCGGCGGTCCGTTCGAGGGCAAGTACCGCGAAGCCTCCGTCGTACATGATTTCTACTGCGACACCCGCACCGAGCCCTGGAAGGCCGTGCACCGTGTGTTCTACGAGGGCATGCTGGTCTCGGGGGTCTCCGGCATCCGCGCCAAGCTCATGTACGCGGCCGTGCGCTATGCCGGCCCCCAATGGGCCGACAGCACGGTAGACAACAACCGCCTGGCCCGCAACGGCGGCCTGACCACGCTCACCCGGCATCCACCCACGGCGTTCGCGCTGGGCGTGCGGCAGGCCGTCACCGCTGCCCCGGCCCAGCCTGGCCACAAGGTGTTCACCAACAGCCGCAACGCGCGCCCGGCGGCGCGGGAAACGACGCTCGACCTGGATCAGCTGGAAGCCCTGATCGCTGCCGAGAACCCCAGCCTGGACGACATTGACGAGGCCCTCGACGACGCCACAAGGCTGTTGGAGGCACCTGCCGGGATTCCGGCGCCAGCGGCCACGCGAACCCTCAAGGCTCAGGCTGGGTACGCCCGGTTGGCGGAGTGATGCCCTTGTCGTGTGCGCAGTGCCAATTGCCGACAGGGTCCAGATCCTGAGCGCCGGCCATACAGCCGACGATCCTCAACGACAGTCCGATTCCACAAGCGGCGCCCGCAATGCCGATGGCGTTGTCGATGAGTTGATCTGTCCCGTCTCGCATCCAGAGCGTGACGCTGGCAGAGGCCTGCAGCGCCATCGCTCTCAAGGGGGGGCGCCGTTAACGAGCTTCAGGGATCACCTGGGCTGGCACAGCGTCCGTCTTGTCCCTTCCCGAGAGCGCCAGAAAGGCGACCAGCGCGATGGCAGCAATGATCACCACGATCAGGAACGGTCTCTTGGGGTTCACGTTTTTCTCCTCAATGGGGCTCTTGCGGCCCAGGACGAATTAAAGCCTGCCACCCGATGCGCGGCCATAGGCCGAGACTCAAAAACGCGTCAGGGTGCACCTACATCTGTCATCACCGGCTCGGCGATTCAGCCGGGCCCTGCACGTGAGATACCCGACAAGGAGGCGCCCCGCCTAACAACCCGCGTTATGCTGCCAAACTACAGAGGGGCTCGGGGAGGCCGCACCAGCGCGCGCGTGTGTGTCCCCGAGGGATGCCTGCGATCATCAAAGCAGAATCAACATGAAATCCACCACCAAACGGATCGGCAGTGCCATCCTCGCGTTGGCCATGACGGCCTGCGCAACCATTGACGATCCAAAAATTCTGAGTGAAACCAGGCGCACCACGCCGAACGACGTCCCGCCATCGAAAATCATGGTGGTCTTCGATATCTCCTTGGAGAAGGACTACCTGCCTACTGGCGGGCTGCTGGTTAGCGCAGCCGACTGGAGAGACTGGACTTGGGGCAGCATCGAGCGTTCCTTCAAGCAATGGAGCGCCGTGACAGGCGTGGAGGTCACAACCTTGGTGCACACCGATCCCTTGCAGCGGCCAGCGTTCAATGCAAAAGGCTATTCCCACCTGGTGTTTGAAAAGCTGGCACGCGGTACGGGCGTGTCCGGCTCGCAAGGCACCTTCATGAAGCACAGGGTCTGGACGGTGGGCGTGCTGGGTGTCGATTCCTCCGGTGGGCCCAAGTCGGATGCACTGTATTCGGCCACCTACTCGTCGGACGGCATCAGCTGCTTTGGCGGTCCGCTGTACGGCAATAAGAACCAGTGCAAAAAGAACTACCTCAAATTGCTGTCGTCGCACCTGCAGAGCATCAACCCGCAATGGCCAGATCTGACAGAGGCCCCGTCAACCACGCCTGCGGCGCGTTGAACGCCAGGAAGCGACGGAACGCGGCATCACTTGCCGATGCAGAACCTGCTGAAAATTTCGCCCAGCAGGTCATCCGCCGAGAACGCCCCGGTGATGCGCCCCAGCACATCGTGCGCCAGGCGCAATTCTTCCGCCAGCAGGTCCAGTGCACCATCAGCCTGCGCTGCATGCAGTTGCGCCATCTCCAGGTGCGCCCGCGCCTCGCGCAGCGCCTGCACATGGCGCTGGCGCGCGATGAACACGCCTTCGGCGTTGTGCTGCCAGCCGGCCAGGGTCAGCAGTTCATGGCGCAGCGGTTCGAGGCCTTCGCCGGTACGGGCTGACAAGGCCACACGCTCGCCAGGCGGCATCGGTTCCAACGCGGTGTGCGCGGCCACGGCCCGTGTCCCTGCCGCATCGGCCTTGTTGAACACATGAAGCACCGGCACACGGCCGCCCACGGCCTCGGCCAGTCGCTGTGCGATACCAGCATCGGCCTGGGCGTAGGCCGACTCGTCCACCCGCGTCAGGTCATGCAGAAAGAGCACCACATCGGCCTGGCCAATGGCTTCCCAGCTGCGTGCCATGCCGATGCGCTCGACCTCGTCGCTGGCCTCGTGCTCGGCGCGCAGGCCGGCGGTGTCGATCACCTTCAGCGGCACACCTTCGATCTGGATGGTCTCGCTGACTTTGTCGCGCGTGGTACCGGGAATGGGTGTGACGATGGCCAGCTCGGCCCCCGCCAGCGCGTTGAGCAGCGAGCTCTTGCCCGCGTTGGGCTGCCCGGCCAGCACCACCTGCAGGCCTTCGCGCAGCAGGGCGCCCTGGCGGGCGTGGGCCAGCACGCTGTCCACGGCGTCGGCCACCTTGTCCAGGCGCTCACGGGCACGTGCCTTTTCCAGGAAGTCGATCTCTTCTTCTGGAAAATCCAGCGTGGCCTCGACCAGCATGCGCAGCTCGATCAGGCGATCGCGCAGGGTGTTGACCTCGCCCGAGAAGGCACCGCCCAGCGAGCGGCTGGCCGAGCGCGCGGCCGCTTCGGTGCTGGCGTCGATCAGGTCGGCGATGGCCTCGGCCTGGGCCAGGTCGATCTTGTCGTTGAGGAAGGCCCGCTCGGTGAACTCGCCGGGCTCGGCCAGGCGCAGGCCGGGCAGCAGGGCGCGGCCCGTGTCAGGGTCGATGGATGCCGCTGCCTCCAGGCAGCGCGCCACCAGCAACTGCAGCACCACGGGCCCACCATGGGCCTGCAGCTCCAGCACGTCCTCACCGGTGTAGCTGTGCGGCCCCGGGAAGTAGATGGCCAGGCCGTGGTCGATGGCCTCGCCGCGCGCATCACGCAGGGGGCCATAGGTGGCGTGGCGCGGAGTCAGGTCGCGGCCGGTCAGGGCGCGGGCCAGGGGCGCCAGGCCCTTGCCAGACACGCGCACCATGCCCACGGCACCCCGTCCGGGGGCGGTGGCCACGGCCACGATGGGGCTGTGTCGATCGGTCCACGCCATCTTGCTGCTCGATTCCTTGACAGTCGCGGCCGCAGTGCGCGGGCGGCCAAGCCGTCATTGTCGGCGATGGGTGAAACCCGTCAGGCCTCGATGCGCAGGCAGGGCTGCATCAAGAGGCATCAAGGGCGGCGCGTGCGCCCTCAGGCCGTCAGTGGCTTGCGGTCGTCAGTGGCCACCCGCTGCGCGGGCAGGGTGTCGCTGAAGGCCGGCTCCGTCGGCACGGCATCCTGGGCGGCGGCAGCCTGGCGCGCCTTCCAGCGCTTCCAGGTGAAGGGGATCAGCAGCTGCCCCCAGAAGTTGTGCCGGGGGTAGTACAGCTCGTTGAACAGGCCCATCCTGGCCGGGCGCTCCTGGCCCTGGGGCTTGTAGACGAAGGTGCCGAACAGGTGATCCCAGATCATCACCACCGAGAAGTTCTTGGCCTCCTCGATCTTGTTGGAGTGGTGCCAGCGGTGGACTTCGTTGCTGCCGAACACGTAGTTCAGCACGCCGAAGCGGAAATCCACGTTCATGTGCGTGATCACCGCCAGCGTGGCGCCGATGGTATTGGCCATGATCATGGCCTCGGGGCTCACGCCGGTCTGGAAGGCCACGAACAGGGGCACCAGGCGGCGCCAGATGATGTCGATCGGGTGCACGCGGCTGGCGTTCATGAAGCTCAGCCGGTTGGCACTGTGGTGCACGCTGTGGAAGCGCCAGAAGAAATCGACCTCGTGTGCAATGCGGTGCGTGGCGTAGAACATGAAGTCGAACACCAGCCAGGCCACCAGCACCTGGCCCCACATGGGCAGGTGGTGCGCCGCGAAGGATTCGGGCAGCCAGCCCCATTGGAACAGCAGGCCGTTGCCGCCAGCGGCCATCCAATGGACGATCGCACCCTGCAGCGCCGTGATGCCCAGCAGGGCAGCGTTGTTGAGGATGTCCGTCCAGACCTCGCCGTGCTCGAACTGGTTGGGCTGCTCGGGCCACACGTACTGCATCAGGGTGGCCAGCGCGAAGTAGGGCAGCAGGAAGTACAGCACGACCTTGTTCTGGTCGTAGTCCAGCGCGATGGTGGACCAGATCCCCAGCGCCAGGGCCACGCCCAGGAAGGTCCAGCTCAACAACAGCTTGCGCATGTGCTTTACCTTAGGCTTTTCTATCGACATTTAACATTCGATAGTTTTACTCTTCACGCTGCGCCGCGTCAAAAGGGTTTCTACGTGAAGGGTTCTGCACACCCCTTGGTCGTGGGGGTGCAGATTGCACAGTGGCCGACGGTCATGCAGCACAAGGTTGGATTCCTTACACTCTCTCACGATCGAGGCACTGGCCTCGGCACCATCAACAGGGAGACACAATGCGATCGATGACGATGCGCGGCCTGGTTCTGGCCGCGTCCATGATGGCGGGATCCGCCCATGCCAGCCTCGAACTCAACACCTCGCTGGATTGCGGCCAGACGCTGCTGCTGGATCAGCCGGCCTCTTCCACGCAACGGCTTTCGTGCGCCGGAGACTTCACCATCTCAGGCGGCTCCATCGTCTTCGACGACACGCTGGTCATCTATGCCGGTGGCAATCTCACAATGAGCAATCTGTTGGTGAAAGGGCCCGCGCTCAAGATCCATTCGCCCGCTGGCAACATCACCATCGGTTCCGACGTCATCTTCGAGACGACTGGAACGCAGCCCCCGGACGTGGACACGGTGAACGTGCTCCAGCGACCGCCGTTCCCGCTGTCATTCGCGGAGTCGATCACGCTCAATGCCGATGACCGGGTGCTGTTCAACCAACCCGGCGCCTCGGCCACGATCACTGTGACGCCGGAAGCCGGGCGTGAGCTGGCGCTCAGTGCCATCGGTCTGGACGGTAACGGCCACATCTACCTGACCAACCCTGGCCGCATCCAGATCACCGTGCAAGGAAAGCTGGAGGTGTTCAACGCTGGCGCCGGTGGCACGCCACCGAGTTTCGAACTGCAGGCCGGTGTGGTGCCGGAACCGGGCACCTGGGCCCTGATGGCTGCCGGGCTGAGCACGCTGCTGTTCGCCCGTCGTCGGCGCGGCTGAGGCGGCTTCTCAGCCCACCCCGTCCGCGATGACGTGGCCGGGCTCACCCGGCAGCCCCAGCACGCGCGACAGCCAGCGTCCACCCGCCTCGACGTTGTCGATCAGCGGGCAGGGCAGCAAGGGTGCGATCGGTGCGGCCCAGCCGCCCAGCACGGCGCCGCCCAGCACCACGGCAGCGGGTTGGGGGCTGCCCTGGGCCACGGCCACGCAGGCCTCGCGCAGCAGGGCATGAGCCGCCTCCGGGTCGGCCGCCAGTTCACCACCCGACGCCTCCACGGTGTGCACCTGCTGCAGGCCCTCGGCGCCCGACAGCCGCAGGCCCCGCGCCAGGCGCTCCAGCATGGGCCCCCAGGCATGGCCACCCGTCACGACGGCGAAGGGGCCGATGGCCTGGGCCTCGCGCATGGCCGCCTCGGCCAGGCCCGTCACGGGCAGTTCGGGCGCTTCGGTGCGCAAGGCCCACACGGCCGGGTCACCAAAGCAGCCCACCAGCACCGCACGCGGCAGGCCATGTTCATCGACGTGGTGGCGAAAGGCCTCCAGCACCGCATGGCCAGCCACCACGTAGGCGGCCTCCGTGGCGATGTAGGGCTCGCCAAACTCGGCCGTCAGCCCCATCAACGGCAGATCGGGCGGGCACCACGGGCGCAGTTGGCCGACCAGGCGCTCGGTCACCTCGACGCTGGTGTTCGGGTTGATCAGCAGGACATGGGACATGCGCATCACCCCTTGCTGCCCGAACCCCGGGGGGCCTTTCGGGGTCGCCGCGCGGCGGGGCTCGGCGCACTGAACAAGTCCACCACGTCAGCCGAGGGCGATTCGGGCAGGTTGAAGCACAAGCCTGCCTCCATGTCGGCCAGGTGCTCGCGCATGCGCTGCTGCGATTCACCCAGCCAGGTGGCCACATCCGACAGCCCGGCGCCCGGCCGGCGTGCCTCACGCAGGGCCGTGAGGACGCCACGGTGCGCATTGCAGCGGCAGGCATCCACCCAGCGCGCAGGCACGGCCGCAAAGGCCTGACGCTCGGAGCGTGCCAGCGGCGCATAGCTCATCAGGATCAGCGAGGTGCGCGAGATCAGCATGGCCAGCATGCGCGCGAAGGTCTGGTGGCCAGCCACCTCGGCGATCATCAAATGAAAACGGCCGGACAGGCGCAAGGCCGCGGCTTGATCACCTTCTCGGCGAGCTTCTTCCTCCGCCTCGATGCAGGCCTCCAGCGCCCGCAGGTCGGCCGGCGTGGCGCGTTCGATGAAGCGGCCCACCAGCACGGCCTCGACCAGGGCGCGGGCCTCGAACACCTCGCGCGCATCCTCGATGGAAGGCTGGGCCACGGTGGCGCCCTTGTTGGGCTCGAGCGTGACCACCTGCTCCTGCGCCAGACGGATCAGCACCTGCCGCACCCGCGTGCGCGACACGCCGAAGGCCTGGCCCAGCTTGTCTTCCACCAGCTTGGTGCCGGGCAGCAGGCGTTGGTCGATGATGGCTTCGATGAAGCGCTGGTGGATCTCATCGTCGCTGGGCGGCGTGCCGCCATCGCGTGTCGGATCGTCCATGGTTCTTGTCTCTCTCGGTATGCGCAAGGCCTCAGGTTCTGTTCAGTGAGCATGGGGCATGCCAGCGGTGCGGGCGCGCAGCAACCACACCCCGCCCAGTGCCACGAAGATCACGAGCAGCGAAATGAGGGTGGTCAGGGTGCCCAGCGCGTAGATGGACGGCGTGGTCACCGTGGTGGTCAGGCCCTGCAGTTCCAGCGGCAGGGTGTTGAGATCACCGATGGCCTGCGAGGAGCGCGCGATCTCGTCCCAGCTCAGGGTGAAGCCGAACATGCCCACACCCACCAGCGAAGGCCCGATCAGCGGCAGCACCACATGGCGCAGGGCCTGCCAGGGCGTGGCGCCCAGGTCGCGCGCGGCTTCTTCATAGGCCGGGTTGAAGCGGTTGAACACCGCGAACATGATCAGCATGCCGAAGGGCAGCGTCCAGGTGAGGTGCGCGCCCAGGCCCGAGGTGTACAGGCCCATCAGCGTGGTGTAGGTCTCCAGTGCCTCCGTCCATTCCCAGCGCTCGAACAGGCTTTTGACGATGCCGTCGAACAGGCGGAACTGCAGCCCGATGCCCAGCGAGATGATGATGGAGGGCATGATCAGGCTGGCCACCGAGGTGTAGAACAGCACGCCGCCGCCCTTGAGCCCCTTGCGGAAGGCCAGGCCCGCCGCCAGCGAGATCAGCACCGTCAATCCCATCACCACCGTGCCCAGCGCCAGCGAACGCTTGAGCGCCGCGCCGATGTCGACCACACCCAGGCCCTTGAACAGCTCCTGGTACCAGTGCACCGAGGTGCCTTGCATCGGGAAGGTCAGGCCGCCATTGGGCCCTTGAAAGCTCAGCACGAAGATGGTGATGACCGGGCCGTACAGGAACAGCACATACAGTCCGAAGATGAGGGCCAGTGGCCAGAAGCCACGGGCGCGTCGCTTGACGGTTCCAGCCATGTCAGAGCTCCTTGCGCAAGTCAACCAGGCGGTTCAGCGCCGCGATGATCAAGAGCACCACCGCCAGCAGCACCACTGCATTGGCCGCCGCAAGCGGGAACTGCAAATAGGAGGTCTGCACCTGGATGGTCTTGCCGACCGAGGCGATCTGCTGCCCACCCATCACGCCCACGGTGACGAAATCACCCATCACCAGCGTGATCACGAAGATCGAGCCAATCAGGATGCCCGTGCGGCACAGCGGCACGATCACGTTCCACAGCGTCTGCCAGGCCGTGGCGCCGCAGTCGTCGGCCGCCTCCAGCAGTGATCGATCGATCTTCATCATCGAGTTGAAGATCGGCACCATCATGAAGGTGGTGTTGAGGTGCACGAAGGCCAGCACCACCGCGAAATCCGAGTACAGCAGCCAATCAAGGGGCTGGTCGGTGATGCCCACACCCATCAGGCTCTGGTTGACCAGGCCGTTGCGGCCCAGCAGCGGGATCCACGAGATCATGCGGATCACGTTCGATGTCCAGAACGGGATGGTCAGGATGGTGAACAGCACCGTCTGTGCCGCGAGGCTGGGCACGTGGAAGGCCACGAAGTAGGCCAGCGTGAAGCCCAGCACCAGCGTGACCAGCCACACCAGAAAGCAAAACTTCAAGGTGGACAGATAGGTCTTGACCGTGACGCACAGTTCGTCCGTACTGCCGCAGCCGCTGAACAGCGTGGTGTAGTTGTCCAGCGTGAAGCCAGGCTCCAGCGTGTACTCGTTCTGCGGCCAGAAGCTCACCGCCACGATCAGCAGCAGCGGCAGCGCGAAAAACAGCAGGAACACCCCGCCCATGGGCAAGGCCTGCAACCAGGAAGGAGGAGATTTCATGCCGTTCTCCGCGCGCAGCGCATCAGGTCAACAACAGATCAGAACGAGTGCGTGATACCGACCGTGAAGATGGTCTGCTTCTGGCCCGGAGCACCATCGCCATACCAGACGAAGTCGGCATTGCCCGAGTTCTTCAGGAAGATCAGGTTGGTGTTGAGCGAGGTGCGCTTGGACAGCCTGTAGTAGCCCTGCAGGCGCACGTACTCGGTATCGTCGTCCGAGCTCTTGACGTCCTTCTTGACGAAATCGACGGACATGCCGCTCATGGCGCTGAAGGGCACGTCCACGCCCACGTCGATCAGGTTGGCCTTGTAGACCGAGCCGATCTCGACATCGGCGCGTGCGAAGCCACCGCGCAGCTTGGCCACGCCGAAGTTGTAGGCTGCGCCGATGGCCCACATGTCGTTCTTGTTGTTGCTGCCGTCATCGGCCTTGAGCGTGTCGGCCACCAGGCCGATGCTGAAGGGGCCGGCGGTGTAGGTGCCCACGGCCTGCGCGAAGTTGCCGGCCGAGCCACTCACCGTTTTCTCGCCCAGGGCGTAGAACAGGCCGCCTTCGAAGCCGCCGATCTTGGGCGAGTTGTACTTGATGGCATTGCTGTAGTAGTTGCTCAGCGAGCCGAAGCCGTCGAAGAAGAAGGGCGAGTAATAGGCGAACACGAAGTAGTTGCCCATCAGGTCATCGGCCACATCCCATTGGTGGCCGAACTTGATGGACCCGAAGCCGCCACTCAGGCCGACGAAGGCACCACGGTTCCAGAACTGCGAGCGGGCCGTGCCGGTATCGGGCGACACCGAGGATTCCAGCCCGAACACGGCGTTCAGGCCGCCGCCCAGGTCTTCGATGCCACGCAGGCCGATGCGCGAGTTGACGATGGCGTTGTCATCGATGCGCAGCTGCGATTTCTTGCTGGTACCGGTGTAGACATTGGTTGCACTGACCACGTCCAGGCCGAGTGCGCCATACAGCGTCACGGACGTTTGCGCCTGCGCGGCACCGCACAGGGCCAGCACGGCCACGGCAACGAGAGGCGAGCAAAGGGAAGGGTGCGTCATGGAAAGGTTACTCCAGGGTTTGGGGACAACAGGGATCAACAGGGGACAACCGCGAGGCGCCGGACTTGCGCCCCCGGTGCATGCAAGCCATGGCCCGCCTCACGCGGCCACGAACTCGTTCCACTTCTGGACCATGTACGTGTTCTCGTCCATGATCGCGTTCCAGCAGGCGATGCCGCCCATGCGGTCTTCGTAGCTGCCGCCATCGCGCTTTTCGCCGGCCTTGGCCAGCACCTGGCCGGTGGGCGATTTGATGTCCTGGCTGGCGGCCTTGCCCTCCATCCAGTAAGCCCATTCATAGGCTTCCATCTTGGCCTTGGCGGTGTCGAGCACGGCGCTGTAATAGCCCTGGCGGTTGAGGTAGGCGCCAGCCCAGCCGTCGAGGAACCAGTTGATGAACTCGTAGGCGGCATCGAGCTTCTTGCCGCTCAGCGTGGCCGGCACGCCGAAACCGGCAGCCCAGGCGCGGTAGCCTTCCTTCAGCGGCTGGAAGGTGCAGGCGATGCCCTTGGTGCGCACGGCCGTCACGGCGGGAGACCACATCGACTGGATCACCACCTCGCCCGAGGACATCAGGTTGACCGACTCGTTGAAGTCCTTCCACAGGCTGCGGAACTGGCCGGCCCTCTTGGCCTCGATCAAGGTCTTGATCGTGAGGTCGATCTCCTTCTTGGTCATGTTGCCCTTGTCGGGGTACTTGTAGATGCCCATGGCCTCGACCACCATCGCCGCGTCCATGATGCCGATCGATGGGATGTTCAGGATGGCGGCCTTGCCCTTGAACTCGGGGTTCAGCAGCTCCTTCCAGCTGCTGATGGGGCGCTTGATCAGGTCGGGGCGGATGCCCAGCGTGTCGGCGTTGTAGACCGTGGGGATCAGCGTCATGAACTGCGTGGGCTCCTTGGCGAAGGCCTTGGATTTCTCGGCCTCCAGGAACATCACCTTTTTGGGCGCCGTGCCCTGGTCACCCACCTTCTTGCCGCCCACTTCACCCTTGGTGAACAGCGTGGTGATCTTGTCGGCGTTCTTGATGCGCTTGACGTCGATGCCCTTGAGGTTGCCCGTGGGGATGATCTTCTTCAAGCTGAAGTACTCGGTGTCGATCAGGTCGAAGCTGTTGGGGGCGGTCACGGCGCGTTTGGTCACGTCGTCCGTGGTCACGGGGATGTACTGGATCTTGATGCCGGTGTCGGCCTCGAACTTCTGCGCGATGGCCTTGTCCTGGTTCACGGCCGTGCCCAGGTAGCGCAGCGTGATCTTGTCGGCCGAGTGCACGGCCGGGGCCAGGCCGGTGGCCAGGATGCCGGTCGTGCCCATCAGGCCCATCTTCAGCACGGTGCGGCGTGAAGCGTCCAGGGTAGGCCGTGGGTTGTTCACGGCGTCATCGTTCGATTGGGACATGGTGCGAGCTCCAGAAGGGTTGAAAGGGATGGTGGTGAGGGGTGAGAAGGATCAGAGGGCAGCACGGCCCCCTGGCGCTGCGCCAGGCACAGCACCATCGAGAACATCGTTTGAGAAGTTTTGGGAAAGGAACCGCGTTCGCTAGGCGGCCAGGCGGTGCACGTCGTGGGTGTCCCAATGCGCGCGGGCGGGGTCACCCGGTTGCCACGGCGTGGCTTGGTAGGCCGCCTCGCTGAGCATCACGTTGAGTTCGCTGCTGTCCTGCCCGCCCGGGCCGCCCGACTGCAAGGTCAGCAGCACGTAGGTGCCCTGGTACTCCACGCCGGTCACGGTGGCAGCCAGGCTGCTGCCCAGCGGCGCGTCGGCCTCGCGGCTGAGGCGGGTCTTGTCGGTGCGCACGGCCAGGCGCTCACCGCCGCTGGCGATCACGTTGTGGCCGCCGATGAAGCGGGCCACGAACTCGGTGCGTGGCGTGTTGAAGATCTCATGGGGGGTGCCTTCCTGCTCGATGCGGCCGGCGTTCATCACCACCACCTGATCGGCCAGGGCCATGGCCTCTTCCTGCGAGTGGGTCACGTGGATGAAGGTCATGCCCAGCGTCTTCTGCCAGGCCTTGAGCTCGGCGCGCATCTTGATGCGCAGGAAAGGGTCCAGTGCGGAGAGCGGCTCATCGAGCAGCAGCACACGCGGCTCGGTGATCAGCGCGCGGGCCAGGGCCACGCGCTGCTGCTGCCCGCCGGACATCTCCGCCGGCTTGCGCTGCGCCAGGTGGCCCAGCGACACACGCTGCAGCAGATCCTGCGCCTTGGCATGGCGTTCGGCCTTGCCCATGCCGCGCATCTTCAGGCTGAAGGCCACATTGTCCAGCGCGCTCAGGTGCGGGAACAGGGCATAGCTCTGGAACATCATCGAGGTGCCGCGCGCCGAGGCAGGCAGGCGCGTGATGTTGCGCCCACCCAGCACGATGTCGCCTTCGCTCACATCCTCATGGCCGGCGATCATGCGCAGCGTCGAGGTCTTGCCGCAACCCGAGGGGCCCAGCAGGCAGCAGTAGTGGCCAGCCTTG
The DNA here is from genome assembly GCA_002339015.1 of Burkholderiales bacterium UBA1834. Taxonomy (GTDB): domain Bacteria; phylum Pseudomonadota; class Gammaproteobacteria; order Burkholderiales; family Burkholderiaceae_C; genus Aquabacterium. The sequence goes on from DDJC01000095.1 coordinate 27,278, forward strand.
ATGCGCAGGTCGATGTGGTCCACCGCCACCGGGGCGGACGGGCCATCGCCATAGCGCTTGACCAGCTGGGTCAGCTCCAGGTCGGCCTGCGAGGCCATCGTGGCCAGTCGCTGCGCTTCAATCGTCGGTGCAAGGGACATCGGAAGACCTCCTGCGGCCGGGTGGCCGATGGGAGGCTTCAACGCAATGGCTGTGCCAGCCGTTTTTGGCTGGTTTTCGAAGGATTATGTCCCCTTTTCAGGGAAACATGCCTCGTCAAAGCGCATCGCGCACCAGATTGCATACAAACGCACTGATAAATTGCATACAAATTTGAGGACCGATTGCATACAAAAGGTGCGTGCCCTTTGAGCAGGCATGAAAAAGGGCCCCTGTGGGGCCCTCTGACGGTGTGCTCCGGAGGCGTCAGGCCTTCTTGGCCCCACCCTCGATCTGCTTGTTGATCATCCACTGCTGGGCGATCGACAGGATGTTGTTCGTCAGCCAGTACAGCACCAGGCCGGCCGGGAAGAAGAAGAACATCACCGAGAACACCAGCGGCATGATCCACATCATCTTGGCCTGCAGGGGATCCGGCGGCGTCGGGTTCAGCCAGGTCTGCAGCAGGGTCGACAGCGTCATCAGCAGCGGCAGCACGAAGTACGGATCCTTCACCGACAGGTCGGTGATCCAGCCGATCCACGGAGCGTTGCGGATCTCGACGGACGACAGCAGCACCCAGTACAGCGCGATGAACACGGGGATCTGGATCATGATCGGCAGGCAGCCGCCGATCGGGTTGACCTTCTCCTCGCGGTAGATCTTCATCATCTCCTGCTGCATCTGCTGCGGCTTGTCCTTCAGGCGCTCACGCATCTCCTGGATGCGCGGGTTGATGGCCTTCATCTTGGCCATCGAACGGTAGGCCTTGGCGTTCAGCCAGTAGAAGGCGGCCTTGAGCAGCACCACCAGGGCCACGATGGACCAGCCCCAGTTGTGCAGCAGGCTGTGCAGGTAGTACAGCAGCCAGAACAGCGGCTTGGCCAGGATGGTGACGATGCCGTAATCCTTGACCAGCTCCAGGCCAGGGGCCAGGGCTTCGAGCTTCTTTTCTTCCTGCGGGCCCACGTAGAGCTGCGACTCGAAAGCCTTGCTCTGGCCGCCGGCCACCTCGCCCAGGTTGAACAGCATGCCCACGGCGTACAGGTTGGTGCCCACCTTGCGCGCGAAGAACTCGCGCGAGGTGTCCTGCGTGTTCAGCCAGGCCGATGCGAAGTAGTGCTGCACCACCGACACCCAGCCGTTGTTGGCCGTCTTGTCGAACTCGGTGCTGTTGTCATCGATGTGCTTGAACTCCACCTTCTTGAACTTGGAGTTGGCCGTGTAGAAGGCCGGGCCCGTGTACGAGGTGGGCGCGCCGAAGAAGCCCGACGACGCCGGCACCACGCCATCGCGCACCAGCTGCACGTAGACCTGCGGGCGCACCGTGGTGCCCGAGGTGTTGACCACCTCCTGCTTGACACCAACGGCGTAGCCGCCACGTGGGAAGGTGTAGGTCAGCACGCGCTTGACGCCGTTGACCGGCGCCGATTCGAGCTTAAGCACCAGGGCATCCTGGCCGTCTGCCAGCGTGCGCTCGGCCGTGACAGGTGCCATGGCCGAGGTGTGGTTGGGCAGCTCGGTGCCGGCCGCGCCCACCAGCCCTGACTGGGCCGAATAGGAATGCGCCGGATCCAGCACCAGCACGTTCTTTTCAGGGTGATCCTGATCGGTGTACTTGAGCAGCTCGACCTTGACGAGGTTGCCGCCCTGGGTGTCCACCGTGGCGCGCAGCACATCGGTGGTCAGCACCAATTGCTGGCGCGGCACGGCCGGCGCAGCGCCCGGCACCACGGCACCCGAGGCGGCGGCCGCCACGGGCACGGCGGCATTGCCACCGGTGGCCGAAGGCGGCGGCACCGAGCCGGCATCCGTTGCACTGGAAGCGTTGGCAGAGCCGGAGGGTGCCGACGCGGCAGAAACAGCCGGCGCGGGGGCGAACATGGAAGGCTGGCCAGTGTGGCGCAGCCAGCCGTCCCACAGCATCAGCAGCGAGAACGCAAACACTGACCACAGAATGGTCCGACGCATATCATTCATGGGCGGGGTGCTTCAGACGAAGAAGAAGTGGAAGACAGGAAGGAAAACAGACGCGGCGGCCGGTCAGGCACCGGGTCATGGCCGCCCGGGCAACCCGGGTGGCAGCGCAATAGACGCCGCGCGCTCAGATAAGTGCCCGCGGCAGGCCCATGCTTTTGCAGGGATTCGAGCGCATACGCGGAACAGGTGGGTGTGAACCGGCAGGCCGAGCCTAGCCAGGGGCTCAAAAAGAAGCGGTAACCGCGCACCAGCCCCATCAGCACCGCGTTGAGCAGTCGGGACAGATGCCCCAAGGCCATCACGGGCAGTGTCCAGAATCGGCTCATCGCTGGCCTCCTGGCTTGAAGCCCGTCTGCACGCAGTGGCGCAGCATGGCCTGCAGTTCAGCACGAACGGCCTGCTTGAGCGGCTCGGAGGCGGCGCTGGGGAAATCCTTGACCGGCCAGGGGGCCTTCAGGCGCAGCACCCAGTTGCCGGCCGGGCGTTCGGCACTCAGCCAGCCGGCCTGTTCCAGATCGGCGGCATGCTCGCGCCACAGCTGGCGCGCCTGGTGCTTGATCAGCGATCGGGTGACGGAGCGCTTGGCCATGCGCTTGGGCAGGACCAGCCCCAAGCGCCAGACGCGGTGGTGAGTACGCACTTCATCCACAGGCTCGACCACCTCAGGGACGGTGCCTGTTGACAAGTCAGGTTCATGCAAGGCTTCCCCCACGGATCGGGGAGCCCGCCGAGCCAGTGAAGGCAAGGCGAAATGCACGGTGAAATGCGCGCTGCGCGCCACGGGCTTCGTGCCCAGGGCCTGCTGGAAATCGGCCGCGCGCAGGCGGGGCCGCAAAGCCAGGGGGCTGAGCCAGGAGCTGGTCACGGCGCTGCTGCGTGGGTTTCGGGGCCAACCAAAAAGTTCAGGCTGCGTGGGCCGGCCCGGAGTGTGTCCGGGCACCGCCATGCAGCCTGTCGAGGCGAGGCCGGCATGCGTGCCGCCCACGGGCAAGGCGTGGGATCGGCCCGTCGGCCTCATCTCATCGTCGGGCGACGATCAGACGGCCAGACGCTTGCGGCCCTTGGCGCGGCGGGCGTTGATGACCTTGCGGCCACCCTTGGTCTTCATGCGGACCAGGAAGCCGTGGGTGCGGGCGCGACGGGTCTTGGACGGTTGGTAAGTACGCTTCATGATGAATCCTTCAGGCCCCCGGCCGCCCGATCAAGGCCGCCCGGTGCGGCAGGTGCCGCGGGCGGTTCGTCGAACGGACCACGAAGGGGTTTTTCATGTTCCGGGCTTTCATGCACCGAAGGCGTCATGCGAGACCGGGTTTGTTGACAGCTTGCGAATCGATTGCCGAAAGCCATGTGCAACCCATCAAGGCGGACCAGATTTGCAACAAGACAAGGCTGTGCCCAACCACAAGGGGTCGAACCCGCGATTACAGCAGAGTCCGCTGATGCCGTCAATGGGTTTTCGTCATAGAGCGCAAGGTCAAAGTCTGTGGATAACCTGTCGGAAACCCCGCCCGCGGGCTTAGAATCTGCGGCCCGAGGAAGGACTTGTCCACAACCATGAGTGCCGCCGATTCCAGCGTCAATCCCAGTGCCAGCCTGGCACCCACCCACAACCCGGACGCTGTCTGGGCACAGTGCTGCGAGAAACTGCGCGCCGAACTTCCCGAACAACAGTACAACACCTGGATCCGTCCGCTGCCGCCGGCGGAACTGCTGCGTGATGGCGACACCACCGTGCTCAACGTGCGGGTGCCCAACCGCTTCATCCTCGACTGGATCCGCACGCAGTACAGCGCCCGCCTGGAGGGCATCCTGGCCGAGGTGGTCGATGGCGCCATCCGCCTGGACATCAGCATGGCGCCGCGCGCCGCGATGGCCCGCCCCGCCGGCGCCACCTTGATGCCACCCAATGCGCAGGTGGGCAGCCTGGGCACTGCCTTGCCCCCGAATGCCTTGGCCGCACGCGGCCTGGCCCAGGGTGCCCAGCACGGCCAGGTGCCCGTCAACCCGCTGCCGCCCAGCGCCGGCCCCCACACCGTGATGCTGGCCGACCCGACCATCGACCACCACAACGTGGTCGGCCTGCACACTGGCCAGCGCCGTGGCGGCCATCCGCAGGTGATGGGCCTGAACCCGGGCCTCACGTTTGACAACCTGGTGCCCGGCCGCGCCAACCAGATGGCGCGCACCGCCGCCCTGCACGTGGCCGGCAGCCCGGGCCACATGTACAACCCGCTGTTCATCTACGGCGGCGTGGGCCTGGGCAAGACCCACTTGATGAACGCCGTGGGCAACGCCCTGCTGGCCGACAAGCCCGACGCGCGCATCCTGTACCTGCACGCCGAGCAGTTCATCAGCGACGTGGTCAAGAACTACCAGCGCAAAACGTTCGACGAGCTCAAGGCCAAGTACCACAGCCTGGATCTGCTGCTGATCGATGACGTGCAGTTCTTCGCGGGCAAGGATCGCACGCAGGAAGAGTTCTTCAACGCGTTCGAGGCCCTGCTGGCCAAGAAGGCGCACATCATCATGACCAGCGACACCTACCCCAAGGGCCTGGCCAACATCGATGAGCGCCTGACTTCCCGCTTCGACGCGGGCCTGACGGTGGCCATCGAACCGCCCGAGCTGGAAATGCGCGTCGCCATCCTGATCAAGAAAGCTGATCAAGAGGGCATTGCCATGCCCGAAGACGTCGCCTTCTTCGTGGCCAAGAACGTGCGTGCCAACGTGCGCGAGCTTGAAGGCGCCCTGCGCAAGGTGCTGGCCTTCGCCAAGTTCAGCCACAAGGAAATCACCATCGCGCTGGCCCGCGAGGCCCTGAAAGATCTGCTGTCCATCCAGAATCGCCAGATCAGCGTCGAGAACATCCAGAAGACGGTGGCCGACTTCTACAAGATCAAGGTGGCCGACATGTACAGCAAGAAGCGCCCGGCCAGCATCGCTAAGCCAAGACAGATCGCCATGTACCTGGCCAAGGAGCTGACCCAGAAAAGCCTGCCAGAGATCGGTGAGCTGTTCGGTGGCCGCGACCACACCACCGTGCTGCACGCCGTGCGCAAGATCGCCGGCGAACGCGCCAAGGACACCGAGCTGAACCAGCAGCTGCACGTGCTGGAGCAGACGCTCAAGGGCTGACATCGTGATGGCCTCGTTTTCTGCGAGGATGTCAAGCCAACAAGCTTGTGGATAAAAAAAGGACAAGGTGGTGCTTGTCCACAGGCCACCTCGATTTCCCGAAGTTGTTGTCTGTTGTCCCCAAAACCGCGACCTGTGTGGCCCACAGGCTTGTCCCGGCGCTAAACCCTTGATGGATCAGGACAAAATACGGTTGTGCACAGAAAGATGCGGCCCTCTACTACGACGACCAATTTGAAAGACTGAAATGATTGTGTTGAAAGCAGCCCAAGAAAAAGTTCTCTCGGCCCTGCAATCGGTCAGCGGCATCGTCGAACGTCGCCACACCCTGCCCATCCTGGCCAACGTGCTGATCCGCAAGAAGGGCCCCCAGATCGAGCTCGTCACCAGCGATCTGGAGATCCAGATCCGCACCAACGCCGAGCTCGGCGGTGACGAGGGCGACTACGCCGTCACCGTGGGCGCCAAGAAGCTGGGTGACATCCTCAAGAGCCTGCCCGGTGACCAGACCGTATCCCTCACGGCCAACCAGACCAAGCTGACCCTGCAGGCCGGCAAGAGCAAGTTCACCTTGCAGACGCTGCCGGCAGAAGATTTCCCCCTGGTGCAGGAGGCTGCGGATTTCGGACCCGCCTTCAGCGTGCCGCAGAAGATGCTCAAGCAGCTGATCAGCCAGGTGCACTTCGCCATGGCCGTGCACGACATCCGCTACTACCTCAATGGCATCCTGTTCGTGGCCGAAGGCAAGAGCCTGACCCTGGTGGCCACCGATGGCCACCGCCTGGCCCTGGCCCAGGCCAATCTGGACGTCGACATGCCCAAGCAGGAAGTCATCCTGCCCCGCAAGACGGTGCTGGAGCTGCAACGCCTGCTGAAAGACGACGGCAAGGCCGCAGAGGGCGAAGAAGCCCAGATCGAGATGCGCTTTGCCGGCAACCAGGCCAAGTTCGCCTTCGGCGGCCTGGAGTTCGTCACCAAGCTGGTCGAGGGCAAGTTCCCCGACTACAACCGCGTCATCCCCAAGAACCACAAGAACCACATCACCCTGGGCCGTGCCACCCTGCTGGCCAGCCTGCAGCGTGCCGCCATCCTCACGTCCGAAAAATTCAAGGGCGTGCGCATGAACTTCGCACCGGGCGTTCTGGGCATTGCGTCGAGCAACGCCGAGCAGGAAGAGGCCAAGGAAGAACTCGAGATCGACTACGGCGGCGACAGCTTCGAGATCGGCTTCAACGTGGGCTACCTGATGGACGTGCTGGCCAACATGAGCCAGGACATGGTGACCGTGTCCCTGCACGACGCCAACAGCTCGGCGCTGATCACGAATCCGGAATTCGAAGGCTTCAAGTACGTGGTGATGCCGATGCGGATCTGAATCCAGCCCCGAGTTGAGGGGGGTGGGCCGACCCTGGTTTTTTTGTAACGATGGCCACGCTAGCATGACGACCTATTACAAGGGAGTCATTTCATGCAAGCCATCAAAATGGCCGGTATCGCGCTGGCCTTCTGCGCCTTTCAGGCCCATGCCGCCCCGGTGATCGAGACCCAGGTTTCGCTCACCAACCTGAACTACACGGTGACGGATCTTCGGCCATACGACCTGTACGCGCCCAAGCTCACCCTGGTCTCCAACCAGGACGGCACGTACGTGAGTGCCACCGATCTGTACACCCGCACCGGTGAGTCGATCGTGGTACCGGGGAACCTGTTCGGCTCCGAATCGGGTCAGTCGCAGACCTACGATGGCGTGGGGCATGCCACCAAGACAGGGCGTGACCAGACCGCCACCATCACGCTCGATCAGAGCAGCTTCGAGAACGCGCCCGGCGTCTTCTACTTTCCGGCCACGTACATGAACCACCTGGGGGCGTCTGCGGGCACCGGTGGCAGTTCCAACTGGACACTTTCTCCCTACACGCGCTTGACCATCAGCGGCACCTTGAGCCTTGAGCAGACGGTCAACGGGCAGGCCCTGGTCAGCCTGGCAGGCCTGCAGGAAGCCTCGGATCGGATCATCACCTTGTCGACGACATCCCAGGCTTCATTGGGGATCTACAAGGTGGAAGGCTTGTACAACACGACGCTGGATTCAACCTACCTGCGCGTGACGTCCGGACAGGTGGTCAACAGTGAGGGTGTCACCGATCTGGCGGAGGGCCGTTATGCGAACCAGAGCAAATCGTTCGCACTCACTGTGGAGAACAACAGCGCTCAAGCCCTGGTGTTGAACATCACCGGGGGCGTGCACACCTCTGCCGCCGGCACCTTGACGGACTCGGTCATCCCCGAGCCTGGCACCTGGGCGTTCATGGGCATCGGTCTGGGTCTGATGGCCTGGCGCGTGCGTGCCACCAGGCGCCAGACTCGGGCAATCTGAACCCAAGGGAGACAACATGTTCAACGCCAAGATGTGCGCGGTGGCCTTGGTCGCCATGATCGGTTTCGGCCAGACGGCGGCACAAGCCCAGATCATGTCGAGCCTGGCAGAAATCACCGATTTCAGCTACACGCTCACGGACCTCAAGCCTAATGACTGGGTATCACCGTCGTTGACGGCAGGTAAAAACGGGTCCTCGATCGATTTCGAGAACTGGGTCGATCTCAGTGGTAAGGACAGATCCTCTCCGGAAGATCGGTTCAGCAGCAACTCGCATAACTCGCTCTCGTTGATCGATGCCACTCAGGTGCAGGAAGGGTTCACCTTGAATGGCGGTTTCACCAAAGTCAGCAAGGATGGCGGACATCTGTCGGCCCAGACCAGCGGCGATGCCTCCACATTCGCTGATGTGCCTTTCGGGTTCGAGCCTGGTGGCGCCCCCGGGCAGGCAGCGCTGCGGACTGACGCACGTGGCAGCAGTTGGTGGAGTTTGTCCGCCAACACCGCTGCTGTGCTGACCGGCACCCTCAGGCTTCAGTTGAGTGCCGATGCCTCTGTCTTCGCGAGCGATCCCTATCTGCAGAGCACGGGCGTGCGTGTTAATACCGCTGCCTGGGGTCAGGTGCACGTGAGCGCCAGCCAGCAGGGGGTAGGAGATGTGTTCAACGCGATCGAGGGGGAAGGTGGCATCTTCTATCTGACCGAGAGAATCGATTTCTCCGATGCCCTGTCACCGCCGAGATACGCCGTCACCGACATCGGGGGCGTGTCTTACCTCGAACGTCATTTCGAGATCCGGGTGACGAACACGTCCAACAAGGCGCTGGATCTGTATTTTCAGAACATGGTGGGCTCCGGCACATGGGTCTATGCCATCGACGCGACGTCAGCGATTCCCGAACCTGGCACATGGGCCTTCATGGGCATTGGCCTGGGCCTGATGGCTTGGCGCGTGCGCGGCAGGCACGCCTGAGCGGCAGGGCCCTTTTCCCTATAGAACGCTGCCTGAAATGCCCCCGAAAACAGGGGTGAAAGAAGCTAAAATGTCAGATCCCTGAAGACCGTCTTCGGGGATCTTTTCTTTTCCGGGCCCGACATGAGCGACACCCCAGCGAACGACCAGAACCCCGATCAGCAGCCCCCCGTGCCAGACACCGGCTACGGCGAAGGCAGCATCCAGATCCTGGAAGGCCTGGAAGCCGTGCGCAAGCGCCCCGGCATGTACATCGGCGACACGTCCGACGGCACCGGCCTGCACCACCTGGTGTTCGAGGTGGTCGACAACTCCATCGACGAAGCCCTGGCCGGTCATTGCGACGACATCGTCGTCACCATCCACACCGACAACTCCATCAGCGTCACGGACAACGGGCGGGGCATCCCCACCGGCGTGAAGATGGACGACAAGCACGAGCCCAAGCGCTCGGCCGCCGAGATCGCCCTGACCGAGCTGCACGCCGGCGGCAAGTTCAACCAGAACAGCTACAAGGTGTCGGGCGGCCTGCACGGCGTGGGCGTGAGTTGCGTGAACGCGCTGAGCAAGTGGCTGCGCCTGACGGTGCGCCGCGAAGGCAAGGTGCACTTCATCGAGTTCCGCAAGGGCGTGCCGCAAGACCGCCTGCTGGAGCAGCGCGACGGCTTCGAGATCAGCCCCATGCGCATCACGGGGGATACCGACAAGCGCGGCACCGAGGTGCACTTTCTGCCCGATGAAGAGATCTTCACCAACATCGATTTCCACTACGAGATTCTGAGCAAGCGCCTGCGCGAGCTCAGCTTCCTGAACAACGGCGTGAAGATCCGCCTGGTCGATGAGCGCAACAACAAGGAAGACAACTTCGCCTATGCCGGCGGCGTGAAGGGCTTCGTCGAGTTCATCAACAAGGGCAAGACCACCCTGAACCCCAACATCTTCCACGCGCATGGCGACAAGACCTCGGAGCACGGCACCAACGTCGGCGTCGAGGTGGCCATGCAGTGGAACGAGAGCTACAACGAATCGGTGCTGTGCTTCACCAACAACATCCCCCAGCGGGATGGCGGCACCCATTTGACGGGCCTGCGCGCGGCCATGACCCGCGTGATCAACAAGTACATCGAAGACAATGAACTGGCCAAGAAGGCCAAGGTCGAGGTGGCCGGTGACGACATGCGCGAAGGCCTGGCCTGCGTGGTCAGCGTGAAGGTGCCCGAGCCCAAGTTCAGCAGCCAGACCAAGGACAAGCTGGTGAGCAGCGAAGTGCGCGCGCCGGTGGAAGACATCGTCAGCCGCCTGCTGACCGACTGGCTGCTCGAGAACCCGATCGACGCCAAGATCATCTGCGGCAAGATCGTGGAGGCCGCCCGCGCCCGCGAAGCCGCCCGCAAGGCCCGCGAAATGACGCGCCGCAAGGGCGTGCTGGACGGCCTGGGCCTGCCCGGCAAGCTGGCTGATTGCCAGGAGAAAGACCCGTCGCTCTGCGAGATCTACATCGTGGAGGGTGATTCCG
>DDJC01000018.1:0-9284 GCA_002339015.1 Burkholderiales bacterium UBA1834
CGAGACATCTCCAGCAGACCGAACTTGCTGATGGAGCTGAACTGCACGCGGGCACGGTCGAAGCGCAGGGCGTCGCGCAGGCGTTGCTCCACCTCGCGGCGGTTCTTGCCTTCCTCCATGTCGATGAAGTCGACGACGATCAGCCCGCCCAGGTCCCGAAGACGCATCTGGCGAGCGATTTCATCCGCTGCTTCCAGGTTGGTGCGAAAGGCGGTTTCCTCGATGTCGCTGCCACGCGTGGCGCGGGCCGAGTTGACGTCCACCGAGACCAGGGCTTCGGTGTGGTCGATCACGATGGCGCCGCCGGAAGGCAGGTTCACCGTGCGGCTGAAGGCCGTCTCGATCTGGTGCTCGATCTGAAAGCGCGAGAACAGGGCGGCATCGTCACGGTAGCGCTTGACGCGGTTGGCCGTGTCGGGCATGACGTGCAGCATGAACTGCTTGGCCTGCTCGTAGATGTCGTCCGTGTCGATCAGGATCTCGCCGATGTCGGCGGTGAAGTAGTCACGGATGGCGCGGATGACCAGCGACGATTCCTGGTAGATCAGGAAGGCGCCCTTGCCCTCGCGGGCAGCGCCGTCGATGGCGGACCACAACTTGAGCATGTAGTTCAGATCCCACTGCAGCTCGGCAGCGCTGCGGCCGATGCCGGCAGTGCGGGCGATCAGGCTCATACCCTTGGGGTATTCGAGCTGGTCCATCGCCTCTTTGAGCTCTTCGCGGTCGTCGCCCTCGATGCGGCGGCTCACGCCACCGCCGCGCGGGTTGTTGGGCATCAGCACCAGGTAGCGGCCGGCCAGCGAGACGAAGGTGGTCAGGGCAGCGCCCTTGTTGCCCCGTTCTTCCTTTTCGACCTGGACCAGCAGTTCCTGGCCTTCCTTGATCACGTCCTGGATCTTGGCCGAGCGGACTTCAGCGCCTTCCTTGAAATACTGGCGGGAGATTTCCTTGAACGGCAGGAAGCCGTGGCGGTCTTCACCGTAATCGACGAAACAGGCTTCGAGCGAAGGCTCGACGCGCGTCACGACGGCCTTGTAGATATTGCCCTTGCGCTGTTCGCGCCCTTCGATTTCGGTTTCGAAGTCGAGCAGTTTCTGTCCGTCGACAATGGCCAGGCGCCGTTCTTCGGGCTGCGTGGCGTTGATCAGCATGCGCTTCATGTGCACTCCAGTGACAGCGAGGCCGTCCGGGATGGTGCCGGACGAGTCCTCGATGTACCCCGATCCGAAGGCCGAGGCACCGCTTCATGCACGAATCAACGAGACGGAACCGGGTAAGGAATTGCCTGGGCCTCGACCGACGCGCTTTGATGGGGGCGCATGTGTCAGCGGGGCAGGGGCGCGTGCGTCAAGGGCGTAGACACGAGGCACCCGGACACGCGCGCAGGCGGCCGCCGACATGTCCACAAGGCCTGGGCCTTTGGCATGAGGTGCTGCTGCAGAAGGTGGGAGGTGCCATGAATGACGGGGCGGGACATCCGGTTGCGGCGCGACCGCGCCCGCTCGCAGGCGATCACGTCCGTCGTGCGGAACGTGGCCAGGCGGGGGGTATCGGCGACACAAGCCTTGGAGGGCCCCATCATGTGTTTTGCTTATTGACGCGGGTCAGAGCGTTTTGCCGGGTTGCCCCTTGAAACCGCTCCAGCCCATAAACCTTGTTCTTGGGTTCGATCGTCGCTGGTTCTGACAAGGGCTGCCGACCGCAAAACCGCACCTTGGGCGGTTTTCTCGAAGCCGGGCAGACATTGCTGCATCACCATCGGTTTTGGCCTTGTTCGAATCGAGGCCGGCGGGCCGGGACAATCATCCGGGCGCTACACTCTTGCCGGGCCTTGCCTGTATTGCAATATCCAACAATCACAACACTGATTCAAACGTGGCCAAGCCCATTATAGGTGCGAAAACATCGTCCCATCGGGCGAAATATCCGCAAAAAACGACGCGGGCAAACACGCCGGCGACCACCCGCTCAGCCCTCCCGGTTCGCGAGCAGCCAGACCCGCCAGCGCCTGCGCAGACGGCCAGCGTGCAACGCCTCAGCATCGACGAGGCCAGCGACGGGCAGCGCCTGGACAACTTCCTGATCAAGACGCTCAAGGGCGCGCCCAAGACCCTGGTGTACCGCATCATCCGCAGCGGCGAGGTGCGTGTGAACAAGGCGCGCGCCTCGGCCGATACCCGCCTCGCGCTGGGTGATGAGGTAAGGGTGCCACCTGTTCGCCTGGCCGAGCCGGCGCAGGCGGGCAGCGCGGTCGTGCCTGCCCGCGAGTTCCCCATCCTGTTCGAGGATGAGCACCTGATCGCCTTGAACAAGCCCGCCGGGGTGGCCGTGCATGGCGGCAGCGGCGTGAGCTTCGGCGTGATCGAGCAGTTGCGCCAGGCCCGGCCGCAGGCCCGCTTCCTGGAGCTGGTGCACCGGCTGGACAAGGAGACCTCCGGCGTGCTGCTGGTGGCCAAGAAGCGCAGTGCCCTGGTGACCCTGCAGGATTGCTTCCGCCACCGCACCGCGCACAAGACCTACGCGGCGATGGTGATCGGCCACTGGCCGGCCTCACGCAAGGTGGTCGACGTGGCGCTGCACAAGTTTCTCACCCCAGAAGGCGAGCGGCGGGTCAAGGCCGTGAGCGGCGAGGCCGACGAAGGACGGCGTTCCATCACCCTGGTCAAGATCGTGCAGCTGTTCAGGCGTGGCGCCCAGGCCTTCTCGTTGCTGGACGTCACCATCAAGACCGGGCGCACCCACCAGATCCGCGTGCACCTGGCGCACGAAGGCCACCCCATCGTGGGTGACGAGAAGTACGGTGAATTCGCCCTGAACAAATCCTTGGCCCGTGGCGCGCTGGTGGAGGGCAGCAAGTTCGACCGCATGTTCCTGCATGCACGCGAGCTGCGCCTGCCGCACCCCGTCACCGGTGAAGAGCTGTGCCTGATGGCCCCGCTGCCTCCAGAATGTCAGGCGCTGGTGGATCATCTCGCCTGAGCCGCAAGCCGCTGGCTTTCTTGCCCCATCCCCAACCGCCCCACTTGTCGATGACCACCGTGGACACCAACCGCCCCCGCCAGTTCGATCTCGTCGTGTTCGACTGGGATGGCACCTTGTTCGACTCGACCGCCCTGATCGCCGGCTGCATCCAGGCCGCCTGCGCCGACCTGAGCCTGCCGGTGCCCTCGCGCGAGGCGGCGGCCTACGTGATCGGCCTGGGCTTGCACGATGCGCTGGCCCATGTCGCCCCAACCCTGGATCCGGCACGCGTGCCCGAGCTGGGACTGCGCTACCGCCACCACTACTTCGCCAGTCAGCACCAGCTCAGCCTGTTCGAGGGCACGCTGGAGATGCTGTCCATGCTCAAGGCGCGGCAGCACTGGCTGGCCGTGGCCACCGGCAAGAGCCGCCAGGGCCTGAACGAAGCGCTGCAGCACGTGCAGTTGCGCGACGTGTTCGATGGCACCCGCACAGCTGACGAAACCCGCTCCAAGCCCGACCCGCGGATGCTGATGGAGCTGATGCGCGAGTTTGGTGTCGAGCCTGAGCGCACGCTGATGATCGGCGATACCACGCATGACCTGCAGATGGCCGCCAACGCCGGAACCGCCTCGATCGCCGTGTCCTATGGTGCGCATGAACCCGCGGCTTTCGCCGCCTTCCCCACCCGGATGGTGGCCCATTCGGTGGCCGAGCTGCAGGAGTGGCTGCGTGTCAATGCCTGAGCTCAACCTTGAGGCGCAGTACCTGTGCGAGTCGGCCGACCTGAAGGAATGCGAGGGCTCTGTCACCTTCGAGGTGATGGAGTTCGGGCAGGTCGTGAACGCCTTCGCCGTGCGTTTCGACAACCAGCCCGTGGGCTACCTGAACCGCTGCGCTCACGTGCCGACCGAACTGGACTGGCAGCCCGGCGAGTTCTGGGACATGGACAAGCGCTTCATCATCTGCGCGGTGCATGGCGCCCTGTACGATCCCCCCAATGGCCTGTGCGTGATGGGCCCCTGCAGGGGCAAGAAACTCGTTCCGATTCGCCTGGAAGAGCGCGGGGGACAGGTCTATTGGTATCCTGACGATCAATTCCAACCGGTGTTCTGACCATGAGCATTGACTCCACCTCGTCGCCCCAGGGAGGGGCCGTGCAGCAACAGCTGCTCAACGAATTTGCCCGCGCCTACCTGGCCGAGCAGCGCAGCCAGCGCCGCTGGCGTTGGTTCTGGCGCATCCTCTGGACGGGCCTGCTGGTGGCGCTCATCTGGGGGTCGCTGCAGAGCATGCCCTCCAGCTCCGCGCCCAGCACGCCCCACACGGCCCTGGTGGAAGTGCGCGGCGAAATCGGTGTGGATGCCGATGCCAACGCGGACAACCTCAATTCCGCGCTGCGCAGCGCCTTCCAGGACGAAGGTGCCAAGGCCATCGTGCTGCGTCTGAACTCGCCCGGCGGCAGCCCGGTGCAGGCCGGCCTGATCAACGATGAAATCCGACGCCTGAAGGCCATTCACAAGAAGAAGGTCTACGCCGTGTGCGAGGAGATGTGTGCCTCGGCCGCCTTCTACATCGCCGTGGCCGCTGACCAGATCTACGTGGACAAGGCCTCGCTGGTGGGCTCGATCGGTGTGCTGATGGACGGCTTCGGCTTCACCGGCGCCATGGAGAAGTACGGCATCGAGCGCCGCCTGCTGACGGCAGGGGCCAACAAGGGCATGCTGGATCCGTTCTCGCCCCGAAATCCCAACCAGGACGCGCTGGCGCAGAGCATGCTCGACCAGATCCACCAGCAGTTCATCAAGGTGGTGCGCGATGGCCGTGGCAAGCGACTGAAGGAGACGCCCGACACCTTCTCGGGCCTGTTCTGGAACGGCGAGGAAGCCGTCAAGCTGGGCCTGGCCGATCACCTGGGCAGCCTGGACTCCGTGGCGCGCGATGTGGTCAAGTCCGAGGACATCATTGACTACACCGTCAAGGAGAATCTGGCTGAGCGCCTGGCCAAGCGTTTTGGTGCATCCATCGGCGCCGGTGCGGCGCAGGCCATGCGCTCGTCGGTGACGGTGCGCTGACGAAGGCTGCTGTGCTTGAGCTGTCGCTTCACTCGTCGAGGTCGTGCACCTTGCGGTAGGCGGCCTCGGGAGACAGGTTGAGCAGTTCGGCGAGATCGGCCATGTCGTCAGGCAGTGCCACCTGGGCGTGGGGGTTGTCCCAGCCATACTGGGTATGGCGCGCCACCCGTACTGCCAGCATCACGTTGCGCACCTGAGGGTGGCGGGCATGCCGCTCGTCCGTGCAGCGGATCAGCAGATCGGGCAGTTGCCACACCCGCATCAATGCTGGCGCCAAGTCGATCAGGCGCACGCCAAGGATGGCCTGCTGGGCATCGGCTGACCGCAGGGCTGTGTCCTGCTCCAGGCGGTCGGCCAGCAACTGGGCCAGCCGGGGGGCGTGGCACCACAGCATCATGTCGGCGAAGCTGTGCAGCATCGCCGCCTCGTGAATGATCACGGCATCCTCATCCTGCCGATGCAGGGCAAAGCTGTAGGCAAAATGCGCCGCCCGACGGGATCTCAGCACAACCTTGTTGAGCCCTTCGAGCGCAGAGGGGTTGTCTTCGAACCATGTGTGGGTGGTGCGCAGGTCCACGAAGGCCTTGAAGAAGGGCTCGATGCCCTGCATCACGATCGCGCCCGTCAGGGTCTCGGGGGGCTCCACATTGAGCCGTGTGCAATAGCGTGAGACGTGCACCAGCACCTTGAGGGTCATCAGCGGGTCGCTGTTGATCTCCTGGGTGAGCAGGTGCGCATCGACATTGCCCTTGGCCATTTCCTGCTCGTGCAGCGCGGCGATGTTCAGCGCCGTGCTGGGCAGAACCGGGATGTCCGCATCCTCCAGGGCATGGATCCATGCGGGAAGATTGGGCAGGGCTTGATCGATCATGGGATCGGCGATCAAAGAATCGATATCCTGTTATCGACAAATCTGCAAAAGTGCGCAAGGGGGTGCACCCTGCTTGATGCCTGGATCAGGCCCTTATTGCGGCACTATTTGCGTCCCAGCAGGGCGGCCTTGAGGTCCGCATCGACAGGCTTGGGGCCCAGCCAGATGCGCAGCAGCCCCTTGAAGAAGGCTTCGTCAGGCAGGTCCGCACCCTGGCGCTTGCCGTCCACGTAAATGCGTGTGCCGGTCTGCGGCAGGTAGTCGATCCGCACCAGCGTGCCCTTGCGGGCAGAGCCGGTCTCTTCCATCAGGTGGCTCAGCTCCTGCAGCCGGTGCTGGAAGCGTTCGTATACCTCGGGCGGGTTGTTGGCCTTAAAACCCTTGCTCAGGGCGCCCACGAAATCCTTCGCAGTCACATCGCGCAAGAGCACGGTGTGCACGCTCTTCGCGCCTGGCTGGTCGAGCGCTTCTTCCGCGGTGGCGCCCTTGTGGGGCAGGTACAAGCTGGCGGCATACACATCGACCACCCACTTGACCCGCACACCTGCGCCGTTGAGCTGCAACGGCTGGTCGGCCACCTGGATGGTGTCCTCGAAGCGCACGCCTTCCAGTTCTACGGCAGCCCACGTGGCCGGACTGGCAAGCGCACTCAGACCGGCGAAGGCCCAGGTGGCGAAGTGTTTCTTCATGTCGTTCTCCTTATTGTTTAACGAATGATAATTCAAGGGTTAACCCTTTTGTCATGCCTTATCGGAGGCGTCATTTCCGGACGTCACGAAGGGCGATCCTTCAAAAAACCACATCCTGTGGCCTGCTGGGGCAAGTGATGTGCCGCTTGCAGGCAGAATCGCCCCTGACCTCGCGGCCACAAGCCGAGGCATTGCCCACCTGGGCGCATTCCACGAGATTGAAGGAGGGGAATGTGCCGGTTCATATCCATACCCATGACGTTCCTGGTGATCGACATCGGCAACACCCGCCTCAAGTGGGGGGTGTACGAGCAAGCCCATCCCGAGGCGCCCCTGCTGCAACAGGGCGCCGTGGTTCTGGAAGACATCGATGGCCTGTGGGAATCGACCTGGAAACACCTGCCACGCCCTCAGGGCATGCTGGGCTGCGTGGTGGCCGGCGAGGCCATCAAGCGCCGCGTCGAAGAGCACCTGAGCCGCTGGGGGCTGTCGCCGCACTGGCTGGTGGCCACGCCGCAGGCGGGGGGGGTCATGAACGGTTATGACCATCCGCATCGCCTGGGGGCCGATCGCTGGGCTGCCCTGGTGGGAGCTCGCCACGAAAGCCGTGCACTCGGGTCATCGAAGGCCGCCGCGCTGGTCATCATGATCGGTACGGCCGTCACCATCGACGCCATCGACAGCAAAGGCCATTTCCTGGGCGGCTCGATCATGCCGGGCTTCGGCCTGATGCTGCGCGCGCTGGAAACCGGCACGGCGGGGCTGAAGGTGCCCATGGGCACGGCCACGGAGTTCCCCACCAACACCAGCGATGCACTGACCAGCGGTGGCACCGACGCCATCGCTGGGGCCATCGAGCGCAGCTACCGGCGCCTGGCACGGCGGGAAGGCAGCGATCCCTTGCTGCTGATGTCTGGCGGGGCAGCGCCCAAGTTGCTGTCGCTCGCCGAGGAACTGCCGGTGCGTTTCGTGGAGCACCTGATCTTCCTGGGCCTGCTGGTGCTGGCGCATGAGCAGGCGCTGGGGCGCGAAACCTCCTGAATGCCCAGCCGCTGCCCCAGGGCGGCTCAGAGGATGAAGCGCGAGAGATCCTCGTTGCGGGCCAGCTCGCCCAGGCTGGTGTCCACCTGGGCGCCATCGATCGAGCGCGTCTGGCCTGACAGATTGGGTGCGCTGAAGCTCAGTTCTTCCAGCAGGCGCTCCATCACGGTCGACAGTCGGCGCGCGCCGATGTTCTCGGTACGCTCGTTCACGTCGAAGGCGATCTGGGCAATGCGGCGGATCGCGTCGGGCGTGAATTCCAGCGTCACCCCTTCGGCCGACAGCAGGGCCTGATACTGCTTGATCAGGCTGGCGCTGGGCTGGGTCAGGATGGCCTCAAAATCGTCCACCGACAACGATTGCAGCTCCACGCGGATGGGAAAGCGCCCCTGCAGTTCCGGGATCAGGTCACTCGGGCGGCTCACGTGAAAGGCGCCGGAGGCGATGAACAGGATGTGGTCGGTGCGCACCATGCCGTACTTGGTGTTCACCGTGGTGCCTTCGACCAGGGGCAGCAGGTCGCGCTGCACGCCCTGGCGCGAGACCTCGCCGCCCTGGCCCTCGGCGCGGCTGGCGACCTTGTCGATCTCGTCGATGAAGACGATGCCGTTCTGCTCGGCCTTTTCGAGCGCGCGGGTTTTGATGTCTTCTTCGTTGACGAGCTTGGCGGCTTCTTCTTCGACCAATTGCGCGCGAGCGTCGGCAAGCTTGAGCTTTCGCAGCTTCTTGCGCTCGGGACCCAGTTGAGAGAACATGCCGCGCAATTGCTCGGCCATGTCTTCCATGCCGGCGGGGCCCATGATCTCGACCGTGGGCTTGGCCTCGGCCAGTTCCAGCTCGATTTCCTTGTCGTCCAGCGTGCCTTCGCGCAGGCGTTTGCGCATCACCTGGCGGGCGGTGCTGTCGCCGCCTGAGCTGGCGGTGAAGCCCACGTCGTGGCGCGGCGGGGGTACCAGCACATCAAGCAGGCGCTCTTCGGCGGCGTCCTCGGCGCGCATGCGCTGCAGCTTGATCTGGTGGGCGCGTTCCTGCTTGATGGCCACCTCGACCAGATCACGGACGATGGTGTCCACGTCTTTGCCCACATAGCCCACCTCGGTGAACTTGGTGGCCTCGACCTTCACGAAGGGCGCGTCGGCCAGCTTGGCCAGGCGGCGGGCAATCTCGGTCTTGCCCACGCCGGTGGGCCCGATCATCAGGATGTTCTTGGGCGTGATCTCGCCGCGCATGGGCTGCTCGACCTGCTGGCGACGCCAGCGATTGCGCAGGGCGATGGCGACGGCGCGCTTGGCGTTCTTCTGGCCAATGATGTGGCTGTCGAGTTCGCTGACGATTTCTTGCGGGGTCATGGCGCTCATGTGAGCATCAATCCAGTGTTTCGAGGGTGTGGTTCTGGTTGGTGTAGATACACAGGTCGCCTGCGATCTCCAGCGATTTCTTGACCACCTCGGCAGCGCCGAGTTCCGTGTTCTGCAGCAGGGCGCGCGCGGCCGCCTGAGCGTAGGCACCGCCTGAGCCGATGGCGATGACGCCCATTTCGGGCTCCAGCACATCGCCGTTGCCGGTGATGATCAGCGAGCTTTCTCGGTCGGCCACGGCCAGCATGGCTTCCAGGCGGCGCAGCACGCGGTCGGTGCGCCAGTCGCG
>DDJC01000018.1:9353-16190 GCA_002339015.1 Burkholderiales bacterium UBA1834
TGAAGGCGTCGGCGGTGGCGCCCGCGAAGCCCGCCAGCACCTGTTCGCGGTACAGGCGGCGCACCTTGCGCGCGCTGGCCTTGACGACGATGTGGCCCAGGGTGACCTGGCCGTCGCCACCCATGGACACTTGCCAGGTGCCCGCGGCGGTACGGCGGCGCACGCTCACGATGGTCGTGCCGTGATAGTTTTCCATGGCCTCTATTAGACCAGTTGGAGCTTGACCTTGGCGTGCTCGGTGATGCCCATGGCCCCGAAGAAGAGGGCGACCAGGCGGTGCGGGTTGGCGAAGGTCACGGTGCGGTTCTCGGCGCTGCGCGCCAGCACCCAGTTCAGCAGGTCACCGGCGGCAATGAAATCCACCCGGATCAGGTGGGCGCAGTCGAGCTGCACGGCCACGCTGGCACCGAGCTGGGTGTCCAGCTCCGACAGGGTGGTGCCGATGTCGCCGCTGAGCTGACCGGACAGTTCCAGCGAGGCCACCTGGATGAATTCGATGTCATCGTGCAGGATGGATTCAACGAAGCTGGTGGAGACATCGCCGATGTGGCTGAGCGAGACGGTCTGCGTGCAGGCGGCATCGCGGATCAGTTTGACGGAGCAGTGCGGCGCCTCCCAGGAGGGCGGCGACAGTTCGTAGGTGACGCAGTAGTCGATGGCCGCCTCGTCGAACTGGTCGGGACGGTTGGACAGGCGCAGCAACTCCAGACGCAGCATCCAGATGTCCGGATCGGCATCGCGGTTGCCGGTGGGGGACATCTCTGTGAGCACCTCGAGCAGGCGGTCAATGCCGATCCAGGTCATCTGCAGGGGTTCAAGCCCCCAGTCCTTGAATTGCCTGTACAGCAGACCGGCGGCCTCGGGTGTGATGGCCTCAACGCCGGCCCAATCCATCACCCAGGGGCGGGGCAGTTGCAGCACCTCGCAGCGCAGGCGGCCCAGGGCGTCGGTGTCCATGATGGGGGGAGCGATCCAGCCCTCCAGGGGGGGCTCGGTATTTTCCACGGCGGCACGGGCCTGGACAGGTTTGGCCTCAGGGGTGGCGCTGGCAGGTGCCACCATCTGTGTGCGTGCGCTCAGGTGGCGCGACACGCGCTCCGGCAGGGAGTACCACTGCGGCGCCGACAGGCCGAACTGGTGCACGAAGGCATTGGCCAGCGTGTCGAACTTGGGCTGCTGATCGAGCGCACGGTAGAGGTCGAACAGCACCATCCAGGTGTCCGACTGCCCGTGGCGCGGCCCGCCCGGCTGGATCAGTGTCATCAGGTTGCGTTCGCACTGCTCGAAATCCGCATTGGCGAAGGCGATCACGGCTTCGTCCAGCTCGGCGTCGTGCGTGATCTCGTTGACATCGACCGCAAAGGCGTTGGTGAAGCCCGTCGGTGCGAGAGGGGCGTGCATGGGGCCGCGGACGATGGGCGGTTCGCCGGGCATCCGGGGCACCTCGGTGCGGGCTGAGATCAGCACGCTTTCAGGTACCGTGGTGGGCGCATCCGGCGCCTGCATGGGCTGAGTGGGGATGTCCGTCGGGCTGAAGGGACGGGTGGCCGCGTAGCCGTCGGCAGGCATGCCGCCAGGGAGGGTGGGCGGCGAGGTGTCGCCGTTGTGCATGGGGCGGCGAGGCTCGCCCGCGCCCACCATCTGTTGCTCGATGGCGTCGATCTTGGCCTTGACGGTGACGTCCGACTTGGCGCTGCCGCTGTTGATCTTGGAGGATTCGGAGTCCAGGTTGGACGGGCTGGTCAGCGCCAGCGCGCTGTCATGGCTCAGGCCCTCGCGGCGGATCTTGCGCAGCATGTCGAGCTCACGCTTGCGCACGAAGTCGTTGCGCCGCTTGCGCTCGATCATGGCCTTGATCTCGGCCTTGGCGTACTCGCTTTCGCGGTTGTCGGTCGCGCTGGAATCGAGCTCGGTCCAGTCCGTGGCCGGATGGGACACGAATTTGACGACCTTGCGCAGAAAGTTGCTCGTGTCCTTGCTCATGAGTACGGCCAGTATGACGCCAGGGACAAGGCGTCAGTCCCCGAACATCTTCTGCTTGAGTTCGCGGCGCTGTTGTGCTTCAAGTGACAGGGTGGCCGTCGGGCGGGCCAGCAGGCGGCCCAGGCCGATGGGCTCGCCAGTCTCGTCGCAGTAGCCGTAATCACCGGATTCGAGGCGGGCCAGGGCCTGGGAGATCTTCTTGAGCAGCTTGCGCTCGCGGTCGCGGGTGCGCAGTTCCAGGGCGTGCTCTTCCTCGATGGTGGCGCGGTCGGCCGGATCGGGGACGATGGAGGTGTCTTCGCGCAGGTGCTCGGTGGTTTCACCGGCGTTGGACAGCAGGTCGTCCTTGAGCGCTTCCAGGCGGGTGCGGAAGGCTTCCTGCTGCTTGTCGCTCATGTATTCGCTGTCGGGCATGGCCAGCAGCTCGGCGTCGGTCAGTTCGCGGCCCGATTTGGTTTTCCAGGCGTTGGCGAGTTTGGAGTCGACCTTGGTCGCTGTAGTGGGCATGTTCTGGGAAACCTTGGAAGCAGATACTGCGGATTCGGCACTTGGCGCCGAAGCTTGAGCCGCCCCGGCGGCGGTCCGGCTGGCCGGCTTGCCCGCCTTGGCGGCTGGAGGGGTGGAGGATGGAGCGGTTTTGGGGGCAGCCTTGGCTGTTGCCGGCGTCTTGGCCGGTGCTTTCTCGGCAGCCGTCTTGACAGCCGCCTTGGGCGCTGCTGCCTTGCCGGCCGCCTTGGCTGTGGTCTTGGTCACAGGATCCTCCTTCCCGAAAAACACGTTCCATCAGCTGGATGACGGGTCAGGGGCATGAAACCCCGACCGCGCGATTGTCGTGCCCCGGCAAAGCCGGAGCGCGCGGCATTGTAGCCACGTTCAGACCAGGCAGCCCTCCAGACCTGCCCTGAGCAGGTCTTGCGGCAGGTCCAGGCCGATGAACACCATCTTGCTGATCTTGGTTTCGCCAGGCGCCCACTTCGGGCCCAAATCGCTGCCCATCATCTGGTGCACGCCCTGGAACACGACCTTGCGGTCCATGCCCATCACGTTCAGCACGCCTTTGTAGCGCAGCATGCGTGGGCCATAGATCTGCACCACCGAACCGAGGAAGTCTTCCAGCTTGGTGGGGTTGAAGGGGCGGTTGGACTTAAAGACGAAGGACTTGACGTCGTCGTCGTGGCGGTGGTGGTGCGGGTGATCGCAGTGCTCGCCATGCTCGTGATCACCGTGGTCATGGCCGCAATCGGGGCCGTGCTCATGGTGATGGTGGGCGTGGTCGTCGTCCTTCAGGAAATCGGGGTCGATCTCGAGCTTGGCGTTCAGGTTGAAGCCGCGCAGGTCGAAGACCTCGCTGATCGAGACCTCGCCGAAGTGCACGCGCTTCTGCGGCGCCCGCGGGTTCATGTGCTTGATGCGGTGCGACAGGGCGTCAACCTGGTCGGCGGGCACCAGGTCGGTCTTGCTGATGAAGATCTGGTCGGCGAAGCCAATCTGGCGGCGCACTTCCTGGCGGGTGTCCAGCTGGGAGTCGGCGTGCTTGGCATCGACCAGGGTGACGATGGCGTCCAGCAGGTACTGGTCGGCGATGTCGTCGTCCATGAAGAAGGTTTGCGCCACGGGGCCGGGGTCGGCCAGGCCGGTGGTTTCGATCACGACGCGCTCGAAGCTCACTTCGCCGGCGCGCTTCTTGGCGGCCAGGTCGGTCAGCGTGGTGCGCAGGTCTTCGCGGATCGTGCAGCAGACGCAGCCATTGCTCATCTGGATGATCTGCTCCTGCGTGTCGGACACGAGGATGTCGTTGTCGATGTTTTCCTCGCCGAACTCGTTTTCGATGACGGCGATCTTCTGGCCATGCGCCTCTGTGAGGATGCGCTTGAGCAGGGTGGTCTTGCCACTGCCCAGGAAGCCGGTAAGGATGGTGACGGGAATCAGGCTCATAACACAAGTGTAGCCCCACGGGTGAGCCTGTGTGGCCACAGGGTTGCGCTATTCTTGCTGTGTCTCAACCACGACACCGCCCTCCGTGTCCGAACCCTCCCAGAGTCGGCCCTCTCGCGCCGACAAATCCAGCCGTCCCGGCGCCCACAAGGATCGCCGTACCCTTTTCGAGCGCGTGGTCGAATTCATTTCGCCCGGGCCTGACTCCACCGATGAGCTGATCGAATCCCTGGCGGAGGCCGAACAGCGTGAGCTGATCGAGCCCGAATCCCGGGTGATGCTGGAGGGCGTGATCCGCATGGCCGGCATGACGGCCGGCGATGTCATGGTGGCTGTGCGCCGCATGGACATGCTGGACATTCAGGCGCCTTACGAGGCGTTGCTGCATTTCGTCATCGACACGGCGCATTCGCGTTTCCCTGTGTACGAGGGCACCCGCGACAACATCATCGGTGTCCTGCTGGCCAAGGACCTGCTCAAGCTGCAGCGTGCCCCCGAACTGAACCTTCGCACCTTGCTGAGGGCGCCCATGTTCGTGCCTGAATCCAAGGGGCTCAACGAGTTGTTGCGTGAATTCCGCAGCCACCGCAGCCATCTGGCCATCGTGATCGATGAGTTCGGGCGCACGGCCGGCTTGATCACCATCGAGGACGTGCTCGAGGAGATCGTCGGCGAGATCGAGGATGAGTTCGACGACGAAACCAGCGACACCAGCATCTTCACCCTGGCCGATGGCAGCCAGCGCGTGGCGGGCGATACCCTCATTTCATCGGTGAACGAGGTGTTCGAGGCGCAATTGCCCGAAGAGGACTTCGACACCATCGGCGGGCTGGTCGCGCACGAGCTGGGTCACGTGCCGCGACGCGGTGAGGTCGTGAAGGTGGGCGGACTGCGTTTCACGGTGATGCTGGCGCGCGGAGGGGCGGTGCGGTGGTTCAAGGTGACCCGCCAGCGTCCTGAAGACGAGACGGTGGACCAAGCGTGAGGCGCGCCGGTAAGACACGGCGCGGCGTGAGCGGCTTGCGCTGGCTGGGGCTCGGTGCCTTGGTGGGTGTTCTTCAGGCGCTGGCGTTCTATCCGGCTGTCGCCCATCTGACGCCGGTCGGGCCTGTCGCGATGAGCGTGCTGGCCTTGGCGGCGCTGGTGCTGGTGCTGCATCGCGCGCAGAGGCCCATGCAAGGTGCCTGGGCCGGCTGGGGCTTCGGCACGGTCTGGCTGGTGGGCGGTACAGGCTGGATGTTCGTCAGCCTGCACCGTTATGGAGGGCTGCCCTCCTGGCTGGCGGGCGGGGCGGTGCTGCTGCTGTGCGCAGCCCTGTCCTTGTACCTGGCCCTGGCGTGTGCTGCCTGGGTGCGCTGGCGCCGGCGTCGCTGGGCTGCCGATGCGTTGCTGCTGGGGGGGCTGTGGCTGCTGGCGGAAGCGGCGCGTGCGCTGATCTTCACGGGCTTCCCTTGGGCGGCCAGCGGTTATGCGCTGCTCGATTCGCCATTCGCGAGGCTGGCCCCCTGGGTGGGCGTCTATGGCATGGGGCAGGTGCTGGTGACCCTTGTGGCGGCCTTGGTGCTGGCTGTGGCGCTGCGGGCCGGTGGCAAGGTCCGCATTGTCCTGGTTGGCGGGGTGGTGGCGCTGGCTGTTGCCCATGCGGTATTGCCTTCCTTGAGTTTTGTGCAGAATCATAGCCGCCCGCTGTCCGTGGCCTTGCTGCAGGGTAACGTACCGCAAAGTGAAAAATTCGAGCCGCAGCACCAGGGTGACGCGCTGATCTGGCATGCCAAGCAGTTGGTGTCAGCCAAGGGCGATCTGATCGTGGCGCCCGAAACGGCCATCCCGCTGTTGCCCGCGGACCTGCCGGATGGCTTCTGGGCCGCCTTGCTCAAGCCTTTCCAGACAAGTGACCGTGCCGCCCTGATTGGCGTGCCCCTGGGCAGCTTCGAGCATGGCTATACCAACTCGGTGGTGGGTGTGTCGCGCGGCACGGTGGGCCTGGAAGGGGGCGTCTACCGTTACAACAAGCACCACCTGGTGCCATTCGGTGAGTTCATCCCCTGGGGCTTCCGCTGGTTCGTCGACATGATGAACATGCCGCTGGGTGATTTCACCCGGGGGCCGCGCAATGCGCCTTCGTTCGAGGTGGCGGGTCAGTGGGTGGCGCCCAACATCTGCTACGAGGATCTGTTCGGCGAGGAACTGGCCGCCCGTTTCACGGGGGCACTCACGCCCGCGCCCACCATCCTGGCCAATGTGAGCAACCTGGCTTGGTTCGGTGAGGAAGTCGCCATCCACCAGCACCTGCAGATCGCCCGGTTGCGCTCGCTGGAGTTCCAGCGTCCCACCATCCGCTCGACCAATACGGGCGCCACGGCGGTGATCGACCACCGCGGCATCGTCACCGACCTGCTGGCCGCCAACACGCAGGGCGTTCTGTACGCGCAGGTGCAGGGCACCACCGGACTCACACCGTTTGCCCGCTGGGCCGGTCCGTGGGGGCTGTGGCCGCTGATCGGGCTGGCGGTGATGCTGATCGTGACGGTGACGCGCCGGCCGGCATCCTGATCGGGGCTGAGCCCAGGCCAGCGCTGCCAGTCGGGCGGTGTGGCATGGCATGGCGCGGCCAGGCCCTTAAAATGACGTGTTCGGTTCGCGGCACCGCCGCCGGACCTTTTGAAGACAATTCCAAGGCCATCGACATGCTGACCTTCCAGCAACTGATCCTGCGTCTGCAAAGCTACTGGGACGCCCAGGGCTGCGCGCTGCTGCAACCCTACGACATGGAAGTGGGGGCGGGCACCAGCCACACGGCCACCTTCCTGCGCGCCCTGGGCCCGGAGCCCTGGAAGGCCGCTTACGTGCAGCCCAGTCGCCGTCCCAAGGATGGCCGCTATGGCGAGAATCCCAACCGCCTGCAGCACTACTACCAGT
>DDJC01000076.1 GCA_002339015.1 Burkholderiales bacterium UBA1834
AGCAATCCACCTACAACTTCGAGCACAGCAACGTCGAGTTCCTGCTGGGGGCCTTCACCAACTACGAGACGCAGGCCAAGTACCTGATGGCGCAGCAACTGGCGCTGCCCGCCTACGAGCAGGTGCTCAAGGCCGCGCACACCTTCNNCCTTCAACCTGCTGGATGCCCGGGGCGCCATCTCGGTGACGGAGCGCGCCGCCTACATCGGCCGCATCCGCAACCTGGCCCGCGCCGTGGCGGCCAGCTACCTCGACAGCAGGGCCCGCCTGGGCTTTCCGATGGCTCCCAAGGCCTGGGCTGACGAGGTGATCGCGCAATTGAACAACAAGAAGGCGGCCTGAGCATGACGTCCGTGGAATCCAAGGCCAACCTGCTGGTCGAACTGTTCGTTGAAGAGTTGCCGCCCAAGGCGCTCAAGAAGCTGGGCGAATCTTTCGCCACCGTGCTGGCCGACAGCCTGAAGGCCCAGGGCCTGGCTGGGGCCGATGCGGCCGTAACTTCGTTCGCTTCGCCGCGCCGCCTGGCTGTGCATGTGGCTGCTGTCGCTGGCAAGGCCGCCGACCAGGCCGTGCAGCAGAAGCTCATGCCCGCCAGCGTTGGCCTGGATGCCTCTGGCAACGCCACCCCGGCCCTTCTCAAGAAACTGGCGTCGCTGGGTGCCGGCCCCGAAGCCGTGGCAGGCCTCAAGCGCGCTCCGGATGGCAAGGCCGAAGCGCTGTTCTACGACAGCGTCAAGGCCGGCGCCACCCTGGCGGAGGGCCTGCAGAAGGCGCTCGAGGAGACCCTGGCCAAGCTGCCCATCCCCAAGGTGATGACTTACCAGTTGGAGCAGGGGGAAGGGGCGAACTTCCAGCCAGGCTGGACCAGTGTCAACTTCGTGCGCCCGGCCCACGGCCTGGTGGCCTTGCATGGCAGCGCCGTGGTGCCCGTGTCGGTGCTGGGCCTGAAGTCCGGCAACAGCACGCAGGGCCACCGCTTCGAGGCCAAGGTCAGCCCCGTGGTGCTGCGCGATGCCGACAGCTACGCCGCGCAACTGCGTGACGAGGGCGCCGTGATCGCCAGCTTCGCCGAGCGCCGCGCCGAGATCGTGCGCCAGTTGCAGGCCGCCGCCGCCAAGGCTGGCTCCGACCTCAAGCCCATCGACGACGATGCCCTGCTGGACGAAGTCACTGCCCTGGTCGAACGCCCGAACGTGCTCACCGGCCGCTTCGAGCAGGCCTTCCTGGAAGTGCCCCAGGAATGCCTGATCCTGACCATGAAGGCCAACCAGAAGTACTTCCCGCTGCTGGACGCCCATGACAAGCTGACCAACCAGTTCCTGATCGTCAGCAACATCAGCCCTGAAGACGCCAGCCTCGTGATCGGCGGCAACGAGCGTGTGGTGCGCCCACGCCTGGCCGACGCCAAGTTCTTCTTTGACCAAGATCGCAAGAAGACCCTGGAATCCCGCGTGGCCGGCCTGGCCAAGGTGGTCTACCACGGCAAGCTGGGCACCCAGGGCGAGCGTGCCGAGCGCGTGCGCGCCATCGCCCACGAGATCGTCAAGCAGTGGAGCCTGGGCACCGTGCCCATCACGGTGGACGACCAGGACCACTTCGCGGCGCTCGACAGCAAGGCGCAGGAAGCCGCCCGCCTGGCCAAGACCGACCTGCTGACGGACATGGTCGGCGAGTTCCCCGAGCTGCAGGGCATCATGGGCGGCTACTACGCCCGCCATGAACACCTGCGTGACGGCGTGGCGATCGCCATCGAGGACCACTACAAGCCCCGTTTCGCCGGTGACAGCCTGCCGCGCAACCACACAGGCACGGTGGTGGCTCTGGCCGACAAGCTCGAAACGCTGATCGGCCTGTTCGGCATCGGCCAGTTGCCCACCGGCGACAAGGACCCGTTCGCGTTGCGCCGCCACGCCCTGGGCGTGATCCGCATCCTGGTCGAAAAGCATCTGCCGCTGGCGCTGCCGGCCCTGATCGAAGCCGCCTTGCCGGCTTTCGGCGAACTGATCCAGGACCCCACCGAGCCCTTGCTGGCCTTCTTCTCGGACCGCCTGGCCGTGTCCCTGCGCGAGCAGGGCTACAGCGCGCAGGAAGTCGATGCCGTGCTGGCACTGAAGCCGGCCCATCTTGGCGATGTCACCCGCCGCCTGGAGGCCGTGCGCGCCTTCGCCGCGCTGCCCGAGGCCGAGGCCCTGGCTGCCGCCAACAAGCGCGTGGGCAACATCCTCAAGAAGGCCGAGGGCGCCACCGAG
The DNA here is from genome assembly GCA_002339015.1 of Burkholderiales bacterium UBA1834. Lineage (GTDB taxonomy): Bacteria > Pseudomonadota > Gammaproteobacteria > Burkholderiales > Burkholderiaceae_C > Aquabacterium. Next base: position 2,250 of record DDJC01000076.1, read on the forward strand.
GCCCGAGTGGACACGGCGCTGCTCAAGGAGCCCGCCGAGGCTGCCCTGTACGACTCGCTGCAATCCGTTGCGCCCCAGGCCCAGCAGTCCTTCGAGGCGGGAGACTACACGGGCTCGCTCAAGGCGCTGGCAGCCCTCAAGACCCCGGTCGATGCCTTCTTCGCCGATGTCATGGTCAATGCGGACGATGCTGCGCTCAAGGCCAACCGCCTGGGGCTGCTGGCCACGCTGCATGGTGCCATGAACCGTGTGGCGGACCTGTCCCGCCTGGCGGCCTGAACCTGGTGAACGGCCCCGTGACGGCGGGGCCCCTCTGCGTCATACTTTGCAGCCATGAAGCTGGTCATCCTGGATCGCGACGGCACGATCAACCACGAACGTGACGACTACATCAAGTCGCCCGAGGAGTGGGTGCCCCTGCCCGGCGCCATCGAGGCCATCGCGCGGCTGAACCACGCCGGCTGGCATGTTGTGGTGGCCACCAACCAGTCGGGCATCGGTCGCGGCCTGTTCGACATGGCGGCCATGAACGCCATGCACGCCAAGATGCACCAGATGCTGGCGCGCCATGGCGGCCGGGTCGATGCCGTGTTCTTCTGTCCGCACACGCCTGAAGACCAGTGCACCTGCCGCAAGCCGCAGCCGGGCCTGTTCAAGATGATCGGAGAGCGCTTCAACGTGTCGCTCCACGAGGTGCCCATGGTGGGCGACCTGCCGCGCGACGTGCTGGCGGCCCAGTCCGTGGGCTGCGAGCCGCACTTGGTGCGCACCGGACAGGCGGCGGCCATGACCGACGTCGAGCTGGTGGACCTGCGCCGCCAGGTGCCGGGGCTGACCATCCACCCTGATCTGTCGGCCTTTGCCGACTTCCTGATCCTGCGTGATCGCGCGGCCCATGGCGAGGATGGGCCCGTGGCCACGCACATGGGCGAATTTTCATGAACGGATGTCAGGCCGCGGTGGCGTTGAGCTCGCTGGCCTTCTTCGGCTGGGCACTGGCCGGGCTGGACATGGTGCACATCGACCAAGCCCGCGGAGGCTCGCGCGCATGAGCGCCCACCAGCAGCTGACCTTGCCCTGGTGGTCCGACGAGTCACCGGCCGAGGGGCCCGCCTCGACACCGGCAGTGGTGCCGGACATGCCTGATCGAGTTGATCGCGGGCGTTCGCGCCCAGGCACGCCAAAGGTGCCGGGCAAAGGGCAGGGGGATGAGGTCTCCGCGCGCCAGCAGGGTCTGACGCGTGACCCAGGTCCGGTGGACAACCTGCCGGTCTTTCGGCATCCGCAGGCTCATCACGAGATCCGCCTGGGCAATGCGCTGGTGGCTTTTGAACTCAAGCGCGTGCGGCGGCGCAGCATCGGCATGGTGGTAGGCGTGGATGGCCTGAGCGTGCGTGCGCCGCGCTGGGTGGGCTGGACCGAAATCGAAACCGCCCTGACGGAAAAGGCCCGCTGGATCTGTACCAAACTGGCTGAGCAGCGAGAGCGCGAACGGCAGCAGGCGGCCGCACGCATCGACTGGCGCGAGGGGGCCGTGGTGACCGTGCTGGGGGAATCCGTGATCCTGGTGCTCGATGCCCGCAAGCCCGGCGCCCACCTGCACGAGGATGCCCAGGCGCTGCCGGGTGTTCCACGCAAGACACTGCACCTGGGGCTGCCGCAGAGCGCCACAGCCGAGCAGATCCGCGATGCCGTCAACGCCTGGTTGCAGCGTTATGCCCTGGTCCACTTCGAGCAGCGCGTGACACATTTCGCCGCGCAATTGGGCGTGGCTGTTTCGCGCCTGCGCCTGTCGTCGGCACGTACGCGCTGGGGCAGTGCCAGCGTGGACGGGTCGATCCGCCTGCACTGGCGCCTGATCCACTTCGGGCCGGCCATCGTCGACTACGTGGTGGCGCATGAACTGGCGCATCTCAAGGAGATGAACCACAGTCCCCGATTCTGGGCTGTGGTGCGCTCGGTCCTGCCCGAGTACGATCAGGCGCGCGAACAACTGCGCCACGCCGTCATCCCGGACTGAAGCGCCATACGCCTCGCTCGTCGGCCTGGCGACGCAGCTCGCCCCGGTGCCAAAGGTAGTTCAGGTGCGCCACGGCCTCACCCATGGCGAAGGTGGTCTGGTGCATGTCCAGCGTGCGCTTGAACAGCACGGGCAGCAGCTCGGCCGCCGTGCTGGGGCGTTGGGCGCAGACGTGGCGGATGTCGTCCAGGCGCTCCTGGTGATGGGCCCGCAAGGCATCCACCCGCGCGTGGATGCCGGTGAAGGGATGGCCGTGAGACGGCAGCACCAGTGTGTCGGGCGGGAGTTCCTCGTAGCGGCTCAGTGAATCCAGGAACAGGCCCAGTGAATCGGCTTCGGGCTCGGTATCCGTGACGCTCACATTGGTCGAGATCTTGGGCAGCAGCATGTCGCCCGAGATCAGCACGCCCTGCGCCTCGCTGTACAGGGCGATGTGCTCCGGCGCATGGCCGAAGCCGGCGATGCAGCGCCAGTCGTGCCCGCCAATCGAGACGGTCAGGCCGTCACGCAGTCGTCGGTAGCTGGCCGGCACGGCAGGCACCATCGACGAGTAATACCCGCCGCGCTGGCGGATCAGCGGGAGGCCCTCGCCATCGTCCAGGCCGTGCGACGCGAAGTAATCGGCTGCGCGGTCGCCGCCGTAGCCGGTGGTTGACTGGCAGGCGATGGTGGCGGCCAGGAAGTCCGTCGCGCTGATCCACAGCCGGGCAGGGCGCCCTGGCGAGCTGAATTGCTCGATCAGCCACTGGGCATTGCCGATGTGGTCCGGATGCATGTGCGTGACCAGCATGCGGCCCAGCGGCTTGCCCGCCATCGGCCCGGCCCACAGCGTGCGCCAGGCCTCGTGGATGGCCTCGATGGACACGCCGGCGTCCACCACCGTCCAGCAGGGCTGCTCGTCCAGTTCATCGTCCAGAACCCACAGATTGATGTGGTTCAGCGCGAAGGGCAGTGGCATGCGCACCCAATGCAGACCAGGGCGAAGCGTCATCCACTCGCCGGCGGCGGGCTGCGTGTTGTCCCACGGGTACTGCAGGGCGGGTTGCTGGGGAGCTGCGGACGACTGCATCGGGATCTGACTTCGTTGATAACCGATCGATTGTGCCTTCCGCAAGGGCATCCCGAGGAGCAAGGGCTTTGCGCGCATGCCGCGTTCGGTCGCACTGCGGAAGTTGTCTACACTTGAACGCATGAAGATGGATCACCTGTTCGACAACAACCGCGCGTGGGCCCGAGACATCGAGCAGCGCACGCCCGGCTTTTTCACCCGCCTGCAACAGCAGCAGTCGCCCCAGTACCTGTGGATCGGCTGCAGCGACAGCCGCGTGCCGGCCAATGAAATCGTCGGCCTGCTGCCGGGCGAGCTGTTCGTGCACCGCAATGTGGCCAACGTGGTGGTGCACTCTGACCTGAACTGCCTGTCCGTCATGGAGTTCGCCATTGACTCGCTCAAGGTCAAGCACGTGATCGTCGTGGGCCACTATGGTTGCAGCGGTGTCAATGCGGCAATGAAGAACCTGCGCGTGGGCCTGGCCGACAACTGGCTGCGCCATGTGCAGAATGTGCGCAATGACCACCAGGCTTGGCTGAACGCCTTGCCCGACGGCCCCGTGCGCCTGGACGCGCTGTGCGAGCTCAACGTGCTGGAGCAGGCGCTCAACGTGTGCCACACCACCGTGGTGCAGAGCGCCTGGGAGAAGGGGCAGGAAGTGGCTGTGCACGGGTGGGTCTACGGCTTGCATAACGGTCTGATCAAGGATCTGCGCATGACCACGGCCAAGGCTGATGACGTGCCCGAGGCCTACGCCAAGGCCCTGGAGGCGCTCAAGGCCCGTTATGCAGGACACCTGCCGGCCGCCGATCAGGGCTGACCCCTGGGCCGAAGGCCCCCACCTCACCTCATTCAAACAGGCGCAGCATGTTTCCCCAGCAACTCACCGACACCCGTGTCTTCGAGATCGCCCAGGCCCTGCTCGACGGCTTCGACAAACATTACAAGATATTCCGTGCTACCAGCGCCAAGGCCAAGCAGCGCTTCGAACAGGCCGATTGGCATGCCCAGCAGGATGCTCAGCGAGCCCGGATCGAGTTCTACGACCTGCGTGTGGATGAGACTGTGGCCAGCCTGGAGGCCGACTACAAGGCCAGCCAACTGCCCATGGAGGTGTGGCAGCAGATCAAGCTGTTTTACATCGGGCTGCTGACCGGCCACCGCCAGCCCGAGTTGGCCGAGACCTTCTTCAACTCGGCCACCATCCAGATCCTGCACCGCAAGTACTACCGCAACGACTTCATCTTCGTGCGACCGGCGGTCTCCACGGAGTACATCGACGACGATGATGCGGACGGCATGCCCAGCTTCCGCGCCTACTACCCCACGCGCGACAACCTGCGCGAGACGCTCAAGACCGTGGTGCAGAGCTACGGCCTGGACGTGCCTTTCGAGGATCTGGACCGCGACATCGGCTTCGTCTTCGATGCGCTGCAGGAGCAGGTGGGCAATGTGCGCCTGCGCACCAACTTCCAGATCCAGGTGCTGTCATCCTTGTTCTACCGGAACAAGGGCGCCTACATCGTCGGCAAGGTGGTCAATGGCTTTCGCAGCCTGCCGTTCGCCATTCCCATCCTGCACAACTCCAAGAAGCGCCTGTACATCGACGCAGCGCTGTTCGGTGAGGACGACCTGCTGGCCCTGTTCAGTTTCGCGCGTGCCTACTTCATGGTCGACATGCTGGTGCCTTCGGCCTATGTGCAGTTCCTGCGAACCTTGATGCCGCGCAAGCCTCGCGCCGAGCTCTACAGTGCGCTGGGCCTGCAGAAGCACGGCAAGAACCTGTTCTACCGCGACTTTCTCTTCCACCTGCGCCATTCCACCGACAAGTTCCGCATTGCCCCGGGCATCAAGGGCATGGTCATGCTGGTGTTCGACCTGCCGTCCTACCCCTTCGTGTTCAAGGTGATCAAGGACTACTACCCTCCGCAGAAGGAAACGACCCGTGAGCTCATCATGAGCAAGTACCTGTTGGTCAAGCAGCACGACCGCGTGGGGCGCATGGCCGACTCGCTGGAGTTCACCAACGTGGCGTTCCCACGCCACCGTTTCGACGACGAGCTGATCGAAGAGCTCAAGAAGTTCTCGCCGAGCCTGATGGAAGAAGAAGGCGACGTGCTTGTGCTCAAGCACCTGTACATCGAGCGCCGCATGGTGCCGCTCAACATCTACATCCAGGAGGCCGAGGGCGAGAGCCTGGAGCACGCCGTCATCGAATACGGCAACGCGATCAAGGACTTGGTGGCTGCCAACATCTTCCCGGGCGACATGCTGTGGAAGAACTTCGGCGTGACGCGCAACGGCAAGGTCGTTTTCTACGACTACGACGAGATCGAATACGTCACGGACTGCAACTTCCGCAAGGTGCCCGAGCCGCGCAACGAGGAGGAAGAGATGTCCGGCGAGATCTGGTACAGCGTGGGCAAGTACGATGTCTTCCCCGAAACCTTCGGTCCCTTCCTGCTGGGCGATCCGCGCGTGCGCCAGATCTTCATGAAGCATCACGGCGATCTGCTCGAGGTAGCGTACTGGCAGACCCACAAGGAGCGCATCCAGGCGGGCTACGTGCACGACGTTTTCCCCTACGACCGCTCCAAGCGCTTCAAGAACCTGCTGGGTGCACCGGCCGAGCGAGATGCCGATGCCGACGAGTTTGCACCGGTCGACGAGCCCGTGGACGTGCAGCCCATGGGGGACAACGTGCATGACCAGGGGCGCCTGACGGGCTTCAACACGGGGGGAACCGAGGGCGATTGATCCTATGGGGCACGCTGCATGAGAAACGGCCCCGTCGGGGCCGTTGTCATCTCAAGCAGTGAGGAGCCCGAAGCTCACCACAGCTTCCACCACTTCTTCTCGATGGTGGCGTCACCCTGCGTCAGGTAGGCGCTCTGCGGGAAGCTGGTCTGGAGCACGCGCATGGCGTCGTCACGCAGCTGGGGCAGGTCCAGCCTGTCGTAGCTGCGGGCCATGATGAACAGGGCTTCCTCGATGGCGGGAGAGTTGCGGTACTCCGTCACCGCGGTCTGGGCGCGGTTGGCGGCGGCCAGGTAGGCGCCCCGGCGGTAATAGAAGCGCGCCACATGCACTTCGCCGGCGGCCAGTGAGTTGACGATGTGGTTCATGCGCAGGCGCGCATCGGGCGCATAGCGCGAGGTGGGGAAGCGCTCGACCAGCTGGCGGAACGATTCGTAGGCATCGCGCGAGGCCTGTTGGTCACGCTCGCTCAGGTCCTGCTTGGAGAGCCAGCCGAACAGGCCCAGATCGTCGTTGAAGTTGATCAGGCCCTGCAGGTAGTAGGCATAGTCCAGCGCGGGGCTGGTGGGGTGCAGGCGCACGAAGCGTTCGATCTTGGCCAGCGCCTGGGCCCTCTCACCCGTCTTGTAGTAGGCGTAGGCCAGTTCGAGCTGGGCCTGCTGCGCCATCAGGGTGCCGGTGGCGCGGGCCTCCACCTTCTCATAGCGCTTGATGGCGTTCTCGTAATTGCCTTCAGAGGCCTCTTCGCGGGCATCCGCATACAATTGATCGACGCTGGTGCCGGAGAACTCGTCCTCAGGGGTCGAGCCGCAGCCCGACAGACCAGCCATCAGCACAGCGGCCGCCACACCGGTCCACAGGCTCTTGCTCAGCACCTGGGTCAGGCTGCTCAGGGGATGCTTGAAAACTTTCACTTGAATCGTATGCGGGGGCCGCAGAAGTGCGCAACACCTCGCAGTATAGAAGCACTGCCACATGCCCAAGCGGTCCGACCGTCAGAACCGTTCACGAACCGAGTCTGTTGAGCCGAATACGCCCCCTGCAGCTCAGCCCGATGAGGCCTTGTTGTCCGTGCCGCCAGCCTGGGCGGGCGATGAGGATCTGGGGGGCGATGAACTGCTCGATGCTGGCATGGATGCGGAGGCTTCAGCTCAATCCGGTGGAAGCGGGCTCGTTCCCGCCCAGACCATCGTGCTGCGCGAGCCGGTGGAGACATCGGCCCATGGCCGCCGTCTGGACCAATGGCTGGCAGGCAAGGCGCCGGAGTTCTCCCGCAGCCACCTGCAGCACCTGATCGAAGAAGGCTGCATCTCGGTCGATGGCCGCCAGATCCGCACACCCTCGCGCAAGCTGCAGGCCGGCCAGCAGGTGGTGGCCGAGTTGCGTCCCACGCCGCAAAGCCAGGCCTTCGTGCCCGAGGCGATGGACCTGCCCATCGTGTTCGAAGACGAGCACCTGATGATCGTCGACAAGCCCGTGGGCCTGGTGGTGCACCCGGCCGCCGGCCACTGGCAAGGCACCCTGATGAACGGGTTGCTGGCCCACCATGAGGGCGCCGTGCTGCTGCCCCGCGCAGGCATCGTGCACCGGCTGGACAAGGACACCAGCGGGCTGATGGTAGTGGGCAAGACTCTGCAGGCCTGCACGGCACTCACACGCGCCATCGCTGCCCGCGAGGTGCATCGCCAGTACAGGGCGCTGGCCTGGGGGGCGCCGCCTGACAGCCTGCGCATCGATGCGCCCATCGGGCGGGATCTGGTCTCCAGGGTGCGGATGGCGGTGGTGGCCTCCGGCAAGCCTGCCATGACGGATGTGCGCTGCCTGGCCCGCCTGTCGCCCGTGGCGGCGGACGGCGGCAAGGGCCCCGGCCAGGGCAGTGTCAGCGCGGTGGAATGCACACTCCACACCGGCCGCACGCACCAGATCCGGGTGCACTTGGCCTCTCGGGGTTGGCCCCTCCTGGCCGATGCACTGTATGGCGGCGCGCCTGCCCTCGGGATGGCGCGCCAGGCGTTGCACGCCGCCCGGCTGGTGCTGATGCACCCCGTGCTCGGGCATGAACTGACATTTGAGGCACCTTTACCCCCCGATATGGCCGCAGCCTGGTCCCAAGTCGTGCATAATGAGCCCACAAGCGTGTGACACGCTGTTGGCGGCAGCCGATCCAGTCCGGCCTCATCGAGGGAGATGGGCGGAACGAAAAGCACCGCCGGGTATCGGAGCAACTGCCCGTACGCCTTTGCGCGGCCAGCGGCTCCGACAGGGACGGGGGCCCTCACCCATGCACCCCAAACGATCCGACTGATGCTGCCTTTTTGCCGGGCCCGGCGCATGCCAGGCTGATCCGCCAGACCGGACGGTTGTCCGGCTGATGCACGGGGTTTCCGGCTCGAAGTGACTGGAGAGATGGACATTCTCGATCGCCAGGATGCACAGTGCATCCTCGAAGCGGCGCTGTTGTGCGCCCACCAACCCATGACCATCCGTGAACTGCGGGTGCTGTTCGACGACGCCTTGTCGGCCGATGAGGTCAAGGCGCTGTTGCACGAGCTCGCTGATCGCTGGGAGGGCAGGGGGGCGGCGCTGCGCGAGACCGTTTCGGGCTGGCGCTTCCAGACCCGCGCCGAGGTGCAGGAGTACCTCGACAGGCTTCACCCAGAGAAGCCGCCCAAGTACTCGCGCGCCACCATGGAGACCTTGGCCATCATTGCCTACCGTCAACCCGTCACGCGGGGCGACATCGAAGACATCCGCGGCGTGACCGTCAGCACCCAAATCGTCAAGCAGCTCGAAGACCGTGGCTGGATCGAGGTGATCGGCCACCGCGATGCGCCTGGTCGCCCGGGCCTGTATGCCACCACGCGCCAGTTCCTGGATGACCTGGGTCTGACCTCGCTGGAACAGCTGCCCGAACTCGATCACATGGGGGCCGTGCAGGCCCTGCTGCCGGCGCTGCAGACGGAAGAAGCCGCTGCTGAGGATGATGCCGATACCGATGGCCGCGTCGATGTGCCGGCGCAGGGAACCTCTCCCCTTGATTTCGAGTCGGCTGAGGGGGCGGCCACTGAAACCACCGACGAGGCCGGGGTATCGCAGGCTGCCGAAGCCCCCGTGCCAGCCGAAGCTGGCGAGCTCGCTGAACCCATCGAATCGACAGAACCTGCCGGAGCCTTGGCACCCCAGGGTGCGCTGACTTCGGCCGACGATGCCCAGCCGCCATTTCACACCGAACCCACGGTGGCCGCCCCTCAGCCCGAGGCAGATGCCGGCCCCGATACCGCCGATGGTGCCCCCGTGGCGCCGGCGCCCTGAACACACATTTCCTGTCCGACGATGACCGACACGCCCATGCAAGAGCCTCAAGATACGACACCGCCGCAAGAGGCTGGTGCCGACGCCGTCGCCAAGCCCAAGCGCACCCGCCGCGCCAAGGCTCCTGAAGCCTTTGATGCCGTTGATGCGGCAGCAGCTGCGCCAGCCGAGGCGGATGGCAGCGAGGCCCCTGTGGCCCGCAAGACCGCCCGTCGCCGTGCCAAGGCCTCTGACGACGCTGGCCCCGTGACTGCTTCTGCAGACGAGGCCGCGGCCGATGTGCCCGCGCAAGACCCCGTCGCCGAAGAGGCGCCGGCCAAGCCCAAGCGTGCCCCCCGTCGAAAGGCCGTGGCCCCCGGGCAGGGCGATCTGCTGGCCGATGCTGCGCCCGCTGATGACGCATCCTTGGCGGCGCCTGTCGATCAAGCCCCGGTGATCCGCGAATCTGCCGCCCATGGCTTTTTCCAGCTCGATCCCGCAGGGCAGGGCACTGACGCCGGTGCGGCCGAGCCCTCTGGCGAGGCCGCTGAAGCTGCCCTCGGCGGTGGCGAGCAGGGCGAGTCCCGCGATCGCCCGCGCCGTGATCGTCACGATCGCCAGGAGCGCCGTGAGCGCCGCGAGTCGCGTCAGGCCGAGGAAGGCGAGGGCGGCCAGGCTGTCGGCGCCGATGAAGAGCCCCGTCCATCGCGCCGCGCGGCCATCGCCGCCGAGCAGGCTTCTGCCGTGTTCGCCGAACTGCTGACCGGCGATTTCGACAAGGCCCATGAAGAAGAGTTGGATGCCGAAGGCACTGACGCGGAGGCCGCACAGACCAAGCGCGTGCTGCGCCCCGAGCCGGATGCGCCCAAGCTCCAGAAGGTGCTGGCCCAGTCGGGCGTGGGGTCGCGTCGCGACATCGAGCAGATGATCGAGGATGGCCGCATCTCCGTGAACGGCGAAGTAGCCCACATCGGCCAACGCGTCTCCTTCGGCGACAAGATCGCCGTGGGCGGCAAGCCCATCCGCGTGCGTATCTCGCCGCCGCCGGCCCGCATCCTGGCGTATCACAAGCCCGTAGGGGAAGTGGTGACGCACGACGATCCTCAGGACCGCCCTACCGTGTTCCGTCGCCTGCCGCGCCTGCAGCATGGCAAGTGGCAGTCGGTCGGCCGTCTGGATCTGAACACCGAAGGCCTGCTGCTGTTCACCAACTCGGGTGACCTGGCCAACCAACTGATGCACCCCCGCTTCGGTGTGGAGCGCGAGTACGCGGTGCGCGTGCTGGGCAGCCTCAACGCCGAGACCAAGGCCCAGCTGCTTGAAGGCGTGGACATCGAAGGCCAGTCAGCCTCGTTCAAGTCCATCGACGAGGGTGGCGGTGAAGGCGTCAACCGCTGGTACCGCGTCGTGATCACCGAAGGTCGCAACCGGGAAGTGCGCAAGCTGTTTGATGCGGTGGGCCTGACGGTCAGCCGCCTGATCCGCGTGCGCTATGGCTCCATCGTGCTGCCGCTGGGCCTCAAGCGCGGCGTGTGGGTCGAGTTGGGTGAATCCGACGTGCGCGCGGTCAAGTTCCTGGCCGGTGGCGACCGTCAAGAGCAAGGCCAGGGGCAGGGCCAAGGGCAACAAGGTCGTCGCGACGACCGCCAGAACCGCAACAACAACCAGCGCGGTGGCCAGGGCAACAAGTTCGGCAAGGACAAGTTCGGCCAGGGCAATGGCCAGAACCAGCAGCGCGGCCAGCAAGGCCCGCGCGGCAACGGCAATGGCAACCAGAACCAGGGCAACCGTGGCCCGGACCGCCCGCAGCAGGGCCGCCCGCAGCGTGACGAGCGTCCGGCCGACCGCCGCCCGGACGGTGACGACGATTTCGACCACATCGGCCCCATCCCCAATCCGCTGGAGCAGACCTTCGACCGCCGATTCGCCAAGGGCTCCAAGCGCATCACGTCCGGTTTCGGCCGTCCTGACCAGCATGAGCAGCAAGGCCAGCGCGGCGGTGGCAAGAAGGGCGGCCCCCGTGAGCCCGATCCGCTGCAGACATCCGTGGGCTACATCGGTGCCGATGCCTTCTTCGGCAACAAGGGCGGCGGTGGCGGAAACCGCGGCGGTGGCGGTCGTCGTCGCTGATCTCCCCAGTTTCAACAACCTGATACTTACCCGCAGTACAATGCCGGGTTTTGTCAAATAACCGAATTTCGGAGCAAGTTACATGGCCATCGAACGCACCCTCTCGATCATCAAGCCCGACGCTGTCGCCAAGAACGTGATTGGCCAGATCATTGCCCGCTTTGAAGGCGCCGGCCTGAAGGTTGCCGCTGCCAAGCTGGTGCAACTGTCGCGTCAGGAAGCCGAAACCTTCTACGCCGTGCACAAGGAGCGCGGCTTCTTCAAGGACCTGGTGGACTTCATGGTCTCCGGCCCCGTGTTCGTGCAAGTGCTCGAAGGCGAAGGCGCCATCGCCAAGAACCGCGACCTGATGGGCGCCACAGACCCCAAGAAGGCCGAGAAGGGCACCATTCGCGCCGATTTCGCTGACAGCATCGACGCCAACGCCGTGCACGGCTCTGACGCCGCTGAAACCGCTGCGCAAGAAATCGCCTTCTTCTTCCCTGGCCTGAACGTCTACAGCCGCTGATTGCGGGCTGGAGGTATGTGCCATGAGCGCCGTCAACCTGCTCGACTTCGATCTTGAAGGCTTGACGGCGTTTTGCGAGCAACTGGGCGAAAAGCGCTTCCGCGCCGTTCAGCTGTTTCGCTGGATCCATCAAAAGGGCGCCACCGACTTCGACCAGATGTCGGACCTGGCCAAATCCCTGCGCGGCAAGCTGCAGGGTGTGGCCACGCTGGAGCGCCTGAAGGTCATCAGCGAACATGTGTCCGCCGATGGCACCATCAAGTGGTTGTTCGACGTGGGCGGCGGCAATGCCGTCGAGAGCGTCTACATCCCCGAGGACGACCGCGCCACGCTGTGCATCTCCTCGCAGGCCGGCTGCGCTGTCGGCTGCCGTTTCTGCTCCACGGGTCACCAGGGCTTCTCGCGCAACCTGAGCACGGGCGAGATCATTGCCCAGCTCTGGCATGCCGAGCACACGCTGCGCGAGCGCTTCAAGCGCGACGACCGCATCGTCAGCAACGTCGTGATGATGGGCATGGGCGAACCACTGCAGAACTACAACGCGCTGGTGCCCGCGCTGCGCACCATGCTGGACGACCATGGTTATGGCCTGTCGCGTCGCCGCGTCACGGTGTCGACCTCCGGCGTCGTGCCCATGATCGAGCGGCTCAAGGCCGATTGCCCCGTGGCCCTGGCCGTGTCGCTGCACGCGCCGAACGACCCGCTGCGTGACGAACTGGTGCCGCTGAACCGCAAATACCCCATCGCCGAGCTGCTGGCCAGCTGCTTGGATTACCTGAGCGCTGCCCCGCGCGATTTCATCACCTTCGAATACTGCATGCTCGATGGCGTCAACGACACCGACGAGCACGCGCGGGAACTGATTGCCTTGGTGCGCAACAAAGTGCCATGCAAGTTCAATCTGATCCCGTTCAATCCGTTTCCCCAGTCCGGGCTCAAACGCTCGAACAATCCCCGTGTGCAGGCCTTCGCCCGCATCCTGGCTGATGCTGGTATTGTCACCACTGTCCGCAAGACGCGTGGCGATGACATCGACGCCGCCTGCGGCCAGTTGGCCGGCGAGGTGCAGGACCGCACCCGTGCCAGCGAGCGCATGCTGCGCCAGCCCATCATGATCCAGGCCGCTACCGTGGCGGCGCGCAAGGTCTGATGCGGGCGCATCCGCGTGGCTCCGGTGTCGGGGCCTTGTTTCAACGTCGAGTTCGAGGAGTTCTTGGGATGTCATTCACCCCACGGAGCCTGGAGGGCCTGGGCCGGTCGGCACTGGCCTTGTCGGGGGTGGTCGCGCTCATCGTCCTGCAGGGTTGCGTCACCACCGGGGCAGGGCAGCAGTCGCCCGTGTCCGGCCAGACCATGACGTCCAGCGCCGCAGGGCGCGACATCGTCACGGCATCTGATGAAACTGAAGTGCGGCGCCGCGCGCGGCTGCGCTTGGAACTGGCGGGTGCCTATTTCAGCCGGGGGCAACTCACCACAGCCCTTGACGAGGTGAAGCAGGCTATCGCTCTTGATGGCAGCATGAGTGCCGCCTACGAGCTGCGGGGGCTGATCTACAGCGGCATGAATGAGCCTGGCTTGACCGAGGAAAGCTACAAGCGCGCCATCCAGCTCGATGCCCGCAATGGCAGCGTGCTGCACAACTATGCCTGGTTCCTGTGCCAGCGTCAGCAATATGCCGAGGCCGATGCGCTGTTCGCCCGTGCGGTCGAGCTGCCGATGAGCGTGCAGACCTCCCGCACGCTCATGGCGCGCGGGGTGTGCCAGATGCAGGCCGGGCAGTTGCCCGAGGCGCAGGTGTCGCTCAAGCGCTCCTACGAGATGGATCCGGGCAATCCCGTCACCGCTTTCAACCTGGCGTCGTTGTTCTATCGCACGGGTGATCTGGAACGGGCGCGCTTTTACATTCGCCGCGTCAACAATGTGCCGGAGCTGGCCAATGCTGAGTCGCTTTGGCTGGGCCTGCGCATCGAGCGCAAGCTGGGTGGGCGTGCCTCCATGGACGAACTGGCGACTCAGTTGCGCAGCCGTTTTCCGAATGCCCGTGAGACCACGGCCCTGGACCTTGGACGTTTTGATGATTGAGAACACACCGGCCTCTGCTGATGCTTCGCCGGGCGGCGCTGTGCCCTCGGCGTCCTTCTTGCGGCAGGCTCGTCTGGATCGTGGGCTGACCCTGGACGGCCTGGCCTCGTTGATCAAGGTCACGCCTGCCAAACTCGATGCCCTGGAATCCGGTCGCTTTCAGGAGTTGCCGGACGCGGCCTTCACCCGCGCGCTGGCCATGGCGGTGTGCCGTGCCTTGAAGGTCGATCCGGCTGGTGTGCTGGCCAGTCTGCCTGCGGCACAGCCCATCAGCCTGACGGCCAGTGAAGCGAAGGCCGTGCCCTTTGATGCCTCTCGAGCCAGCAATCTCAAGCTCAACCTGGACATGAACAGTCCGGGCATCCGGTGGTCTGCCTTGCTGGTGCCGCGTTATCTGGTGCCACTGGGGGTTCTGCTGGCTGCAGCCCTGCTGTACGTGTTTCCGTCGGAGGTCGACTGGTCTGCGCTGTGGCCTCAGAGTGAGCGCGCGACGGCCAATGTCTCCCAAGGCGTGCCAGAGTCCGTGGCCCTGGGGGCTTCACAGATCGTGGTGGCTGAAGAGGTGGTGCCCAGTGTGGCCGTGGTGGCTTCTGGCGCATCGGCGGCGGCCCTGGCGGCCTCTGCTGCTGGATTGGCGCCAGCGGCTTCCGTGGCTGTGGCGGCTGCTGCCTCCGTGCCCGCCTTGGGAATGCCTGCAGCTTCCGGCCCCGTGCAGGTGCTCACCGTGGAGGGGTCGCGTCAGCCTGGCTCCATGCGGTCGGGCAGTGCGCTGGTCATGGTGTCTTTCGCGGATTCCTGGGTTGAAGTGCGTGATGCCAAGGGTGAGAAACTGCTCTCCCGCACCGTCTCTTCGGGTGAAACGATCGGTATCGATGGTTCACCGCCCCTGTACGTGAAGATCGGCAATGCGTCGGGCATGCAGGTCAGCTACCTGGGGCGGGCCATCGACCTGCAGCCCTTTGCGCGCAACAATGTGGCCCGACTGGAACTGAAGTCCGCGCCATGAACGACACGCCGTCCCCCTTTCCGTGCGCTGAGCAGCCCATCGCGGCTGCCCAGCCCGCGCCTCGTCGCAGCCGTCAGGCGCGGGTGGTGTGGGGCTCGCGCGTGGTCACCATCGGTGGCGATGCCCCGGTGCGTGTGCAGTCGATGACCAACACCGACACTGTCGATGCCGTTGGCACGGCCATCCAGGTCAAGGAACTGGCGCTGGCCGGCTCGGAGATGGTGCGCATCACGGTCAATACGCCGGAGGCGGCCGAGGCCGTGCCCTACATCCGCGAGCAACTCGACCGAATGGGCATCGACGTGCCGCTGGTGGGTGATTTCCACTACAACGGCCATCGCCTGCTCACGGAATATCCTGATTGCGCCCAGGCCCTGTCCAAGTACCGCATCAACCCCGGCAACGTGGGTAAGGGCGACAAGAAGGACAAGCAGTTCGGGCAGATGATCGAGGCGGCGCTCAAATACGACAAAGTCGTGCGCATCGGCGTCAACTGGGGCAGCCTCGATCAGGAACTGATGGCCCAACTGATGGACGAAAACGGCCGCCGCGCCCGTCCTTGGGAGGCCCGCCAGGTCATGTACGAAGCCCTGGTCAGCTCAGCCCTGCAATCGGCCAGCCTGGCGCAGGAGCTGGGCATGGCGCCCGAACAGATCATCCTGTCGTGCAAGGTCAGCGGCGTGCAGGACCTGATCAGCGTCTACCGCGCCCTGGCGCAGCGCTGTGATTACCCGCTGCACCTGGGCCTGACCGAAGCCGGCATGGGCACCAAGGGCACGGTGGCCTCCAGCGTGGCCCTGGCCATCCTGCTGCAGGAGGGCATTGGTGACACCATCCGTGTCTCGCTCACGCCCCAGCCCGGCGAAGCCCGCACGCAAGAGGTCGTGGTCGCGTCTGAGATCCTGCAGGCGCTGGGTCTGCGCGCCTTCGTGCCCAGCGTCACGGCCTGCCCCGGCTGCGGCCGCACCACCAGCACCACCTTCCAGGAGCTGGCCAAGCAGATCGATGATTTCCTGCGCGCGCAGATGCCGGTCTGGCGTGCCAAATACCCGGGTGTCGAGGGCATGAAGGTGGCCGTGATGGGCTGTATCGTCAACGGCCCGGGCGAGAGCAAGCACGCCGACATCGGCATCAGCCTGCCGGGCAACGGCGAGGCGCCGTCGGCCCCGGTGTTCATCGACGGCGAGAAGGCCCTGACGCTGCGCGGCGAAGGCATTGCCCAGGAGTTCCAGCAGATCGTCGAAAGCTACATCGCGCGGCGCTATGGCACCGAGGCGGTGACGCAGCCCTGAAACCGGGCGGCCAGCTGTGCCTCTTGACGCGTTGTGACGCACCAAGCCTGAGACAATAGCGCTATGACGCTGACATGCTACGAGCGGGCTGCCATTGCAGCGGCCTGGCATTTGAACCTGCCGTGCCGGCGCCTTCGAGACGCTGGCCTTTTTCTTTGATCCCATGGCCGAACAACTCAAAGCCATCAAAGGCATGAACGACATCCTTCCGCCCGATTCGGCGCGGTGGGAATGGCTGGAGGACACCGTCCGCGCACTGATGCGCCGCTACGGTTACCACAACGTGCGCACCCCCATCGTCGAGCCCACCGCCCTGTTCGTGCGTGGCCTTGGCGAGGTGACCGACATCGTCGAGAAGGAGATGTACTCGTTCGAGGACAGCCTCAACGGGGACAAGCTCACACTGCGTCCTGAAGGCACGGCCGGCGTGGTTCGCGCCATCAATGAACACAGTTTCCTTTACGAGGGCGGCAAGCGCCTGTACTACATCGGCCCGATGTTCCGACACGAGCGCCCGCAGAAGGGCCGCTACCGCCAGTTCCATCAGGTCGGTGCCGAGGTGCTGGGCTTTGCGGGACCCGACGTGGATGCCGAGATCATCCTGATGAGTGCCGCACTGTGGCGTGACCTGGGCCTGGCCGTGGGCGAGGACGTCCGCCTGGAGATCAACAGCCTGGGCCAGCCCGAAGAGCGTCGTGCCCACCGCGACGCCCTGATCGCCTATTTGCAGTCGCATGAAGCCCTGCTGGATGAGGAAGCCCGCCGCCGCCTGCACAGCAACCCGCTGCGCATCCTGGACACCAAGAACCCGGCCCTGCAGCCGGTGGTCGAGGCGGCCCCGCGCCTGATCGATTTCCTGGGTGAGGCCTCGCTGGCACACTTCGAGGCTGTCAAGGCCACCTTGGATGCCGCCGGCATCAGCTACCGCGTCAATCCGCGCCTGGTGCGTGGCATGGACTACTACAACCTCACAGTGTTCGAATGGGTCACCGAGCGGCTGGGCTCGCAGGGCACGGTCTGTGGTGGTGGCCGCTATGATGGCCTGATCGAGCAACTGGGCGGCAAGCCCGCGCCGGCCGTGGGCTGGGGGCTGGGCATGGAGCGCCTGCTGCTGCTGCTCGAAGAGGTGGGCAAGGTGCCGGCCCACGCCGTGCCGGATGCCTTTGCCGTCGTGCTGGCGGGCACGCCGCTGCCGTCCGTCATGAGCACCCTGGAAGCACTGCGCGCCCAGGGCCTGTCGGTGGTGCTCAACCCGGCGGGCAAGGATGGCCCTGCCAGCCCCAAATCCCAGTTCAAGAAGGCCGACGCCAGCGGCGCCCGCTTCGCCCTGGTCTTCGGTCCTGACGAGGCCGCGCGCGGCGAGGTGGCCATCAAACCCCTGCGCGAGGGGGGCGAGCAGCGTCTGGCCCCGTTGGCTGACGTGGCGGGCTGGGCCCCCAGCCTGCGCTCCCCGGGCTGAGCCTTCGGCCCGGCGATAATCACGCACTTCCCACCAACCTCGCACAGCGATTAGAGGATTCGATGGCTACGTACAACCTCGAACAACAAGAACAGCTCGACCAGGCCAAGCACCTGTGGAAGCGGTACGGCAACCTGGTCACCTGGGTGCTCGTGATCGCGCTGGGCGGCTACGCTGCCTGGACGGGCTACCTCTACTGGCAGAACGACAAGGCCGCAAAGGCCGGCGGTCTTTACGAAGAGCTCGACCGTGCTGTCGTGGCGGGTGATGTCGACAAGATCGGCCGCGTCTTCAATGACCTGAAGGACAAGTACGCTGGGGCCACCTTCACCGAGCAGGGCGCCCTGCTGGCAGCGCGCGCCCAGGTCGATGCCGGCAAGGCGGATCAAGGCCAGGCGAGTCTGCAATGGCTGGTGGACAACGGCAAGAACGACGACTTGGTGGCCGTGGCGCGTTTGCGCCTGGCTGGCCTGCTGCTGGATGCCAAGAAATACGACGAGGCCCTCAAGCTGGTCGACGCCAAGATGCCTGAAGAGTTCAAGCCCCTGGCCGATGACCGCCGCGGCGATATCCTGATGTCGCAGGGCAAGAAGGACGAGGCCCTGAAGGCCTATCAGTCCGCCTGGAAGGCCATGGATGCCAAGGTCGAATACCGCCGTTTCATCGAAGGCAAGCTCACAGCGCTGGGCGAGCCGCCGGCGCCGTCGGTGGTCCAGGGCAGCGCTTCGGCCGCCCGTTGATGGGCCTGCGCAAGCCCTGGCACGCTGCAATCTTTCACGACATTCACACCCGAATCATGACGAGACCGACGATGTTCTGGCGCGCTGGCGCCGTGCTGGTGGCCACTGCCGTGCTGGCGGGTTGCGGAAGCTCTTCCAAGCCCAAGCCCGCCGCCCTGGAAACCTTCACTCCCAGCCAGACTGTGCGCACCGCCTGGAGCGTGCGCGTCGGCCAGGCCGATGGCCCCATGTCGCTGGCTGTGAGCAACGGCGCCGTGACCGTCGCCGCCTCCGATGGGCAGATCGTGTCCGTCGATCCGGCCAGCGGCCGTGAACTCTGGAAGGGGCAGGCTGGCAGCAAGATCAGTGCGGGCGTTGGCAGCGATGGTCGATTCGCGGCGGTGGTCACGACCGACAACGAACTCGTTGTGCTCGACGGTGGCAAGCCCCTGTGGCGTGAGCGCCTGCCGGGCCGTGTGATCACTGCCCCGCTGGTGGCCGGTGAGCGCGTCTTCGTGCAATCCGTCGATCGCAGTGTGCGCGCCTATGACGCCCAGGATGGCCGCTGGCTGTGGAACTTCCAGCGCCCGGGCACCGACCCGCTGGCCCTGGCCCAGTCCGGCGTGCTGGCCGCCTTCCGCGACACCCTGGTCGTGGGACTGGGCTCGCGCCTGATCGGCCTGGATCCGTTGCGCGGTACCGTGCGCATGGAGGCCAGCCTGGGCTTGCCGCGAGGCACCAACGAGGTCGAGCGCCTGTCCGACCTGGTCGGGCCGCCCGTGCGCAGCGATGATGACCTGTGCGTGCGCGCCTTCCAGCTGTCCGTCGGATGCGTGGACATGAACCGCGGCGCCCTGCGCTGGTCGCGTCCTCAGGCCGGCTACCAGGGCTTGGCCGCCGACGATCGCATCGTCGTGGGTGCGGACAGCGCCGACCGCCTGACCGCCTGGCGCGCCGACACCGGCGAAGTGCTCTGGCGCATCGACCGCTTCCAGCACCGTGCCTTGAGCACGCCCGTGCTGTGGAGCGGGCTGATCGCCGTGGGCGACTACGACGGTCAGCTCCATTTCCTCTCGGCCAGCGATGGCCGCACCGTGGCCCGCCTGTCCCTGGACAGCGCCCTGAGCGGCGCCCCCAAGGTCGTGGATGGCACCTTGCTGGTGGCCACCCGCGGCGGCACCCTTTACGCGCTGCGGGCTCAATAAGCCCTGCCAGCCAGCTTCTGTCGAATGAAACCCGTCATCGCGCTCGTCGGCCGACCCAACGTCGGCAAATCGACGCTCTTCAACCGTCTCACCAAGAGCCGTGACGCCATCGTGGCCGACTACGCCGGCCTCACGCGCGATCGCCATTACGGCGAAGGCCGCCAGGGCGCCCGCGAGTACATCGTCATCGACACTGGTGGCTTCGAGCCGGACTGCACGGACGGCATCTTCAAGGAGATGGCCAAGCAGACGCGCCAGGCCGTGGCCGAGGCCGATGCCGTCATCTTCGTGGTGGATCTGCGCGCGGGCCTGTCTGCCCAGGATCACGACATCGCCAACTACCTGCGCAGCGCCAACAAGAAGGTGCTGCTGGCGGCCAACAAGGCCGAAGGCATGCAGGATTCGCCCCAACTCGCCGAGTTTTACGAACTGGGCATCGGCGACCCCATCCCTGTCTCGTCGGCGCACGGGCAGGGCATCCGCAGCCTGCTGGACATGGCGCTCGACGAGTTCTTCGGTGACGAAGACGATGACGACGACCTGCTGGAAGACGATCCAGACCGCCCGGTGCGCCTGGCCGTTGCCGGGCGCCCCAACGTCGGCAAATCCACGCTGATCAACACCTGGCTGGGTGAAGAGCGGCTGGTGGCGTTCGACATGCCCGGCACCACCCGAGATGCCATCAAGGTGCCTTTTGAGCGCAATGGGCAGCGCTTCGAGCTGATCGACACCGCCGGCCTGCGCCGCAAGGGCAAGGTCTTCGAGGCCATCGAGAAGTTCTCCGTCGTCAAGACGCTGCAGGCCATCGCCGATGCCAACGTCGTGCTGCTGCTGATCGATGCCACGCAGGGCGTCACCGACCAGGATGCGCACATCGCGGGCTTCGTGCTCGAGTCGGGCCGTGCCGTGGTCGTGGCCATCAACAAGTGGGATGCGGTCGACTCCTACCAGCGCGAGATGCTGCAGCGCTCCATCGAGACGCGCCTGGCCTTCCTCAAGTTCGCGCCGGTGCTGCACATCTCGGCCATCAAGCGTCAGGGCCTGGGCCCGCTCTGGAAAGCCATCAGCGATGCCTGGTCCTCGGCCAGCTGCAAGATGTCCACGCCGGTGCTCACGCGCCTGCTGCAGGAGGCCGTGCAGTTCCAGCAGCCGCAGCGTGGCGGCATGTCGCGCCCCAAGCTGCGCTATGCCCACCAGGGCGGCCAGAATCCGCCTGTGATCGTGATCCACGGCAATGCGCTGGAACACGTCTCCGAGAGCTACAAGCGCTATCTGGAGGGCCGATTCCGCGCGCACTTCAAGCTCACGGGCACCCCCTTGCGCATCGAGATGAAGCTCTCCTCGAACCCCTTTGCCGAGAAAGAATAAGGGGCGTCACCCGGGTTTTCTCGTAAACGTCACGCAATAGGCTACATTTGACCTTGCGCCGGGCAAATTCGCGCTCGGCGCCGCTTTGATTTTCAGGCCAAGACCCTGCCGCAAATGCGGATGCAGCCTGTGATAAGGTGTCTTTTCCCAAACTTTTTATCACGGAGCATATCGTGAGCAACAAAGGGCAACTTCTACAAGACCCGTTCCTGAACCTTCTGCGCAGAGAGCACGTGCCTGTGTCG
This sequence comes from Burkholderiales bacterium UBA1834, assembly GCA_002339015.1. GTDB lineage: Bacteria > Pseudomonadota > Gammaproteobacteria > Burkholderiales > Burkholderiaceae_C > Aquabacterium. The sequence goes on from DDJC01000076.1 coordinate 23,383, forward strand.
ATCTATCTGGTCAACGGCATCAAGCTCCAGGGGCAGATCGAATCTTTCGATCAATACGTCGTCCTGCTGCGCAATACCGTGACCCAAATGGTTTACAAGCACGCGATCTCCACCGTGGTGCCTGGCCGCTCGGTCAATTTCCACGCCGCTGAAGACGGCGACGCCTGAGCTTTTGACACGGCGTCATACCAACTTCCATCCCAAAAGATCCGACCCAAGCCCGATACGCCTTGACATCTTCAGTGCCGTTCGAGCCCGCCCCCAGCGGCCCGCCCAGGGTCGTGCTGGTGGGGGTCGATCTGGGGCCGGGTTCGTCCTTCGATCCCACCCTTGATGAACTTGCCTTGCTGGCCGAATCGGCCGGCGATGCACCCATTGCGCGCGTGATCGCACGCCGCAAGGCGCCCGATGCCGCGTTTTTCGTGGGCTCCGGCAAGGCCGATGAGATCAAGCATCTCGTGTCCGACCAGAGGGCCCAGGCCGTCATCTTCGACCAGGCCCTGTCGCCTGCGCAGCAGCGCAACCTCGAACGCCACATTGGCGTCGAGGTGCTCGACCGTACCTCGCTGATCCTCGAGATTTTCGGTGACCGTGCGCGCAGCCATGAAGGCAAGCTGCAGGTCGAACTGGCGCGGCTGGGCTATCTGTCTACGCGGCTGGTACGCCGCTGGTCCCACCTGGAGCGCCAACGCGGCGGTGTGGGCCACCGTGGCGGCCCTGGCGAAACCCAGATCGAACTGGATCGCCGGATGATCGACCAGCGCATCAAGTCGCTCAAGCAGCAACTGATCAAGGTCAAGCGCCAGCGCAACACACAGCGCCGTGGCCGTGAGCGCACGGGCACCTTCCGCATCTCGCTGGTGGGCTACACCAACGCGGGCAAGTCCACGCTGTTCAATGCCCTGACCAAGGCCGGTACCTACGCCGCCGACCAACTCTTTGCCACGCTGGACACCACCGTGCGCCAGCTCTACCTGGCCCAGGCGCGGCGCAGCGTCACCATCTCCGACACGGTCGGCTTCATCCGCGATTTGCCGCACACGCTGGTCGAGGCCTTCGAGGCCACCCTGCAGGAGGCCACCGAGGCCGATGTGCTGCTGCACGTGGTCGATGCCGCCAGCCCAGTACTGCTCGAGCAAATGGCTGAAGTGCAGCGGGTATTGAACTCCATCGGGGCTTCGGGCATCCCACAGGTGCTGGTGTTCAACAAGTGCGATGCGCTGCCGGCGCACCAGCAGCCCCGCCACGACCGCGACATCTTCGAAATGCCCGACGGCACGCGCGCGCTGCGCGTGTTCTGCAGCGCCCTGACCGGTGAAGGCCTCGATGTGTTGCGCGAAGTGCTCTCGCAGGCAGCCGTTTCCGGGCTGGAAAGTGTCGACGCCGGCTTTTCGGCCGACTTCCTGCCGTTCGGCATGCACAATCATGAACTCACGGCCCCGTCGGAGGATGACGTGGCCCCTCACCAAGAATCGTTCGAACATGGACATGCACAACGCTGAGACTAGCCCTGCAAATGGCGCGCCGCGATCCGGCCTGCGTGCCGTGGCGTCGGCCGCGGCGCTGACGGCGGGTTTCCTGACCGGAGCTGCCACGCGTCTGGTGTGGCGCTCGACGCACCGCCTGTACCGCCTGCTGCCCGGTGTGGCCGGTGCCAGCACCAGTGAGAACCGTCGCGACGAGGGCCCGCCCGACCTTGACGAGCTCTGGCGCGATTTCAACCGCAAGCTCAGCGGCCTGTTCTCGGGCCGTGGCGGCGACGGCGGCAACCAGGGCGGCAACGGCAGCAACGGTCCCGGCGGCAGCATGTCGCCCGATCCCACCGGCGCGGGCATCGGCATCGGCCTGGTGGCCGGCCTGGTGGTGCTGGTGTGGCTGGGCAGCGGCTTCTTCATCGTGCAGGAAGGCCAGCAGGCCGTGGTGATGTCCTTCGGGCGCTACAGCCACACTGCCGAAGCCGGCTTCCAGTGGCGTGGCCCGTACCCCTTCCAGAGCCACGAGATCGTCAATGTCACGCAGCTGCGCTCGCTGGAGGTGGGCAGCGCCACGGTGGAGCAGGGCACGGGCCTGCGCGACTCGTCCATGCTCACGCGTGATGAGAACATCATCGACATCCAGTTCACCGTGCAGTACCGGCTGGCCGACGCCAAGCAGTACCTGTTCGAAAACCGCAGTTCGGATGAGGCCGTCAAGCAGGCTGCCGAGTCGGCCGTGCGCGAGATCGTCGGCACCAGCACGATGGACTCCGTGCTCTATGAGAAGCGCGATGCCATCGCCACCGAACTGGCCAAGTCCGTGCAAGCTCAGCTCAACAAGATCAAGGCCGGCGTCACGATCGTCAACATCAATGTGCGCAACGTGCAGGCCCCCGAGCAGGTCCAGGCAGCGTTCGACGATGCCGTCAAGGCCGGCGCCGACCGTGAGCGCCTGAAGAACGAAGGCCAGGCCTACGCCAACGACGTGATCCCCAAGGCGCAAGGTACTGCCGCGCGCTTGCGCGAGGAGGCCGCGGGCTACGCCGCCCGCGTGGTGGCGCAGGCCGATGGTGATGCGCAGCGTTTCCGGTCCGTGCTGACCGAGTACCAGAAGGCGCCCACCGTCACGCGTGACCGTCTCTACATCGACAGCATGCAGCAGGTCTACAGCAACGTGACCAAGGTGATGGTCGATTCGCGCCAGGGCTCGAACCTGCTGTACCTGCCGCTGGACAAGCTGCTGCAGGCCAGCGGCGGCAACGTACAGGCGGCCGGCGCAGCCGGTGCCGCGGGCAACGCCGCCTCGGTGCCGGAATCGACGACCACCGTGCCCTCGTCCAGCCCCTCGCTGGCCGGTGACGCCCGCTCGCGCGAGAACCTGCGCAGCCGTGACCGTGACGCCCGCTGAGCCCGAAGGAACCCCGACATGAACCGCATTGGCATCATCGTGGTCGGCGCGCTGCTGGCCCTCATCATCCTGGCGTCCACACTGTTCGTGGTGGATCAGCGTCAGTTCGCCGTCGTCTACGCCCTGGGCGAAATCAAGGAAGTCGTCAGCGAGCCCGGTCTGAAGTTCAAGCTGCCCGCGCCGCTGCAGAACGTGGTCATGCTCGACCGCCGCACGCAGACCCTGGACAGTCCCGAATCAAAGCCCATTTTCACGGCCGAGAAGAAGAGCCTGGTGATTGACTGGCTGCTCAAGTGGCGCATCACCGACCCCAAACTCTTCATCCGCAACCTCGGCACCGACATGCGCAATGCGGAGAACCGCCTGAGCCCCATCGTGCAGGCCGCGCTCAACGAAGAGGTCACGCGTCGCACCGTGGGTGCCGTCCTCTCCACCGAGCGTGAGAAGGTCATGCAGGGCGTCATCTCCCGTCTGGCGGACGACGCCAAGTCTTTTGGCATCGAGATCGTCGACGTGCGCATCAAGCGGGTGGACTTCTCCGTGAGCATCACCGATGCGGTCTACCGCCGCATGCAGTCGGAGCGCCAGCGCGTGGCCAACGAGCTGCGCTCGCAGGGCGCCGCCGAAGGGGAAAAAATCCGCGCTGATGCCGACCGCCAGCGCGAGATCATCGTGGCCGAAGCCTACCGTGATGCGCAAAAGCTCAAGGGTGATGGCGATGCCAAGGCCTCGGCCCTGTACGCCGACGCTTTTGGCCGTGACCCGCAGTTCGCACAGTTCTACCGCAGCCTGGAGGCCTACCGCAGCACCTTCCGCAGCAAGTCTGATGTGATGGTGCTCGATCCCAGCAGCGATTTCTTCAAGGCCATGCGCAGCTCCGGCGGCGCCAAATAAGCCTTCGGCGCTCGCGATTCCGCCATGGCCGACGCCTTGTGGCTGGCCCTGGGCCTTGTCTTCGTGATCGAGGGCCTGCTGCCGATGATCAACCCCGCCGCGTGGCGGCGGGTGTTTGAGCAGGCGCTCGAACTCGATGATGCGCAGTTGCGCCTGGTCGGTATTGGCAGCGTCCTGTGCGGACTGCTCCTCATCTGGGTGCTGGGCTAGGGTGGTCGGGCACCCCGAACGCCGGTAGAATCCCGGTTTTAACCCCCATACGTTTTCCTATGTCGTCTGCTTGGCTGTTGCCAGAGCACATTGCCGACGTCTTGCCTGCGCAAGCCCGTCGCGTGGAAGAGTTGCGCCGCGTCTGGCTGGATGCGGCGCGTGGCTACGGCTACGAGCTGGTCATGCCGCCCCTGCTGGAGCATCTCGATTCGCTGCTCACGGGCACCGGGCACGAGCTGGACCTGCGCACCTTCAAGCTGGTTGACCAGCTCAGCGGCCGTACGCTGGGGGTTCGCGCCGATGCCACGCCCCAAGTGGCCCGCATCGACGCCCATCTGCTCAACCGTGAAGGCCTGACACGCCTGTGCTACTGCGGCCCCGTGCTGCACACCCGTCCGGCCAGCCCGCAGGCCACCCGCGAGCCGTTGCAGCTGGGCGCCGAGATCTATGGCCATGCCGGCCTGGAAGCCGATCTGGAAGTGACCGAGCTGGCCCTGGAAGGCTTGCAGGCCGCCGGTGTGACCGGCCTGGTGATCGACCTGGCCGACGTGCGCCTGGTGCAGGGCGTGCTGGCGGGGCTGGGTCTGTCGGACCTGGATGAGGCTACCCACGCCGCCGTGGTGGCGGCCCTGACCGACAAGGACGTCGGTGAACTGCGTGATCTGTCGCAAGGCCCCCTGGCCAGCGCATCGAACGCGGCCGACGTGCTGGTGACGCTCACCACGCTGTATGGCGACAACGCTATCCTGGACAAGGCCCGCGGCGTGCTGCCCCGGCACCCGCTGGTCGATGCAGCGCTGGACGACCTGGCCTGGCTGTCGCGTCATCTGCGCCAGGCGCAGCCTGATCTGCGGGTGGGTTTCGACCTGTCCGACCTGAGCGGCTACGCCTACTACAGCGGCACCCGCTTCGCCATCTACGCCGAAGGCCATGCCGATGCCCTGGTGCGCGGTGGCCGCTACGACGAGGTCGGGGCTGTCTTCGGTCGCCGCCGCCCCGCCGTGGGTTTCAGCCTCGACCTGAAGATCATCGCCGAATTGCTCGCTGGCCGCCAAGGCTTGGCTGTGCGTCCGGCGGTGCGTGCGCCATGGGGGGATGACCCCGCCTTGCGCCAGGCCGTGCGCGCACTCAGAGGGCAGGGCCACACCGTGGTGTGCGTGCTGCCCGGACACGAACACGACGTCCAGGAATTCGACTGCGACCGCGAACTCGCGCTGCTCGATGGACGCTGGCAGGTGCGCCCGCTCTGACGACGACTCGTCAGATCCGCACCGCCTCAACCCCCTACGCGAAACAGGAATCCGCCATGCAAAGCTCCACCGCGCCTTCGAATGCGTCGGCCCGTCCCGCATCTGCCCGCAATGTCGTGGTCGTCGGCACCCAATGGGGTGACGAAGGCAAGGGCAAGGTCGTCGACTGGCTGACCGACCACGCTGCTGCCGTCGTGCGTTTCCAGGGTGGCCACAACGCCGGCCATACCCTGGTCATCAACGGCAAGAAGACAGCCCTGCAACTGATTCCCTCCGGCATCATGCGTGAAGGCGTGGCCTGCTACATCGGCAACGGCGTGGTGGTCGATCCCACCCATCTGCTGTCGGAAATCGAGCGCCTGGAGGCTGCCGGTCTGAACGTGCGTTCGCGCCTGTTCATCAGCGAATCATGCCCCCTGATCCTGCCGTTCCACGTCGAGGTGGACAAGGCGCGCGAGGCCCTGCGCGAGACCAGCGGCAGCGGCAAGATCGGCACCACGGGCAAGGGCATCGGCCCGGCCTATGAGGACAAGGTTGCCCGCCGCGCCCTGCGCGTGCAGGACTTGAAGCACCCCGATCGCTTCGCCAAGAAGCTGCGTGAACTGCTCGAACTGCACAACTTCTCGCTGCAGGGCTACCTCAAGGGTAACGCGCTCGAGTTCCAGCCCATCTTCGACCAGGCCATGAAGGTGGCCGAGCAACTGCTGCCCATGCTGGCCGATGTCGGCGTGGAGATCCATGCCCGCAACGTGGCGGGCGGCAGCGTGCTGTTCGAAGGCGCGCAAGGCACGCTGCTGGACATCGATCACGGCACCTACCCCTACGTCACCTCCAGCAACTGCGTCGCCGGCAATGCCGCCGCCGGGTCCGGAGTAGGGCCTGACAAGCTGCACTACATCCTGGGCATCACCAAGGCCTACACCACGCGCGTGGGCAGCGGCCCCTTCCCGACCGAGCTGGACTGGGAAACCGAAGGCACCGTGGGCTATCACCTGTCCACCGTCGGCCAGGAGCGTGGCACCGTGACCGGCCGTGCCCGCCGTTGCGGCTGGCTCGATGCGGCCGCGCTCAAGCGTTCGGTGCTGATCAACGGCATCTCGGGCCTGTGCATCACCAAGCTTGACGTGCTGGATGGCCTCAAGGACATCAACGTCTGCACGGGCTACATGCTCAATGGCCAGCGCGTGGACATTCTGCCGCTGGATGCCGACGACATCATCGCCTGCGAACCCATCTATGAAACCTTCCCGGGCTGGGAAGGCACCACTTTCGGCATCACCGAGTGGGACAAGCTGCCGGCCAATGCGCGTGCCTACCTAGAGCGCGTGCAGGCCTTCATCGGCGCGCCGATCGACATGGTCTCCACCGGTCCCGACCGCGACCACACCATTCTGCTGCGGCATCCCTATAAGGGCTGAGCCGGGTTTCCGTTTTCCTTCCACTTCTACTTGCATTTCCCTAGGAGTCCCCATGCTCACCGATGATGGCAAACACCTGTACGTGTCCTGGGAGGAGTACCACCAGTTGACCGAACGTCTGGCGCTGAAGGTGTATTCCTCGGGATGGGAGTTTGACCAGATCCTGTGCCTTGCCCGGGGTGGCATGCGTCCCGGCGATGTGCTCTCGCGCATCTTCGATCGCCCGCTGGGCATCATGTCGACCAGCTCCTACCGCGATGACGGCGGCACGCTGCAGGGACGTCTGGACATGGCCAAGTACATCACCATGCCCAAGGGCGAACTGGCTGGCCGTGTGCTGCTGGTCGATGACCTGGCCGATTCGGGCGTGACGCTGCGCGCCGTGGTGGATCGCCTGCGTGGCATGCCGGCGATCACCGAGCTGCGCTCGGCCGTGATCTGGACCAAGGGGGTGTCGAGTTACACACCCGACTACTATGTCGAAACGCTGCCCACCAGCCCCTGGATCCATCAGCCCTTCGAAGAGTACGACACACTGCGCCCCGATGCGCTGCTCAAGCGTTATCAGGTCTGATGCAGGGGGAGGGGCGCTTCGCTTTGGAGTCAAGGCAGCCTCGTGGCTGCCTTTTTTGGGTTGCAACGGCGTGGGCAAAAGACAAAAGCCGCATGACCTTTCGATCATGCGGCTTGCATCTTGGTGCCCAGGAGAGGACTCGAACCTCCACGGAGTTACCCGCTAGTACCTGAAACTAGTGCGTCTACCAATTCCGCCACCTGGGCAGGTACTTGTTCGACGCTGCGCTGTGTTGCAGTGCGTCGTCGAGACCAAGACTATAGCATGGCTTTGAATCAATTTCGGCGTCTGCCGTGCGTTTGCGCCACATGTGTGTTGCGCGCATCAGTAGATGACATCGCAGGCGGGGCTGTGCACCGTTCTGGCATCGCGGGGGCGCGCCTTGAGGTAATCTGAACGCATGGTGTTTTTGAACGATCCATTGGATCCAGGCCGCGAAAACCTCGCGGTATCCCGCAGTGCTGACGCATGCACAAAGCGCCATCCATGCCATCCACGCGATGTGTCTCGCAACGAGGCGGCGCTCCAGGCGCCTCAAGCCCTGAAACTTCTTTCCCGCCATCCCTCTTGGCTTTATCTGGCCAACAAAGACAAAAGCCGCATGACCTTGCGATCATGCGGCTTGCATCTGGTGCCCAGGAGAGGACTCGAACCTCCACGGAGTTACCCGCTAGTACCTGAAACTAGTGCGTCTACCAATTCCGCCACCTGGGCAGGTACTTGTCTTCAGCAATCCCTTCAAACAACTTGTGTGAAAACAATTTGTTTGCAGTGATCAGCGAAGACCAAGACTATAGCATCAAAATTACAAGCATGACAAGTAAAACGCAACTTTCCGTGAACCTCATGAGTGAAATCGAGGGCACGGTGCAAGGCCACCGCGACGGCCACGGCTTCGTGGTCAGCGACGATGGCGCCTCCAGCATTTACCTTTCCCCCCAGGAGATGCGCTCCGTGCTGCACCGCGACCGTGTGCGCGCCAAGGTGCTGCGCTTCGATAGAAAGGGGCGGCCCGAAGGCCAGGTGCTGAGCATCATCGAGCGCCGCAAGACTCCCATCATCGGCCGCCTGCTGCATGAAGGCGGCGTCTGGCTCGTGGCGCCTGAAGACCGCCGTTACGGCCAGGACATCCTCATCCCTCCCAAGGCCATTGCCAGTGCGCAGGCCGGGCAGGTGGTGGCCGTTGAGCTCACCGAGGCGCCGTCGCTGCATGCGCAGCCCGTCGGCCGCGTCAGCGAAGTGCTTGGCGGTATCGACGATCCCGGCATGGAGATCGAGATCGCGGTTCGCAAGTACGAGGTGCCGCACAAATTCGGTGACGACGTGCTGGCTCAGACGGCCAAGCTGCCTGACAAGGTCCGCCCGGCAGACCGAAAGGGGCGCATCGACCTGACCGACGTGCCGCTTGTCACCATCGACGGCGAGGATGCTCGCGACTTCGACGATGCCGTGTACTGCGAGCCCGCCGCCTTGGGCCGCAGCAAGAAGCCCAACGGCTGGCGCGTGCTGGTGGCCATCGCGGACGTGAGTCACTACGTCAAGCCCGGCGAGCCGCTGGACCGAGAGGCCTACGAGCGCGCTACCTCCGTCTACTTCCCGCGCCGCGTGATCCCCATGCTGCCGGAGAAGCTCTCCAACGGGCTGTGCTCGCTCAACCCTGAGGTCGATCGCTTGTCCATGGTCTGCGACATGCTGATCACGGCCGAGGGCGAGATCCACGCCTACCAGTTCTTCCCTGCGGTGATCTGCTCGCACGCGCGCTTCACCTACAACGAGGTGGCCGCCATCATCGGCAACACGCGTGGCCCCGAAGCCCAGCGCCGTGCAGAGCTGGTGCCGCACCTGCTGAACCTGTACGACGTGTACCGGGCTTTGCTGAAGGGCCGTGGTGTGCGTGGTGCGGTGGATTTCGATACCACCGAAACGCAGATCGTCTGTGACGACAATGGCCGCATCGCCAAGATCGTGCCGCGCACGCGGACCGAGGCGCATCGCCTGATCGAGGAATGCATGCTGGCNNGTCTGCTCGGCGGAGTTCATCGAGAAGGGCAAGCACCCAGCGCTGTACCGCGTGCATGAGGGGCCCACGCCTGAGAAGCGCCAGACGCTCAAGAACTACCTGAAGGCGCTGGGTCTGGGGCTGAGCCTGGGTGAAGAGCCTACGCCGGCCGAGTTCCAGGCCATCGCACAGGCCACCAAGGAGCGGCCTGATGCGCTGCAGATCCACACCATGCTGCTGCGCTCGATGCAGCAGGCCATCTACACGCCGATCAACAGCGGGCACTTCGGCCTGGCCTATGAGGCCTACACGCACTTCACCAGTCCCATTCGCCGCTACCCCGACCTGCTGGTGCACCGCGTGATCAAGGCCATCCTGGGCAGCGGCCGCTACGGTCTGATCCTGCCGCCGGTGGTGTCCTCGGTGGGGAACTTCAAGAAGGGCAAGCCGGGTGCGACCCTGCCCAGGCCGCCGGCCAAGCGCGCCAAGGTCAAGATGTCGGCCGAAGAAACCGTGGCCTGGGAAGTGGCCGGCGTGCATTGCAGTGCCAACGAGCGCCGTGCCGACGAGGCCTCGCGTGACGTCGAGGCCTGGCTTAAGTGCATGTTCATGCGCGAGCGCCTGGGCGAGGACTACGGCGGCACCGTCAGCACCGTGACCAGCTTCGGCCTGTTCGTGCAGCTCGATGGCTTGTACGTGGAGGGCCTGATCCACATCACCGAGCTGGGGGGTGACTACTTCAAGTTCGACGAGGCGCGACAGGAACTGCGCGGCGAGCGCACCGGCGTGCGCTACAGCGTGGGCGACCGAGTGCGTGTGCAGGTCAGCCGCGTGGACCTTGATAGCCGCAAGATCGATTTCCGCATCGTGAGGGAAGGACAGGGGCCTTTGGGTGAAGCCTCGGGGCGCAGCAAGCGCCGTGGTGGCCCGCGTGACGGCGCCCGCGACAGCGGAGACGGCTTCGAATCGGCGCAGGCCCAGCTGGCCGAGGTGCAGCGGCGCGACCGGGAAGTCAAGCGCGGTGGCAAGTCTTCGGGCCGAGGCGGCAAGAAGGGGGCGGCTGCGCCGTCGCTGCGGGCTGAGCAGCGCTCGGCGCAGGGCAAGCCGGTGGGCAAGAAGGCGCCCAGCCGCAAGAGCGTGCGGCGCAGGAGCTGACTGTTTGGCAGGAGGCGGCATCAAGTCGTGCTAGAATGTCGGGGTTTGTCCGAAATAGGTCGGCAAACGTAATCACGAAATCGCCCAACCAAGGTGTCGCAAGCCTTTGATCCATCAAAGGTTTTGTGATCTGCGGCGATTTCCAGACCCAACCTCTGGAGCACTCTCATGCCCGTATCCATGCGCGAAATGCTGGAAGCCGGTGTCCACTTCGGTCACCAAACCCGCTTCTGGAACCCCAAGATGGCCCCGTACATCTTCGGTCATCGCAACAAGATCCACATCATCAACCTCGAGAAGACGCAGCCCGCGTTCGAGGAAGCTCTGAAGTTCATCAAGCAGCTGTCTGCCCGTCGCGGCACCGTGCTGATGATCGGCACCAAGCGCCAAGCCCGTGATGTCGTCGCCGCTGAAGCCCAGCGCGCCGGCGTGCCCTTCGTGAACCAGCGCTGGCTGGGCGGCATGCTGACCAACTTCAAGACGGTCAAGGGTTCCATCAAGAAGCTGAAGGACGCCCAGGTTCAGGTTGAAGCCGGTCTGGACAACCTGAAGAAGAAGGAAGGCTTGCTGTTCCAGCGTGACCTGGCCAAGCTGGAAAAGGACATCGGCGGCATCCAGGACATGGCTGCGCTGCCTGACGCCCTGTTCGTGATCGACGTCGGTTACCACAAGATCGCGGTGGCCGAGGCTCAGAAGCTGGGCATCCCCGTGATCGCTGTGGTCGACACCAACCACTCGCCCGAAGGCATCGACTACGTCATCCCCGGCAACGACGACTCCTCCAAGGCTGTGGCCTTGTACGCCAAGGCCGTGGCTGACGCCGTGCTGGAAGGCAAGGCCAACGCCGTGAACGACATCGTTCAGACGGCTGCCGCTGGCGACGACGAATTCGTCGAAGTCAACGAAGCCGCCTGAGCTTCACGCCCAGGTCCTCGGACCGGATCCGAAGGGGCTGATTCAGCCCCTTTTTTTCAAACTGATTCTGATGTGACGCGACGGTGACAACCGCGCTGCCGCGTCTCGAACCCCTACGGAGAAAGCATATGCCCGCCATCACCGCCAGCATGGTTGCCGACCTGCGCGCCAAGACCGACGCCCCCATGATGGAGTGCAAGAAGGCCCTGACAGAAGCCGACGGCGATTTCGCCAAGGCTGAAGAGATCCTGCGTGTCAAGCTGGGCAGCAAGGCTTCGAAGGCCGCTTCCCGCGTGACCGCCGAAGGCGTGGTTTCCGCTTATGTCGATGGCACCACTGGCGCCCTGGTCGAGATCAACTGCGAAACCGACTTCGTCTCCAAGAACGATTCCTTCCTCGCCTTTGGCAAGTCCTTGGCCGAGCTGATCGCCAAGAACAATCCCGCCGACGTGGCCGCCATTGGCGAACTGCCCCTGTCGCAAGACGGCTTCGGCCCCACGGTCGAAGAAGTGCGCAAGGGCCTGATCGGCAAGATCGGCGAGAACATGTCCATCCGCCGCTTCCAGCGCTACGCCGGCGGTGGCAATCTGGCGGCCTATCTGCACGGTGCCCGCATCGGTGTTGTGGTGGAGTTCGACGGTGATGCCGTGGCCGCCAAGGACGTGGCCATGCACATCGCCGCCATGAAGCCGGTATCGCTGTCGTCGGCCGACGTGCCCGCCGCCCTGATCGAGACCGAGCGCAGCGTTGCCACGGCCAAGGCCGCCGAAGCCGGCAAGCCCGCCGACATCGCCGCCAAGATGATCGAAGGCGCCGTTCAGAAGTACCTGAAGGAAGTCTCGCTGCTGAACCAGGTCTTCGTGAAGGCTGCCGACGGCAAGCAGTCCGTCGAGCAGTACCTGAAGTCGGCCAACACGACCGTCAAGGGCTTCACGATGTTCGTCGTGGGCGAAGGCATCGAGAAGAAGCAGGACGACTTCGCTGCAGAAGTGGCCGCCACGGTGGCCGCAGCCAAGGGCCAGGCCTGATGAAACAAGGGGGCTTTCGAGCCCCCTTGCTTCGTGGGGCGAGGCGGTGTTTGCGCGCTGGCCTTGCCAACGCCGGAACCCCGGCGCGGATTTGAATTCAAAGCGAGGTTCGCTGGCGGTTTGCGGTAACCTTCCAGCCGAGCTTCCACACATGACGACGACAAGGACGATTTGCATGCCCGCCTACAAGCGCATCCTGCTGAAGCTTTCCGGTGAAGCCCTGATGGGTGACGATGCCTTTGGCATCAACCGAGCCACCATCGTGCGCATGGTCAAGGAAGTCCAGGAGGTGACCACGCTGGGTTGTGAAGTGGCTGTCGTGATCGGTGGCGGCAACATCTTCCGCGGTGTCGCTGGGGGCTCCGTGGGCATGGACCGTGCCACGGCCGACTACATGGGCATGCTGGCCACCGTGATGAACTCGCTGGCCCTGGCCGACACGATGCGCCAGGAAGGCATGACGGCCCGCGTGATGTCGGCCATCAACATCGAGCAGGTGGTCGAGCCCTACGTGCGCCCCAAGGCACTGCAGTATCTTGAAGAGGGCAAGGTGGTGATCTTTGCAGCCGGTACCGGCAACCCCTTCTTCACGACCGACACGGCCGCCGCGCTGCGCGGTGCCGAGATCGGTGCCGAGATCATGCTCAAGGCCACCAAGGTCGATGGTGTCTACACGGCCGATCCCAAGAAGGATCCGTCGGCCACGCGTTACGCCAGCATCACGTTCGACGAGGCCCTGATCAAGAATCTGCAGGTGCTCGATGCCACGGCCTTCGCCCTGTGCCGTGATCAGAACCTGCCCCTGAAGGTGTTTTCCATTTTCAAGCCCGGTGCGCTCAAGCGTGTCGTGCTGGGCGAGGACGAGGGCACGCTGGTCCACGTCTGACCGGCGCCTGTCGTCCAGTCACCCCGCTGATGCGTTCTGACCTTGGCAGGGCAAGGTCGCCATCAGACGTATTTGCACGGAGCATTCCATGAGCATCGCAGACATCAAGAAGAACGCCGAGCAGAAAATGCTCAAGTCCATCGAGGCTTTCAAGAACGAGTTGGGCAAGATCCGCACGGGGCGCGCCCACCCCGGCATCCTGGATCAGGTGCATGTGGAGTACTATGGTTCGATGGTGCCGTTGAGCCAGGTTGCCAACGTGACGCTGGTCGACGCGCGCACGATCAGCGTGCAGCCGTGGGAAAAGGGCATGGGCGCCAAGATCGAGAAGGCCATCCGTGAGTCCGATCTGGGCCTGAACCCCGCAGCACAGGGCGATCTGATTCGCGTGCCGATGCCCCCGCTGACCGAAGAACGCCGCAAAGAGTTGACCAAGGTGGTCCGCAACGCAGGTGAAGACGCCAAGGTGGCCGTGCGCAACCTGCGCCGCGATGCCAATGAGCAGGCCAAGAAGCTGCTCAAGGACAAGGCCATCACCGAAGACGAAGACCGCCGTTCGCAGGACGACGTCCAGAAGCTGACGGACAAGACCATCGCCGAGATCGACAAGCTGGTGCAGGGCAAGGAAGCCGAAGTACTGGCCGTCTGACCGTCTTCCATGGTCTTGCACCGGATGCAAGCCATGCAGACGGCTTGAAAGCGAGGCGGCTGGTCCGCCTCGTCGTGTTTCAAGGAACCATTCTCATCTTCAGGCAGTTCCGTTCATGTTTTCAGCCTTCACCCCAGATGTCCCGAACGATCAGCCCGTGCCTCGGCACGTGGCCATCGTGATGGACGGCAATGGCCGTTGGGCCAAGCGCCGTTTCATGCCTCGGGGCATGGGGCACAAGGCTGGCGTCGACGCCCTGGTGCGGGTGGTGCAGGCTGCCGCGGACCGCGGGATCGAGTACCTCACGGTATTTGCCTTTTCGTCGGAAAACTGGAAGCGCCCGGAAGAAGAAGTCTCTGGCCTGATGAGTCTGCTGATCGTGGCTTTGTCCAAGCACCTCACCAAGCTGGAGACGGACGGAGTGCAGATCCAGGTGGTCGGCGACATGGCGGGGGTATCGCCCAAGGTGCGTCAGGCCCTGCTGGATGCTTGCGCGGCGACGGCGCACAACAGCCGGCTGGTGCTGACCGTGGCCTTCAATTACGGTGGTCGCTGGGACATGGCGCAGGCCTGTCAGCGCATCGTCGCCGATGGCGTGCCGGCTGATCAGGTCAACGAGGCGCTGCTGACGCGCTACATGGCCATGAGCTATGCCCCGGATCCTGATCTCTTCATCCGCACGGGCGGAGAAGTCCGTCTGTCGAACTTCCTGTTGTGGCAGAGCGCCTACGCGGAACTGGTGTTCACGGATTGCCTTTGGCCCGATTTCGATGGCGCAGAACTGGACAAGGCGTTGCAGGCTTTCTGGCGGCGTGAGCGCCGTTTCGGGGATGTGGGTCAGGATGGGGCCGTGCAGGGCGACGCCTCGCCCCTCAAGACTTCGGGGAACTGACGACGATGCTGAAACAACGAGTCATCACCGCACTGATCCTGGTGGCTGTGCTGCTGCCGTCCCTGGCGGTCGAGGCCCTGTGGCCTTTCGCGCTGCTCAGCCTGGCATTCGTGTCTGCGGCAGGCTGGGAATGGTCTCGCCTCAACGAGGGCGGCGGCATCACCGCCTGGCTGATCGGCCTGGCCGTGGCGGTGTTGGCGCTCGTGGTGGCCGATGCCGGGGGCTTGCCCGTCTGGCGCCACGCTGATCTGCTGTCCGAGCCGGCGGCGTCCAGTGTGCCGCACGTGCATGCGCCAGGCGTGGCGCCCGTGGGGTTTGTGTTGCCGGCCGGGCTGTGGTTGAGTGCAGCAGTGCTGTGGGTGATTGGCGGCGCTGCGGTGCTGCGCTGGGGAGGCACCTGGTGGCGCCGTGTGCCCTCCGTGCTGCGCCTCGTGCTGGGCGTGCTGCTGGCGGCGCTGGCCTGGCTGGCCCTGACGGAGGCCAAGCTGCAGGGGCTCAACTTCCTGCTGTCCGTGCTGTGCCTGGTCTGGGCGGCGGACATCGGCGCCTATTTCGGTGGGCGCACGTTCGGGCGGCGCAAGCTGGCGCCCAGTATCAGCCCTGGCAAGAGCTGGGAAGGGGTGCTGGCTGGCATGGTCGCCACCTTGGCCCTGGCCGCGCTGTGGATCTGGATCGACCAGCATTGGCATGTCGATTCGCCAAGCGTCTACAGCCGCCTGCTGCTGGG
This sequence comes from Burkholderiales bacterium UBA1834, assembly GCA_002339015.1. GTDB lineage: Bacteria > Pseudomonadota > Gammaproteobacteria > Burkholderiales > Burkholderiaceae_C > Aquabacterium. Next base: position 38,863 of record DDJC01000076.1, read on the forward strand.
CCTGGGCTTGCCAGGACTGGTCGCGGCGGTGATGGGGCTGACGGGTATGAGCGTGGTGGGTGATCTGTTCGAATCCCTGATCAAACGCCAGGCCGGCCAGAAGGACAGCAGTCAGCTTCTGCCGGGTCACGGCGGCGTGCTGGACCGCATCGATGCCTTGTTGCCCGTGCTGCCGCTGTCGCTGGCCCTGATGTCCCTGTGCCATGGGTGAGTCGGTGAGCATGACGGCTTCTGATCGGCGCCCCCAGGGTCTGTGCGTGCTGGGCTCCACGGGCTCCATCGGGACCAACACGCTGGACGTGGTGGCCCGCCACCCGGGCCGCTTCGAGGTGCTTGCGCTGGCGGGTGGGCGCCGTGTCGATGAACTGCTGGCCCAGTGCCTGCAGTGGAAGCCACGCTGGGCCATGATGCCCGGTGAGGTGCAGGCAGCGCAGTTGCGCCAGGCCGTGCGTGAGGCCGGTCTGCGCACCGAGGTGCTCAGCGGTGAGCAGGCGCTGTGCGACATCGCCTCCCACCCCGATATCGATATCGTGATGGGGGCCATTGTGGGGGCCGCAGGCTTGCCGCCGTGCCTGGCTGCCGCGCGAGCGGGCAAGCGCCTGCTGCTGGCCAACAAGGAGGCCCTGGTGGTCGGCGGTGCGCTGTTCATGCAGGCTGTGCGCGATGGGGGGGGCACGCTGCTGCCCATCGACAGCGAGCATTCGGCCATCTTCCAGTGCCTGCCCGAGGATTCATCGACCTGGGCCCAGCGCATCGACCACATCGTGCTCACCGCGTCAGGCGGGCCGTTCCGGCAGCGCGATCCCGCCACGTTCGCGGACATCACTCCTGATCAGGCCTGTGCCCACCCCAACTGGGTGATGGGGCGCAAGATCTCGGTGGATTCGGCCACGATGATGAACAAGGCGCTCGAGGTGATCGAGGCGCACTGGCTGTTCGATCTGGCGCCGGATCGCATCAAGGTGGTCCTCCACCCGCAGAGCATCATCCATTCGATGGTGGTGTGCCGTGACCGTTCCGTGCTGGCGCAGCTGGGCACGCCCGACATGCGTGTGCCCATCGCCTATGGCCTGTCGTGGCCCGAGCGCATCGAATCCGGCGCGGATTTACTTGATTTCACACAGCTGTCGTCGCTCACCTTCAACGAGCCCTGCGATCGGCGCTACCCGGGGCTGAAGCTGGCCTGGCAGGCGTTGAAGGCGCCCGCTGGCGCCACTTGTGTGCTCAACGCCGCCAACGAGATTGCCGTGGAAGCCTTTCTGCAAGGGCAGATCCGTTTCGACCAGATCCATGCGGTGAATGAGGGAACCTTGTCCAGTGTGGCGGTGGCGGATGGGGATGCCGCCAGCGTCGATGGCCTGCTGGCCCTGGATGCGCGAGCCCGTTCGGTGGCGCGCGCGCAGATCGACCGGTGTGGCACGGTCGCGGTGGCCCAGACCTCGGGTACCATCGCGCAGCAATGAAGAAGCCCGGCCTTTAGGAGCAGGATGATGTTGACCACCGTGCTGGCCTTTCTGGTCACGATCGGCGTGCTCGTGGTGATCCACGAGTACGGGCACTACCGTGCCGCCGTGGCATGCAATGTCAAGGTTCTGCGCTTTTCCGTCGGCTTTGGCCGTGTGCTGTGGCGCCGCCAGCGCGGCGAGACGGAGTTCGTCGTCTCGGCGCTGCCCCTGGGCGGCTACGTCAAGATGCTCGACGAGCGCGAGGGGCCGGTGCCGCCGGTGGATCAGCCTCGTGCGTTCAACCGCAAGCCCTTGTCGCAGCGTGCCTTCATCGTGGCCGCGGGGCCTGCCGCCAACCTGCTGCTGGCCGTGCTGCTGTACGCCATCGTGAACTGGGTGGGTGTGCAGGAGCTCAAGGCGCGGCTGGCCGCGCCTGTGCCCGCGTCTATCGCGGCCTCCGCCGGCATGCAGTCCGGCGACGAGGTGATCGCGCTGGCGCCCGCCGTCGATGGCGAGGCTGTCGATTGGCACACGGTGCGCTCCATGAGCGATCTGCAATGGCACTTGACGGAAGCTGTGCTGCAGTCCGAAGACCTGCGCCTGCAGGTGCGCCGGGCAGGGCAGGGCCGTGAACCGGGCGAGACGGTCGAGCTGCTGCTCGACACCTCGCGCCTGTCCGCCGCCGATGTTGATCCCAAGCTGATGGACCGACTGGGCTTTTCCGGTCCCTACGCCAGGGCAGAGATTCGCCGCGTCATCGAAGGTGGCCCGGCCGAAGCAGCGGGTCTGAAGGCCGGCGACAAGGTGCTGGCCGTGGACGGCCGTGAGCCGCGCGATGCCGGCCAATTGCGCCAGTGGATCTCGCAGAGCGCGCCCCAAGGCATTGCCCGCCCCGTGTCGCTGGAGGTGCAGCGCGATGACCAGCGCCTGACCCTGAGCGTCACGCCCGTGATCCGTACGGAAGGCGAGCAGCGCGTGCCCCGCATCGTCGCTGAGATCGGCTCGCCGGTGGAGATGGTGCTCGTGAACTATGGGCCGCTGGAAGGGCTGACCAAGGCCGCCCGGCGCACCTGGGACATCTCCACCCTGACCTTGGAGATGCTGGGCAAGATGCTGATCGGCCAGGCCTCGATCAAGAACCTCAGCGGGCCGCTCACCATTGCCGACTATGCCGGCCGCTCCGCCGAGCTGGGCTGGGCTTATTACCTGGGTTTCCTGGCCATGGTCAGCGTGAGCCTGGGCGTGCTGAACCTGCTGCCGTTGCCGATTCTGGATGGCGGACACCTCATGTATTATCTTTTCGAAGGCGTGACCGGACGGCCCGTTTCCGATGCGTGGCTTGAGCGGCTGCAGCGCGGTGGCGTGGCTGTCATGTTCCTGATGATGTCACTGGCCCTCTACAACGATTTCGCCCGCTTGCTGGGCATGCACTGACACCCGATGCAATTTTCCGTGCTGAACCATCATCGGCTCAAGCCGACACTCGTGGCTGCGTTGCTGGCGGCCTCGCTGGCCCAGATTCCGGCCTTCGCGGTCGAGCCTTTCGTCCTCCGGGACATCCGGGTCGAGGGCCTGCAACGTACCGACGCCGGCACGGTGTTCGGCTCCCTGCCGTTTCGCGTGGGTGACACCTACACCGACGACAAGGGGGCGGCCGGTCTGCGCTCGCTGTTCGCCACGGGCCTGTTCAAGGATGTGCGCATCCAGATCGACGGCAACATCGTGGTTGTGGTCGTCGAAGAGCGCCCCGTGATCTCCCGCGTGGAGTTCACCGGCACCAAGGAATTCGACAAGGACGTGCTGGTCAAGGCGCTGCGCGACATCGGCATCGGTGAAGGCCAGCCCTTTGACCGCGCCCTGGCCGACCGGGCCGAGCAGGAGCTCAAGCGCCAGTACCTGTCGCGCAGCCTGTACGGCGCCGAGGTGGTCACCACCATCACGCCGGTCGAGCGCAACCGCGTCAACGTGACCTTCACTGTCACGGAAGGCGAGGTCGCCAAGATCAAGAATGTGCGCATCACCGGCAACCAGGCCTTCAGCGAGAGCACGCTCAAGTCGCAAATGGAGCTGACCACCGGTGGCTGGCTGACCTGGTACACCAAGTCCGACCAGTATTCGCGCGCCAAGCTCAACGCCGATCTGGAAACCATCAAGGCCTACTATCAGAACCGCGGCTATCTGGATTTCCGCATCGATTCCACACAGGTCTCGATCTCGCCGGACAAGCAGGACATCTCCATCACGATCAACGTGACCGAGGGCATCAAATACACGGTCACCTCCGTGCGCCTGGAAGGCGAATTCCTGGGCAAGGAAGAAGAATTCCGCTCCCTGGTCAGCGTCAAGCCGGGCGAGCCGTACAAGGCTGAAGACGTGGCGTCTACCACCAAGGCCTTCACCGACAAGTTCGCCGCCTATGGCTACGCCTTCGCGCGTGTCGAGTTCAAGCCCGAGGCCGACCGCGAAAAAGGCCAGGTGGCTGCCGTGTTCCAGGCCCAGCCGCAGCGCCGGGCCTATGTGCGCCGTGTGAACGTGGCCGGCAACTCCCGCACGCGTGACGAAGTGGTCCGCCGCGAGTTCCGCCAGTACGAATCGGCCTGGTACGACGGCCAGAAGATCAAGCTCTCGCGTGACCGCGTGGACCGCCTGGGCTATTTCAAGCAGGTGTCCGTCGACACGGCCGAGGTGCCAGGCACGCAAGACCAGGTCGACCTGACCATGACGGTCGAGGAAAAGCCCACCGGCAACCTGATGCTGGGCGCCGGCTTCTCCAGCGCGGACAAGCTGTCGCTGTCTGCGTCGATCAAGCAGGACAACGTGTTCGGCTCTGGCAACTACCTAGGCCTGGAGTTCAACACCAGCAAGTCCAACCGCACCATCGTGTTGAGCACCACCGACCCGTACTTCACGGACATCGGCATCTCGCGCTCGGTCGACATCTTTTACCGCACCACCAAGCCGCTGAGCACGCAGGGTGGTGACTATGAGCTGATCACTCCTGGCGCGGCCATCCGCTTCGGGGTGCCCTTCACCGAGTTCGACACGGTGTTCTTCGGCATCGGCATCGAGCAGACCACGATCAAGGGCGACGTCGGCTTGCCTGTGAGCTACTACCTGTACCGTGAGCAGTTCGGTGACCGAAGCCTGAGCATCCCGCTGACCCTGGGCTGGGCCCGTGACGGCCGTGACAGCGTGCTGGTGCCCAACGCCGGCAGCTACCAGCGTGTCAACCTGGAGTGGGGCGTGGCTGGGGACACGCGTTACATCAAGACGAACCTGCAGTATCAGCAATACTGGCCGCTGGCCAGGGGCTTCACGCTGGGCATCAATGGCGAACTCGGTTGGGGCAAAGGCCTGAGCGGCAAGCCCTATCCTATCTTCAAGAACTTCTTCGGCGGTGGCCTGGGTACCGTGCGCGGCTTTGATCAGAACTCGCTGGGCCCGGTGGACGTGCAGGGCGCCTACATCGGTGGCACCAAGCGCATCAACCTGAACACCGAGTTGTACGTGCCGTTCCCCGGTTCGGGCAATGACCGCACCCTGCGCCTGTTCGGCTACGCCGATGCCGGCAACGTGTGGGGTGAGGATCAGACAACCTCGCTGGACGACCTGCGCGCCTCCGTGGGCATCGGCATCAGCTGGGTCTCGCCGGTGGGGCCGCTCAAGCTCAGCTACGGTGAGCCCATCCGCAAGTTCGATCACGATAAAATCCAGAAACTCCAGTTCCAGATCGGCACCGCCTTCTGATGTCCCTGCAGATCATGAAATCCTTTCTCAAACCCCTGGCCCATGGTCTGGCCCTGTGCGCACTGACCGCCGCGGCCATGGCGGTGCAGGCTCAGGAGCTCAGGATCGGGTATGTCAACCTCGATCGCGTGCTGCGGGACGCCGGTCCGGCCAAGGCTGCCCAATCCAAGCTCGAAAACGAGTTCAGCCGGCGCGAGAAGGACCTGTCCGACGTGGCCACGCGCCTGAAGGCCGCATCCGACAAGTTCGAGAAGGACGCGCCCACGCTCTCCGAGAGCGAGCGCAGCCGCCGTCAGCGCGATCTGGTCGAACAGGATCGCGAGTTCCAGCGCAAGCGCCGTGAGTTCCAGGAAGACCTGAACCAGCGCAAGAACGAAGAGCTCGCTGGTGTGCTCGACCGTGCCAACCGTGTGGTCAAGCAGATTTTCGACAACGAGAAGTACGATCTGATCGTGCAGGAGGCCGTGTTCGCCGGCCCCCGTGTGGACATCACCGACAAGGTGATCAAGGCTCTCAACGGATCAGGCAAGTGAGTTCCATGCCCGTCCAGCCCGGCGCGCCGTTCCAGGCGACGCTGGGCGATCTGGTCCACGACCTGGGCGGCGAGTTGCTCGGGCCACCGGACCAGCCGGTCACCCGAATCGCCCCCCTCGATGCAGCCGACCCCGGCTGCATTTCGTTTCTGGCGAACCCTAAGTACCGCGGGCAGCTGCAGAGCACACAGGCTGGCTGCGTGATCGTGTCGCCTGCGGTGCGTGAGGATGCCGTCGCCCGTGGTGGCGCCGCCATCGTCGCGGACGATCCCTATCTGTACTTCGCACGTCTCAGCCAGTGGTGGGCCAAGCGCGTGCGGCCACGTGCGGCGCCTCGCATTCATCCCTCGGCCGTGATGGATCCCTCGGCCACGCTGGGTGTGGATGTGGACATCGGCCCGTTGGCCGTGATCGAAGCCGGTGCCGTGATCGGCGACGGCGTGATCATCGGCCCGCACTGCGTGGTCGGTGCACGCGCGCGCATTGGTGCTGGGACCCGTCTGGCGGCGCGCGTCACCATCGGCTTCGACTGCGTGATTGGCGAGCGCGGCATCCTGCACAGCGGCGTGGTGATCGGCGCCGATGGCTTTGGTTTTGCGCCGGTGCAAGGACGCTGGGAAAAGATCGAGCAGCTTGGCGCAGTGCGCATCGGTGACGATGTGGAGCTGGGGGCCAACACCTGCGTGGACCGCGGCGCCCTGGGCGATACCATCCTCGAAGAAGGTGTCAAGCTGGACAACCTGGTGCAGATCGCCCACAACGTGAAGGTGGGTGCGCACACGGCCATGGCCGGCTGCGTCGGCGTGGCCGGCAGCACCACCATCGGCAAGCACTGCACCGTGGGCGGCAGCGGCATGATCCTGGGCCACCTCACGCTGGCCGATCATGTGCACGTGTCGGCGGGCACGCTGATCTCGCGCTCTATCCACAAGCCTGGCCAGTACACCGGCATCTTCCCTTCCGACGACAACGCATCGTGGGAAAAGAACGCCGCCACTTTGCGGCAACTCCATTCGCTGCGCGAGCGTCTTCGCGCACTTGAAAGAAGCAACTCATGACCGTGAAGATGGACATCCACAAGATCCTCGAACTGCTGCCGCACCGGTATCCCATCCTGCTGGTGGACCGCGTGGTCGAGCTTGAGGAGAACCACCGCATCCGCGCCGTCAAAAACGTCACCATCAACGAGCCGTACTTCACCGGCCACTTTCCGCATCGCCCGGTCATGCCCGGCGTGATGATGCTCGAGGCTTTGGCGCAGGCTGCTGCACTGCTGTCCTTTGCCAGCCAGGGCGTCAAGACCGACGACAAGACGGTGTATTACTTCGTCGGCATCGACAACGCGCGTTTCAAGCGGCCGGTGGAGCCGGGCGATCAGCTGATCCTGGACGTGACCGTCCTGCGCGCCAAGGCCGGTATCTACAAGTTCAAGGCGCAGGGCCTGGTCGATGGCGACGTGGCCGTCGAGGCTGAGCTGATGTGCACGATGCGTCGCATCGACTGACAGGAGCTTCGCGATGGCCAACATCCATCCCACCGCGCTGGTCGACGCCAAGGCCCAACTGGGCCAGAACGTCACCATCGGCCCCTACACCATCGTCGGCCAGCACGTGCGCATCGACGAGGGCACCACCGTCGGCGCCCACTGCGTGATCGAAGGGCACACCACCATCGGTCGCGACAACAAGTTCTATTCGAACGTGGCCGTCGGCGGCGACCCGCAGGACAAGAAGTACGCCGGCGAGCCCACCCGCCTGGAGATCGGTGACCGCAACACCATCCGCGAGTGCTGCACCTTCAACACCGGCACGGTGCAGGACGAAGGCGTCACCCGCGTGGGCGATGACAATTGGATCATGGCCTATGTGCATGTAGCGCATGACTGCCGCGTGGGCAACAAGATCATCCTGGCCAACAGCGTGCAGCTGGCGGGCCATGTGCACGTGGGCGATTGGGCCATCGTGGGCGGCATGAGCGGCGTACACCAGTTCGTGAAGATCGGGGCCCACGCCATGACGGGCATGTGCACCGCGCTGGGCCAGGATCTGCCGCCTTTCGTGATGGCGCAGGGCAACATGGCCGAAGCGCATGGCGTGAACCTGGAAGGCCTGCGCCGCCGGGGCTTCAGTGCCGAGCGCCTGTCGGCCGTCAAGCAGATGCACAAGGCGCTGTACCGCCAGGGCTTGACGCTGGAGCAGGCCAAGGGCCAGATCGATGCGCTGAAGGCCTCGCACCCCGAGGCCGTGGCCGATGTCGACCTGATGCTGTCCTTCCTGGCTGCCTCCACCCGAGGCATCGTCCGCTGACATGGCGAGCTGGACGGATCCGAACGGTTCACCACGCATCGCGATGGTGGCCGGCGAGGCCTCGGGTGACCTGCTTGCGGGCCTGCTGCTGGGTGGGCTGCGCGAGCGCTGGCCTGGTCTGCCTTCGGCCGGCATTGGTGGGCCGAAGATGGCCGCCCATGGTTTCGAGGCCTGGTGGCCGTACGAGAAGCTGGCTGTCAATGGTTTTGTCGAGGTGCTGCGCCATTACCGTGAGCTGTCTGGCATTCGCACGCAGCTGGGCGACCGCCTGCTGGCCGATCCGCCCCAGCTGTTCATCGGTGTCGATGCGCCGGATTTCAACCTGGGCCTGGAGGCTCGGCTGAAAGCGGGGGGCATCAAATCCGTCCATTTCGTCAGCCCCTCGATCTGGGCCTGGCGCGGCAAGCGCATCCACAAGATCCACCAGTCGGTGGACCACATGCTGTGCCTGTTCCCCTTCGAGCCGGAGATCTACGAGCGCGCCGGCATCCCGGCCAGCTACGTGGGTCATCCGCTGGCCGACAAGATTCCCCTGACACCGCCCAGGGCCGCTGCACGCCAGGCGCTGGGGCTGAAGGACGACGACACCGTGGTGGCTGTGCTGCCCGGCAGCCGCCGCGCCGAGATCAAGTACATCGGCCCCGCCTTCCTGCAGACGGTGGCCTTGCTGGCCCGCCAGCGGCCGGAGCTGCGCTTTGTGCTGCCCATGGCGCCAGGCCGGCGCCCCATGATCGAGCCGCTGGTGGCCGAGCATGCGCCGCACGCACCCCTCACCTTGGTCGATGGCCACTCGCACGAGGTGCTGGCGGCCTGCGACGTGACGCTGATCGCCAGTGGCACGGCCACGCTGGAAGCTGCGCTCTTCAAGGCGCCCATGGTGATCGCTTACCGGCTCAACACCCTGAACTGGCTGTTGATGCGCAACATGGGCTATCTTCCATGGATAGGCCTGCCCAACATCCTGGCGCGTGAGTTCCTGGTGCCCGAGCGCATCCAGCACGACGCCAACCCGGAGCGACTGGCCCGGGATGTGCTGGACTGGCTCGACCACCCGGCCAAGGCCGACGCCGTCCGCCAGCGTTTCACCGAGATGCACCACCTTCTGAAGCGGGACACTGCCCGCTGTGCCAGCGATGCCATCGCCCAAGTCCTCCAAGCGCGGTGACGCGCCCATCATCGTGCCGCAGCAGCTCGACCTGCTGTGGACACCCGTCGGCCTGGTGGCCGGCGTGGACGAGGCTGGCCGCGGCCCGCTGGCCGGCCCCGTGGTGGCTGCGGCCGTCATCTTGGACGACCAGCAGCCCATCAAGGGCCTGAACGATTCCAAAAAGCTCACGCCCGCCACGCGCGAGCGCCTGTTCGACGAGATCCGCGCCAAGGCTCTGTGCCTGTGCATCGCCGAGGCCAGCGTCGAGGAGATCGACCAGATCAACATCCTGCAGGCCACGATGCTGGCCATGAAACGCGCGGTCGACGGACTGCGTCTGAAGCCTGCCCAGGTGCTGGTCGATGGCAATCGCCTGCCCGTGCTGAAGGTGCCGGCCGAGGCCATCGTCCAGGGCGATGCCAAGGTGACAGCCATCGCCGCCGCGTCCATCCTGGCCAAGGTGCACCGTGACCGGCTGTGCCAGCAGCTGCACGATCGCTATCCCCTTTATGGCTTCGATGGCCACAAGGGCTATGGCACGGCGGCACACCTGGCCGCTTTGGCCATGCATGGCGCATGTCCTGAGCACCGGCGCAGCTTTTCCCCGGTGCGTGATGCGCTGGAGCTCCGGCCGCTGCCTTGAGGGCAACCGCCACCACGACCTGTTCCCATGCCCGCTGTCCAGCAGATCACCTCCCGCGACAATCCCCTGCTGCAACGCCTGCGCAAGCTGGCGGCCGACCCCGGCGCCTATCGCAAGCTCGGTGAGCTCTGGCTAGAGGGCGACCACCTGTGCTCGGCCTGCCTGACGCGCGGTGTCGACGTGCCGACGGCCGTGATCGCCGACACGGCATGGACAGGGCCCGAGGGCTGTGCGCTGCGCGAAGACACCCAGGCCGATCACCTGACTGCCCTGGCATCGCGGGCGGGCAGGGTGGTGGTGGTGCCTGAGGGCCTGTGGAAGACTTTCACTGGCCTGGAGTCTCCGGCACGCCTGGGCTTTGTCCTCCAACACGATGTGGTGCAAGACATCAAGCCGGGTCTGCCCACGGTGATCCTCGACCGTCTGCAGGACGCGGGCAATGTGGGCACCATCCTGCGGGCTGCTTCGGCCCTGGGCGCTCGGCAGGTCGTGGCCCTGAAGGGCACCGCCGCCTTGTGGTCATCCAAGGTGCTGCGCGCGGCGATGGGCGCCCACTGGGGATTGCATCTGGTGGAAAATGCAGCCTTGTGCGATCTAGCGGCGTTGGACGTCCCCTTGCTGGCCACCAGTGCGCATGCCGATCACAGCCTTCCGCAGGCGCCATTGCCGGACCCTTGCGCCTGGGTGCTGGGGCACGAAGGACAGGGCATTGCCCCCGAGCTGATGCGGCGCTGCCACATGACGGTGAGCATTCCGCAGCCGGGAGGAGAGGAGTCCTTGAACGTCGCCATGGCCGCCTCCATTTGCCTGTATGAATCCCTTCGGCGCCGCGCAGAAAGCACCTGAATGGGCGCCAGTTGCATCGACCCCATGCGTGGCAGGGCTGTCCGAAACACGCCGCAGGGAACTACAATTCAATCTGAATGTCAAATGAATGAAGGTTCCGCATGGTGCGGAAGACCTGTTCAACTGGCTGGCGACCTGTTCGCCCATCTGTCACACGGAGCACACATGGACCGATCCCTCAAACCCCTTGACGTCGCCTATGGCAGCGCCCTGAGCGGGCAACGCCAGCGCGTGCTGCGCAATACCTACGCCCTGCTGGCCCTGTCGATGGTGCCCACGGTGCTGGGTGCCTGGGCAGGCGTGGCGTTCAACTTCAGCTTCTTTGCCGGCAGCCCCTTCATTGGCTTCCTGGTGTTCATGGCAGTGGCCTTCGGCTTCTTCTATGCCATCGAGAAGAACAAGAACTCGGGGTTGGGCGTGGTGCTGCTTCTGGCCTTCACCTTCTTCATGGGCCTGATGCTGTCGCGGCTGATCGGCCGGGTGCTCGGCTTCTCCAATGGTGCGCAGCTGATCGCGCTGGCCTTCGGCGGCACGGGGCTGGTCTTCGTGACCATGGCCACGCTGGCCACCACCATCAAGCGTGACCTGGGCGGCATGGGCAAGTGGCTGACGGTGGGCGCCATCGTGCTGCTGCTGGCCATCGTGGCGAACATCTTCCTGCAGTTGCCGGCCCTGATGCTGACCATCTCGGCCCTGGCCGTGGCCTTGTTCTCGGCCTTCATCCTGTATGACCTCAAACAGGTGGTCGATGGCGGCGAGACGAACTACGTCACGGCCACGCTGCACGTCTACCTGAGCGTCTACAACGTGTTCCAGTCGCTGCTCAGCCTGCTGGGCTTCTTCGGCGGCAGTGACGACTGAGGTCGTTCACACCTGCTCACACACGGGCCTGGCGCAGTCAGGCTCATCAAGACGGGGCCCTGCGGGGCCCCGTTTTCTTTGGTACAAGGGGTGCAACAACAACGCTGGAAAGGGCTGCCGTGGTGTGGTTGCGCAGGTTGGCATGGGGCGTGGGCATCCTGGTGGTGCTGGCGGTGGCCGTGATGGCCTACCTGCTGGCCACCTTCGATCCCAATCGCTACAAGGGTGTGCTCATCGACAAGGTGCGCAGCGATTACCAGCGTACCCTGGTGCTGCAAGGGCCTATCAGTTTGGGACTATGGCCGAGCCTGCACGTCAAGCTCAGCCAGGTGCGCCTGAGCGAGCATCAGAGCGAGCAGGCCTTTGCCTCGGCCGAGGGGCTGGAGCTGTCGGTGCAGGCCTTGCCGCTGCTGCAAAGGCAATTGCGCGTGAGCCGGGTGCAGGCCAGTGGTGTGTCCCTGCGCTATGCACGCGACGCGCAAGGGCGCAGCAACATCGATGACCTGCTCAAGGCGGATGATGAGCCACGGCCGGAAGAAGATGAGCCTGGCGAGCCCGTGGCTTTCGAAGTAGCGGGCATTGTGCTCAAGGACGTCTCCCTGGATGTGGATGACCGCAAGACGGGTGTGCAGGGCAAGGTGGCGCTGCAGAGCTTCGACAGCGGGCGGCTGGCCGACGGGCTGCAGACCGATATCCAGCTCAAGGCCCAGGCCACGCTGAGCAAGCCCTCGCCAGCAGCGATCGGGGTGCAGGGCAGCCTGTCTTTGACGCCCCAATTGGCTCAGAACACCGTGCTGGTCGACAAGCTGGCGCTGGAGGTGGAGGGGGATGTGCTGGGTGCGCGGCAGGTGAAGGCGGCGATCCAGGCCGATGCATTGCGCTGGGACGGTGCCAAGGGCGCTGCACAGGCCCAGGGCTTGTCCATCGACGGGGTCGCTCAGTTGGCGGGGCTGGTGGTGGAAAACGCCCGGCTCAGCCTGGAGCGCTTCGAGTACGACCCGGCCGCTCAGTCGCTGCAGTTGTACAAGCTGACCACCAAGGTGGCGGCACGGCAGGGCGGGCAGCCGCTCAATGCCGAACTCAACTGGTCGGAGCTGGCCGTGAAGGGCGACGAGATCCGGGGCAGTACGCTGGAAGGGCGCGTGTCGCTGGTGGGCCCGACCACGGTTGATGCCACGTTCCAGAGTGATGCACCTTCTGGCGGATTCCAGCGCTTCACAGTGCCGGCCCTGGCCCTGGACTTCACCGTGCGCATGGCCGGCGAGGGCGGCACCCGGGAGATCAAGGGCCGCACGCAGGCCGATCTGGATGTGCAGGCGCCCACGCGTGAGGTGGCCTTGCAGGGCCTTACGCTGCAAGCCACGGTGCAGGAGCCGTCTCTGCCTGAACTGCAGATCCAGGCCACCGGTCAGGCTACCGCGCAAGGTGAGGTGCAGGGCAAGACAGGAAGCCAGGCATCCTGGAGCCTGAAAGGCCAGCTCAATGCCAACCCTTTCGACACCAAAGGCACGGCCAGGATGGGCGCTGGCGTCCCCAAGGTGCAGGCAGTGGCCAGCTTCACCTCGCTGGACCTCAATCGGTTGCTGCCCGCACCAGGGGCATCGGCCAAGCCGGGCGCTGCGGCCAGACCGGTCTCAGCTGCGGACACCCGAGCCGCGTCAGCACCCAGACCTGCGGACCCTGGCGCCAGTGGTGAGGTGCCGGTGGACCTGTCCGTGCTGTCCCTGGTAGAGGGACGTTTCGAGCTGTCGGCCGGGCAACTGGCCGTTCGCCAGTACCGCATCAGCGATGCCAGGCTGCTGGCCACCCTCGACCAGGGGCGGCTGACGCTGCAGAACCTGTCTGGCGGCGCCTGGGGAGGGCGCTTCCAGGCCCAGGGCCATGCCCAGGCCGGCGCGAACCAGACGCTGGCCCTGCGCGGCACGGCGGACAACGTGGACATCAATGCCTTGTTGAAGGACGTGGCAGGCAAGGATGTCCTGGAGGGGCGCGGCCAGCTCAAGTGGGATGTGAACACCGGCGGGCGCACGGTGCCTCAACTCACTTCGGGGCTGGATGGCACAGCGTCCATGATGCTGCGCGATGGTGCCGTCAAGGGCATCAACCTGGCCAAGTCCCTGCGCGATGCCAAGGCTCGCCTGGGCGAACTGGGGGGCAAGAACGATGAGATGCAGCGCAGCAGCCAGGTCGAGAAAACCGATTTCACGGAGCTGTCAGCCAGCTTCCAGATCAAGGATGGCGTGGCGCGCAACAAGGATCTGTCGGCCAAGAGCCCCTTCCTGCGGCTGGGCGGCGAGGGCAGTGTGGACTTGGTGCGCCAGCGGGTGGACTACACGGTGAGCACCACAGTCACCGGCACGGTGAAGGGGCAGGGTGGTGCAGAGATCGAGGCTCTGAAAGGCCTGACCGTGCCAGTGAAGCTCGCAGGGCCCTTCCATGCGCTGGACTGGAAAATCCAGTGGTCCGGCGTGGCGGTGGGCTCGCTGCAGAACACCTTGAAAGGCCGCCTGGAAGATGAACTCAAGGCCAGGCTGCTGGGCAAGCCCGCCGAGCCAGCGGCCTCAGGGGCCAGCGCCCCCCAGCCCTCGCGCGAGGAGCAAATCAAGAACAAGCTGCGCAGCCTGTTCAGGTGATGGTTTTCAAGGGCCATCCGTTGGCCCGGAAGACGATCAGTACTCGTCGCCGCCGCCGACGTAGGTGCCCGGCGCCAGGTTCTCGAAGCGCGTGTTCGATTTCAGGAAGGCCAGGTGCAGGCTGCCCACGGGGCCGTTACGCTGCTTGCCGATGATGATTTCGGCCGTGCCAGGGATCTTCGATTCCTTGTTGTAGTACTCGTCGCGGTAGATGAACATGATCACGTCCGCATCCTGCTCGATGGCGCCGGATTCGCGCAGGTCGGACATCATGGGGCGCTTGTCGGGACGTGTTTCCACGGATCGGTTCAACTGCGACAGCGCAATCACGGGGCATTGAAGCTCCTTGGCCAGGGCCTTCAGGCCCCGCGAGATCTCGCCGATCACTGTGGCGCGGTTCTCCTCGTTGCCGCCGGAGCCGCTCATCAGCTGCAGGTAGTCGATGATGATCAGGCCCAGCGTGCCGCCGAACTGACGTGCCAGGCGGCGGGCGCGGGCGCGCAGTTCATTGGGCGACAGGCCCGGCGTCTCGTCGATGAAGACATTGGCCGTGCGCAGCTTCTCGACCGTCTCGCTCAGGCGGCCCCATTCGTCATCGGTGAGGCGGCCGGTGCGCAGGTTCTGCTGGTTGATGCGTCCGATGGAGCCCACCATCCGCAGCGCCAGCTGCGAGGCACCCATTTCCATCGAGAACACGGCCACGGGCAGGCCTTCGTTCACAGCGACGTTCTCGCCGATGTTCAGCGCAAACGCCGTCTTGCCCATGGAAGGGCGCGCGGCCAGGATGATCAGATCGCCCTTCTGCAGGCCGGCCGTCATCTTGTCCATCTCGAAGAAGCCCGTGCGTACGCCGGTCACGTCTTCGGAACCGTTGTCGGCCAGCTCCTGCACGCGGTCGAGCAGGTCGACCACCAGGCCATCCATCGAATGGAAGCCCTGCTTGTTCCTGTTGCCTTCCTCGCCGATCTTCATGATCTTGGCCTCGGCCTCGTCGAGCAGGTCGGAGACATTGCGGCCGTTGGGATTGAAGGCGTTCGTGGCGATCTCGTCGCTGACGGAGACCAGCTTGCGCAGCACGGCGCGCTCGCGCACGATCTCGGCGTAACGACGCATGTTGGCCGCGCTGGGCACGCTCTGCGCCAATGCGTTCAGGTAGGCCAGCCCGCCGATCTCGGTGCCCTTGCCATGCATCTGCAACTGCTCGAACACGGTGATCACGTCCGCCGGCTTGGAGGCGTTCACCAGTTGCTGGATGGCCATGAAGATCAGCTGGTGCTCGTGCCGGTAGAAATCGCTGTCCGTCAAGATGTCCGAGGCGCGGTCCCAGGCCGAGTTGTCCAGCAGCAGGCCGCCCAGCACACTCTGTTCCGCCTCGATCGAATGCGGCGGCACGCGCAGGCGCGCGATCTCGTCGCTGGAAGAGGCGCCATCGGCGGAGAACGGTTTGGGAAAGACTGCGACCATCTTGACATCATAAAAGCCCTTGTCTCCGCGCCTGTGGATAAGGCTGTGGAGCGCCTTGGGAAATCCAGGGGAAATGCAGTGGTCAATGTGGGATAACTGACCGAGGCATCTTGCAATCATGGGAAGGTCGTGAAAAATGGTGTTGCTTCCATCAATATTTGGTTTTCCGGTCAGGCAACTTGAGATCAAATGGTTGCGCGTTATTTCCACTTCTGCCGGTTCACCCCAACATGAACGTTGACCAGGCCGCTTCCGTCGTTCGCGGTGACGATGCCGTCACGCTGGACTTCCTGCTGCGCCGCATGCGCCAGAAAAGCGACTTCCCCACACTGGGGGCGTCTGTCTCGCGCATCCAGGCCATGAGCGAGGCCGAGAACGAAAGCCTGAGCCGCCTGTGCGACGAGATCCTGAAGGACGTGGCGCTCACGCAGAAGCTGCTGCGCGTGGTCAACACCGCCTACTACCGGCGCGCGGGCAGCGACTCCATCAGCACCGTGTCGCGCGCGGTGACGCTGATCGGCGTGGCCGGCATCCGCAACCTCGCGCTGTCGCTGATGCTGGTCGAGCACATGGAGGACAAGCAGCACGCCCAGCAGCTCAAGGAAGAATTCCTCCGCACGGTGATGGCCGGCACGCTGGCCAGTGAACTGGCAGGCAGCCCGGCTGAGGCTGAGCAGGCGTTCATCGAATCGCTGTTCCGCAACCTCGGGCGCCTGCTGGTGGAGTTCTACCTGCCGGAGGATGCTCACGAGATCCGCCGTCTGATCAACCGCCAGGACGACGGTCAGCCCGCCATGAGCGAGGCCGAGGCCAGCCGCAAGGTGTTGGGCATGCCCGTGCAACAGCTGGGTGTGGCCGTGGGCAAGACCTGGAACCTGCCCGACACGATGCTCTACGCCATGGTCGCGCCCACGGGCGTTGTGCCGACGCGCTCATTGGCGGCGCGCCCGGAACGCGCCCTGTGGTGGGCCAGCCTGGCCAATGAAGCCGCCGATACCATGCTGTGGAGCGAGCCGTCCGAGCTGGGCGGGCGCCTGCAATCCTTGACCAGGCAGTACGCCGTGGCCCTGAACCTGCCGCCCGATGCACTCCAGGAGGCCGCGGCCCGCGCGCGCAAACGCCTGACCGAGCTCACGCAGGTCATCAAGCTCGACGTGCCACGCGATTCACCCGCCGAGCGCCTGTTGGAGGCCTACTACGTCGATGCGCCCAATGCCGGCGGCGAGGAGGGGCCCTCGGCCGAAGCGCTGGGCCTGGCCACGCCCGACGAGGAAGGCGCACTGATCGTGCTCGGGGCCGAGCCGCCGCCGGTGGATTCGGCCGGCATCCTTACCAGCGGCATCCAGGACATCGCCAACAGCATGGTCGACAGCTTCAAGCTCAACGACGTGCTGCAGATGATCCTGGAGACGGTCTACCGTGCGCTCGACTGCCGTCGCGTGATCTTCTGCCTGCGCGATGCGCGCAGTGCGCAATTGGTCGGTCGCATCGGACTGGGCGACGGCGCAGATGCCCTCAAGGCCGTGTTCAAGGTGCCGCTCAAGGTGGCCGAGGGCGCGCCCGTGGACCTGTTCTCCGCCGTGTGTGTGAAAGGCGTTGACACCCTGATCGCCGATGCAGGCGTGCGCTCCGTGGCGTCGCGCCTGCCCGATTGGTTCCAGGCGCGTGTGCAGGCACCTACCTTCCTGCTGCTGCCGATGTCGATGAAGCGCCAGGGCCAGGACATGGTGCTGGGCCTGATCTATGCCGACAAGGGGCAGGCCGAGAGCCTGCTGATCACCGAGAAAGAGCTGTCGCTGCTGCGTACCCTGCGCAACCAGGCCGTGATGGCCTTCAAGCAGACAGCGGGCGGGTGAGCTACCATCCGGGCTGCGGAGCAAGCCGCGCCCGGGCCCGCGGGAAGGGTGGAACCCACTTGCCTCTTCATGTGCTGATACGGCCTGGTGGCCGCAGCCTTTGTGCAGCCGGATTTGCGGGCCGTCGGCGCTATGTGCACGGAGGTTCACATGAAACGCTTGCCCGCTCGGCCCGATCTGGGCCATCTCAAGAAACAGGCCAAGGAACTGCTGTCCCTGTACCGGGACGGTGATCCAGGTGCCATCGAGCGCTTTCGGGCGTCGCTGCCGGCGGCTGCCGGCAGATCGGATCCAGCCATCACCCAGATGGCCCTGCGCCTTCACGATGCCCAATCTTGCGTGGCCCGCGAGTACGGCCTCGCTTCTTGGAGGGATCTGCAGGGCTTTGTCCTGGCTCGCCGCGCGCACAACGAAGATCCCGCCAGGGCCGTGCTGAACTGGCTGCGGCTGGTCTATGCAGGCGATGTGGCCGGCGGCACTGACAACACGCGCCCCGCAGTGGCCGAGCGCCTGCTGCAAGAGCACCCCGGTCTGTTGGGCGATGACCCTTACCTGGCCTGCGCCGTGGGTGACGAGGCCCTGCTGCGCCGGACGATCGAGCACGATCCTGCCTGGGTGAACCGCGCAGGCGGCCCGCTGCGCCTGCCGCCGCTGGTGGCCGTGACCCAATCAGGGTTGGCAAAGCTGCCGGCCTACCGTGAAGGGCTGCGGGCCTGTACCAAGCTGCTGCTCGACGCGGGTGCGAACCCGAACCAGACGGTGGGCAGCCGCTGGCCGCCGGCGTCGCTGGCGCAGCCCTCCGGCACCGAACATCTGTCGGCCCTGTATGGCGCGGCGGGGCGCACCCACGATGCCGTGATCACCAAGCTGTTGCTGGAGGCGGGCGCGGACCCCGACGATGGCGAATCGCTGTACCACGCGCTGGACAGCGACAGCACGGCCTGCCTGCAACTGCTGCTGGAGGCGGGGGCGCGCATCACCGGTACCAATGCACTGTTCCGGGTGCTGGACCGCGATGACATCAAGGCCTTGCGCCTGCTGCTGGCCCATGGGGCCGATCCCAACGAGATGACGGCGGATCCCTATCTGGTGGCCTGGCGCACGCCCTTGCTGTGGGGCATTCGCCGGCGCCGGTCCGTAGCGCACATTGAGGCGCTGCTGGCCGCGGGCGCCGATCCGCAAGTGTGTACGAGTGCCGGCACGAGCGCCCATCTGCTGGCCCTGCGCTTCGGTCTGACCGATGTGGCGCGCCTGCTGGCCCCCGGCAGCGGTGGCGAGGGCTTGCCGCCCTCCGAGGCGTTCATCGCCGCCTGCGCACGCTGTGACGAAGCCAGCGCGCGTGCGCTGCTGGCCAAGCATCCCGGGCTCATCAATGGCTTGTCTGCGCCGCAGTTGAGCCTGCTGTCCGAGCTGAGCTCGCAAGGCCATGATGAGGCTGTGCGCCTGATGGTCACGCTGGGCTGGCCCATCGCGGCCAAGGGGGGTGATTGGGATGCATCGGCCTTGAACCAGGCTGTCTTCCGTGGCAACGCGGCGCTGGCGCGTTTCCTGTTGGCGCACGGCGCCCAGTGGACCGAGCGGCACGGTTACGGCAGCAACCTGCTGGGGAGCCTGTCATGGGGGTCCTGCAATGAGCCTCAACCAGGCGGCGACTGGCTGGGCTGCGCGCAGGCGCTGGTCGAGCATGGCATGCCGGCGGCGCAGCCTGACCCAGCGGATGCGAGCACCGTGCTCATCCAGGGTGAGCGCATGCGTTTCTCTGATGAAGTGGCGGACTATCTCTTGAGTGCAGGCGCGCAAGGTTCGGCCTTGGTCTCTCAAGTCTGAGCAATATCATTACCCATGAAAAAAGCCGCCCTCGGGCGGCTTTTGCTTGCCCGGCACCCGAAGGCGCCGAAGCAGGGCTGAGGGTTACTCGGCCTCGGGCACCACGGCCACGGTCACATCGACGACCACGTCGGTGTGCAGGGCCACGGACACGGTGTATTCGCCGGTGGTCTTCAGGGGGCCGTTGGGCAGGCGGACCTGCTGCTTGGCCACATCGTAACCGGCAGCCTTCAGGCCTTCGGCGATGTCGGCGTTGGTCACGGAGCCGAACAGGCGGCCGTCCACGCCAGCCTTCTGGCTCAGCGTCACGGTCTTGCCACCGAGCTTGTCGCCCAGGGCTTGAGCGGCGGCCAGCTTCTCGGCCTGCACCTTTTCAAGCTCCGCGCGGCGGGCTTCGAATTCCTTGATGGCGCTGTCGGTGGCGCGGCGGGCCTGGCCCGTCGGGATCAGGAAGTTACGGGCGAAGCCGTCCTTGACCTTGACCACATCACCCAGGTTGCCCAGGTTGGCGACTTTTTCGAGGAGGATGATTTGCATGTCAGTGACTCCTTAGGCCTTGTGCTGGTCGCTGTAGGGCAGCATGGCCAGGAAACGAGCGCGCTTGATGGCGGTCGTCAGTTGACGTTGGTAGATGGCGCGCGTGCCGGTCAGGCGAGCGGGGATGATCTTGCCGTTTTCGGCGATGAAGTCACGCAGGGTGTCGACATCCTTGTAGTCGATCTGCTCGACGCCAGCCACGGTGAAGCGGCAGAAACGCTTGCGGCGGAACAGCAGCGACTGGGTGTTGCGCTTGCCCTTGCGGTCTTTGGAGAATTTGCCTTTGCCACGAGTGATAGCCATGGTAGGAACCTCTGTGTACGGATACGTTAATTGGGTAGGAGCTCGATGATGTGCAGCAGCAGTGCGCGCTTGTTGCGCGTCATCCCCAGGAATCCCTTGATCTTGAGCTCGGCACCGATGTCGGTGCGGTTGAGCTGCTCGGCCAGGGGGCCGATCGCCACGGCCCGGATGTCGCAGACCACCTTGCGGGGCTGCTGGGCTTCGACCACGTCTGATTCGTGGTGGAGGCCGATGTCCAGGGCGGGTAGACCGGCGGGGGTGTAGCGCAGGGCCTTGCGTTCGACGATGCTGGCGGTCAGGACCACTTCATTGAAGCTGGGGCTGACGGACACTGCATCGATCAAGGCAAAAGCCTGATGTCACGCCCTGATGCTCAAGGCATCAGGCTGCGGCTTGCTGCTGGTCTTGAGCGGCCTTGCGGGCCTCTTCGCGCTCGACCTGCTTCATCATCACGGACGGGCCGGTCAGGGCCTTGTCCTGGACCACGGTCAGGTGGCGCAGCACGGCGTCGTTGAAGCGGAAGGCGGTCTCGAGCTCGGCCAGGGTTTCCTTGGTCGTCTCGATGTTCAGGCACAGGTAGTGCGCCTTGGCCAGCTTGTTGATCTGGTAAGCCAGCTGACGACGGCCCCAGTCTTCGACGCGGTGGATCTGGCCGCCGGCGGCGGTGATCGAACCCTTGTAACGCTCCAGCATGGCCGGAACTTGCTCGCTTTGATCCGGGTGGATCAGCAGCACGATTTCATAATGACGCATAAAAGCTCCTTGTGGATTCCCCGCCCTGGAAGGACCCGGGGCCGGGCGGAAGCCGTCGTGAAGCGTCAAACCCACGGACGGCAAGGGCTGCCTTTGGGCTAATTCCGGTTGGAAAGCCAAAAGGCAACAGGCGAAAAGCCTGCGATTGTAGCGTGAAAACGCTCACTTGCCAACGTGGGCGTCAGCAGCATGCTGGAGTTGCCCCCCGACGGCCCGGTACAGCGCCCGCACGAAGTCCGTCTGGGTGAGGATGCCCACCAGTTGCCGGCGCTCGTCGATGATGGGGATGTGGTGGTGGCCGCCCTCGGAGAACACGGCCGCCAGGTCCAGAACCGGCCGGGCGGCACTGGCCACGCGCACGTGGCGCGTCATGATCTGTCCGACCGCATCCGGTTTGTCGGCGTGCACGGTGGTGACGCGGCGCACAAAGCCACGCAGGCGCTCGGCGAAGCCTTCGTGCAGGTCCAGGTCGGCATGCTTCATGAAGTCGGCCAGCGTGACGATGCCGACCAGCTTGTGCCATCGGTCCACCACGGGCAGGGCCTTCACCTGGTGCTCACGCATCAGGCGCCAGGCGGTCTGCAGGGAATCACCGAACTGCACGCTGAGCGGATCGCGGGTCATGACCGCTTCGCAGCGCAGATCACCCAGCAGGCGCTGGTAGGACTGGGCCTCGGTCTCGCGCAAGAGCGCTTCCAGGTCGTCACGGCTGACGTCCAGCACCTCGTTGTGCCGACGCAGGGCGGCATCTACATCCTGAGCGGAAAAGCGCGGTGGCGGCTCGCCTGCGGCCGGTGCCGCGGCCCGTTGCTGGGTATGCGGGTAGCGCTTGCCCGTGAGCTGGTTGAACGCGATGCCTGCAAGTACCAGGACGCTGGAATCGATGAACGCAGGAAAGACCGCGAACGAGAAGTGCGTGACGTGGCCCAGGCTGGTCAACAAGGCCATGGCGCCGCCCGGCGGATGCAGGCAGCGGCAGGCGAACATCAGTGCGATGGCCAGCCCCACAGCGGTGGCGCCGGCCCAGGCTGGATCAGGGATCAGGTTGGCGCAGGTGATGCCCACCAGGGCCGACAGCGTGTTGCCGCCCACCACGGCCCAAGGCTGGGCCAAGGGACTGCCGGGCACGCAGAACACCAGCACGGCGCTGGCGCCCAGGGGGGCCACCAGCCATGGCAGCGAGGTGCCTGACAGCCATGCGCCATCAGCCCAGCGGCACAGCACGCCGGTGATCAGGATGCCGATGAAGCCACCGAAAGCCGCACGCCAGCGCTCGCGGTGATCGACGGTCAGCGGGGCGGGGCGCAGGGCCGCCAGCCATGAGGCCAGGCGGTCGGTCAGCAAGGGGCGAGGCATCAATCAGCGGCTGTTTTTCTTAAGCTGCATCGATTATGCCTATTTGGCATGGCCAGGGTGGCGGCCGCCGCCTTTGCCCCTTGCATGAGCCGCAGGCAGTTCATCCCGCGTGCTCATGTCTCCTGCATGTCAGGGTGTGTAGACCAGCGGCGTGAGCGGGTTGCCCGGGGCGATGCTGGCGCAGTTCTCCGGTGCGGGCTTGCCTGCGAAGCGGTCGTCGATCCACGCGGTCGCCCAGGGCAGCCAGCTGATCATGGTCACGAAGTGGCTCGTGCCATATTCCTTGTGCTGGACCTTGACGCCCTGGTCACAGTATTGGCGCGCCAGTGTGCGGACGTCACCGGCCAGCATCACGCCGTCACCCTTGCCCCACAGGGGAGAGGTCTTGGTGAGCTCCATGGTGCCGCCGGTGCCCTGGCCGATCTGCAACGGGATCGTGGGCGTGCCGCCCGTGCCCATGATGACCTTGTTCACCGCTTCGACATACTCGGGGATCTTGGTGCGGTCCTGGAACTCCGGCTTGACGAGATCCTTCCAGGTCACGCGGCTGTACTGGCCAAGCACATAGGCGATCGAGGCCTTCTGCATCCGGTTGTAGACCTCCAGGCCGCGAGGGGTGAGGTACTTCTGGATGTCGATGTTGTAGGAGCGCGAGACACCGATGACGGCCATGGGCATCACGCCGCCCCAGATGGGCGCGCCTTCCACGTAGGTCAGGTTGTGCTCGGGGCTGACGAGCACGCCGCCGAAAGCAGCGCCGATCAGGTTGCCGTTCAGGTCCGGGGCGTAGGTGGGGGCCAGTTCGGCCGCCCATTCGGTGGCGATGGCGCCGCCCGAGTAGCCCAGCATGGCGACCTTGGCGTTCCTGTCGAGGCCTGCCTGGGGCAAATTGAACGCGGCCCGGATCGCATCGAGCGTGTTGTAGCCGTACTCCGGGCCGGCCGCGAAGGCAGCTTTCTGGCCCTGGGTGTCGGAGATGACGACGGTGTAGCCCTTTTTGCGGTAGGAGCCGAACAGCAGCGTCTCGACGGCTGGCAGCAGATCCGGGATCCGCTTGCCGCCGGCGAAGGCGCGCGAGGGGCCGTCTTCCGGGTTCAGCGAGTCGTAGAACGACTGGTAGGACAGCACCTTGTTCTTGTTCGGGCAGGAGGAGGTGCAATCGGGCGAGAAGATGGTGGTGACGTTCGCGGCCGGCTCGAGCATGGCATTGGTCGAGCGGTACACCACCTGCGTGGCCTGGATCCGGGTCTTGATGCCCACCACGTAGTACGAAATGGTGCGCGTCTTGAGGACCGTGCCCGGCGCGATGTCGGCGAGCGGCGTGCTGCCCGTGTATTGGTAGAAGGGGTCCGGGGTTTGTGCCTGGGCAGAGCCTCCGGCTGCGAGGGCGGCGACGGCCAGCAGCGTGGACGTGGCATGGGTCGAGATGCGGGACATGTTGGATGCGCTCCTGGAAGGTTGCGGCCAGCACCGTCACTTCAGGTGATCGCGGCTTGCCTGCTTCTTGTGTGGCGAACAGGGCTTGAGCCCCGGCCCGGCGCTTTCACGGACGCTGGACGTACGCATGCTATTGGCCGCAGGGTCGGGAACGTTTGCCGAATCGGCCCATTCATTTGCCGTGATGACCGAAATCATGGGTAACACCTAGGCCCTGGATGAGAGGCCATTGCGGGTAAACCTGCGGCCGGGGCGCAACCAACAAAAAAAGGGAACGTGGCAGCACGTTCCCTTTCTGCTGGGCCTAGGCCCGCGGGGGCTCAGCGCTGGGCGGCCAGGCGCTGCCAGGTATCGACCACGGTGTCCGGGTTCAGCGACATGGACACGATGCCTTCGGCTGCCAGCCAGTCGGCGAAGTCAGGATGGTCGCTGGGGCCCTGACCGCAGATGCCGATGTACTTGCCATGGGCGCGGCAGGCGGCGATGGCGCGTGAGATCATGGCCTTCACAGCCGGATCGCGTTCGTCGAAATCGTGCGCCAGCAACTCCAGGCCGGAATCGCGGTCCAGGCCCAGGGTGAGCTGGGTCAGGTCGTTCGAGCCGATGGACATGCCGTCGAAGAACTCCAGGAACTGCTCGGCCAGGATGGCGTTGGAGGGCACTTCGCACATCATGATGACGCGCAGACCGTCCTTGCCGCCCTTGGATTCGCGCACCAGGCCCTGGTCTGCCAGCATGGTCGTGACGCGCTCGGCCTGCTTCAGGGTGCGCACGAAGGGCACCATGATCTCGACGTTGGTCAGGCCCATGTCGTTGCGCACGCGCTTGAGCGCTTCGCACTCCATCGCGAAGGCCTCGCCGAATTCCTTGCTGATGTAGCGAGAGGCACCGCGGAAGCCCAGCATCGGGTTTTCTTCTTCCGGCTCGTAGCGGCTGCCGCCGATCAGCTTCTTGTACTCGTTGGACTTGAAGTCCGACAGGCGCACGATCACGGGCTTGGGGAAGAAGGCGGCCGCGATGGTCGCCACGCCCTCGGCCAGCTTGTCCACATAGAAGGCGCGGGGGCTGGCGTGGCCACGGGCCACGGATTCCACGGCCTTCTTCAGGTCCATGTCGATGTTGGGATAGTCGAGGATGGCCTTCGGGTGGACGCCAATGTTGTTGTTGATGATGAACTCCAGGCGGGCCAGGCCCACGCCGCCGTTGGGCATCTGGGCGAAATCGAAGGCCAGCTGGGGGTTGCCCACGTTCATCATGATCTTGATGCCGATGTGGGGCATCTCGCCGCGGGTGACCTCGGTGACCTCGGTTTCGAGCAGGCCGTCATAGATGTGGCCGGTGTCGCCTTCTGAACAGGCCACGGTGACCAGGGCACCGTCCTTGAGCCGCTCGGTGGCATTGCCGCAGCCGACCACGGCCGGGATGCCCAGTTCACGCGCGATGATGGCGGCGTGGCAGGTGCGGCCACCCCGGTTGGTCACGATGGCGCTGGCGCGCTTCATCACCGGCTCCCAGTNNNTGACCAGCACGTCGCCGGGCTGGACCTTGTCCATCTCGGCCAGGCTGTGCACGATGCGCACGGGGCCGGTGCCGATCTTCTGGCCGATGGCCCGGCCTTCGGCCAGCACGGTGCCGGTGCTCTTGAGCTTGTAGCGCTGCTCGGTCTTGCCGGCCTGCTGGCTCTTCACGGTCTCTGGGCGGGCCTGCAGGATGTAGAGCTTGCCGTCGACGCCGTCCTTGCCCCATTCGATGTCCATCGGGCG
>DDJC01000031.1 GCA_002339015.1 Burkholderiales bacterium UBA1834
GGCAAGACCGAAACCGCGCTGGCGCTGGCCGAGGCCATGTACGGCGGCGAGCAGAACGTCATCACCATCAACATGAGCGAGTTCCAGGAAGCTCACACGGTGTCGACGCTCAAGGGCGCGCCTCCGGGCTACGTGGGCTACGGCGAAGGCGGCATCCTGACCGAAGCCGTGCGCCGCCGCCCGTACAGCATCGTGCTGCTCGACGAAGTGGAAAAGGCCCACTCCGACGTGCACGAGATGTTCTTCCAGGTGTTCGACAAGGGCTCGATGGAAGACGGCGAAGGCCGCTTCATCGACTTCAAGAACACGATCATCCTGCTGACCTCGAACGTGGGGTCCGAGCTGATCATGAACATGTGCAAGGACCCGGAACTGTCGCCCGATCCGGAGTCGCTGGCCACCGCGCTGCAGGAGCCCCTGATGAAGGTGTTCCCGCCCGCGCTGCTGGGCCGCATCGTCACGATCCCGTACTACCCGCTGTCGGAAGAGATGATGGGCAAGATCGTGCGCCTGCAGCTCAACCGCATCAAGCGCCGCGTCGAAGAGAACCACCGCATCCCGTTCAACTACTCGGACGACGCGGTCAAGCTCATCGTCAAGCGCTGCGACAACCCCGAAGCGGGCGGCCGCATCATCGACTCCATCCTCACCAACACGGTGCTGCCCAAGATCTCGATCGAGTACCTGGGCCGCACCAGCCGTGGCGAGTCGCTGGGCAGCGTGACGCTGGGTGCCGCCGACGGCGACTTCACCTACGAGTTCGGCTGAGCCCCCATGAGCACTGCCGTGATTGACCTGGACCCGAAGGCCGGCGTGGTGAACGTCGCCGGCCAGAGCTTGTCTTTGGACGCGCTGGAGCGCCTGTGGTCGGTCGTGGCGGTGTTTCCGGGCTTGCCCGATGAGGTCTTGAAGGATGCGTGAGGCCTGTGCTGTGGGGGGTGACCATCTGTCAGGTCGCGCCTGCATCACCAAAACAAGGCCCGGGCATTGCCGGGCAAAGACAGGATTGAAAGGATCATCATGGCACTGCTTGCTGAACTGATCTGCGATGTGCCCGGCAAGGGCAAGATGCAACTGATGTCGTTGTCGGCCTCGGAGGGGCTGTCTCGACCGTTCGAGTACCAGGTCGAGATCCTGAGCGACAAGCCCGACCTGGATCTGGCCAAGTTCCTGGGCAAGAGCATGACCATTGCGCTGGAACTGCCGGAGGGCAAACGGCACTTCAATGGCCTGGTGGCGCGCTTTGCCCATTCCGGTCGGCGCACCAAGCAGTTCTTCCACTACCAGGCCACGCTGCGTCCGTGGCTGTGGTTCCTGTCGCGCACGCAGGATTGCAAGATCTTCCAGGAAAAGACGGTGGTGCAGATCGTCGAGGAGGTGTTTGCCGACCACTCGGGCATCGCCAAGGTCAGCAAGAAGCTCACGGGCAGCTACACCCCCTGGCCTTACTGTGTGCAGTACCGCGAAAGCGACATGAACTTCGTGACCCGCCTGCTGGAGCAGGAGGGCATCTACTATTACTTCGAGCACACCGCCAGCGGCCATGAACTCGTGCTGTGCGACAGCGCCTCGGCCCACCAGGCCGTGCCGCTGTATGAAAAGATCCCCTACAAGGCCAACTGGTCGGAGGCGCATGGCGACCAGGGCGAGACCATCCACAGCTGGGGGCTGGGCGTGCAGGTGCTGCCCACCAAGGTGGTGCTGGCCGACTACGATTTCGAGCGGCCCACCGTGGCGCTGCGCAAGGACAGTGCCGTCACGCGCCAGCATGATCTGAACACCTACGAGGTGTTCGACTACCCCGGCGAGTACACCGTGGATGGCGATGGCGTGGCCTACGCCAAGGCGCGTGCACAGGAGCAGCAGGCTGGCTACCAGGTGGCCAGCGGCCAGTCCAATGCGCGTGGTCTGACCTGCGGCACCACCTTCAAGGTTGAAGGCCTGCCCAACAAGACGCTGGATGGCGAGTACCTGGTGCTCTCGACCAACATCTACATCGAGGAAGGGGTGGAGATCGGTGGCGAGGAGGGCAGCGAAGGGCAGTACTCCTGCGACTTCCAGGTCATGCCCACGGCAGACAAGTACCGTGCACCGCGCCTGACGCCCAAGCCCATGGTGTACGGCCCGCAGACCGCGATGGTGGTCGGCCCCTCGGCCGTGAAGCCGCACGATGTGCACACCGACAAGTACGGCCGCGTCAAGGTGCAGTTCCATTGGGACCGCCTGGGCAAGAAGGACGACAAGAGCTCGTGCTGGATCCGCGTGTCGCATCCGTCGGCCGGCAAGAACTTCGGTCACATCAGCCTGCCGCGCGTGGGCGACGAGGTGGTGGTGAGCTTCCTGGAGGGCGATCCTGACCAGCCACTGATCACCGGCCGCGTCTACAACGCCGAGTACATGCCGCCGCACGCGCTGCCGGCCAACGCCAGCGTGAGCACCTACCTGAGCCGCTCGATGGCCGAGACCGACAAGGCCAAATCGAACGAGCTGCGCTTCGAGGACAAACCCGGCAGCGAGTACATCTGGCTGCAGGCACAGAAGGATTTCCACCGCGAGGTGGAGAACAACGACTACGACACCGTCAAGGCCGACCAGTTCATCACCTTGAAGGGCAAGCGCCAGGAAATCGTCGAGAAGACGGTGGAGCAGGTGGTCTACGAGAAGGTCAAGACCACCTTCCTGGCCGACTACCATAACTCGGTGGGCGGTGACTGGCTGCAGAGCACCAAGGGCGTGATCAACCTGCACTCCGACGGCGACTTCGTGGTCGACACCAAGGCCAACGTGGGCGTCAACGCGATGCAGGCCATCGACATCAAGGCCACGCAGGACATGAAGGCCGCGGCGATGAACGTGCACCTCAAGGGCGACATGAACGTCACCATCGAGGCAGGCATGACGCTCACGCTCAAGGCCGGCGCGGGCAGCATCGTGATCGGCCCGGCCACCATCAGCATCGATGCGCCGATGGTCAATATCAACTGCGGTGGCAGCGGTGGCTCGGCCAGTCCCGCCAGCCCGCCTTCGGTGGCATCGCCCGAAGACGCTGTCAAGCCCGAGCCGGACAAGGACCCGCTGTTCTGAGCACGGCCCCTGGCCTGACAATCGTGCCCACGCCCGCCTGACCCTGACCGACCACGACCTGATCCCGCATGCAGCAGCAGTCCTACGCGCACCTGAAGTCCATGCTGTGGGCCTCACCCACCGCCCGCGCCCACGCGGTCATCAGTGGCGCGGTGGTGCCCGGGCTGCGGGCCCTGCTGGACAAGGCCGATGTGCGCGGCTGGGATTGCCTGTGGCGCGGCGCGCTGCCACCCGAGAAGGCCGCCCAGGCCCCTTATGTGGCCGAGCTGACGCCCGATGGCACCTTCACCGACTGGTTGCTGCAGGATGCCAGCACCACCTACCCCGGTTGGGGCGTGATCGGCCTGGGGCCTGTACCGGTGATGGGCATGCGCGAACATGGCCGCAGGTTGCTGGATGTGATGCTGCCCGATGGGCAGCGCCGGCGCTGGGCCTGGCATGACCCTGCCCTGTGGGGCCCCTTGCTGGCCAAGCTCGAGCCGCACCAGCTCGACGAGGCCTATGGCCCGCTGACCGACTGGGTGGTGGTGGGCCCCAAGGTGTGGCAGTGGTTCACGCTGAGCGCAGGCCAGTTGGTGGCGACCCCCCGCGAGTGCCTGCCGGCCGCGGCCGCCTGATGCAGGGCAAGGACAAGCCGCCATGCTGCGACTGAGCGCTGAACAACACGACTGGCTGCTGCACCTGCAGCGCGAGCGCCTTGCGCGGGCTTTGGCGCGGGTGCTCAAGACCCAATGGCCGGTCCTGGCCGCCAAGCTGGGCGATCGCCAGGAGGCTTTCGTCGATGCGGCGCTGCAGCAGGCGCAACGGCATGGCTTGCTCGAGCCCGCGCACGCCGCGCGCTATGTCAACCTGTGGTGCGTGTGGGGCCCGGCATTCGACGACAAGCCCGGCTTCGAATGGGCTGCAGAGATCCTGCGCGACGAGCACCGGCCCCCCGGCGTGAAGGTGCAGCAACTGGCCCTGCGCTCGCGCGACGAGCTGGACCAGCGTCCCAACACCGGCGTCAAGCCCGAGCAGTTCGATGCGGCCGACGCCACACTCGAAACGATGGCTTCAGGCCCCGACGCAGCGCCGTGGATCGAAGGGCTGCCCGGCCTGCCGCAGCCCAGGCAGGTCTGTGACATGACGGCCTTCGACATCGCCCTGGGCGAGCAGGGCTGGCGCCAGGAGTACCGGCTGGCCTTGTCAGGCGGTGCGGTGCTGGTCAACCGCGCGCCGGTGGTGACGGAGCCTCAACGCTACCGCACCGATACCCCTCCGGTGCCCGGGGCCGAGGTGGCTGCGCGCCAGGTGGCTGCGCTGGCCTATCCGGCCTCACAGGGGCACAAGGCCTGGCTGCACCTGCGCTGCGCCGTCGACACCGTCTGCGATGCCCAGGTGCATCCGCGCGTTGAATTCAAGAGCGATGCGGGCGGGCAAGTGTTCGCGGGCATGCAGGCGCGCCTGATCAAGGCACCGCTGCATTGTGCACAGGAGTTCATCCCGCCCAAGGCGCCTGCGGGCGCCGCCGTGGCCCCGACCGCTGCGGCCCAGGGCCAGCCGGGTGCACCCGTGGCCACGCCCGTGACTGAGGGCGCCCTGTGCCGCGAGCGCCCGCCCCGCTATGTGCAGATCACCGCCTGCACCTGCGGCCTGCGCCGGGCCGGCGCACCGCTGGGCACGCAGGAGGTGGTGCTGAGCATCCTGCCGGCCGAGCAATGGTTCACCGAGTTCAGGGCCTTGCCGCAGCCCACCTGGCAGTGGCCTCACCAGGGCGCACGCGAGACCGCGCCACCGCCTATGGTGCGGGTGGAGCGCGATGGCCAGCCGCTGGTGCAGGCCGTGGCCGCCTGGCAGCAGGGCTTCACGCGCCTGGGCGAGGCCTTCGTCAACGGCATGGACGGCTGGTGGCAGCAACTGGCGCGCGACGAGGTGCTGCTGGTGCCCAGGCTGGAGGCCGTGCCTCAGCTGATGCACGGCCTGGCCGCTGTCACGTGGGGCGCACGCGAGGCTGTCACGCCCCAGGGCAGCAGTGGCTTCCTGCGCGCCCAATTGATCGCCCGCCTGGTGGCCTGCGCCACGGAGCTGACGGTGACGGGCGAGCTGCGCCAAGCCGGCACGCATGCCCGTGTACAGCTGCAGTCCCGCGGGCGCGCCGTGCTGGAGGCCGATGTGCTGCGTGACCAGCCGGAGCCTGCGCTGGCCGATGGCCTCATGGCCGTCAAGGTGGCCTGGTCGCACCCCTTCGAGGTGTCGCTCGATGCGCTGGCCCATCCGGGCCTGTCCACCGTGAGCGAGGCGCCAGGCAGCAAGCCGGGGGCGCTGGTGGGCGAGGCGGGGCTGCGTCCGCGCCCCGATGGGCAAGGCTGGCAATGGTTCCTCAAGCTGGCGCTGGAGCCCTGCATCCTGTCGCTCAAGGTATGGGATCCGCTGCGGGGCGAGCAGACCGCCCAGCGCGCCTTGTGGCCGGCGATCACGCTGGTGGATTGGAGCGCCGGCTGATGGAACGCCTGATGATGATCCGCCTGCAGGCGCGGGGCTGCGCCGCCGAGGTGCAGCTCAATGGGCTGCCTTTGGCGCGTGTGGGTGCTGAAGGCGGCAGCGTGACCCTGCCCGTGCACGAGTACGCCGTGGCCGGCCGCAACCGCCTGAGCTTCACGGCCGGACCTCAACCCCTGGTAGGCGAGGCCCCGCCGGCCCAGCCCAAGGTGGGCGATGGCACGGTCCACGTGCGTGTGGTGCTGGCGCTGTGCCACCAGGGCCAGGCGCCCCACGATCCCAATGCCCGCGTGCTGTCCCAACTGTCATGGACCCCGGGCCTGAACGACACCCACGACTGGCCTTTCAGCTTCGGCCAGGACGTGGAGCTGCCCGTGAACTTCCCGCGCTGGCGCTGGCTGGAAGCACCGGTCATCAGCCAGGGGCCGGCCTTGCAGCGCCAGGTGCTGGAGTTGCTGCAGGGGCTGGCACTGGACCTGCAGCGCGGTGATCCCGACAGCCTGCTGGCCGCCGCCCGCCTGCGCACCGAAGAACTCGCCCTGGCCTACCAACGGGCGCCCAACGCCTGGGTGCAGGACATCCGCGACCATGTGCAGCGGTTGTTCGAGGCTCAGGCCCTGACGGTCCTGCCGCCCGAGCCCGATGGGCTGCTGCTGCGCCCTGTGGCGGGCGGGCGCCTGGTCGAGTGCCTGGGCAAGGATGGCGGCCCGGCCCTGCGCACCGCGCCCGGCCCCAAGGAGGCCGGCGAGGCCTGGTCGGCATGGCCCTTGCGCCTGGCCCAGGTCGAGGGCAAGCTCTACATACTGCGCTAGCGCGCACCGCAATGAACGCACCGAATCCGCAGGAACCATCGTGATCAAGCTCACTGTCCAGACCTACAACGGCACGCCACTGCCCCAGTCCCTGTCGGCCCAGTTCGACGAACTGGGCGGCAGCATCGGCCGCGCCGATACCAACCAGCTGGTGCTGCCCGATCCCGAGCGTTCGATCTCACGCGTGCATGCGCAGGTGGTGTTCCGCAACGGGACCTATGTGCTGGTCGACCGGGGCAGCAACCCGGTGCTGATCAACGGGCGCTCGCTGGGCAATGGCGTGGAATCGCCCCTGTCGGCCGGAGATCAGTTGCAGATCGGCGGCTACGCCATCCGTGTGGATGTGCTGGCCGGTGGTGCCTCCGCTGGGGCGCATGCGGGCGGTGGCGCGGCTGATCCCTTCGGGGATCTGGGCGGCATGGCCTTTTCTGCCCCGGCCCCCAGCGCACCCCGGCCCGCGGCAGGCGGTTTCGGCGGTGCCCCTGCTGGCGGCGCTCGGCCACCCGCGGGGGGCGCAGCCAGTGCCAGCACCGACCCGATGGCGGCCTTCGGTTTTGGTGCCGGCAGCCCTGCGCCGGCGGGAGATCCCTTTGGGTTCCATGCGCCTTCTTCGGGGCCTGCTGCTGGGGGCTTTGGCGGCGGCTTCGGTGCGCCGGCCGCGCCGGCACCGGCGGCTTCGGCACCCGTGAGCGGCGGTATCCCCGATGACTGGGATCCTTTTGCACCCGATCCCGTATCGGCCCCCAAACCGCAGGACCTGGCCCGTTCGCTGGGCCAGGGCAACAGCCTGGGACTGGAGTTGGGCGGTGGCGCCAATGCGCCTCTGATCCCCGGCATGGGCGATCTGGGCGGCGGCAAGGCCAACACATCCTCGTCGATCGATGCGATGTTCGGCCTGGGCAGTGGCGGCGGGGATCCGCTGGCCAACTCGGTGCTGGCCCAGGCTTCGGCCCAGCCCAACATGGCCAACCACCTCGACCCGATGAAATCGCTGAACACGGTGAGCGTGGCGTCGGCGACGGTGGCCCCTGACAACGTGTCGGCGCTGAACCAGCCTTTCATGGAGCCGCCCCTCAAGGCGAATGCGCCCAAGGCGATGCCTTCGGCGCCCGTACCCCCGGCCTCGCCAGCGGCGGGCGGCGCCGGCTCGGCCGTGATGTCCTGGGACGATGGTGCCCAGGAAGGCCGCACGGTGATCCGCGCCAAGGCCAAGCTGGGTGATTTCGACAGTTTCGGCACCACGGGTGGTGTGAAACCCGCCGCACCTGCCCCTGTGCGTGCTGCCGCGCCCCTCCAGGCCCCGGTGGCAGCGCCGGCTGCGCCGGCCAGCGCCGGGCTGGATCCCCTGGCTCTGCTGGGCGGCACGGGCGCCGCGCCCACGCCCTCGGGCGGCAGTGTGCTCGATCCGCTGGATTTCTCCGACCTGGGACTGGGCGGCGGCGGTTCGGCCGCGTCGCCGCTGAACGATCTGCTGGGAGGCGCTGTACCGGCGCCCGCGCCGCGGGCGGCGCCTGTGCCGGCACCAGCGCCGGTGGCCCCGCCCATCGCAGCGCCTGTCGTGGCAGCACCGGTGGCGGCACCAGCACCCGTGGCGTCCGCTGCAGCCGTCGCCCCCGGTACCCCGGCCGACCAGGCTGCGCTGATCGCCGCCCTGCGCGAAGGCCTGGGCATGTCGGCCCTGCCCATCCAGTCGCTCACGCCCGAGTTCATGAAGCTGCTGGGCCAACTGGTGCACGAATCGACCAAGGGCACGGTCGAGCTGCTGGTGGCGCGTGCTGCGCTCAAGCGCGAGATTCGCGCCGAGGTCACGATGATCGTGGCCAAGGAGAACAACCCGCTGAAGTTCTCGCCCTCGGTCGACGTGGCGCTGAACCACCTGCTCAGTCCGCCGGCGCGCGGCTTCATGCCGCCAGCGCCGGCCATGCGCGATGCCTACGACGACCTGCGCGCCCACCAGTTCGCCTTCGTGGCCGGCATGCGCGCCGCGCTCGAAGGCGTGCTCAAGCGCTTCGACCCCGAGGTGCTCGAAGGCAAGCTCACGCAGAAATCGGTGCTGGCCTCCGTGCTGCCCGGTGCCCGCAAGGCGCGCATGTGGGATGTGTTCACCGAGCTCTACAGCCAGATCTCCGCCGAGGCCAGCGACGATTTTCACGAGCTGTTCGGCAAGGAATTCCTGCGGGCCTATGAGGCCCACATCGACGAACTGCAGCGCGACGCGTGAGCACGCGGGCCGACGAGACGACACCGAAAGCAACAACCATGTCGAACTTCTCTGACACCGTGTATGGGGCACCTGGCCACATCCAGCTGGATCTGGCCATCATGTCGCGCCAGGGTGGGCGCAACTACAACGAGGATGCCTGCGGCCACTGGCACTCGGATCACCACCTGTGCTGCGTGGTGGCCGACGGGGCAGGCGGGCACGGCGGCGGAGACATCGCCTCCAAGCTGGCGGTGCGACACATCATCGAGCGCAACGCCCAACAACCCGTCAACAACGGGGCCTCGGTGCACGAGCTGATCCTGGACACCAACCGCACCATCCACCAGCACCGCCAGCAAGGCGGTGTGCGCGAGCACATGCACAGCACGGTGGTGGCACTGTTCATCGAGCTGGACACGCAGACAGCGCTGTGGGGCCACGTGGGCGATTCGCGCCTGTATGTCTTCCGCCGCGGGCAACTGCGCTTCCAGACGCGCGACCACAGCCTGGTGCAGTCCCTGGTCGACGGTGGCCTGATCAAGCCCGAGCAGATGCGCAACCATGCCCAGCGCAGCGAACTGCTGTGCGCGCTGGGCTCGCAGGAGGAAGACCTGCACATCGGCGTGAGCCCCGACCCCTGGCTGCTGGCGCCGGGCGACGTCTTCCTGCTGTGCACCGATGGGCTGTGGGAGTACGTGGACGAGGCCGTGCTGCAGCAGACCCTGCAGCAGGCGCGCGATCCACGCGAGTGGCTCAGCACCCTGGAGGCTCTGGTGCTGCGCAATGCGGCCCACAAGCCCAGCCATGACAACTTCAGCGCCCTCACGGTGTGGGCGTTGGACGATCCCGCTTGACGACAAGACGGCAAGGAGTGTTGCGATGAACATGACCCCCGCCGAGCGCAAGGCCTACGCCCAGAGGATGTTTGCCGAGGAGCCGGCCGCGTTTCCGGAAAGCCATCGGCCCGCGATCCTGCAAGGGATGGTGTTGCCAGGCATGGCGCCTTTCGAGGCACGATTGGCCGCAGGCGCCTTCTCCTACAAGGTCAAGGCTGATCCTGCGAAGTGGCCACCCCATTCGAACCCCCTGGATGTGATGTGGCGGCAATCAATCGAACCCGACGACAGCGACATCGTCATGACCTTTGTCAACAACACGCAGTTCCCCGGTGAGCCGACCTGGGTGTTCCGAGTGTTCTTCGAGCATGGCAGGGCCACACGCATCGAGAAGCTGAGGGTCGAGCCATGAGCGGTCATCGTTCGCCTGAGCCGCAGGCAGGGGCGTGGCGTCGCCTGCTGGCGGCCATGTGCATTGGCAGTGCAAGCAGCGCGTGTGTCAACGGGGCAAGCCTGCCGCAACCTCCCATTTCCATGGCCGTGGACGTCTCACGCGCGCAGGTGGTGATCGAGACAGAGTTCGAGGTGAAGGAAGAAGCCTTCTATGCGTTCAACCTGGCTTACCCCTTCAAAGAGGGTGACAAGGCGGATCGCGACAGGGCTGTTCAACTTGCCGGCGCTCCGATCCAGAATCCTTCGACGGGCCGATGGGATGCGGCTGGTGCCGAGTTGGAGTTGCACTTGTCGGTGCAGGCGCTGGCCGCGGATGGGGCAACGGTGCGGAGCATCCATGAAAGCGATGTCAAGCGGCCCCGGGAGTCGTCGGCCACGGCAGACAAGCTGGTCAGCAGGCTGGCTGCCGTGAAGCTCGGGCCTGGGCGCTTCAAGGTCAGATTGGTCAATCAGCACGACGCGCCGAAGTACCACGAAGCGCGGGTCGACTTTTCCATCGTCCGGGCCTACATGGGCAAGTAAGGAGATCCGCCATGCCAAAGGTCACAGTCAACATCGCCGACAGGGGTACCGAGCTGGCTTCCGGGGGAACGTCATCGACCGGGCACATGTGGTACGAGCTCACCGATGATCAAGGTAATACGTCGAGCTACGGATTTGCGCCGGACGAAGAGCACCATGGCAGCCCTTTCGCCCCTGGCCAGCGCTATCGCACCGACAGCAGCGAGTACAAGACCACGGCTTACTCGCGGGAGATCGAGATATCCCAGGCTCAGTACGATGCTATGCAGAAGTTTGGAGAGGACCCTACCTCCGCCGGGTTCTCGATGCGCTACAACGGCCTGACGAACAGTTGCATCGATTTCACTTGGAAGGCACTGGAGGTCGGGGGGCTCAACCCTTCCGGTTACGAAGGGGCCCTGTGGCCCACCCACAATATTTCTGCGGTCAAAAACATCAAGGCCCCCGCGCCGGCTGGTGGCGCGGGCGGAGCTTCATCATCGGGCAGCGGGGCCATCAGTCACGTCTGCAACAACGCCGTTCTGATGTGCTCCTTCGGCATGGCGCCCAGCGCGATGGGAGTGCTGCCCTTGAACCGCATGATGACGAGCAACCAGCCGGCGGCCAACATCATGGACCACATCCCGATCGTGAACATCCGTCCGTTCGGGATGTGCACGTGTCCTGCCAACCCAACCGTGGCGGCGGCCACGGCCGCTGCGCTTGGGGTTCTCACGCCGATGCCCTGCGTGCCCGCCACCACGGCCCCGTGGATGCCGGGCGCCCCCACGGTGATGCTCGGCAACATGCCTGCGCTGGACAACACCAGCAAGCTGATGTGCATGTGGGGCGGGCTGATCCAGGTGAGCTTCCCCGGTCAGGTGACCGAGCATATCCCCTGAGGTCGTGCTGAGCAGGCTGCTCAGCCCTTCTGGGCCGCCATCTCGTGTGCGACCAGCGGTGGCACGCCGTACTGGTAGTCGAAGCTGTACTTTCCTGTGGCGTCGATGGTGAAGACCAGCCAGGTCCAGGGTTCGCTCTGCCCCTCTGGCGGGTGCTCCTGCAGTTCGGCCAGCGCATCGAGCGCTTCCACCGACAGATCGACATCGATCTTCTCGCCGGCCAGGAAGCGGTGGGCCACATAGATCTCCGAGCTGCCGTCGCTCCACGCAAAGTTCTCGTAATGGACCTCGATGCGATCCCAGGCCTCGTTCACGGCATCGAGCAGTTGGCCGATGAATTGTTCCTGCAGTTCGAGCATGTCCATGTCAGCCACCAGCCTTGTTGCGGAAAACGGTTTTTACCCAGGCGCCATTCTCGTCCTTGTAGGCGGCCGTGAACATCTTGGGGCGGCTGCTCGGGCTTTTCTTGCTGTAGACGGCATCGATGCGCACGGTCACCTTGGCTTTCTTGTGCTGTCTGGCCAGCTTGGCGATCTGGTTCTCCCAGCGCTTGTAGCCGCTGAGGTTGAGCGACTTGAGCGCGCCCACCGACACGCCGTTGCCCGGCACCACGTTGAGGTTGTTGATGGGGCCGTTGAACTGGTCGCCGATCAGGTGGAAGCCTACATCGCCTGCTTCGGCGTCCTCCGACTGGCCGATGCTCACGGTGGTGACGCCGTCGGTGATCTGCCGGCCGTGCTTCTTGAGCTTGATCTGCCCCTCCACCTTGGCAACGCGCCCCTTGCCATCGGTCTCCCACTCATAGGTGCCGAACTTGTAGACTGTGTCGGGCTCTGGCTGGTTGGCCGCGCGGTTGAACGTGTGCACATCGGTAAAGGTGTGCACCGGTTTGGGCGGCGCTGGCGGGCTCTGTGGGGTGGGCGGGGGATTGGTGGTCTGGCTGGATGTCGGACCGGGCTGGCCGCTGCTCAGCGCTGCCACGGCCTCCTGCAGCAATTGTGCGTTGCGGGCCAGGCGTGCGGCCAAGTCGACGGTTTGCGCGCGGCCCTTGGCGCGCGTCGTCATGGCGTGGGTGTTGCCCGGCGAAGGGGCGGTGGTGATGCCACCGCGTGCCTTGAGCAACAGCCGGCCGGTGGTGGATCGGGTGTGGCGGGTCATGGATATGACGGACGGCAGGGCTGGCGCAGGCAAAAAAAAAGGCCGCTGATCAGCGGCCTTACTGCGAGGCGGGCACTTTACTTGGCGCGACCGATCTCCACGCGGCGGTTCTCGCTGGAGTAGGGATCGGCCTTGTTCTTGGGGTCGGACGAGCCCAGGCCCACCGCTTCGAGCATGCTGGCGTCGGCACCCCTTTGCACCAGGTAGCTGCGCACGGATTCGGCGCGGCGCTGCGACAGCGCCAGGTTGCCAGCCTGCGAGCCGGAGGCATCGGCGTGGCCCACGATCTTGACCTGGCGGCCCGAGGAGCCACGCTTGCCGCGCAGCACTTCGGCGAACACGTCGAGCTGGCGCTTGAGCAGTTCGGGCAACACGGCCGAGCCCAGCGCAAACGACGAGGCCGGCAGGGAGTATTTGATGGCGGGCTTGAAGCCCATGCACTTGAAGCCGTTGGCTTCGAGTTCCTTGCAGGCATCTTCCGGGAAGAGGCCTTCCTTGACGGAGGCGGCATCCGGGACGGTGCTGCCCACATCGACGGGGCCGGCAGCCGCGCCGGCGTCGGCGGGGGCGGATGCGGCGTCCTGGGCCCAGGCGGGCGAGGCGCCCAGGGCCGCCGTCAGCAGGCAGGCGGCCAGCAGGCGCGCAGCGTGCGATTCAGAGGTTTGGGGGCGGTTCATGGCAGGTGCTCCTTACGGTAATTCGGCAATCATAGACTCAACGGTGCGGGCGGGGTAGGGGCCAGGTCCCTGAGCTTAGGGATGGCCCGGCCCTTCTGATCAGGTCACAGGCCTTGCGGGGCCTGGAGGGATCCGAACCAGCGTTTTTCCAGATCTTCCAGGAATCCGGACCCCCGCAACTGCAGCAAAGTTTCATTGATTTCCTTGCGGCGGGCGCTGCCCACGGGCAGGGCGAAGCCGTAATGCTGACGCGCAAAGGTGTCGCCCGCCAGCGCGACTTTTTCATTTTCCGCAGGGTGGGTGGACATCCAGTAGCGCAGCATGGGGGCGTCGTAGACCACGGCCTTGACGTCCTTCTTGAGCAGGGCGGCCATGGCCGAATCCACCGATTCGTGGCCTTCAACCGGGATGCCGCCCAGCTTGTTCAGGTAGGCGTCGCTGGAACTGCCTTCCACGGTGCCCACGATCTGGCCCTGCAGGTCGCCGATGGCGCGCACCTGGGTGTTCAGGCGCGTGACCGTCAGTGTCGAGGTGAACACGGCGGTGATGTACGAGGTGAAGGCGATGCCCCCCAGCATCCACACCACGGCCAGCAAGCGTCCGGGGGTGCCGTTGGGCGTCTTGTTCTCGCAGCCGCCGGCGATCAGGATGTTGGTGGACCACCAGAGCGATTCCTTGAAGCCGGCCCACGCCGGGGCGGGGAAGCTCTCTTCGTTGTCCTTGTGCTCGAACCACCACAGCAGCCAGGACACCAGCAGCAGCGCCAGGATCAGGGCGCCGA
Organism: Burkholderiales bacterium UBA1834; assembly: GCA_002339015.1. GTDB lineage: Bacteria > Pseudomonadota > Gammaproteobacteria > Burkholderiales > Burkholderiaceae_C > Aquabacterium. Next base: position 13,886 of record DDJC01000031.1, read on the forward strand.
AGCCGCCCAGCACCGGGGCCGAGGCCAGGCCTTCCAGCGCCACCCAGATCGAGCCGGCCTGGGCCACGGGCGACATGATCTGCAGGCCCGATTCGAAGAAGGGGTGCGAGAAATCCAGCACCTTCTCGCGCTCTTCGGTGATGCTGAGCGCGCCCACGCCCACATCGACCTGCTTCTTCTGCAGGGCGTCGAGCGTTTCGGGCACGGTCTCCATCGGCACCCATTCGAAGCGCCAGCCTTCCTGCTGGGCGATGGCATTCCACAAGTCGACGCTGTAGCCCTTCCACTGGCCGTTTTCTTCGTAGGCGAAGGGCTTGGCCGGCTTGATGGCCACGCGCATCACGCCCGGGGTGCGGGGCTTGTCGAGCGCGCTGCTCGCAGCGGCGGCCGGGGGCGGTGTCTGGGCCAGGGCGGCGCTGGCGCCGATCACAGAAGCGCCGGCCAGCAGCAGCGGTGCGGCCAGGCGGGTGAGCAGGTGTCGAAGTGTGGTGCGCATCATGGGTTCGGAAGGATGTCAGCCTTTGAAGGCGTCGTAGGCGCTGGTGCCCAGGTCCTTGAGCGTACCCAGCGAATCGTTGGTGAGGGCCAGGGACGTGACGAGCACCTTGCCAGCGTCGTGCAGGTCCTTGACGGTCTGGGCGGGGTCGGAGAAGTTGCCTCCGACGAAGGACCCCGCGGCGAGCACGAAGTCGGTGGCCACGCCGGCCACCTTCACGGTCTTGGCGTTGTACTTCTTGCTGATCTCGGCGATGTCCTTGTGGTAGGTCACCGTCCATTCTTCGAGCGAGTTCACGCCGGCCATGATGTTGTGGACCTTGTCGAGCAGCTTGTCGAGGCTTTCCTCGAGCTTCTTTTCGGCGGCCCTGGCCTTCTTGACCTTGTCGCCGCCCTTGCCGGTCTTCTTCTCGATCTCCTCGAGCTTGGTGATTTCCTTGCCCAGGTCGGACAGTTGGTCCATCAGCTTGGGGATCTCCTTGGACAGGCTCACCGCATTGACCTTGTTGCCCTTGACCTTGTTGAGCATGAGCTTGAAGTCACCCTCGACGGCGCTGACGGTCACGACCAGGCTCTCGATCTCGACGGCAAAGACCTTGTTGAGCACTGTGGCGCCGACTTGCTTGGCCGTGTTGGCCTTGATGCTGGAACTGGAGAGCTGCTGCTTGAGCTTGACGATGTTGCCCAGGATGCGCTTGTAGATCTCCTGGGAATCCTTGGACAGGTTGACGATCTGCTGGGTGAGCGAGGCGGCGCTGCGCACCATGCCGACGGCGCCCACCACGGTGCCGACGCCCGACCAGCCTGCGGCGGCGGTGAGCGCGATGGAGGCGGCCAGCGACAGGCCATTGACGGCGATCTTGATGCCTGACTTGATCTTGTAGACCTTGTAGTCCTTCTTGTCCTTGGCGAAGCTGGTGAAGACGCCAGAGGCAACCTTGATCAGCTTTTCGGCCACCGCGTCGTTGAAGGCGTCGAGTTCTTCCTTGATGGCCTTCTCGCGCTTGGCCTTGTCGGGGAGGGCGTCGGCCTTCTCCAGGGCCTTGATGGTGGCCTCTGCCTCCTTCTTGACGACCGGCCAGCTCAGGTCGGCGACCTTCTGGACCAGCAGCACATTCTGGCCCGTGAGCTTGTTGACCCCTTCGATCTCGATGGTGATCAGGCGGTCGCCGGCCTTGAAGGCAGGCGTGTTCTTGAGGTCGGCGTTCTTGTTGAGGTAGACGCCGATATCGGTTTCGTAGACAAGGACGGACATGGAGGACTTTCTGGGATGATGCCAGCCGGCGTGGCGCCAGCCTTGAGAACGTGAGCGGAGTCTGCCGAAGATGGCCGAGGCGGACCACCGTCCTAAAGGACGGGTCGCGGCTTCGGAATCACGCTTCGGGCATCACTCCAGCGAGGCCAGCAGGGCGGCCAGTTCCGGGTCCATCTCGTCGTCGCCACCGCCGGACGAGGCGCTGTCGTCGCTGGACGAGCTGCTGTCGTCGTCGCCGCCCAGGCTGGCAAGCAGAGCGTCCAGGTCGTCGTCGCCACTGCTGCTGTCGCTGGAGGATGAGGATGAGGACGAGTCGTCTCCCAGCCCGGCCAGCAGTGCGTCGAGGTCGTCGTCAGCGCCGCCAGTGCTGTCACTGCCGCCGGACAGCAGATCGTCGTCATCGCTGCTGGCGGGCTTGCCGGCGGGCGGCTTGCGGGTGGTGGCTGTGACAGTCAGGCCGGCGCCGATGCCGACCTTGGTCTCCACGCCCACGCGCGGCTTGCTGGACACCGGCGCGGCCTTGCCCAGGGCTGCGCCGTTGACGGCGTCCAGGCCGGCCAGGCGCAGCTCGGGCGCGCCCTTGTGGGCCAGCAGCGGGCTGATGCCCCAGTCGCGCAGCGCGGTGGCGGCGTCGGTGTTCAGCAGGCGCTCGGTGGTAGGCAGGGCGGTGGTGTCGCCGTCCTTGTCCTTGAAGTGGTAGAACGGCAGGTCGCCGATGGTCAGGCCGTCGTGGCCGGCCACGGCGCAGGCCGCCAGCAGGGCCGGATGGCCCCACAGCATGCCGCGCAAGCCTTCCTGGGCCGTGAACTCCTCGAAATCGAAGCTGCTGATCGGATCGCTGCGCTTGCCGTAGGGGTGGCGCAGCATGAAGCGCGGGGCCATCAGGCTCAGGTGGCTCGCCGAAGGCAGGCCCTGCAGGGCGCGCAGGGCCTGCTGCACCAGGGCATGCGGCGGCTTCTTGCGGTCCGTCAGGCCGTCGATGCCGAAGCTGGTCACGAAGGGGGCGCCCGCCTGCTGTGCGATCTGGGCGATGCGCCCCAGCAGCTCGGCGTGCGGCGGCGTGGCCTCGAACTGGTACAGGCCGCACAGCAGGGTGTAGCCGCCGGTCTTGTCCTGCGAGGGGTTCTCCACCAGCAGCTTGTACAGCGCTGTTTCCGACAGATCGTCGGTGCTGCTGAGATCAGCGGCGAACTCTTCGGCGCTCAGATCGATCAGGTGCACCTGCAGGCCGGGCCCGGTCTCCAGGCGGCGCAGCAGGAAGTCGGCGCCGCGCCACAGCGATTCCAGTGTCTGGAAGTCAGCGTGGTGCAGCACGGCGCGCAGCGCATCGGACAGGGCGCTGTCCACCGAGGCGACCAGCGCATCCTTGTTGGGGCTGGCGGCCGGCACGATGAAGGGCGCGACGATGCTGCGGATCAGCGCATCGGCGCCACCGCTGGCCGCGGGCGCATCCTCGAGGGCACTGGGCAGGCCCACCAGGCGGGCGAAGTCGCTCAGCTTGGCATGNNCGGCGGCGGGCGCGGCGCCGCGCGCCTTGGACTTGCGGCTGGTGCGCGAGGCTTTGCGTGCCTTGCCGTCGGCCCAGCCCTGCACGGTGGCGGCGGCCTTGGCGAACGTGGCGGTGTTGTTCAGCTGCTTGCGCAGGCTGGACAGCTGCGAGAACAGGTCCAGGTTGCGGTAGAGCTCATCGGGGTGGAAGGATTCCAGCTCGGTGATGTCCAGCTCGACCGTGCCCTGTTCGCCCAGCGGCAGGGTGAGCTTGACGCCCAGGCGCGAGAGCGCGTCTTCCAGGGTGTCGAATTCCACCGGGATGGGCTTGCGTCTGCCCAGGTCGCTGCCGGTGTCCAGCCGGCCGGCGGCGGCGCCGGCGCTGAAGTCACCGAGCAAGGCGATGCGCACGGGGCGCTTGGGCGCCCAGGTGGGGGCAGTGCGGTCGAGTTGACCGAAGTTGGGTGTCCAGTCGGTGCTCATGGGAGGCTCCCTGCGGTGCCGCGCGGGCAGGTATGACCGTGCGGCGGTTCAGACGGTGAATGGATTTATTCGAATTCTTCGAGCGTGAAGTGGGCGGCGCCGTAGTCGTCCGGGCAGGGCGCGCCCGCGTCACAGATGGGCTTGCCGGCGAACACCGAGCCTGGCCCCTTGTGGTTGCGCCAGGCCGCCTCGGCTTCCTCGCGCGGGAACTCGGTGAAGCCGCCTTCGCTGTGCCCGCCTGCGTCGCTGAAATCGCGCGGGCGGCTGGAGACGATGACGACGAAGTGGTCGGTGCCGGCAGGGCCGGCGGCGTCCATGGGCCAGCTCTTGTCGGGCAGGTGGATGTGCTCGCCCGCCTCGATGTGGTTGCTGGGCGCGATCCGGTTCGGGAAGAGCTTCATGAAGGTGCCGTCGGTGCTGACAAGCAGCACGTAGGCGTAGCCCGATTTGGACGAGGTGAACGAGAAGCCCAGGCGGTCCTTGCCGATCTGCAGGCGGGGTTTGATGGGCGCGCCTTCCACCGTGAAGCCGGCCGAGGCGTTGGTGACGATGCGGTCGAACTCCTTGACCGGATCGAAGGGGCCGGTGGGGGCGGCAGGTTCGACCGAGGCGGGCGCAGGGGCCGGGGGCGCAGTGGCCACCACGGCGCTGGCGGCGGATGCGGCGGCATCGACCGTGGCGGCATCTTTCTGACCGCCCAGCAGCATGTACCCGATGCCACCGGCCAGGGCCAGCGCGGCCACGACGCCGCCGATGATCAGTGGCATGCGCTTGTGGCCGCCGCTGTCGGCGCCTTCGGCCTGGTCCGCCTTGGCGGGCTTGTCCTTGCCCTTGGTGGATGTGGCAGAGGCGACGCCAGCCGTGCCCTTGGCGGGGCCGGCGGTTGGCGAGGGCATGGTGGTGGGCGGCACGTAGCCCACGCCCAGGCCCAGTTCCTCGCGCAACTGCGCCATGTTCTGGATGCGCTCCTCGGGCTTGACGGCCAGTGCGTGGTCGATGGCGCGCAGGAAGCGGTCGCTGTACTTGCCGGCGGCCGACTGGGCCAGGGGTACGTAGCTGTCGTTGACCAGGCGTCCCACGGCGGGTGGCGGGGTCTTGCCGTTGATGGCGTAGTAGATGGAGGCGGCCAGCGCGTACACATCCGTCCACGGGCCCTGGTTCATGCCGGGTACCTCGGCGTACTGCTCCACGGGGGCGTAGCCGGATTTGAGGATGACGGTGAGCGCCTGCGTCATGTCGCCGATCACGCGGCGGGCGGCCCCGAAATCCAGCAGCAGCGGCTTGCCCGTGCCCTTGAGCAGGATGATGTTGTCGGGCGCGATGTCGCGGTGGTAGCACTGCTGGCCGTGCAGCACCTCCAGTGCCTCGCTGACGGGGGCGAGCAGGGCGGTCAGCCAGGCCTCGTCAGGCGGGGTGCCGCCCATTTCCTTGAGCGTGTCCTTGAGCGTGGTGCCTTCGTAGAAGGGCATCACCATGTAGGCGGTGCCGTTGGCTTCCCAGAAGCGGTACACCTTCACCATCGACGGGTGGTCGAACTGGGCCAGCAGCTTGGCTTCGTTCACGAAGCTGCGCAGGCCGGCCTCGAAGGTTTCGGCGTGGCGCGCGGATTTGACGGTGACGGACAGGCCCTGCCCACGCGCGGCCAGCGCGGCGGGCATGTATTCCTTGAGCGCGACCTTGCGCTCCAGCGAGTGGTCCCAGGCCAGGTAGACGATGCCGAAGCCCCCTTCGCCGAGGGTGTCGGTGACCTCGAACTCACCGACATAGGTGCCCACGGGCAGGGTGTTGCCGTGATCGCCCGGCACGCCGCCGATCGCGGCCGTGCCCAGGCCGGCCGTGTGCGGCGGGCGCGTGGGCGGGATGGGGATGCTGGTGGGCGAACCGGTGACGTTGGGCTGAGCGGCGGGCTCCGGCGCCACAGGTGGCAGCCATTCATCGGCGGCATCCTGCGGCAGTGCGGCGGGGGCTGGCACGGGCCCAGGTGCCTGCGCAGGTGAGGCAGGCGGCCGGGCCGACGGGCGGATCACCGTGCGGTCGTCTTCATCGGAAGAGTCCCCCGGCGGCAGGTTGGAGAAGGGGTCGCTGCTCATCGTGGATCAAACGGCTTGGTGATCGGGTGGTGCAGTATCGCCCAGGTCCGCCAGGGGGAAGCCCCCGACAGACGGATTGGTGTGGCGCTGCGGCCCCATCAGGGCCTCGAAGTCGGCGCCGCTGGGCAGGCCGCGGCTGAGCAGGGTCTGGCGAGGCTGGGCCGGATCGGAGGGTTCGGCCCACCACCAGACCAGGCCGGGGGAGAGGCTGCGGGCAAGCAGGCCGTCCAGGCCCCAGTGCCACAGGGCGCGGCCCAGGCCTTCGGCCATGGCGTTGCGCGTATCGGGCAAGGGCAGGGCCACCAGCCGGGCCTCGCCGCTGGCCAGGTGGGCCAGGGCGTGTGCCAGCGGGGGCTCGTCCTCTGACCAGATGGGCGCGGGCTGCTGGGCCAGGGCCTGGTCCAGGGCCTCGATGGGCCAGTCTTCCTCCATGGCGTCGGCGGCCAGGTCATCCATGGCGTGCAGCCAGTTGAGCAGGCTTTCGGCCTGTTCGTGGCTGTGCGGCAGGCTGCCCAGCGGCGCGATGATGGTCAGCGGGAAGTAGCGACCCACGCGGTCCACCGAGGGCATCAGGATGCCGGCCATGGGCCAGGGCTGGGCTGCGCCCAGGGTGCCGGCGCTGAGCACGAAGCGCCAGGTGGGGCTTTGCAAATAGCCCTGCAGCCAGTCGTCGGGCCATTGCTGGCGCAGGCTGCCGATTTCCTCCGCCAGCCAGGCATCCCAGGCCTCGATGAGCTCGTGCGACAGGCGGCGCGAGGCGAAATCGCCCAGCGAGGGCAGCTTGCCATACCACCCGGGAACACCGCCCGGCACACCCCCAGAGGCGCTGCCAGGCTCGGCCGGCTGGCCGTCAGCATCGAAGGCGGGCAGACCGTTCACAGCGACCCCGGGCAACGGAACTGCTGGATCTCGCGCAGCCGGAAGGGGTTGAAGGCGCTGCTGGCGATCACTTCCAGCTTGGCTTTCCTGCCGTCCAGGTTCATGACGACCTGGAAGCGCTCGGGCTGGGCCGAGGGCAGCACCTCGAAGCGGTCGAACATGCGGAACAGGGCCCACGAGCCGTCGAACACCTGCGGGGTGCCGGCCGGCACGCTGGTGACCCTGACCTGCGAGGCCAGGCGCTGCGGCGGCCAGTTCACGGTGGCCACGGTGGTGTTGCCGGGCACGAACTTGATCACCTGGCCGTCGATGTCGATGTTGAGCTCCTTCAGATCCGGGCTCATCTCCAGCGCGCGGATGTCCACGCGGAAGGCGGGCACCTTGCCGCCGGCACGGAAGAACACGTCGCGGATGCGGGCGGCACGCTGGAAGTCGGCCAGCGCTGCGCCCCCCGGCGGCTTGGTGCCATCGGGCAGGGGCTTGAAGCTCCAGGGGTTGGTGCCGGTGTCCACCACGGTGACCAAGCGGCGCTGGTAGAAGTCGTCCATCAGGCCGCCCACGCCGAACATCTGCGAGAAATCATCCGGCAGTGCGTCGGCCTTGGAGCCGGGCGAGAACGGGTAGCGGCCGGCGATGGCGCGCTGGCAGAAGTCCGTGATGGGCTTGAGCTCGGCCGTCAGGCCCTGGCGCTCGGCCACGCGGCTCTGCGAGGCGCCGGCATCGGCCAACTGCTCCAGCATCGACTTGATGGGCTCGGGCTGCTGGGCCGCGGCGGCCTTGGCAGCGGCGCCCCCGCCCGGGGGCGGCGGGGTCTTGGTCTTTTGCGCGGCATCCACGGCGGCCAGCTGCACGTAGACCTCGTTGAACATCTTGAGCACCTCGTCGAGCGGGGGCGGTGTGCCCTCGACCATGCGGTGGATGTAGGCGAAGTGGTCGTCCACGATCTGCTCGATGGGGGCGGCGTTGCCGCTGGTGGGCGCGGGCTCGCCCATGCCCAGGGCCGCCATCTCGCGACGGGCCTTCTCGGTGCGCTGGTCCAGCTTGCCCATGGCCGTGTCCGAGCCGGCCTTCTCCTTGGCTTCTTCCTTGGGCAGCACCAGCTTGGTCTCGCGGGCCACGCCGCGCAGGTAGGAGGCCAGCGGCGAATCCGGAGCGGACAGCACGCGGGCCACCTGCAGGCTGCGGTCCAGGCCGCCCAGCTTGACCAGTTGCACATCGGCCAGATAGGCGTCCCACACCTTGATGTATTCCTCCAGGTACAGGCGCCGCACGCGCTGGGCCATCTCGCTGGATTGCTGGCCACCCAGGGCCTTGTCCTTGAGCGAGGCCAGGCCCGAGGACTTGGTGCCCAGCACCCATTCCTCTTCGCTGGCGAGCTGGTCGACCACATCGCCCACGGCATCCTTGAAGGCCTTGTGATAACCATCGCGCGTGAACAGGCCTGGGATGCCCTTGGTCAGCGGCTGCGTGCTGGCGCGGGTGAACACCTGCGAGGCGTTGGGGCCGCCGGCCGAGGCCACGGAGAACTCGGCCAGGTCCGAGCCCAGCTGCTGGCGCTTCAGGCGGCTGAACACACGGTACTCCAGCGGGTAGGCGATCAGCATGTCGCGCACGTTGGCCACCAGGTTCTTGTCCAGCGGCACATTCGGCTGCGGCGCGCCGCGCGAGAGCATGTCGTCCAGGTCCTTGTCCAGGGCGGCACGCTGCTCGGGCGTGAGGCTGCGTTCGAGGTTCACGTCCCAGTCCAGCGTGATCCAGGCCTTGATGGCGGCCGGGTCGAACTTCTCGGGCGTGTAGAGCATCAGGTAGCCCTTGAGCGCCTCGTAGGCCAGCTCCAGGTTGCCCTGGTTGACGGCGCGCAGACGCTCTTCCAGGCGGCGGGCCACGCGCGGCATCATCGCGTGGTCCAGCAGGCGGTGGTAGCTGATCTGCGCGGCAGCGTCGAGCTTGTCGCCCTGGAAGAGGCCGAAGCCGTAGCTCAGCGGTACGTCGTCGAGGCTGAACTCGGCCGGCACGGCGGCGTTGCGCACGGCGCCCAGCACGTCGGGCAGGGGCGTGACATCGCTGTTGGTGGCGGGCGGCAGGCCGTCGACCTTCTTCTGCAGATCAGGCAGGCGAGCCTCGACCTCGGCCACGTAGGCCTTGTTGCGCACGTAGCTTACGCTCCAGCCGGCGATCAGCACCACGCTGAGCAGGGCCAATGCGGCGATGCCGGCCAGCTTGATGCGGCGGCGGCGGACCTCGACGGCGCGGTTCTCACCGACCAGGCCTTGTTCCTGGAAGACGACTTCCTTGAGCAGGCGGTGCAGGAAGAAGCTCTTGCCGCGCGCGCCAGCAGGCGCGTTCAGGCGGCGCTCCACACCGAACGTGCGGGCCAGGGTGCCCAGCACCCGGTCAATGGGCGTGCCTTCCTGCGTGCCGCTGGTGAAGTACACGCCGCGCAGGATGGGTTTTTCTTCCAGGGAACCACCGGCGCCGAAGACCTGCTCCAGGAAGCCGCCCAGCAGGCCCTTGAGGCCGGAGAACTGCTGCGGGAAGGCGAAGATGGCGGCGCGGCGCAGCACGTCGTTCTCAGCCTCCATGCGCTCGACCAGACGTTCGCGGATGCGCTTTTCCAGAGCGGCGTATTCCGACTGGAACTCTCGCAGGGTGTCGGCCTCGCCGCGCGGGTCGTACGGGAAGGTGAAGCCCCAGACCTGGTCACGCTCCTCCTTGCCCATGGCGCCGAAGCTCTCGTTGAAGCCGGCGATCAGGTCAGCCTTGGTCAGCAGCACATACACGGGCGGGCGGATGCCCAGCTTGGTGTGCAGCTCCTGGATGCGGGCGCGCAGCTTGGCGGCGTGCTCCTTGCGGTCGGCCGGGGTCTGCTGCAGCAGGTCCTGCACGTTGACGGTGAGCAGCACGCCGTTGAGCGGGCGGCGCGGCCGCGTCTTCTTGAGCAGGTTCAGGAAGGTGTCCCAGGCCGAGGCGTCGACGGCGCTGTCGGACTCCTGCAGGGTGTAGCGCCCGGCCGTGTCGATCAGCACGGCCTCGTCCGTGAACCACCAGTCGCAGTTGCGGGTGCCGCCCACGCCGCGCACGCTGGCCTGGCCCAGTTTCTCGGCCAGCGGGAAGGTCAGGCCCGCGTTGAGCAGGGCCGTGGTCTTGCCCGAGCCGGGCGCGCCGATGAAGATGTACCAGGGCAGCTCATACAGGAACTGGCCGCGCTGGAACACCGAGCGCTTGCCGCCGCCCGATTCCTGCAGCACCTTGACGGCCTGGTTGAAGCGGTCGCCCAGGGTGGCGGCTTCCTTGTCGGACGCGCTGGGGCCCTTGGCCATGCCTTCCAGCAGGGCCGCGTTGGCGCGCTTGCGGCGGATGGCCTTGATGACCAGACTCAGGATCAGGATGCCGAAGAAGACACCGATGATGGTCAAGCGCACCCAGGTGGGCTCGAAGGGTTTGCTCTCGCCAAAGCCGATCAGGGGGCCGACCCACCACACCAGGGCGGACAGGGCCAGCACGCCGAGCACGGCCAGCAGCACGGGATGCACGAGGAAGGACAGGAATTTTTTCATGGTCGTTCACTGGCCCGCTTGAGGTTGCTGCTGCGCTGGTATGGCAGGTGATGCGGCGGGGGGCGCGCCCGTGAGCGAGGCGGCCTGTCCGCTCGCATTGGCCACGAACAGGGTCACCTCGACACGGCGATTCTTGGAGCGGCCCTCGGGCGTGGCGTTGTCGGCCACGGCCTCGGTGTCGGCGCGGCCTTCGGCACGCAGGCGATCAGCCTTGAGGCCGCCGAGCATGCTCTTGACGGCGTTGGCGCGGTCCTGCGAGAGGTGCCAGTTGGAGGGGTAGCGCAGCGAGCGGATCGGCTGGTTGTCGGTGTGGCCGGTGATCAGCACGGCGCCGGGGAAGGCCTGCAGCGCAGCCTGGATGCGCACCAGCAGCGGCTTGACCTTGTCGGCGATCTCCGCGCTGCCCGGCTCGAAGAAGCCGTCGCCCTTGATGGTGATGATGGAGCGGTCAGCCAGATCCTGCACATTGACCAGGCCCGCGTCGATCTCGGGCTTGAGCAGGCCGGCCAGGCGCGGCTTGTCGGCCGGTGGCGGCGTGGCGGCCGGCGTGCTGCCGGCCTTGGCGTCCATGGCCTGCAGCGTGCTGAACACTGGGTCGGATGCGCCGTTGATGCCGAAGCGGAACCCGATGTAGATGCCCAGCAGCAGCAGGCCCGTGAAGGCAGCGATCACCCACAGCGGGATGCCGTCGCCCAGGCGCGCGGCCTTGGCTTCCTCGCCCTTCCAGCGGATGGACAGGGCCTTGTCGGGCTCCGGGCGGCCCTGGCGCAGCAGCTGGGCCAGGCGCTGGCGCACGCTGTCGAGCTGCGCGCGGCCGTTGTCGAGCACGCGGTAGCGGCCTTCGAAGCCGAAGGCCAGGCACACGTAGAGCAACTCGAGCAGGTTGCGGTTGTTGGGGATGTTCTCGGCCAGCTTGGACATCAGCTGGAACACCTTCTCGCCGCCCCACGTTTCATTGTGGAACTGCACCAGCAGGCTCTGCGCCGACCACACGCCCGAGCCGCCCCAGGGCGTGCTGGCGGCGGATTCATCGAGCAGGGTGCACAGGATGTAGCGCGCGGCGATGATCTGCTCGTTGGGCAGGCCGTCGGCACGGGCCTGGCCTTCGAACTTGCGGATGCCTTCGGACAGCGCGTCTTTCAGGCCGGCGGGGTTCGGGTGCTGCACCATGTGGCGGATGCGGGGCGCCGTGGTCAGCAGCGGCATCGCGGCCGAGACCAGCGGGTTCAGGCTGGCCGTCATCAGGGCGTCCATGGCCAGCGGGGCATCCTTGCCACCACCCGGGGCGCCGCCCATGCCGCCAGGGCCACCTGGACCACCAGGCCCGCCCCCAAAACCGCCGCCCCCTCCGCCGGGGCCGCCCGGGCCACCAGGCCCGCCGCCAAAGCCCCCACCACCGGCACCACCGGCGCCGCCAGCCTGACCGCCTTGGCGCGCGCGTCCGGCGCTGGGCTTGATGACCGTGCGTTCGGACTCGAACGCGGCGAAGGGATCTTGATCGCTCATGACGATACTTTCTGAGCACCCGTGTTGTCACGGAGACGTTCGCGCAAAGCGGCCCGGTGGGCCGCTGTACAAGAGGGGGTCGACAAGCTTGGCATGGCCCTGTGGCACCCGTGTGGCGTCAGGCGCGGATGGCCCAGAACTCCAACTCCAGGCCGGGGAACTCGCCGGCGATGTGCATGGCCATGCCGCCGGAGCTCTCGAGCTGCTTCCACAGCTCGTTGTTGCGGGTTTCGAGCTCGAAGTAGTTGAAGCCTGCGTGGTAGGGGATCTGGCGTGGGGCCACCGGCAGCGGGCGCAGCGTGACGCCGGGCAACTGCAGGTTGACCAGATCGCGGATGCGTTCGACCGGGCCGATCTTGACCTGCGTGGGGAAGCGCCCGCGCAGGGCCTCGCCCGGCATCTGCGCGGCCACGGCCAGCACGAACTGGGCGTTGCGCTGCAGTTCGACATCGGGGATGAGGGCCACGCGCACGCCGTACTTGCGGTCCTGCAGTTCGATGGGGATCGCGGTCTGCTCCATCACCATCGACAGCGACTGGCGCAGGTCGTCGATGACCGGGCGGAAGGTGCGCGCCAGGTCGTCATGGTCGTACTCGGGGTAGACCGTGGGGCGGCGGCGTTCACGGAAGGTGGACAGATCGCCGGCCAGCGTCAGGCAGGCGCTGTACAGGCGCTCCGGGTGCAGCACTGACACGTTCTGCAGGTGCGCGAACAGCGGCTCGTTGCGGTTCACGGTTTCAAGCAGCAGGAAGTCGGCGATCTCGCCGGAGCCGCTGCGGCCGGGCTGGGCCAGGCGGCTGGCCAGGGCCTCGCCGCGCTGGTGCAGCAGGCCGTAGAGCTCGCGCACGTAGCCGTCGAGGATGACGTGGCCGCGCGCGTGCAGCATGGGGGGCACGTAGTGCGGATCCAGCACCACCTTGTTGTCGGCGCGGCGCTCGATCACGCGGGCCACGCCCAGGGTGGCGTAACCCTCGACCGCGTCGCGCGCGAGCATCAGGCGCAGGTTCAGGCGGCCGATCTGCAGCGCGGCGTCACGGTCGGCGTTGGTGTTGTTGTCGCCGACATCGACCTCGATGACCTTGTAACGCGTGCCCAGCGACCCACCGGCTTCCTCGGCATCGGACTCGATCACGCCCGGGCGCTGCAGCGTGAGCGCCAGCACAACGAGTTCATTGCGCACATCGGCCGGCACGTCGAAGGCGGCCGGCGCGGCATCGTTGTTGGGCAGCGAGAAGGCCGTGCCATCGGGCAACAGGCCCTGGCCGGCGGTGATGGCCAGCTTGCCCAGGTTCAGGGCGGCATCGTCCAGCGTGATGGCCGAAAAGCCCCAGCCGTAGGCCCAGCCGGCCTGCAGGCGGTCACGCAGCTGCTGCTCGACGTGCCGGTCGTGCTGCTGGAAGTGCTGAGGCTGGAGGAACATGCCCTCCGTCCAGATGACTTTGTTGTTCCAGGTCATGGGTGGGTGGGCGTCACTTGCGGTTGTGGTCCAGCGTGGGGGGCGGCGTGTAGGCCAGTTCGCGGGCACGGGTTTCGAACTGGGCGGCCATCACAGGCTGGTCAAGGTTGCGGTAGTACACGGCCAGTTCGTAGGAGGCAATCCCGTTGCCCAACGCCGCGGCGTACTGCATCCAGCCTTCGTAGCGGTTGGCATCGCGATCGACACCATCGCCGCGCAGGTAGGCCCGTGCGATCCGCGCGGCGGCATCCTTGTCGCCGCGCGCGGCCTTGCGGATTTCGGCCCACACGGGGTTGCCGGCTTCGGCCTTGGGGAAGAACGCGCTCTTGAACAGGCGGACATCGTTGCGGCGAATGGCCTTGGCGGCGTCATCGGCGCCTTCGCGGGCCACCTGGGCGCTGCCTGCCAGCGTGCTGTTGGGGAAGCGCTTGAGGTAATCATCCGACAGCCGCATGATGTCCACGGGCCAGCCGGCAGCTTCGATCTCGGCCCACAAGGCCGATTCATCCTGGCTGTTGAACTTGACGGGCGCGCCCTGGGCACTGGCCAGCAGCGACAGGCGCGTCTTGATGCGCACGTTCTCGGCGATGAAGGGGAACTGCGCCATGGCGCGGATGCCCGCCACCGGGTGGTTCAGCATGGTGTTCTGCACGTCCGTCTTGACCAGCCGGAACATGTCTGAAAACGTGATGTCATCGGACGCTGTGCTGAGCACCTTGACCAGCGAGGCCGTGTAGAAGGTGTTGGCCGTCTCGACCGAGGGCGAAATGGCGGGCTTGCCGGCGCCCGTGGAAAACACGATCAGGCAGCCCGTGGGGGCCTCGACCTGGTTGAAGCCGTCGCCGGCCTTGAGCGCGGCGCGCAGATTGGTGCGGCAGGCGTCGATCACGGTCATGGTCAGGCCGCTGGGACGCTTGGGCAGCACGTCGATCACGTCGCGCTTGAAATGCAGGCTGCCGTCGAGCAGTACAGGCTCGTTGGCGCTGGGGTTCACACCAGCGCCCAGCAGCAGGTTCTCGGCCTCGACCTGCATGCCGTGGCCCGTGTAATAGAACATCACCGAAGCATCGGCCGGGGCGCTCTGGCATTGCTGGGCGAACTGGTTGATGGCGCGGCGCAGGTTGCCCGGGTCCTGGTCGACCACGGATGTGACTTTGAAGCCACGTTTTTCAAGCACGACCTGCAGATCGCGGACGTTCTTGTGGACGGGGGGCAGATCGAAAGGCGGTGGGTAGGCCCGGTTGCCGACCAGCAGGGCCAGGCGCACAGGGGCCGGGCCGCTGGCCGGGGCGGGCGAGCGCGCGGCGCTGGTGGTGCGGGGGGCCGGCCCCATGGCGCCGTCGTCGGTGTAGCCCCAGGCCAGACCCGTCGTGACGCCAGCCAGCGGCAGGCCTGCCACCAGGGGCAGACCGAGGAAGGCTCGCCGAGTGGGATCGGTGGCGTCGGGTTTGGAAGGTTTCATGCCAACAGGATCACGTTGATCGACACTCCGGCTCCGACTCGGGCGTCGGCCAATGGTTCGGGACACAAAACGGCATTTTTATCCTGAAACGCCCCGTTTGCGTAGGCTACTTATTGGCAGGTCATCGCTCCGGCCGCTGGTGTACACGAGGGCGGCATCTGGATCGATTCGCTGCCTTCGGTGGCTGGACGCCCGGCGCCCACTTCGGCGATCACGCCTGCGCGCAGCCTGGACGAGACGTTTTCGGTGCGCACGGTTTCCTCGAAACGGGCCTTGCGCTGGTCTTCGATGATGGACAGCACCGAGGTCAACGCGGCTTCTTCTTCGGGGGTGGCGGTGGCCAGACCGTTGTAAAAGACGCGAATCTCGGTGGGCTTGCCGCTGCCCGGGTACACCGGCGCCGGGTCGTCGCCGCCCAGGAAGACGATGGCCTTGTCCTGGCCAACGCCGGTGGGCACCACCGTGACGATGCCACCCAGGGCGTCGCTGCCCAGTCGGGTGCGGATCCAGGCCGCCTCGGTGCTGCCGCCGACATACAGCGGGCTGCCGCCGCCGCCCAGTGCCGAGGTGGGGATCTTCAGGGCCAGCGAAGGCAGGGAGGCGGCCACGATCTGCAGTGTCTTGTCGAAGGGCATGCGGCCTCGGATCGTGCCGTCGAACTGCTGCGTCGAGATCTTGCTCGTCTCCAGGGTGATGCTGTCGCCCTCCAGTCCCTTGGCCGAACCGGCGGGGCCGGGGATGGCACCGTCGGGTTTGCCCGCGACGTTGACCTCGGTCGACTTGAGGCTGATCTCGCTGACGGAGATCGGCGCCGTGCCCAGGAATCGTGCATCGCCCACCTCACCGGACGTGCCGCTCACCGCGGAGATGCCGCCTCGGATGTCGTTGTCGCCGGTGAGGTAGATGGAGCCGTTGTTGGTGGCGTTGACGACCAGCGTCGAGGTGGCACCGGTGACGATGCGCCCGCCGCCTTGCGTCACCACGCCTTCGAAGATGCGGATCTGGGCGCCCTGCGCGGTGAAGATGCCGGGGCGCAGGGTGGCGTTGGGAGTGGCGCCGGCCGTGATGCTCAGCGTGCCGTTGGTCAGGGTCAAGTCATTGTTGAGCAGCACCTTGCCCGAGGCGTTGATGGTGCCGCCAGCATGGGCCGTGACAGCGCCGTTGAGCGTGATGTCCCGGTTGCCGGCACCGCTGGCCAGGGTGAGCGTGCTGGTGGCGGTGCTGCCCGTCTGCACACCGGACTGCGCCGCGGTGGACTGGGCCGACTCGAAAGCCTTGCCTGTGGGCACGCCCGCCTCACTGGCCGCCAGGGTCACGGCGCCGACGGGGCTCACGGTCAGTGCGCCATCAGCGATGACCGAGACGCTGCCGCCAGCGCTCGCACCCACGGTGAGCGACCGGTCGTTGTCCACGCTGATGGATGAGCCGGCCTGCGCGGACAGGGTGTCGACCGAAGTGACCACATCGATCAGGCCCGAGGTGGAGGCCAGGCCGGCCGTGCCGGCGCTGATGTCGCCGGTGATGTTGCCGCCCGCCTTGACCAGCACGGTGGTGCCGGCCACCAGGTCCAGCCCCGTGGCGCTGCCGCCGGCGATCAGGCCGATGTGTGAACCGGAGATGGGTTGTGCACCCTGGGTGATGTTGCCGCCGGCCTCGACCAGCACACGGCTGCCGGTGCCGATCTGGTTGTTCAGCGCCACATGGCGATCTGCCCGGATGTTGATCTCGCCGGTGTCACTGCTCAGGGCCTGGTTCAACGTCACATCGCTGCCTGCGCCGATGGCACGCAGTTGGATGAAGTTGCCGCCATTGACGTTCACGGCATCGGTCAGCGTGAGCGAGCCCTGGGCCGTGGCGCTCAGGTTGCCCTGGACATCGCCCGCATCCAGCGTGAGTGCCGAGGCGTTGACGATGGTGGCGTGGCCGTTGACCCCGTTGGTGTGCACATCCACGGCGCCGGTGGCTGCGAGCTGGTCCATCGTGATGGTCGCATTGGTGCCGGTGGTCGTGAGGCTGGAGGTGCCTGACACCGTGACGGTGCCCGTGTCCTGCAGGCTGCCGGCGCTGGTGGCCGACAGATTGCCCGTGACCGTGGTGGCGCCGAACGTGGTGGTGCCGCCCGCGGTGGTCGTGGTCGTCAGGCCGGCGGCCGAGCCGGACACGCCCAGGTTGCCGCCAGCGATCAGGGTGGCGGCGCCCGAAGCCGTGATGGCGGCGTTCAGGGCGTTGGTGTCGGTGATCTGGATGGCTGAGCCGGTGGCGGTGACATCACCGGTGAAGTTGTTGCCCGTGTTGGCCAGGGTGATGGTCTGGCCGCTGGCCGACACGGTGGTGGTGCCGGTGACGGTGAGCGCACCGTTCTGGCTGACGGCGCCGGCGCTGGTGGCCGACAGGTTGCCCGTGACCGTGGTGGCGCCGAAGAGGGTGGTGCCGCCTGCGGTGGTGGTCGTCGTCAGGCCGGCGGCCGAACCGGAGACACCGACGTTACCGCCGGCGATCAGCGTGGCGGCGCCCGAAGCCGTGATGGCGGCGTTCAGGGCGTTGGTGTCGGTGATCTGGATGGCTGAGCCGGTGGCGGTGACATCGCCGGTGAAGTTGTTGCCGGTGTTGGCCAGGGTGATGGCCTGGCCGCTGGCCGACACGGTGGTGGTGCCGGTGACGGTGAGCGCACCGCTCTGGCTGATGGCGCCGGCGCTGGTGGCCGACAGGTTGCCGGTGACGTTGGTGGTGCCGAAGGCGGTGGTGCCGCCTGCGGTGGTCGTGGTCGTCAGGCCGGCGGCCGAGCCGGAGACACCGAGGTTGCCGCCGGCGGCCAGGGTGGCGGCGCCCGAAGCCGTGATGGCGGCGTTCAGGGCGTTGGTGTCCGTGACCTGGACGGTCGAACCGGTGGCCGTGACGTTGCCGGTGAAGTCGTTGCCCGTGTTGACCAGGGTGATGGCCTGGCCGCTGGCCGACACGGTCGTGGTGCCAGTCACAGTGAGCGCGCCGCTCTGGCTGACGGCGCCGGCGCTGGTGGTCGACAGGTTGCCAGCGACGCTGGTGGCGCCGAAGGCGGTGGCGCCGCCTGCGGTGGTCGTGGTCGTCAGGCCGGCGGCCGAGCCGGACACGCCCAGGTTGCCGCCAGCGATCAGGGTGGCAGCGCCCGAAGCCGTGACGGCGGCGTTCAGGGCGTTGGTGTCCGTGACCTGGACGGTCGAGCCGGTGGCCGTGACGTTGCCGGTGAAGTCGTTGCCCGTGTTGGTCAAGGTGATCGCATGACCGCTGGCCGAAAGCGTCGTCGTGCCGTTCACGTCCAACGCGCCGTTCTGAGTGATCGCCCCCCCCGCGGTGACGGACAGATTGCCGCCGACGTTGGAGCCGCCCAGCAACACCCCGGCCGTGTTCACGATGGTGGCATGGCCCAGCACGCCCGACGTGTTGACCGACACCCCGCCGGTGACCGCCTGCTGGTTCACCAGGATGGTGGCGTTGCTGGCGCTGGTGATGTAGCTGGCCCGGCCGCCCACGGTGATCGTGCCCACGTCCGAGATGTTGCCGGTGGTGGCGGTCGCCGTGAGGTTGCCGCCCACGCTGGACGAGGCCAGGTCGATGCCGGCCGCGTTGACCAGGCTGGCATGGCCGCTGGTGCCGGTGGTGTTCAGCACGACCGTGCCGGTGATGTCCTGCGAGTCGAGCGTGATGCTCGCGTTGTTGCCCGAGGTGGTGTAGCTGGCGTTGCCGCCCACGGTGATCGTGCCGCCGTCGGCCAGGTCACCTGTGATGGCCGTGACGTTCAGGTTGCCGCCGATGGTGGAAGCGTTCAGCGTCAGGGCCCGCGTGTTCACGATCTGCACATGCGCGTTGCTGCCCGTGGTGCTCAGGGTGACGGCCCCGCCCACGTCCTGCTCGTTCACGGTGATGGTGGCATCCGTGTCCAGGGTGGTGTAGCTGGCCGTGCCATTGACCGTGACGGTGCCGTTGTCTGTGATGTTGCCGGTATTGGCCGTGACACTGAGGTTGCCGCCGACATTGGAGGCGGCCAGGTCGACGGCGGTGGCGTTGACCAGCGTGGCGTTGCCGGTGGTGCCTGTGGTGTTGGCGGACAGCGTGCCGTTCACCGTGAGCTGCGAGGCCACGATGTCGGCATTGGCCTGCGTGGTGGTGAAGCTGGCGTTGCCGCCCACCGTGATGGCCTGCGTGGCGGTGATGCCGGTGGCGCCGCCGCTGGTCACGCTGAGGTTGCCCAGAATGGTGAGCGAAGGCAGCGTGATGTCGGCGGTGCTGAAGTTCAGTGTCAGATCGCGCAGATTGATCAGGTCGTTCAGGGGGAACAGGGATGTGAACGTGGAGCCGCCCAGCGCCAGATCACGCACATTGTCCTTGTTGCCGCCGATGGTGAAGACGCCACCGAAGGCATTGCCGCCATTGCCCAGTTCGATGTCGGAGTTGGGGTTCAGCACGGACACGGTCACGGCACCGCCGGTCGTGAGCGTGGCCCCGCTGGCCTGCGTGATGTGGCTGCTGGAAGTTACATCCAGCGAGCCGCCGATGCTGGAGGTGGCCAGCTCGACCGCCTGTGCGTTGTTGACCACCGCGTTGGCGCCCGGTCCGTTGGTGGTCAACGCGATGGTGCCCGTGACGTTCTGGTTGTCGACCGTGATCGTGGCGCCGGAGCCGTTGGTGGTGTAGCTCGCATCGCCACCCACGTTGATGGTGCCGGTGTCGGTGATGTTGCCGGTGCTGGCCGTGACGCCCAGGTCGCCGCCGATGGTGGACGCGGCCAGGGCCACGCCCGTGGTGTTGGTGATGGCCGCGTCGCCATTGGCCCCGCTGGTGCCGAGCGTGAACGCACCGGTCACGGCCTGGGTGTCCAGGGTGATGGTGCGGTTGGCCGCCGAGGCGATGTAGCGCGCCGTGCCGGCCACCGTGATGGTGCCGGTGTCGGTGATGTTGCCGTCGGTGGCGGTGACACTCAGGTTGCCGGCCACGGTGGAGGCGGCCAGGGTCACGCCGGTGGTGTTGACGATGGTCGCATTCGCGCCCACGCCGTTGGTGTTGACCGTGAACGAGCCGGACACGGCCTGGTCGTTGACCGTGATGGTGTTGTTGGCCGTGGCGGTGGTGTAGCTGGCATTGCCGCCAACCGTGACGGTGCCGCTGTCGATGATGTTGCCGGCGGTGGCCGTGGCGGTGAGGTTGCCGCCCACGTTGGAGGCGGCCAGGTTCACGCCCGTGGCGTTGACCAGGGTCGCGTGGCCTGTGGTGCCGGTGGTGTTGGCCGAGACGGTGCCCGTGACGGCCAGTTGGTCGAGGTTGATGTCCGCGTTGCTGGCGGTGGTGGTGAAGGTGGCGTTGCCGCCCACCGTGCTGGTGCCACTGTCGGTGATGCCGCCAGCGCCGCCGCTGGTCACGGCCAGGTTGCCGCTGATGTTCAGGCCCGAGAGGTCGATGTTGGCGTTGCTGAAGTCGAGCGTCAGGTTGCGAAGGCTCAGGCCTGCCAGCGAGGGGCTGGCCGCCGAGACCGACCCATTGGCCACGGCCAGGTCGCGGATGTTGGCCAGCGTGCCCGCGAAGACGATGACGCCCAGGCTGTTGCCGGCGTTGCCCAGGATGATGTCCGAGGCGGCGCTGCCGACTGCCAGCGTGGTGGTGCCGCCGACCGTGAGCGTGGCACCACTGGCTTGCGAGATGCTGCCGCTGGACGTGATGCCCAGGTTGCCCCCCACGCCGGAGGTGGCCAGCACCACGTCCTGGGCATTGTCGATGAGCGCGTGCCCCGATGACCCGTTGGTGGTGACGGCGAAGGTGCCCGTGACGTCCTGGTCGTCGACCGTGATGGTGGTGTTGGGGGCGGTGGCGGTATAACGGGCGTTGCCGCCCACCACGATGGTGCCGGTGTCCGTGATGTGGCCGTTGGTGGCTGTGACGGCCAGGTCGCCGCCGATGCTGGACGCAGCCAGCGTCACACCTGTGTTGTTGGTGATCGCCACATCGCCATCAGCGCCGTTCGTGCCGACCGTGAAGGCGCCTGTCACCGCCTGGGTGTCCAGCGTGATCGTGCGGTCAGCTGCAGAGGCGATGTAGCGGGCCGTGCCGCCCACCGTGATCGTGCCGGTGTCGGTGATGTCGCCATCCGTGGCGGTGACATCCAGGTTGCCGCCGATGCCGGAGGTGGCCAGGGCCACGCCGTTGGCGTTGACCAGGGTGACATTGGCGCCGCCGCCCAGCGCGCTCAGCGTGAACGTGCCGTCCACATCCTGCTGATTGAGCGTGATCGTGTTGCCGGCGGCGGTGTTGGTGTAGCTGGCATTGCCGTTCACGGCCACCGTGCCGCTGTCGGAGATGCCGCCGGTGGTGGCGGTCACGGTCAGGTTGCCGCCCACGTTGGAGGCCGCCAGGTCCACGGCCGTGGCATTGACCAGGGTGGCATCGCCCGTGGTGCCGGAGGTGTTGGCTGACAGGCTGCCCGTGACGGCCAGTTGGTTGACCAGGATGTCGGCGTTGCTCTCCGACGTCGTGAAGCGGGCATTGCCGCCCACCGTGAGCACGCCCTCGTCTGTCAGGTTGCCCAGCGTGGCGGTGGCCGTGAGGTTGCCGCCGACGCCCGACGTGGCCAGTTTCAGTGCCGTGGCGTTGACGATGGTGGCGTGGCCCGCAGCGCCCTGTGTGCTGACGGCGATCGTGCCATCGACCGCCTGGGTGTCGAGCACGATGGTGGTGTCGGCCGTGGAGGCTGTGTAGCTGGCATTGCCGTCGACATTGACGATGCCGCTGTCGGTGATGTTGCCGTTGGTGGCGGTGACGGTCAGGTCGCCGCCCACGCTGGAGGCTGCCAGGTTCACACCGGTGGTGTTGACGATGGTGGCGTCACCGTTCGCGCCATTGGTGTTGACGGCGAACGAGCCGGTGACGGCCTGGCGGTTGAGCGTGATGGTGCCGTTGGCGGCCGTGGTGGTGTAGCTGGCGTTGCCGCCGACGCTGACTGTGTCGGGCCCGACCGTGGCCGCATCCGAGATGTTGCCGGTGGTGGCAGTGGCCGTGAGGTTGCCGCCCACATTGGAGGCCGCCAGGTTGATGGCGGTGTCATTGACGACCGTGGCGTTGCCGGTGGGCCCCGTGGTGTTGACCGCGATGGCACCCGTTACCGCCAGCTTGTCGGCGACGATGTCGGCGTTGCTGGTGGTGGTGGTGAACGATGCCGTGCCATCCACCTTGACGCGGTCGGCCGCTGCGCCGCTGAGGGTGATGCCCGTGGCACCGCCGCTGGTGACGCTCAGGTTGCCGGTGATGTCGATGTCGGCCGCGGCGAGCGTGACGTTCGCTGTTGTGAAGTCGAGCGTCAGGTTGCGCAGGTTGGACGTCCCCGAAAGCGACGGCAGCGCGGCCGCCGCATGGATGTTGGTGAGCGCCAGGTCGCGGATGCGGGCCTTCTGGTTCAGGGTGATGGCACCCGCCAGGCTGTTGCCGGCATTGCCCAGCAGGATGTCGGAGTTGCTCGCGCCCACCTCCAGGGTGGTGGTGCCGCCCACCGTGAGTGTCGCGGCGCTGGCCTGCGCGATGTGGCTGCCCGAGGTGACGGACAGGGCGCCGCCGACGGCCGATGTGCCCAGTTCGACATCCTGGGCGTTCACCACGACCACGTCGGCGTTGGCGCCATTGGAATTGACGGAGATGGTGCCCGCGATGTCGAGCTGATTGACGAGGATGTCGCGTCCGGCGCCTGTGGTGGTGAAGCTGGCATTGCCCGTGGCCGTGATCGTGCCCGCGTCCGTGATGGCACGGTCACTGGCGGCGCCATTGGTGCCACTGGTACGCCCGCTTTCAATCGTGATGTTGCGCAGCGACAGCGCCGGCAGGTCGATGACGCCGACGTTGCCGCTGTAGATCAGCGTCAGGTCGCGCAGGCTGCTCATGCTGGCCAGCCCGCTGAGCAGGGCCGCGTCGTCGTGGGTGTTGCGGATGGCCAGATCGCGCACATTGGCGAGCGTGCCGGTGACCGACACCGTGCCCGCCAGCGAGTTGGCCTGGCTGCCCAGCAGGATGTCGGAGTTGGCCGAATCCACGCGCAGGCTGGTGTCGCCGCTCACCGTGAGCGCGCCGGTCTGGGTGATGTGGCCGCCGGACCTCACCGTCAGGTCCCCACGGACGCTGCTGGTGCCCAGGGTGATGGCGCTGGTGCTGGTCACGCTGACGTCGGCCAGGCTGGTTGCACTGACCGTGTTGAAGGACGCTGCACCGCCCAGGGTGACGTTGGTCAGCGTGATGCCGTTGGGCGCCGTCGTGGTGGAGAAGGCCGATGTGCCGGTAACGGCCAGGGCGGAAGCGTTGGTGATGTTGCCACCGGCCACCGTGACGCTCAGGTTGCCTGCGACGCTGGAGCTCGTGCCTGCGAAGCTCAGGCCGCCGCCCGTGTTGCGCAGCGTGACGTTGCCCGCATTGGTGGTGGTCACGGAGACGTTGCTGACCTCCAGGTCGACGTCGATGCCCGTGCTGCCCGCACTGAGGGTGACCTGGCCCGCGCCAGCCTGGATCTTGCCCGCGCCGGTCGTGGTGATGCCGCCGATGCCGTCCACCTCGGAGCCTGAACCATCGGCCGCATTGGCCGTGAGTGTGATCGTGCCCGAACCCTGCACACGAAGGGTGTTGCTGCCCAGTGAAATGTGGCGGCCGGCGGAGAACACCACGTCGTTGCCGCTGTCCATCGTCAAGTTGGTCTCGAGGAAGATGTCCTGCGAGGCCTGCAGGCGCAGCTCGGAGGCGCCCCGGACGGTGTTGTCGACATTGATCGAAATGCTCGCGCCAGCGTCGGCGAAGGCCACATCGGGCGTGCCGTCCGGCTCATCCGCAAAGGCAATGCCGCCACTGGCGACCAGGCGGATGTCTTGAGGGTCAAGCAGCAAAATGCCGCCCAGCCCCATCGGGGCCGCCAGCTGCACCAGGCCATCGAAGGCCAGCGACTGCTTGCCAGACACCTCCACGAAGCCGCCGTTGCCGCCCTGCTGGCCGCCTTGCGATTCGATGGTGCCGAAGAAGCGCGTGACCTCGTCGGACCACACGATGACCTTGCCGCCATCGCCTTCGGTGATCGCATTGGCCTTGATGGAGGTATCCCGGCCGATGTAGGTGCGGCTGGCACGGCGCTCATCGCCCGAGCCCTGGACGTTGCCGCCCACCAGCACCGTGCCGCCGCCGGCTTGGCCGGAGGCGTCCAGGCTGGCCGTACCGAACAGGCCGACCTTGTCGCCCAGCACGCTGATCTGGCCGCCGCGCTCGCCGGCGTCATCGCCGGTGACATCGACCACGCCGTTGACCGCGGTGACGCCAGCGCTGCCGCCATCGATCACCACGCGGCCTTCACGCGTGCCCAGGCTGCGCGCCCGGATGATGCCGTCGACGTTGAGCACCGTGTCGGCCAGGGCCTCGCGGGCGCGGGCCTGGATGTCGACCGTGCCCCCATCGGCGACGATGGTGCCCAGCTGCGACAGACGCGTGGCGGCCTCCTGGGCGTTGCCCACCTGCAGGAAGATCAGGCCATCGCCGTCCAGGTCGAGCAGGGCCTCGGTGCCAGCCGCCAGGCCCACGCGCGGGGCTTCGATGGTGCCGGCCTGCGTCACCTGCGGGGCGACGAAAGCCACGGTGTCACGCGCCTGGATCAGGCTGCCAGCTGCCTGGGTGATGGCCCCTGCGCCACCGGGCACGCTGCTGAACTTGTACTGGCCCTTCATGAAGTCGCCATCGGACATGTTCAGCGTGGACGCGACCAGCGAGCCCACATCGGCGCGGAAGCCGCTGCCGAAGACGATGCCGTTGGGGTTCAGGAAGAACACCCGGCCATTGGTCTGCAGGCTGCCCAGCAGGTAGGTCGGGTCGTAGCTGGTGTCACGCACCAGCAGGCTGGAGCGGCCGCTCAGCATGTCGATGGTGACGGACTCGTTGGCGCGGATGGACGAGTCCTTGGTGTTCACGATGGCGGTGTTGGAATGCACCGTCACGTTGGTCGCGTTGCCGTCGGTTGACGACGATACCTGCCCCTGCACCACCTGCCCGATGTTGAACGCCCAGCTGGCCATGGGCATCATCGCGGCCATGAGCGCCGCGGGCAGGGGGCGCAGTGCCCAGCGACGCGGGGACGAAGTCAGTTGGCGGGCACGACGTTTCATGGCGAATCTCAGGATGTCAGGGCGGTCTGCTTGGCGTCAGCAGGGTTCTGTGCAGATCAAAGGCTCTTGGTGAACACGGCGTACACACGCGGTGTGCGCTCTTTCTTGTCGTTCACGGCTTCGCCTTGTGTGGGCCAGGCCAGGCTGATCCGCATGGCGAACGATTGGGGGCGGTCCCAGACGAAGCCGATGCCTGCGCCAGCCAGCGTGGGCGTGTTGTCCGTCAGAGAAGGCACGCCTTCCAGATCATGGCGGACCTTGGCGAAGCCGACGTCGTAGAAGACACTGAAGACCATCTCGCGGCTGACACGGCCGAACAGGGCTTCCGGTGGCAGCCAGCGCAGTTCGGTGGTGACCAGGTGCGCGGTGTCGGCCGTGCCCTCGCCCGGGGCGAAGGCGCGCACGCCGGACGGGCCGCCCATGCCGAAGCGCTCCGTGGTGTCCAGGTTGACCGAGGCGATCTGGCCCTTGTAGCGCAGGTAGGCCAGCAGGCGGTTGTTGACAATGTTCTGCAGGCGCGAGTAGCCCAGCGTGTACTTGTTGAAGCTGCTGGGCACGGCCAGGTTGCCGTCCTTGATCCTGACCTTGCCGCTCATCCACGTGAGTTCGTAGGCGTTCACGCCGCCAGTGAGCAGGTTGTCGCGGAAGTCGCCCACCAGGCCCAACTGCACGTCGTTGGTTTCCTTGTCGGTCGTCAGCCCGGCGATGGTGTCCGTGTAGGACTTTTGTTCGACCGTGGCCAGGGCAAAGGAGTTCAGGTTGCGGGAGCGCACCAGCGGGTACAGGCCGAACACGCTGTAGGCGTCGGCCTTGCCGTGCAGGTCCAGCGTGAAGATGTCCTTGTCGAGCTGGTATTGCACGTGCGAGGCCGAAGCGCCCAGCTTGAGGCCGTCCGAGCCCACGGGCACGGAGTAGCTGACCAGGCCGAATTTCAGCCCGCCGGTGGTGGAGGCCAGAGCGCTCACGGTGAGGTTGTCGCCCAGGCCCAGCGGGCTGGCGACGGTGGCCACGCCGGTCAGGCGGTACTCCCCCGAGTAGCGCGAGCCGTTCATGTCGAACTCGACGCGGCCGCTCACGCGCTGCTCGGCCTGCGGGGTGACCACCAGCGAGGCGGTGCCCGGCGTCCGCCCGGCCTTGACCTCGAAGCGGGCCCGGATGCCGTACAGGTCGTTGACGGTGAACACGACGCGCTCCACATCACGCACCTTGAGGATGGCGCCCGGCTTGAGACGCGCCAGGAAGCGCTCGATCACGTCACGCTTGACGAGGGATTTCTCGGGCCAGTTCAGGATGACCTGGTCGAGGCGGCCTTCGAGGATGGCGATCTTGACGGTGCCGTCCTTCGGGTCCTGCTCGGGCAGGTAGGCATAGGCCAGGTAGTAGCCCAGCTCGCGCTGCATGAACCGGGTGACGGCCGCGGCGGCATTGACCAGGTCTTCATAGCTGCGCTGCGGCCCGACGAAGGGGGCTGTCAGCCCGTGCAGGGCCTGGCGCACCTCGGCCGGGGCCGAGTCATCCACCGTGTAGGTCTTGACGTCCAGGGTGATGTCGTCGGCGGGCTTGCCCAGTTCCCGCGGCGGGGCAGCGGCGGGCAGGGGCTCCACGGCCGTGTCCTTGAGCAGAGGCAGCTCGGGCTTGATTTGCTCGATGGTGGGCCGGGTGCCGGCGGGGGGCTCGTTCGGGTTGGTCGGGGTGACACCCTGAGCGGCTGCCCAGCCTGCTTGGCTCAATGCACAGGCCACGCTCGTGCACAGCAGCCACGAGCGGACGTTTCCTGATTGTTTTCCCACGGGATCCTCGTCCAAGCAACAGCAAGCCTGGCACCGAGTTTTTCAGGAACGGGCGCAGGGCAGAATAATTGGAAACAAATTCAGCGCGAGTATCGCCGCGGACGAGGTATCCGGTCACCCTGAAGCTAGGGGGCTCTCCCCTTTCGGGGGTGAGGACAGCTCCGTGTTATCCCTAGTTTTAGGGGGCTGGCCAAGTCACGGTGCCACTGATGACGGTGGTCGTTCCGACGGGATCGCTGGGCAGGCTGTAATTGGTGAATGTCAGAGTGCGCGCAGTTGTGTTGACCGCAGCAGTGCCAGATGCCCCGCACGCTGGGCTACTAGCCCCACCGCATTCAAAACGGTACTGAGTGCCCGAGATGTTGATTTCGGCCTCCATGACTCCCACGGCGCCGGTATTTTGGTCATAGATGAATGCGAGATAAGACGTTCCCGCATCCCTCAACTGGACCGTGACGTCAGTGCCACTCTGGAGTGTGGGTTCTGGACGATTGAGCAGGTAGGTGCCTGCGGCTGTGCCTGTCAGTGTCACCTGCCCTACAGGCGTCGGAGCGATTTTGTCGCCGCTGTCACCGCCGCCGCCACACGCGCTCAGCAGCGTCAGCAAGGACAGGGAAAGAACACTGATCGTGGACGGGAGGGTCGGGCGCATGGGAGAAGGTTCCTGCTTGAATCGATAAGGCGGCCCTGATTCTAGGGGCCCGCTTCCCATGATCTGCAACAGGATGTGGCGATGCCGCGCCTGTGCGTGGGCTGACCCCCTACTACTAGGGGGTCAGGGGCGATGTCCCAACCATTTCGCCGTCAGCGACGGGCGGTTGCGCGCCCCGAAACGGCGGTACAGCGCCGTCACGTACTGGTGTGCCGTGTTGGTGCTCAGATTGAGCTCGAAGGCGATCTGCTTCTCCGACAGGCCGGTCAGCAGCAGCAGCAGCACCTTGCGCTGGTGGGGCGGCAGGGGGCCGGCCGCCAGCACCGGGCCATGGCTCAGGCTCAGCCAGTTCAGCCAGCGCGACAGCCCGGCCAGGGCCAGTTCCAGGGTGGCGCGGTGCGATTCTGTGAACGCATCACGCCCCTGGGCGCGCATCAGGTGGAAGTGCATGCGGGCGCCGCCGCTCATGGGCAGCGTGAGGGACAGCTCGGGCCCGGTCATCTCCGTGGGGGCCGGCTGGTGCAGGCTCCAGAACACCTGCGAGGCGATACAGGCGGTGCCGCCGGGCTGCGTGGAGGCGAGCAGTTCCCAGCGGATGCCGTCGGCGCCCAGGACTTGGGCGAGGCGCTGCAGCAGGTGCAGCAGCCCGGCGTCGACCTCGTGCGCGGACAGATCCTGGATCTCCTGCCACAGCCGGGGCAGTTCCAGGTGACTGGCAGGTGGAGGCGCCAGATCACGCGTCTCGAACGCCGATGCCAGGGCAACGCGGCGGGCAGGACGGCGTTGCACCTGGCCCCAACGGGCGAGTGCATCATCTTCCTGCTCCGGCAGCGGTGAAGCGTGACTGGGCAACATGGGGGGCTCCTTGAGTTTGGCGGCATCGTGCCGCAGTGCCGCCGGTCTTGCAACCGTACGAAAGGACGGATACCTGATGTGTAGTGTGTAAAAGTCACAGGGCACATCCAGCGTTGCGGATGATGAATTGAAGCGCGCCGCCGTGCACCCGGCCATTGGTACGGATGTGACACGCTGTGTCACTGTGGGATCATCCGCGCCATGTACTCCCTGCTATTCGTGGACGACCACCCGCTGTACCGGGAGGGCGTGCGCCGAGCCCTCACCGATGCGATGCCGGAGCTGCGCATCGTGCTGGCCAGCGGCACGGTCTCTGCGATGGAGGTGCTGGCCGCCGAGCCCGACATCGATCTGTGCCTGTCAGACTTTCAACTGCCCGATGGCGATGGGCTGATGCTGCTGGGCCAGATGGCGCGCCTGCACCCCACCGTGGCCCGCGGCCTGCTGTGCGGGGCGCCCGATGCGGCGATGGCCCGCCAGGCCACGGCCCTGGGCTGCGTGGCCTGCCTCTCCAAGGGCCGGGACATCGCCTCGTTGGGAGAGGCTCTGCGCAAGCTGTTCGACGGCGGTTCGGTGTACGACGTGGCGCCTGCTGCGGTGATGGCCGTCGTCGCCCTGTCGGACAAGCGCAAGGAGATCCTGCGGCTGGCGGCCAAGGGCCTGTCCAACAAGGAGATCTCGGCGCTGCTGAGCATTTCCGAGCGAACCGTGAAGGACCACTGGTCCTACATCTTCGAGCAGATGGGCGTGAGCAACCGCACCGAGGCAGTCAGCCAGGCCTTGCGAGAGCGCCTGCTGTGAGGGCAGGACGCGGTTCATGAGCGACCAGGCCGACACCCGATCCCAACGTCTGCTGGCCGAGCAGGTGGAACTGGTCTTGCGCGGTGCACGCGGTGCCGGGCTGCTCAGCCTGCTGGCCCTGCTGACGGCCTGCGCGGCCTCGGTGGCGCTGTGGGACATGGTGCTGCATGAGCGTGTGCTGCAGTGGCTGCTGATGATGGTGCTGATCCAGGCGGCTGGCCTGTGGCTGCACCGGGCCTATGGCCGCCAGCGCATCAATGAGGGAGGGGTTGGACCAGGCCGGACACGCTGGTGGGTGCGTCTGAAGGTGGCGCAGGCCGGTGCTCTGGGCCTGGGCTGGAGTTTGGGGTTGGTGCTGCTGCACGATCCGGGCAACGTCTACACGCTGCTGTACCCCGCGTTCGGCATCGTGGTGGCGGCGGCGGGCAGCGCGGTGCTCTATGCGGCGCTGGCCCCAAGTCTGTACGCCTTCCTCGGGGGCTGCCTGCTGCCGTCGGTGGCCTATCTGCTGTGGCTGCCCGACACCTATGCCGACTACCTGGCCCTGAGCCTGCTCATGCTGGGGGGCTTCCTGCTGGTGGCCGGGCGGCAGTCGGGGGCGGCCCTGCGCACCGCGCTGAGCCTGCGCCTGGAGGCGGCCGACCTGCTCGAGCACGAGCGCCAGCAGGTGGCCAGGGCCGAGCATGGCGCGGCCCTGACGGAACTGGCCGCTGCCGAGAAGACCCGCTTCTGGAGCGCCGCCAGCCACGACCTCAAGCAGCCCCTGCACGCCCTGGGCCTGTACAGCGCCTTGCTGCGCAAGGACCCGTCGGACGTGGAGCGGCGCGAACTGATCGACCACATCACCTCCTGCGTGAGCAGCCTGACGGGCCTGTTCGATGCCATCCTGGGCGTCACCCATGCAGAGACGGCCCACCGCAACGCCAAGCCGGCGGCCTTCCCGCTGCAGCGTGTGGTGGACCAGGTGCTGGTGCAGGTGCGCCCCAGTGCACGGGCCAAGGGCCTGGTGGTGCGCAACGTGCCCTCGTCGCTGTGGGTGCACGCGGATCCGGCCGTGATCGAGCGCATCCTGGGCAACCTGCTGTCCAATGCCGTGCGCTACACGGAGGAGGGGCGCATCCTGGTGGGCGTGCGGCGGCGCCCGGGGGCGTGCTCGCTGGTGGTGGCCGACACGGGCGTGGGGCTGGCCTCGCACGACCAGAGCCGCATCTTCGACGACTTCTTCCAGGTCAACAACCCGGAGCGCCAGCGCGACAAGGGCTACGGCCTGGGCCTGTCGACCGTGCACCGGCTGTGCGACGCGCTGGGCTACGAGATCGAGGTGCAGTCCATCCCTGGACGGGGCAGCCTGTTCGCCGTCACCTTGCCGTTAGACTCCCCGGTGGATGCACAAGAAATACAAGAACCGGTGCCGACGCTGGAAGCCGATCTGAACGTCCTGTTCGTGGAGGACGACCCGCTGGTGCGCGACGCCATGAACCGCCTGCTCAAGGATTGGGGCGTGCGCGTGAGCATGTGCGCCTGCGGCGATGAGGCGCTGGCCATCCTGAGCCAGGAGTTCGACAAGCGCTGGCACGTGCTGCTCGACTACCAACTGGCCGACAACGAGACCGGCCTGCAGGTGGCCGACCGCATCCGCGCCATCATCGGTGACGGCCCGGTGATCTCCCTGGTCACGGGCGAGGTGGACGAGGCCGTGGACCGCGGCGCCGCCGAGCGCGGCATCTCGGTGCTGCGCAAGCCGCTCAAGCCGATCCGCCTGCGCGCGCTGCTGCGTTCGCACCACCTGGACGAGGAGGTGCTCTGATGGCCTCCGCCTTCAACCCCTTCGAGCGCCGCGGCAACTGGCCCGATGCCCTGAGTGCCGCGCAGTGGCTCAAGCAGGGTGCGCCCGTGTCCGCCCGTGATGATGGCAAGGCCCTGGCCGTGGCCATGGCCAAGCTGGAGTCGCTCTACAAGAAGGTGGATGTGGACGAGCTGCAGCCCAGGCGCAACCAGGTGTTTGCCTCGCTGGACGACCTGGAAGATGCCGAGAAGGCCGCCAAGGCCGCCTACCGCAGCACGGTGGTGCCGCTGGTGGCCCAGGCGCTGGAGGTCAAGAAGCAGGCGCTGGCCCTGGCCAAGCTGTGCCAGGCCGATGCCAGGGTGCCCAAGCCCGTGGTGGTGCTGGCGGCCCAGGCGGCCAAGGCGGCCGATGAGGTGAGCGAGGTCTTCAAGGACCTGGGCGCGATCTTCAAGCCCTTTGACGAAGCGCGCAAGTCCCTGGTCAAGGCCGATGGCCAGTTGCACAAGACCTTGCAGCCGCACATGCAGTCACTGGAGAAAGGCCTGGTGCAGTGTCAGAAGAGCCCTTCGCGTGAACTGTGGGACAAACTGTGCAAGAAGCCCTGCAATGCGGTGCACAACACGGTGAAGAACACCCCGCGCCTGAAGGACGACTTCTGGGGCGTGTGGAAGGTGCACGATGGCGAATCGTTCTCGCACGCTTTGCAGATGGCCGAGAAGTCCGCCAAGGACGACAAGGCCCGGCAGAAGATCGAGGATGTGATCGTGCGCATGTGCAAGGAGCTGCGCGGCGAGCTGGTCAAGCTCGACAAGGCGCTGGGCTGAGCCTGCGGGCCGGGCAGCCGATCAGGTGCGGGTGCGCAGGGCCCGCGAACCGAGGGCCAGCACGATGCCGGTGAACAAGGCCCCCACGCAGAACACCAGCAGCAGCTCAAGGTCCGAAGCCACCCCCGGTGCCTGGCCGCCGAGCAGGCGGTTGAGGGCGGTCCACAGCCGCTCGGAGAAGGGCGACAGGCTGGGCAGCACCAGCCAGGCCCAGGTCGCCGCGGCGCCGCCCAGCAAGCCTCCGACTGACACGAGGGCCAAGCGTACAGTGTTCATGTCACGACCACGATGGCATAGGCCAGGGTGCCCTTCAGCTCGGGTATCTCCCATTTACGCGCGCCCAGCAGCACCTTGCGGATCGCGTCGAAATCGCTGCCCTTGTCGATGGTGATGCAGCCCTTGCTGATTCCCATCCCGACCTTGGGGTGCAGGCGGAACTCGCCCCGGCGGACCTTGTTGCAGAAGGCCACGTCATCGACGGCTTCGTCCTTGGCGTACAGCGCGAACCATTCGTCCTTGCCGCTGATCGCATCCCGGATCCAGCCCAGCCGTCCGCCCGACTGCCGGTCCACGATGTAGTAGGTGCCCAGCGGGATTGCGCCTTCGCTGGCCTCGCAGACGGATGCCCGCTTGTTGACCTTCTCGTTCAGGCCCGAGAAGGCGTCGTAGCCTGTGCCATTCAACGTGAAGGTGCTCATGGGTTTGTCGTTGAGCACGAAGGCGCACGGCGGCAGCGTGGGGGGTGGCGGGGGTGTCTTCGCCGCGGCCATCTGCCGCTGCTGGGCCGCGGCCATGGAGGCTCGCAGGAAATCGCCCGTCAGCGGACCCACGACCCGGCTGAAGCCCATCAGGTTGTCGCCACTCATGTCCGCTCCTTGTGCGTCATATCGCCAGATCGTAATCGACGATCAGCGGTGCGTGGTCGCTGAACCATTGGTCCTTGTAGACCGAGGTCTGCCGCGCCAGCAGGGCCAGCCTGGGCGTGGCCAGCTGGTAGTCGATGCGCCAGCCCACGTTCTTGGCGCGGGCCTGGCCGCGGTTGCTCCACCACGTGTAGCAATCATCGGTGGTATCGGGGTGCAGGTGGCGGTACACGTCGACCAGGCGGGCGGTGTTCTCCAGGTGCAGCAGCTTGCTCATCCAGTCGCGCTCCTCGGGCAGGAAGCCACTGTTCTTCTGGTTGCCCTTCCAGTTCTTCAGATCCTGTGCCTGGTGGGCGATGTTGATGTCGCCCACCAGGATGTAGTCGCGCTCGCCGGCCAGGCGCGCCAGGTGCGGCTCGACGATGGCCAGCCAGCGGAACTTGGCCTCCTGGCGCTCTTCGGAGCTGGAGCCGCTGGGGAAGTAGCTGCTGATGATGGACAGCTTGCGGCCCGGCTTGTCGAAGCGCAGCTCCACCCAGCGGCCCTCGGCGTCGAACTCGCCGCTGGGATCATGCTCGCCCAGGCCGATCAGCACATCGGAGGGCTCGTGCCGGCTGTACAGGCCCACGCCGGAGTAGCCCTTCTTCTCGGCGTGGTGGAAATGGCCCTGCATGCCGGCGATGGATTCGAACTTGCCGGCGATGTCGGCGGCCTGGGCCTTGAGCTCCTGCACCCCCATACAATCGGCCGACAGTCCTTCAGCCCAGGGGATGAGGCCCTTGGTCGCTGCCGAGCGGATGCCGTTGAGGTTGAGGGATACCAGTCTGAACACGTTGAGATCTCAAGATGACGAACACCCCTACCAGCAACGCCGTGGCCCAGGATTTCGTGGCCTTCGCGGTGCAATCGCAGGTGCTGCGCTTTGGTGAATTCAAGACCAAGGCCGGCCGCCTGTCGCCCTACTTCTTCAACGCGGGGTTGTTCGACGACGGCGCCAAGCTCGGTCGCCTGGCTGAATTCTATGCACGCCGCTTGATCGCATCCGGGCTTGAGTTCGACATGCTGTTCGGGCCCGCCTACAAGGGCATCACGCTGGCCGCCGCCGTGTCGATCGAGCTGGCCCGCCTGGGCCGCAATGTGCCCTTTGCCTACAACCGCAAGGAGGCCAAGGACCACGGCGAGGGCGGCACCCTGGTGGGCGCCCCGGTCAGGGGCCGCGTGCTGATCATCGACGACGTGATATCGGCCGGCACCTCGGTGCGCGAGTCCATCGACATGATCACGGCCGCTGGCGCCACGCCCTGCGGCGTGTCCATCGCACTGGACCGTCAGGAGAAAGCCACTGTCGGTGGCCAGGACGCCGAAGAGAGTGCGGTGCAGCAGGTGGAACAACGCTACAAACTGCCGGTTGTTTCGATTGCGACCCTGGCCGACCTGTTGCACTATCTGGAAACCCAGGCCGACCCGGCCTTGACGCAGTTCCATCCTGCCGTGCTGGCTTATCGGCAGCGCTACGGGGTCTGAAACATCCTTGCGCCGACCTTGTCTACCGCTACATCACCCTGATCTTTCCGGAGCCAACTGCATGACCATTGCCTCTCCTCTTGCCTGCCGCGAATCTGCCCTGGCCTGGGCAGGTGGGATCGTGCTGGCAGGCGGATGGCTGCTGTCCGGGGTGGGGCTGCTGTGGCCGCAGGAGGCCAAGGCGGCCCAGACGATCTATGCCTGCACGGACGCCAGTGGCCGCCGGCTCACATCGGACCGCCCGATTCCGGAGTGCCTGGACCGCGAGCAGCGTCTGCTGAACAAGGATGGCTCCTCGCGCAACGTGATGCCACCGCGCATGAGCCCCAAGGAACGGGCTGCCCGGGATGAGGCCGACCGTCAGAAGGCCCTGGCCGATGCGGCCTACAAGGATGCCGTGCGGCGCGACCGCAACCTGCTGAACCGCTTTCCCAACGAAATGGCCCACCGCAAGGCGCGTGAGGCGGCGCTGGACGACGTGCGGGGCGCGATCGCGTCGTCCGAGAAGCGCATCAGGGATCTTCAAGCCGAGCGCAAGCCGCTGGAGGCTGACGCGGAGTTCTACAAGGGCAAGACCTTGCCGTACAAGCTGCGCTCGTCACTGGCGGACAACGCGGTGTCGCAGGACGCACAGCGCGAGATCATCGAGAACCACCGCGCTGAATTGGGCCGCATCAATGGCTTGTACGACGTGGAACTGGCCCGGCTCAAGAAGCTGTGGGCAGGCGCGGAGCCGGGTTCCGTGGCGGATGCACCGGTGCCCAGCCCCACACCGACGGCCACGACACCAGGCGTGGCGCACAAGTGATTCGGGCTTGCCCGCGTCCATTGCGCGCCCGGTGCCGGGGCGCTTCTCGTCCGCGGCGCCTCAGCCCGCCAGTTTTTTCTTGAGCAACTCGTTGACCGTGGCCGGGTTGGCCTTGCCCTTGGTGGCCTTCATGGCCTGACCGACCAGCGCGTTGAAGGCCTTGTCCTTGCCGGCTCGGAACTCCTCGACCGATTTGGCGTTGGCCGCCAGGATGTCGTCGAGGATCTTTTCCAGCTCGCCGGTGTCGGCCATGGGCTTGAGGTCCTTGGCCTCGATGATGGCGTCCACGCGGGCCAGTGCATTGGCGGCGCCTGCCTGCTCCCCTGTCCACAGCGCCTCGAACACCTGGCGTGCGGCGTTGTTGGGCAGGGTGCCATCGCTGATGCGCTTGACCAGCGCGCCCAGCAGCTCGGCATTCACCGGGCTGGATTCGATGCCCTGCTCGCCGGCATTCAGGCGGCGCGAGACCTCGCCCATCAGCCAGTTGGACACCAGCTTTGGGGCGCCGCTGACTTGGGTGGCCTGCTCGAAGAACTCGGCGAAGGCGCGCGACTGCGTCATCATCGTCGCGTCGTAGGCTGGCAGGCCGTAATCGGCCTCGAAGCGGGCCGCCATCACGCCGGGCAACTCGGGCATGGAGGCTTTCACGCGCTCGACCCACTCGGGGGCGATCACCAGCGGAGGCAGGTCGGGGTCGGGGAAGTAGCGGTAGTCGTGCGCGTCTTCCTTGGTGCGCATGGCGCGCGTTTCGCCGCGGCCGCCATTGGCATCGGGGTTGAACAGCACGGTGGCCTGCTGGATGGGCAGGCCGTCCTCCAGTTGGTCGATCTGCCACTGGATCTCGACGTCGATGGCCTGCTGCAGGAACTTGAAGCTGTTGAGGTTCTTGATCTCGCGGCGCGTACCCAGCGGCGCGCCGGGGCGGCGCACCGACACGTTGGCATCGCAGCGGAAGGAGCCCTCCTGCATGTTGCCGTCGCAGATGCCCAGCCACACCACCAGGGTGTGCAGCGCGCGCGCATAGGCCACGGCCTCGCTGCTGGCGCGCATGTCGGGCTCGGTGACCACCTCCAGCAGCGGCGTGCCGGCGCGGTTCAGGTCGATGCCGCTGGATTTCTCGCCATTGAAGCCGGCGAAGTCTTCGTGCAGCGACTTGCCTGCGTCTTCTTCCAGGTGGGCGCGCACCAGGCGCACCGTGTGGGCCTGCTCGCCCACGAAGAAGCCCACGGTGCCGCCCTGCACCACGGGGATCTCGTACTGGCTGATCTGGTAACCCTTGGGCAGATCGGGGTAGAAGTAGTTCTTGCGCGCGAAGATGGAACGCGGCGCCACCACGGCGCCCACGGCCAGGCCCAGCGCGATGGCACGGTCAACCGCGCCGGTGTTCATCACGGGCAGGGTGCCGGGCAGGGCCAGATCGACCGCACAGGCCTGGGTGTTGGGCTCGGCGCCGAAGCGGGTGGAGGCGCCCGAGAAGATCTTGGACGCGGTGGACAGCTGGACGTGCGTCTCCAGGCCGATGACGACCTCGAAACCGCGGATCAGGGTGGTGCTCATGGTGTCGTGTCTTCGGGATCAGGCGTCGAGGGCCGCCAGGGCGGCGGGGGCGCGCAGGTGCCAGTCGGTGGCCTGCTGGAAGGCGTGCGCGGTGTGCAGCAGCGCGGCCTCCTGCCAGTAGTTGCCGATCAGCTGCAGGCCCACGGGCAGGCCGTGATCGCCGAAGCCGGCCGGCACGCTCATGCCGGGCAGGCCGGCCAGACTGGCGGGCAGGGTGAAGATGTCGGCCAGGTAGTCGGCCACCGGGTCGGTCTGTGAGCCGATGGGGCGCGCCACCGTGGGAGACACGGGGCCGGCGATCACGTCGCAGACCTTGAAGGCGGCCTGGAAGTCATCGGCGATCATGCGGCGCAGCTTCTGGGCCTGCAGGTAGTAGGCATCGTAGTAGCCGTGCGAGAGCACGTAGGTGCCGATCATGATCCGGCGTTTGACTTCCGGGCCGAAGCCTTCGGCGCGGGTCTTGCGGTACATGTCGGCCAGGTCGGTGTACTGCCTGGCGCGGTGGCCGAACTTGACCCCGTCGAAGCGGCTCAGGTTGGACGAGGCCTCGGCTGGCGCGATGATGTAGTACACGGGAATGGACAGCTCGGTGCGCGGCAGGCTGACATCGACCAGCGTGGCGCCGAGCTTTTGCAGCTGGGCCAGGGCCTCGCGTGTGGCGGCCAGCACATCGGGGTTCACGCCGTCGCCAAAGAATTCGGTGGGCACACCCACGCGCAGGCCGGCCAGGGGCTGATCCGCGGTGGCGCCGGCACGCGGGGTGCGCAATGCCGCGGCCAGATCGGGCACGGGCTGCTGGGCGCTGGTGGCGTCGCGCTCGTCGAAGCCGCTCATGGCCTGCAGCACCAGGGCGCAGTCTTCAGCCGTGCGGGCCAGCGGGCCGGCCTGGTCCAGGCTGGAGGCGAAGGCGATCATGCCGTAGCGCGAGCAGCGGCCGTAGGTGGGCTTGATGCCGGTGACGCCGGTGAGTGCGGCTGGCTGGCGGATCGAGCCGCCGGTGTCCGAGCCCGAGGCGGCGGCCACCAGGCGGGCCGAGACGGCCACGGCCGAGCCGCCGGACGAGCCGCCGGCGATCTGGTCCAGCGCCCAGGGGTTGCGGGCCACGCCGTAGGCCGAGTTCTCGGTGGCGCCGCCCATGGCGAATTCGTCGCAGTTGAGCTTGCCCACCGACACCATGCCGGCCGCGTGCAGGCGGGCCACGATGGTGGCGTCGAAGGGGCTCTGGTAGCCCTTGAGCATCTTGGAGGCGGCCGTGGTCGGCTGGCCCTGTGTCACGAAGATGTCCTTGTGGGCGATGGGCAGGCCGTCGAGCGGGCCCCGTGCCTGGCCGGCGGCGCGACGGGCATCGGCACCGCGGGCGGCTTCCAGCGCGCCCTCGGTGTCGACGTGCAGGAAGGCGCCCAGCTTGGCGAGGCGTTCGATGCGGCCGAGTGCGTGGCGGGTCAGGGCCTCGCTGGTGATCTGGCCGCTGGCCAGCTGGGCCGAGGCTTCGGCCAGGGTCAGGTCGTGGAGGTCTTGGGGCGCTGGGGTCATGGCGGAACTCATTCGATCACCTTGGGCACGAGGAACAGGCCGCCTTCGCGGGCGGGGGCGTTGGCCATGTTGGCCTCGCGCTGATCGGGCTCGGTGACGGCATCCTCGCGCAGGCGCAGGGTCACGTCCTCGATGGCCGACAAGGGGGTGTACAGGGGCTCGACGCCGGAGGTGTCCACGGCGCGCATCCGCTCGACGATGCCGAAGAAGCCGTTGAGCTGCGCCAGCATGGCGTTTTGCTCGTCGGCGCTCAGCTCCAGGCGGGCCAGCTGGGCGATGCGGCCGATGTCCTCGGGGGTCAAAGTGGCGTTGTTCGAAGCCATGGTGTTGCAAGCGTGTCAGGGGTGGATCCGGGCGGCCGCCGGTGGATCGCTCGGCAGGCTCCGCCTGGGGATGGCTATTATCCCGCTTCTGCTGCCGGGAGGGGCGCCCCCTGCGCTGCTGTCTGGGCACGCGCTGACGTCTTGAAGCTGAATGCGCGCAAGAAGTACTTGGCAGGCGCTGACGAGAGCTCTGCAATCTGTGGGAAAATCATCTGTTATCCATCACCACCCGCAGCTGCTGTGGACTGCCGGTTGGCCGTGAGCCCGGATGCCTGCCCGATGACCTCGGGCGTGCTTGCACCCGAGAGGCCCCCACCTGCATCGATCCCGGTTGCCGGAGCCGTATTCATGTTCGGAACTTTCCGCCGCTATTTTTCCACCGACCTGGCCATCGACCTGGGCACCGCCAACACGCTGATCTTCGTGCGTGACAAAGGCATCGTGCTCGACGAGCCCTCGGTCGTCTCCATCCGCCACGAAGGCGGCCCCAACGGCAAGAAATCGATCCAGGCCGTGGGCCACGAGGCCAAGGCCATGCTGGGCAAGGTGCCTGGCAACATCGAGGCCATCCGCCCGATGAAGGACGGCGTGATCGCCGACTTCACCGTCACCGAGCAGATGCTCAAGCAGTTCATCAAGATGGTCCACCCGCGCTCGGTGCTCAAGCCCAGCCCCCGGATCATCATCTGCGTGCCCTGCGGCTCCACCCAGGTCGAGCGCCGCGCGATCCGCGAATCCGCTTTGGGTGCCGGCGCCTCCGAGGTCTACCTCATCGAGGAACCCATGGCCGCGGCCATCGGCGCCGGCCTGGCCGTCTCCGACGCCAGCGGCTCCATGGTCGTCGACATCGGCGGCGGCACCACCGAGGTGGGCGTGATCTCGCTGGGCGGCATGGTCTACAAGGGCTCGGTCCGCGTCGGCGGCGACAAGTTCGACGAGGCCATCATCAGCTACATCCGCCGCAACTACGGCATGCTGATCGGCGAGCCCACGGCCGAAGCCATCAAGAAGAGCATCGGCAGCGCCTTCCCGGGCTCCGAGGTCAAGGAGATGGAAGTCAAGGGCCGCAACCTGTCCGAAGGCGTGCCCCGCAGCTTCACCATCTCCAGCAACGAGATCCTCGAAGCCCTGACCGACCCGCTCAACCAGATCGTGTCGGCCGTCAAGAACGCGCTGGAGCAGACCCCGCCCGAGCTGGGTGCCGACATCGCCGAGCGCGGCATGATGCTGACCGGCGGCGGTGCGCTGCTGCGTGATCTGGATCGCCTGCTGGCCGAAGAGACCGGTCTGCCCGTTCTGGTGGCCGAAGACCCGCTGACCTGCGTGGTGCGCGGCTGTGGCATCGCGCTGGAGCGCATGGACCGCCTGGGCAGCATCTTCACCTCCGAATAAGGCCGTTCGCCGCGCTGGCGGCGTGATGAAGCACCATGACGCTGGGCACGCTGGACCGCACCCCGCCGCCCTTCTTCAAGCAAGGGCCTTCGGCGCTGACGCGCCTGCTGTTCTTTTCGTCGCTGGCGGTGTTCCTGATGGTGGCCGACGTGCGTTTCAAGGTGACACAGCCCTTGCGTGCGGCGCTGGCCACGGTGCTCCACCCGGTGCAGCAGGGCCTGCTGGCCCCGGTGCACGCCTGGGAGCAGGCCGGGCACTACTTTCGCGGCCTCGATGAGGCCCGCCAGGCCGAGAACCTGGCCGAGCAGGCGGTGGCGGCCCAGGCCGAGCGCGTGATGCGCGTGGCCAGCCTGGAAGCCGAGAACGCTCGCCTGCGCCAGTTGCTCGAACTGCGCCCTCGCATCAACGTGCAGACGCTGGCGGCCGAGGTGCTCTACGACGCCCCCGATCCCTACACCCGCAAGGTCGTTCTTGACCGGGGAAGCCGCCATGGCGTGGTGCTGGGCGCCCCGGTGCTGGATGAATCCGGTGTGCTGGGCCAGGTCACCCGTGTGTACCCCCTCACGGCCGAGGTCACCCTGGTGACCGACCGCGATGCCGCCGTGCCCGTG
Source organism: Burkholderiales bacterium UBA1834 (assembly GCA_002339015.1). Lineage (GTDB taxonomy): Bacteria > Pseudomonadota > Gammaproteobacteria > Burkholderiales > Burkholderiaceae_C > Aquabacterium. The sequence goes on from DDJC01000031.1 coordinate 54,015, forward strand.
CTCAATGCGCGCACGCAGCAGCGCGGCGTGGCCTACGGCATGCCGCAGGCCCAGGGCATGGAGCTGCGCTTCATGGCCGGCAATGCCGATGTGCAGGTGGGCGACAGCCTGCTCACTTCCGGACTGGACGGTGTCTACCCGGCCGGGCTGCCCGTGGCCAGGGTGCTCAAGGTTGATCGCCGCGCCGATTCGGCGTTCGCCCGCATCTGGCTGACGCCGACGGCTGAACCTGATTCGCCCAGGCATGTGCTGGTGCTGCACCCGGTGCAGGATCAGTTGCCGGCCCGTCCCAGCGATCCGGCGGCTTCTGCGGCGCATGCAGGGCAGGGTGCATCCCTGGCCTCCCTGCCGGCGCCGGGCGCCAGCGTGGCCCCGCCGCAGGAGGGGCTTGCGCCATGACCATGATGCCGCGCGGCTCGCAACTGCTGCTGCCCGTGAACCCGGTGTTCATCTGGGGGACGCTGCTGCTGGCCCTGATGCTCAATCTGCTGCCCGTAGGCCGGGTGCCGGCTTTGCCGGATGTGCTGGCCGTGGTGCTGGTGTTCTGGAATGTGCACCAGCCGCGCCGCGTGGGCGTGGGCGCGGCCTTCGTCTTCGGCCTGTTCATGGACGTGCACGATGGGGCGCTGCTGGGTCAGCACGCCTTGGCCTACACGCTGCTGAGCTTCTTTGCCATCACGGTGCACCGTCGCCTGCTGTGGTTCACGGTGGGCTCGCAGGCAGTGCAGATCCTGCCGCTGTTCGTGGCGGCGCATGCTGTGGCCTTGCTGGTGCGCCTGCTGGCGGGGGCCACCTTCCCGGGCTGGGGGCTGCTGGCTGCGCCCCTGTTTGAAGCGGCACTGTGGCCTGTGGCGCACATGCTTTTGCTGGCTCCCCAGCGGCGTGCACCGGATCGGGACAAAAACCGGCCTCTCTGAATTGGAGCAGGGACATTCGGACACTTCGTGACTGAATTCACGAACCAATGCGGTGCATTCCCCACCAAATCCGGGATTGCGTAACTGTATCCAAGCGTTAAAAATTTGCCATCTTGTTTCGGGCTGCGCACGGCGGCTCTGGACTTGTGCACTTCTTCGACGCGTGATCTGACAGCCATTTTCGAGAGCGGTGTCTGGTAACGCAGGCCAACATGTCTTGATGGGTTGTTGTCATGAACCATGTCTACCGATTGATCTGGCGTGAGGCCGCAGGTGGTTTCGTCGCGGTGTCCGAGATGGCCCGTGCCTGCGGTGCCCGCACGGCCGGCAAGGCGGCGTTGGTGTCGAGCGCGCTGGTGCTCGTGCTCGGCGCGCAGGCTGCAGGGACCGGCTTCAACGTGGTCGATGGCAGCGCGACGCTGGCCACCAGTGGCGCCACCACCACCATCACCCAGACCAGCCACGGCGTGCGCATCGACTGGCAGACCCTGGGGGTGGCCGCGGGTGAAATCCTGAAGTTCGTGCAGCCTTCGGCCAGTGCCGTGGCCCTCAACGTCATCAAGGGTGGCGTGGCCACCGAAATCCTGGGCCAGTTGCAGGCCACCGGCAATGTCTTCATCCTCAACCCCAACGGGGTGCTGGTGAAGGCGGGCGCGCAGGTCAGCGTGGGCGGTTTCCTGGGCAGCACGAACGATCTGGTGTCCTTCAACCCCGCCACGGGCGCCCTGGTGCTCCAGGCCAACAACAGCACAGCCGAGGTCAGCAACGCGGGCTCCATCGTGGCCACGCAGGGCGGCATGGTCGCGCTGGTGGGCAACAAGGTCATCAACGCCGGGACCATCGTGGCGCCAGGTGGCGGCATCTACCTGCTGGCGGGTGACCGTGTGGAGTTCACGCCCGCCGATGGCAGCCCCTTCACCTACCGCCTGACCGCTGACACGACCCGCGCCAAGTCGGTGTCCAACACCTTCAAGGGCTCGCTCAGCGCGGCCGGCGGTGCGATCGTGATGGATGCCCGTTCGACCAAGCAGGCCGTGGTCAACTCCCGCGGCGTGATCTCGGCAGGCAGTGTCAGCCAGGGCCCGGACGGCTCGATCCGCCTGATCGCGCTGGGCGGCAAGGGCGAGATCACCAACACGGGCAAGCTCAGTGCGGGCACGGCGGGCAGCATCTCTGCCCAGCTGGACACGGGCGGGCGCCTGGTGCACGCCGTGGGTGATCCCAACAATGGCGGCACCTCACCGGTCATCGACCAGTGGCTGAGCGCCCAGGACAAGACCTACGACGGCAATACGGACGCCAACGTGTCGGTGAACCTCCAGGCCTTCGGTCAGGCGGATTTCTTCGTCGATTTCACGCTCACGCAGGCCAGCTTCACCTCACGCAACGCGACTGAACAGGGCACCGTGCTCATCGCAGGCAAGCTTGTCCAGCCCGATGGCGGGCAGGTCCTGCTGCCCAAGTCCCTGACGGCCGCGATCCACCAGGCGGAGCTCACGGTCACGAGCAGCGACGTGAGCAAGACCTATGACGGCACGACCGGCGCGCTGGGCTCGGCCGTGGTGCTGTCGGGCCTGGTGCAGGGCGACAGCGTGTCCGGCGGCAGCTTCGCGTTCACCGACAAGAACGCCGGCACGGGCAAGACGGTGACGGTGGGCGGCGTGGCCGTGAACGACGGCAACAATGGTGGCAACTACAAGGTCACCTACGTTGACAACACCACCAGCAACATCGATCAGGCGCAGTTGACGATCACCAGCAGCAGCGTGAGCAAGACCTACGACGGCACGACCAGCGCGGCCGGCTCGGCCGTGGCTTCGGGCCTGATGCAGGGCGACAGCGTCTCGGGTGGCAGCTTCGCGTTCACCAACAAGAACGCGGGTACGGGCAAGACGGTGACGGTGGGCGGCGTGGCCGTGAACGACGGCAACAATGGTGGCAACTACCAGGTCACCTACGTCGACAACACCACCAGCAACATCGACCAGGCGCAGTTGACGATCACCAGCAGCAGCGTGAGCAAGACCTACGACGGTACGACCAGCGCGGCCGGTTCGGCCGTGGCTTCGGGCCTGATGCAGGGCGACAGCGTCTCGGGTGGCAGCTTCGCGTTCGCCGACAAGAACGCCGGCACGGGCAAGACGGTGACGGTGGGCGGCGTGGCCGTGAACGACGGCAACAACGGTGGCAACTACCAGGTCACCTACGTTGACAACACCACCAGCAACATCGACCGTGCCCAGCTCACGCTGAGCGCGGTGTCCGACACCAAGCCTTTCGACAACACCACCAACTCGACCGGCGTGCCGCAGGTCAGTGGCCTGGTCGCCAACGACAGCGTTGCCAGCCTGAGCCAGGCCTTTGACAGCAGCGCCCCGGGTGCCCGCACGCTCAGTGTCAACGGCTACGTGCTCAACGACGGCAATGGGGGCAACAACTATGAGGTGACGCTGGTGACCGCCTCGGGCACCATCACCAGCCCGCCTCCCGACCTGAGCTCGGTGATCAACAACGGTGGTAACGTGCCCACCCAGCTCAACGTGGACCTGGCTGGCCTGGGCGACCTGTTGGCCCAGTTGCCTCCGACGGCCGCTGGCGAAGAGGATGACCCGGAGAAGATCAAGGCGCGTCGACGCAGTGACCGCAGCCCGCTGCGCGTGACCGATGGCGGTGTGAAGACGCCGCCCACCCTGCGCTGATCCCCACGGGGTCTGTCCAGATCCAGGTCGCGGCCCCACTGGCCGTGACCTTCTGCTTTTTCAGGAACACGGATGATGAAGCGTGATTCGGCAATGAGACGGGCCCTGCGCCCCGGTGTGATCGGCATGGCGGTCCTGCTGTGCCTGGCGGCCACGGCCCAGGCCCAACAGGCGGCGCCCAGCGCTGGCGATGTCCTGCGCTCGGTGCAGCCCCCGGCGGTGCCCGCGCCACGCCCTGCCGACGCCGAGGCCGTGCAGCTCAACAAGCCTGCGCCGGCAGCGCCCTCGACCTCGTCGGTGCGCATCCAGGTGCGTGGCATCAAGGTCACCGGCGCCACGGTGTTCAGCAATGAGCTGTTGACCAGCCTGGTGGGCGATCTGATGGGCAAGCAGGTCACGCTGGCCGATCTGCAGGCCGCAGCCCAGCGCATCACCGACCACTACGAACAAGCCGGCTATGCCGTGGCGCATGCCGTGCTGCCTGCGCAGGACATTGTTGATGGCGTGGTCGAGTTCCTGGTGCTCGAAGGCCGTGTGGGCGCTTCCAGCGTGGACAACCGTTCCCTGGTGAGTGACGTGCAGGTGCAGGCCATGCTGGGCGGCGAAGTCAGCCAGGGCAAGGTGGTGCATGAGCCTTCGCTGGAGCGCAAGCTCCTGCTGCTGGGCGATACCCCGGGCATCAGCCGCGCCACCGTCAACCTGCAGCCTGGGGCCAGCGTCGGCGAGACCGACCTGGCCGTGGCGGTCGAGCCCGGCCCCCGTGTGTCCGGCCAACTCGACCTGGACAACCATGGCAACCGCTACACCGGCTACCACCGCCTGTCCAGCACGGTCAACGTCAACAGTCCGCTGGGCCTGGGCGATCAGTTCCAGCTGCGCTCGCTGGCTACCGATGAGCGCCTGGGCAATGTGCGCCTGGGCTACCGCGTGCCCGTGGGCGGCTCCGGCCTGAACGTGGGGGCGTCATGGTCGCAACTGCGCTATCAGCTGGCCCGTGAGTACGACGCGCTCGACGCCCGGGGCTGGTCGCGCATCAGCTCCGTCTTCGCCAGCTACCCCATCAGGCGTTCGCTGGACCACAACCTGCTGGCCACGCTGACCTACGACGACAAGTCCTTCGAGGACCGCATCGAGGCGGTTTCGCCCGCCGCCGTCACCCGCAAGGACAGTCAGGTGGTCTCGCTGGCCCTGAACGCCTACGGCAACCTGCCGACCGACGGTCTGGTGCTGCCCACCTACGCCGCTGCCGTGGTGCTGAGCCAGGGCGAGCTGGACATCCGCACGCCCGCCGTGCGCAGTAACGACGCCGCCACGGTCCGGACTGAAGGCAGCTTCACCAAGCTGGCCGCCACCGGCAACCTCACCCTGCCGCTGTCCGGCAACTGGGCGCTGTTCGGCTCGGGCTATGCCCAGTTCGCGTCCAAGAACCTCGACGCCTCCGAGAAGCTGTCGCTGGGCGGTGCCTCTGGCGTGCGCGCCTACCCGCAGGGCGAAACCCCGGGCGACGAGGGCTACATCCTGTCCGGCGAGGTGCGTTACACCATCCCGCTGCGCCCGGTGCAATTGGCGGCCTTTGTGGACGCTGGCGGCATCCGCATCAACAAGAACCGCTACACCACCGGCGACAACGACCGCTTCCTGAGTGGCGCCGGCGCGTCCGTCACCTGGGCGCCGCTGCCCACGGTGGGCCTGAAGCTGATGGTGGCCAGCCGCCTGGGCAGCGAGAAGGTCGAATCCGAGCAGGACGCGGCCACCCGCTGGTGGCTGCAGGGCGTGTGGCGCTTCTGAGCGGTTGAGGGGGCGGGGTGACGACACCCTGCCGGCCAACTGAACCTCCGGCGCCGGCGGGTGTCTGAAACCCCGGGGACACCGTCGTGTGTGCCGGTGATCCGGGCTACGATAGAGGGTTGGACCCGAGACGTGGCCCGCGCATGACCGAAATCAAGAATCTCGAAGTCGAACTGAGCCGTTTTCGCACACGTTTGTGGGCAGCGGCTGGTTTCGTGCTGTTCTGTTTCGGCATCCTGGTGGCGCGCCTGCTGGTGCTGCAGGTGGCACGCCACGACGAGCTGGCCACCCAGGCCGAGAACAACCGCATTGCGGTGGTGCCCATCGTGCCCAACCGGGGCCTCATCGTCGACCGCAACGGCGTGGTGCTGGCCAACAACTACTCGGCCTACACGCTCGAGATCACGCCCTCCAAGGTGGATGATCTGGAAGCCACCATCGACGCACTGGCCCAGGTGGTCGACATCCAGCAGCGCGACCGCCGCCGTTTCAAGCGCCTGCGCGAAGAATCCAAGAGCTTCGAATCCATCCCCATCCGCACCCGCCTGACCGACGAGGAGGTGGCCCGTTTTACCGCGCAGCGCTACCGCTTCCCGGGGGTCGAGATCCAGGCCCGCCTGTTTCGTCACTACCGCTACGGCGAGGCCGCCAGCCACGTGCTGGGCTACATCGGCCGCATCAACCAGAAAGAGAAGGCCGCGATCGAAGAGTGGCCCGAGGAAGAGCAGGCCAACTACCGCGGCACCGACTACATCGGCAAGCTGGGCATCGAGCAGGCCTACGAGAAGGATCTGCACGGCATCACGGGCTTCGAAGAGGTCGAGACCAGCGCCGGGGGCCGCGCCGTGCGGCGCCTGCGCTCCAACCCGGCCACGCCAGGCAATACGCTCACCTTGTCGATCGACATCAAGCTGCAGGACCTGATCGAAAAGCTCTACGGCAATCGCCGCGGCGCGCTGGTGGCCATTGATCCGCGCAATGGCGAGGTGCTGGCCTTCGTGAGCAAGCCCACCTTCGATCCCAACCTGTTCGTCGACGGCATCGACACCGAAAGCTGGCGCGAACTGAACGAATCGCCCGACAAGCCGCTGCTCAACCGCGCGCTGCGCGGCACTTACCCGCCCGGCTCCACCTACAAGCCCTTCATGGCGCTGGCGGCGCTGAACACCGGCAAGCGCAGCCCGTCGACCATCATCATGGACAACGGCGTCTTCCTGTTCGGTGGCCACCGCTTCCGCAGCCCCGAGAACGAGCGGGGCGGGGCGATGGACATGCGCCGCGCCATCACCGAATCGAGCAACGTCTACTTCTACTCGCTGGCCAACGAGCTGGGCGTGGACACCATCCACGACCAGATGGAGCCGCTGGGCTTCGGGCGCCTCACGGGCATCGACCTCAAGGGCGAGGTCACGGGCATCCTGCCGTCCACCGAGTGGAAGCGCAAGGCCTACCGCCGGCCCGAGCAGAAGAAGTGGTACGCGGGCGAGACCATCTCGCTGGGCATCGGCCAGGGCTACAACACCTTCACGATGCTGCAGATCGCATCCGCGCTGTCCACGCTGGTGTCGGACGGGCAGCGCTTCCAGCCCCGAGTGGTGCGCGAGATCGAGGACGTGGTGCAGCGCCACCGTCGCGAGATCTCCGGGCACCCGCTCGAGCCCGTGCCGATCAAGCCCGAGCACGCCGAGCTGATCCGCTCGGCCATGTCGGCCGTGGCCCAGGTGGGCACCTCGTCACGCGTGTTCGCGGGGGCTGTCTACACCAGCGGCGGCAAGACGGGCACGGCGCAGGCCGTCACGCTCAAGCAGAACGAGAAGTACCGTGCCGCCAACATGGACGAGTACCGCCGCGACCACTCGCTGTACGAGGCCTTCGCGCCGGCCGAGTCGCCCCGCGTGGCGCTGGCGCTGATCGTGGAGAATGCCGGCTTCGGTGCCGCCGCCGCCGCGCCCATCGCCCGCCGCGTGCTGGATTACCTGCTGGCCGATCTCTACCCCAGCGAGGAAGACATCGCCGCGGTGCAGCAGGGCAAGGCCGGCGCGCCCATCGGCACGCCGCGCAAGGCCAGCGAGGTGCCGCTGCCGCGCGGCCGCGACGCCTTCGCGATGGACATGCCGCTGAGCGGGCCGCAGCCGGCCGCATCTGCCTCTTCTGCTGCTTCCTCGGCGTCCTCGGCGTCCGCGCCGGCCCCAGTCCCCGCCGCACCGCGCCCGCAAGCCTCGGCGCCTTTCACCGCCGCACAGCCACGGCCCACGGCCCCTGCGAGCACGCCATGAACATTGCCTTCGAAAAACCCTCGCTGTGGCAGCGCGTCAAGCCCGTGATGGCCGGTTTCGACTGGCCCCTGCTGCTGATCGTGATGAGCCTGTGCGCCATCGGCCTGGGGGCGATGTACTCGGCCGGCTACGACCACGGCACGCGTTTCATCGACCAGTCGCGCAACATGGCGCTGGCCGCCATCGTGCTGTTCACCGTGGCGCAGATCCCGCCGCAGCGCCTGATGGCGCTGGCCGTGCCCCTGTACGCCCTGGGCATCGTGCTGCTGCTGGCCGTGGCCGTGTTCGGCATCACCAAGAAGGGGGCCACGCGCTGGCTCAACGTGGGCATGGTGATCCAGCCCTCGGAGATGCTCAAGATCGCGATGCCGCTGATGCTGGCCTGGTGGTTCCAGCGCCGCGAAGGGCAGCTGCGGGGCCTGGATTTCGTGGTCGCCGGGATGCTGCTGGCGCTGCCGGTGGGCCTGGTGATGAAGCAGCCCGACCTGGGCACCTCGCTGCTGATCCTGTCGGGCGGCCTGTACGTCATCTTCTTCGCCGGCCTCAGCTGGAAGCTGATCGTCCCGGTGCTCATGATCGGGGCGGCGGGGGTCACGGCGGTGGTGGTCTCCGAGGAGCGCATCTGCCAGCCAGGCCTCGATTGGGTCGTGCTGCACGATTACCAGAAGCACCGCGTCTGCACGCTGCTCGACCCCACGCAGGATCCGTTAGGCAAGGGCTTTCACATCATCCAGGGCATGGTCGCCATCGGCTCGGGCGGCCTCAGCGGAAAGGGCTTCATGAAGGGCACGCAGACCCACCTGGAGTTCATTCCCGAGCGCACCACCGACTTCGTGTTCGCCGCCTACGCCGAAGAGTTCGGCCTGGTGGGCTGCCTGGTACTGCTGTTCCTGTTCCTGTGCCTGATCTACCGGGGGCTGATGATCTCGGCACAGGCCCCCACGCTGTTCTCGCGCCTGCTGGGTGGCAGCATCTCGCTGAGCTTCTTCACCTACGTGTTCGTGAACATGGGCATGGTCAGCGGCATCCTGCCAGTGGTGGGGGTGCCGCTGCCCTTCATCAGCTACGGGGGCACGGCCATGGTCACGCTGGGGCTGGGGCTGGGCATCCTGATGTCGATCGCCAAGAGCCGGGGGCTGATGCAGCGCTGAGCCTGTGTGGACGGCGCGTGGTATTGAGGGCCTTGTTGCGCTGGCGCAGGGCCTGCCCCGCCGGATGGACTACGATCCCCGCATGAGCGAGATTTCCCACGCCGCCGCCCCGGTGCGGCACACCCCGCTGGACCGTGCCCTGATCGCGGTGGATGACGCCCTGCGCACCGTGTGGGGCACGCATGTGGCGGGGCGCCCCTGTCCGCGCCCGGCGCTCGAAGGCGAGCCGCTGTCCGACGCCGAGCGCCGCGAATCGGCTGCCTTGATGCGCGTGAACCATGTGGGCGAGGTCTGTGCCCAGGCCTTGTACGCCTCGCAGGCCCTGGGCACCTCGGATCCGGCGCTGCGCGCCCACTTCAAGGCCGCGGCCGACGAGGAAACCGACCACCTGGCCTGGACCGAAGAGCGCCTGCGCGAGCTGGGTGGGCGCACCAGCCTGCTCAACCCGCTGTGGTACGGCGGGGCGTTCGCCATCGGCCTGCTGGCCGCGCGCGCGGGCGACAAGGTGAGCCTGGGCTTCGTGGTGGAAACCGAGCGCCAGGTGGAGCAGCACCTGCACAGCCACATGACGCGCCTGCCGCCGGGCGACACGGCCTCACGGGCCATCGTGGCACAGATGCGTGATGACGAGGCCGCGCATGCGGCGGCCGCCCAGAAGGCCGGCGGTGTGCAGCTGCCGCTGCCCGTGCGCACCCTGATGCGCGCGGCGGCCAAGGTGATGACGATCACCGCCCACCGCATCTGATCCGGTACGGGCGCGCCTTCCAAAGGCCCTCGCCCGGCCGACCTGTGGAACTCAGGCCGTCACGATCTCGAAGCTGGTCGTGATCTCGGCCGTCTTGGCCAGCATGATGCTGGCCGAGCAGTACTTCTCGTGCGACATCTGAACGGCACGCTGCACGGCGTTCTCCGTCAGGTTCACGCCCGTCACCACGAAGTGCATGTTGATCTTCGTGAACACCTTGGGATCGGTTTCTGCGCGGTCTGCCGTGAGCTTGACCGAGCAGCCGCGCACATCGTGGCGGCCCCGCTTGAGAATCAGCACCACATCGTAGGCCGTGCAGCCGCCCGTGCCGGCCAGCACCGTTTCCATCGGGCGGGGTGCCAGGTTGCGGCCTCCGCCATCCGGCGCGCCGTCCATGTTGATGACGTGGCCGCTGCCGGTTTCGGCCATGAAGGCCATGCCCGAAGCGGGCTGCCAGTGAATGGTGCATTCCATCAGGGGATCTCCGTGGCGCGCCCGGCTCCGGAGGCACGCCATTCATCAAAAAGGGTGTAAATGAGTGATTGTGCCGTGCTGCTGCGGATTGACGGAATCCTTGGGCAGGCGTTTAATTTCATACAGATATCCACGGGTATTAAGTGATAACCCTTGTTGAGACCGCTGCATTTCGTACAATTTGATACGACTGCGGAACTTTCCTGCGAAGGCGGGTACTCAGTTGTGTTTTTGTTTGTCTCCTCCACCCTCCTCCTTTGGTGGATTCAAGCCCGGGCCGATCCGTCGACTCGGGCTTTTTTTCGGCCCTGCGCCAGCACGGCAAGCCTTTCAGGGCTGCTTGTTGAGCGTCTGCGCCGAGGTCTTGGCCTTGGCGGCCATTTCCTCACGCAGGCGCCGCAGCTTGTCGCGCGGGCTTTCGCCCGGCACGGCGCCAGGGGCGCCTTCGCTCAGCTTCATCTCGGCGATGAAGCGGCTGGGAATGGCCTGCACGTACTCGCGGCCTTTCTTTCGGCGCTTGAGCGCGCTCACCGCCAGCGTCAGGCGCGCGCGGGTGATGCCCACGTACATCAGGCGGCGCTCTTCCTCGACCTGTGCGGGCAGGATGTCGCCTTCCTCGCGTGAGAAGGGCAGCGAGCCCTCGTTCACGCCGGCCAGCACCACGTGCGGCCATTCCAGCCCCTTCGACGCATGCAACGTGGACAGCGTCACCACGTTCTGGTCGGTGTTGCGCTCGGCCAGGCTGGTGATCAGCGAGATCAACTGGGCCACCTCGATCACGCTTTTCTTCTCGGTTTCGACCGACAGGCCGCCGTCGTTCTCGATCTCGCCGCCGCAGCGCTTGGCCACCCAGTCGATGAAGTCGAGCACGTTGGTCCAGCGGGCCGCGGCGATCTTCTCGTTCTCTTCATTGTCGTAGAGGTGCTGCTCGTAGCCCATCTCTTTCAGCCATTCGAGCAGCAGCGCCTTGGCGTCCTCGCTGCCGTAGGTCTGGCGGGCGCGGTACTCCAGGTCGTTCACGTAGCGGCCGAACTCGTGCAGGCTGCCCAGGGCGCGGGCGCTCAGGCTGGCAGCCAGTGATTCTGAGAACAGCGCCTCGAACAGGCTCACCTTCCACTTGCCGGCGAACTCGCCCAGCGTGGCCAGCGTCTGGTGGCCGATGCCGCGCTTGGGCGTGGTCACCGCGCGCAGGAACGCCGGGTCGTCGTCGTTGTTGAGCAGCAGGCGCAGCCAGGCGCACAGGTCCTTGATCTCGGCCTTCTCGAAGAAGCTCTGGCCACCCGAGACCTTGTAGGGGATGTTGGCCTTGCGCAGCGCCTGCTCAAACGGGCGGGCCTGGTGGTTGGCGCGGTACAGGATGGCGAAGTTGCTCCAGTCGGCGCGCGAGGGATCGGCCTGGTTGGCCGCCAGCAACTGAGCGTGCAGCACCTGGAAGTGCGAGACGGCACGCTCGGCCTCGTGCTCTTCGTTGTCGCATTCCATCAGCTTGATGGGCTCGCCTTCGCCCAGGTCCGACCACAGCGTCTTGGGGAAGAGCTTGGGGTTGAGCTGGATGACGTTGTTGGCCGCGCGCAGGATGGCGCTGGTGGAGCGGTAGTTCTGCTCCAGCGGGATCACCTTGAGCGTGGGGAAGTCCTGCGGCAGCTTCTTGAGGTTGTCCAGCGTGGCGCCGCGCCAGCCGTAGATGGACTGGTCGTCGTCGCCCACGGCGGTGAAGATGCCGTCGGGCCCTACCAGCAGCTTGAGCAGCTCGTACTGGGTGGCGTTGGTGTCCTGGTATTCGTCGATCAGCACGTGGTGCAGATTGTTCTGCCATTTCTGGCGCACATGCTCGTGCTCGGCCAGCAGCTTGAGCGGCATGCTGATCAGGTCGTCGAAATCCACGGCCTGGTAGGCGGCCAGACGCTCCTCATACAGCTTCATCACCTTGGCCGCGACCAGCTCGTCGTCGTTGGTGATGTAGGGCGTGACCTGGCTGCTGTTCAGGCCCATGTTCTTCCACAGGCTGATGGTCCATTGCCAGCCGCGCGCCTGCTTGGCGTCGGTGGTGCCGCCGGCATCGCGCAGGATGCTGGTCACATCATCACTGTCCAGGATCGAGAACTGGGGCTTGAGGCCCAGCGCGGTCCCGTCCTCGCGCAGCAGGCGCACGCCCAGCGAGTGGAAGGTGCAGATCAGCAGCTTGCCGGCGGCCTTGGCGCCGATCAGGGCCTTGGCGCGCTCGCGCATTTCGGCGGCGGCCTTGTTGGTGAAGGTGATGGCGGCGATCTGCGAGGGGCGCAAATCAGCACCGTCGCCGGGCTGCAGCAGGCGCGCGATCTTCTGGGTGATCACGCGCGTCTTGCCCGACCCGGCACCGGCCAGCACCAGGCAGGGGCTGTGCAGGTGCATCACGGCCTCCATCTGGGCCGGGTTCATCGTGGCGGCACCCGCCTGGGGGAAATGGGAAGACATCAGCACGGCCTCGTTCAGCCCGGGATTGTCTCACCCGGGCTGCCGGCGGGGGATCACAGGCTGGCGATGAAATCACCCACCAGGTCGGCGAAGGCCTCGGGCTGCTCGGCCGCGCTCAGGTGGGCCGCGCCCTCCAGTGTGTGCAGGTGTGCCCCGGGGATGCCCTGGGCGATGGTGTCGAGCATGGCCCTGGGCGTGCCCTGGTCCTCGCTGCCGGCGATCACCAGCGTGGGCACGCGGATCTCGCCCAGGCGGGCGGTGGTGTCGATCTCGCGGATGGCGGCCGAACAGGCGGTGTAGCCCTCGGGGTCGGTGGCCTCGAACAGGCGCTGGTGGCGGGCCACGGCGGCGGCCTGCTGCTGGCGGAAGCTCTCCGAGAAGAATCGGTTCATCGTGGCCGTGGCGATGGCGCCCAGGCCCTGGGCCTGCACGGTGGCGATGCGCTCGGCCACGGCCTGGCGGCCGGCCTCGGGGTATTGGCTGGTGGTGTTGGCCAGCACCAGGGCCCGGACCTTGTCCGGATGCTGCAGGGCCAGGGTCTGGCCGATCATGCCGCCCATGGACAGGCCCACCCAGATCACGGGGCCGCCTTCGGCCAGCTCGTCGATCACGCGGGCGGCGTCGGCGCTCAGGTCGTCCAGGCTCAGCGGGCCGCCGGGGATCTCGGAGCGGCCGTGGCCGCGCGTGTCCGGCGTGATCACGCGGTGGTGGCGGGCCAGCTGGTTGGCCACGGCATCCCACATGCTGTGGTCCTGGCCCAGGGCGTGGCTGAGCACGATGGTCTGGCGGCCTTCATCCGCGGTGGTGTCGGCATGGCGCGGCTCGCGGATGGTGGCGAACAGCTTGGGGCGCGAGGTGGTGAAGGCGGGACGCCCTTCGCCCGAGTGCCAGGCCTCGTCGGCCGGGTGGGCGGGGGGCTCAAGCCCCAGTTCACGCAGGATGCCCAGCGCCTTGGAAAAACCCGTGTTGGCGGCGGGCACGCCAGCGTAGATGGCGATCTGGATCAGCGCCTCGCGCACTTCATCAGGGGTCAGCGTATGGGCGTTGCCGGGCGTGAGCGAGCCGCGCAGGTGGATCTCGAACTCGTCCCAGCGGCCCAGGGCGCTGGTGACGGCCAGCACCAGCACGCGGCGGGTCTTCCAGTCCAGGCCGGGGCGGCCCCACACGCCATGCCAGGCATAGTCGGTGATGAAGTGCTGGAACTCGGCGTTGAAGGTGTTGGCCTTGGCGATGGACTTGTCGACCCAGGCATCGCCCAGGGCAGCGCGGCGGTTGCGCATGCCGCGTTCGAAGGCGTGGTCGAAGGGGAGCTTGGGTGTGCTGGGCATGGCGGTGCTGGGCGGATGACAGCTGGGCGCAAAGCAGGGAGGCGGACGGACGCCGGGCGCCGCGTGGGCTGACCGAAGGGCGGGCCGTCGGTGCATTGTGCCAACGCTGAAGCCGGCCGCTGCGCTCACCTGGCAAGGGGCCCCCGTCCAGGTGTGACAGGGTGTGCCAGGAACCGAGGGGCGGCGTGCTTCGTGTATGGTGACGGGATGCGAGAGCGTCCCTTTTTCCCATGCCGATGACAGCGCAGATGTCTGACCTGGATCGCTCGGGTCATTCAGGCGCCCGGTGGCTGCTGCTGGGCCTGGCGGCCGGTGCGGCCCTCTGGCTGGCCGGTTGCGCCAGTGGTCCGGCGCCTTCGCAGGGGGCCGGCAAGGCGCCGCGCACCGGCACCAGCGACCGTGATGGCGCCCCCGCCAATCCGCCGTCAGACCTGGTCCGCGTGCCCGATGCCGAGCCGCGGGTCGAGCCCATCCGCCAGGGCGGGCCCAACAAGCCCTATGTGGTACTGGGGCAGGGCTACGAGCCGATGTCGGGCGACGTGGCCTTCAAGCAGCGCGGCGGCGCCTCGTGGTACGGCACCAAATTCCATGGCCGGCGCACGGCCAGCGGCGAGGTCTACAGCATGTACGGCATGACGGCCGCGCACCGCACCCTGCCCATCCCCAGCTACGCGCGGGTGCGCGATGTGCGCAGCGGCAAGGAGATCATCGTGCGCATCAACGACCGCGGGCCCTTCCACAGCAGCCGCGTGATCGACCTGAGCTACACGGCGGCGGTCAAGCTCGACATGCTGCACAAGGGCAGCATCGAGGTCGAGGTCGAGCGCCTGACCTTCGACCAGATCCGCACCGGCCAGTGGCGCTCGGGCACGGCGCTGGCGCAGGCCGACACCGACGTGCCGCCGTTGGTCACGCCACCCGCGCCACGTCCGCTGGCGCCGACGCCCGTGCTGGCGCTCGCCACGCCCGCGCCAGCGCTGGCGCCGGTCGACCCGGGCGAGCACGATCCGATCCTGGCGCTGGCCTCGCAGTTGGACGAGGCCTCGCCCCCACCTTTGCCGACGACGGATGCGCAGCCTGCGGTACAGGGGCGCGCGCCCCTGGTGCAGGCGCGCGCCTTCACACCAGCGTCCAAGGGCTTCTGGGTGCAACTGGCAGCCTTCAGCCAGCGCACCGGTGTCGATGCCTTCCAGAAGCGCGTGGCCGAGGAGATGATCAACCTGTCGCCGCTGCTGGGCGTGTTCCAGGATGGCCAGGTCTACCGGCTGCAGGCCGGCCCCTATGCTTCCCGGGCGGATGCGCAGGCCGTCGCGGGGCGTGTGCGCGAGGCACTGCGCCTGGCGCCCATGGTGGTCGAGCGCCGCTGAACCGCCACATCAGGCGCGAGCAAAGAAGAGAACCCCAAGACGATGCTGGCAAGCGGTATGTGGCCTGTGATGGGCCTGGTGTTCAACGCGCTGGTGTGGGGCCTGTCATGGTGGCCCTTGCGGCAACTGCAGCTGGCGGGCCGGCATCCGGTGTGGGCCACGGCGCTGTTCTTCGCGATCGGCGCGGTGTTGGTGGGCAGCCTGCGGCCCCGGGCCTGGCGAGCCGTCGCCAGCCAGCCTCGCCTGTGGGCGCTGGCGCTGGCGGCGGGCGCCACCAATGCGGCCTTCAACTGGGGCGTGAGCATCGGCGATGTGGTCCGCGTGGTGCTGCTGTTCTACCTGATGCCCGTGTGGGCCGTGCTGCTGGCCTGGTGGATGCTGGGCGAGCGCGTCACCGCCGGATCGCTGCTGCGCGTGGGCCTGGCACTGGCTGGGGCGGTGCTGGTGCTGCAGCCCGCCGATGGCGCCTGGCCGGTGTTCGACGGGCTGGCCGACTGGCTGGGCCTGGCGGGCGGCATCGGCTTCGCCTTCACCAATGTGCTGCTGCGCCAGCTGGCGACCGAGCAGGCGCCGGTGCGCGCGCTGGCCATGTTCAGCGGCGGCGTGGTCCTGCCCCTCGCGCTGGGCCTGGTGCTGATGGTGCAGGGGCAGGTGCCTGCGCCGCCCGCGCTTCAGGCTGCGTGGTTGTGGCTGGCGCTGGCCATGGGCCTGATGTCCCTGATGTCGAACATGGCGCTGCAGTACGCTGCGGCACGCCTGCCCGTGCGCATCACCTCGGTGATCATGCTGACCGAGGTCGCGTTCGCGGCCGTCACGTCGGTGTGGTGGGGCGGCGGGGCGCTGAACTGGCCGGTGCTCGCCGGTGGGGCGCTCATCCTGTCGGCGGCCGTGCTGGCCGCCCGGGACGGCGGTTGAGCCCCTGTCGCAGGAACCGCTACCTTCCCCATATCCGCTCCCAGAGGGACGGGAAGCGATTTCCACGCTCAATCACACTGCTGCGCTGATCGGGCCGCTCGTCCCACACCTTGTAGAGCTGCTCGACGCCGATGATCCGGTTGTTCTCGATCACGACGTTGCGGCTGTCGATCAGGCTGATGGCCGCATCGGGGTTGCCGATCCAGCCTTCAACCACGATGGTGTTGTTGCGGATGATGCTGTTGTCCGCCGCGTGCAGCTTGATCGGTGCGCCACTGGGTGCAGAACGCGAGCCCTTGAAGATGATGGTGTTGTTCTCGATGACCTGGTTGGGGCCGAAAAGGTAGATGCCGGCGTGGGCATCGCTGGTGGTGATGGTGCTGTCTCGGATCTCGTTGCCCGCGCCCTGTATGGCGATGCCGTTCTGCCAAGCGCGGCGCTGAGGATGGATGCCCCAAGCGCCCACATCGACCGTGAGATTCAGCAGACGGTGTCCGGTTGCCGGAAATTTATTCCGGATCTTGGATAGGGGCTCGACTATGTAATCTCGCAGCAAGGCTCGGTCGTTCCGGCGCTCGATTTCGTCATCGCCGAACGTCAACGTGAAATCGCTGCGAATACTGCCGAAATAGGAACCCAATAGATGGGCTGCTCGCAAGCCGCTATCGCTGCGGCTACGCAAGGTGCCATTGCGGACGGTCAGACGTGCAATGCGAACTTGGCCTTCATCGTTCTCCAAGTTAAGCCCCCAGGTGCCCAACGCATTGGCCATGAGGCTGTGTCCCTGCATATCGATCTCAACATCGGACGCACGAATGAAGCCAATGGGGTCGTGACTAGCGCGCTCACCGCCTTCCGATATGACGAACTTGCGCCCTACCTCGATATCTTCAGTCAGGCAGTACCGTCCGGGTTTATTGACCTCGAAGGCGTCGTCAATCTGTGCTCCCGGGTAATCGCCGCTGCGTCTGCGTTCGATGGAAACGCATTGTCCAGCGACGGATTCCACCAAGTATGCAAGCAATAAGATCACGGCGGCAGACCTGCTGTATTGGCTTATTTGCATGGTACGGTCCCCTTGGGCAGGATGGTTCCCTGGTAGTCGGCTTGGTTGAGCCGCTTCCCATCCTTGTCGCACATAAACTCGTTGCGATTCTTTCTGGCCTGACTGACGTCGTAGGCTCCAGCCTCCTTTTTTGCCAGATTAATCGCCTGCCCATTCGGCTGGGTGATGCCAAATTGCTTCAATGCGTCGTTGAGCTTATTGAATTTCTTTCCGAATCCTGTGCCGTGATCCTCCTTAATGGCATTGAACTGCCTCAGAATCGGTTCAAGCTGAGACAACGAAACAGCCTTGCCTCCTGGCGCCTTGAAAGCCTCCAGCTTCGCAAAGACCTCCTTCTCCATCTGCAGCGTCCGCGCCTCCCGGGTCTGGTAGTGAACGAGGGCAGGCAAGATGGAGGGCGGAATCTGCATCACGCCGCTTGCATCCACGCCCCACCCGTTGTAAGTCTTGTCAGGCTCGTGAATGTGGAACAGATGCCCAAGACCGAGGTTGATCGATATAGGTTGGTTCTTGCTGTCTCGATGCGCAAAGGTGTCCTCGAACGCATGCAGGTATTCTCCGAAGAACTGCAGGCTGGCACATCGCGTGGGCGCTCGCTGCACCGCATCCATCAGGCGATTCAACTGGGGGTTGCGAGGGTTCTCGATGCGCCGCCCAGCATAGACGGCCGCATCCTCATAGGTCACGCTGCCGGGATCAGGGTAGCCCGCCGTGATGGCCCGTGCCCGTTCCTCGGGTGTCGGGTGGTATTCCTCGCGCGCCGGATCGTGCCCAGCTTGTGTGAAGTGGTATTTGGAGAGGCGGTCGATGGCGCCCGGGACATCGCTCAGGTAGCTGCCGGCCGGGTTATCCGGATCCAGAGGCCTGGTGTCCGGGTTGTCGTCGATGTACTGCGTGGCCAGCGCGATGATGCGCGCCTCGTTGTAATCTACGCCCGCCGCCAGGGCCAGGAAGAAGGTCATGTAGTAGTGGATATCTTCTTCGTAGTACCCCTGTGCATCAACCTGGGTCAGCGGGTTGTTCGACACATAGGCGTACACATTGCCGCCCGCCAGCCTGTCGGCCATCCCCAGGTCCAAATCCGGGCGCATGCTGATCGGATCCGCTGTGGTGAAGCGCCCCGTCTGCGGATCGTAGTCGCGCTGCAGGTTGTGGTGGACGCCACGCTCCGCATCCCAGTATTGCCCAGGCAAGCGCAAGTTGAGCTCGAAGGTTGCAGCGGCATTGGCGGCATGCGCTTCGCTCAACAAGCGCCACGAGGCCGTGCGCGCGGGATGGCTCTTTCCGCTGGCCTCGATGCGGGCCAGCCCGAAGGCCTCGTACCGGGCACGCCAGACCACCTGGCCCTGCGCATCGCTCACGGCCACCGGCGCATGGCGCTGGTCGGCGTGGACTGCATACACCTCGCCGCTGGCCTGCGGCACACGGCCGAACCATGACCAAGCAACGGTGCGCAGGCGCTCCCACACGCTGTCGGTGAAGGCGGTGTCGATACAGGCCACCACCCGCCCATCCAGGTAGACGTACTGCCGTTTCACGCGCCCTGATTCGTCGGCCTCGGCGTACAGTTGCAGTCCCTGGTCCCGCTGGTCCGTCACCACCGGCCGCGAGCCGCCGTCCTGGTAGAGGTAGTAGGTGGTGCGCCGGTGATCGCCGGCGATGGTGGTCTTGCTGATGCGCTCACCGCGCAGGCCCCAGCCGTAACGCGCCACAGGCCGGTCCTGGCCGTCCAGCACGGCCAGCGCCGGGCCGGCTGGGGCATAGACCGTGCGCACGGCGGGCTTGCCCAGCATCAGCAGCGCGGCTCGTCCGGGCTGGCTTGGCTGGTCGCTCTGGCCGTCCGCAGGGGGCTGCGCGGCTCCCTCGCCCCGCAGTTCCCAGAACGTCCAGGGTTCGCCCAGCGCGCCATAGACCGAGGCCCAGCCCGCTTGCCGCGCCGTGGGTTCGGCTGCGACCAATTGCTGCCCGGCATAGGCATAGCGCTGGGTCTCGCCGCCAACCGTCGCGCGCACCCGGTTGCCTTCACTGTCGTAGGCGTAGGTGTCGGGCGTGCGATCGCCCTCGCGTTGTTCACTGACCAGGCGGCCCAGCGCATCGTAGCCATAGCGCCGCCGCAGCGGCTGTGCGCCGGTGGTCTCGGTGGCCGAGACGAGATGGTTGCCCGCGTCGTAGCGGTAGCGGTCATCGAGCATGGCCCGTTGCGCCAGCATCGCCGTGTGGCGCGTCAGCCGCCCGCGCGCATCCCGCTCGAACCGCTCGCTCACCCCATTGCCGTGCGTGAAGGCGCCGATGCCGCCCAGCCAGGAGGCCTGGAGCTCACGCACCACCGGCTCGCCGTTGTAGCGAATGCCCGTCAGATGGCCCATGGTGTCGTCCCAGGCATAGGCCAGCCGGTGGGCGCGTTGCTGCGCATCGACCAGCGTGCGCTCGATCAGGCGGCCGCGCTCGTCGTAGCGGAGCAGGGTGACGAACAGCAGTGGCTCGCCCTTGGTGCCCGCGCCGGTTTCTGGCGGCAGCCAATGGCGCTCCTCGACCAGCCTGCCCAGGCTGTCATGGCGCCACTGCTTGCGCTCTCTCGCCCGGCCCTGCGCATCGAATGCGGCGGTCTCGATGACGAGGCTGCCGTCGTGACGCGAGCGCGTCAGGGCGGTCCTGTCGCCCACGCCCGAGGCGGTGAGCCGTCCAGCCGCGTCGTACTCGTAGCGCTGGACCTGTCCGCTGACGTTCACGCGCGCGATCAGGCGGTCTGCCTCGTCCCACACGTAGCGCGCGGCGCCATGCTGGGCGTCGGCCTGAAACAGCTTGCGGCCAAAATCGTCATAAAGGGCGGTCTGCCTGGATGCGCGTTCGATGCTGGTGACGTGGCCGGCCGGGTCGTGCTGCCAGCGGGTACGCAGCTCAAGCTCGGTGCCGGCCGCACGGACCTGCTCGGTGATGAAGCCGAGTTCGTCGTAGGCATAGGCCGTCTTGACGGCGCCCGGGTGCTCGGCCTCTACAGGCCGGTTCGCGCCGGGGGCATAGCGCAGCGTCAGCATCTGCCCCAGGTCGTCGCTCATCCCGGTCAGCCGTTGTGCGCCGTCTCGATCAAATCGCACGGTCTGCAGCGCGCGCTGCTGGGCGTCGAGCCGCGTGACGGCCTGCAATGCGCCGCCTGCGTCGCGCTGCAGCGCGACGC
>DDJC01000070.1 GCA_002339015.1 Burkholderiales bacterium UBA1834
GTTCTTCATCCGCAGCATCGGCTGGGTCAGGCGATCCTGGCCGTACATGATCTTGGAGAGAAAGTAGCCCTTGATGCAGTTGAGGCCACGGTTGACCGGCGCATCGGGGTCGCCCTGAGTCGCCACGACCCGACCATCCTGAGAGCCCACCAGCACGGAGCAGCCGGTACCGCAGAAGCGGCAGGGAGCCTTATCCCAATGGATGGCCGTCTTGTCGGTACTGGTGATGAGATTGGCTGCCAGCGTGGGGGCACTGACACCGGCCACGGCTGCGGCAGCTGCCACCGCGTTGGCCTTCATAAAGTCGCGTCGACTCAGCTTCATGGCATATCCTCACATTGCTTATCGCGTAATAGTTGTCGAATCTGTCGAACGGGAGCCAGCCATCAGCGGCGGAGGGCACGCCCGGCATCCCATCACTCTTTTCAGTGACCGCCCAGTTCATCGAACTGGTGGTAAATCAGGGCGGCAGAGAGCACACCCGGCATCGCCTGTATCGCATCAATGGCCGCCATGATCGGCCGCTGGCTCGGACCTTCCAGGGTCACGACCAGCTTGCCCTCGTCACTGACGGCGTGGATCTCGGCCCCTTCAAGGGCGCCAATCTGCTCGGCGAGCTGATGGCGCAATGGGGGCTGGGTCAGCACCACCAGACTCGATACATGGAACTCCTGATCCATTGTGGCTTCTGTGTCACACGGCTTCTGACTCATTCTGACTCCTGCTTGAGGGTGGGCTGGCTCGCACCACCGGATGGGGCGGCTCGCCCGTCGACCTTGATGCTGCCAACCGGACAATCCTGCACACAGGCGCCGCAGCCATTACAGCGATCCGGCTCGACCGTCGGGGTGGGCACACGCCCCAGCACCGGAATAAAACGAATGGCATTGGGCTCGCAGCTGTCCTGACAGCGCTGGCAGAACACCTGACCATTGGCCAGACAGTTGGCCTCGATATGGGCCTTATAGTGCCAGGGGGACTCGCTGGTCAGGCGAAACACAGGCGCCTTGCAGACCGTGGCGCACTCGGTGCAGAAGGTGCATTCGCCACGCTGGAAATCGACCACCGGAAAACCACCCTCGCCATTCACCAGGATCTGCTCCGGACAGGCCGCCAGACAGTCCCCGCAGCGGGTGCAGTCGGCGACAAATGCCGACCAGTTGACTGACCAGGGCAACTGCACCGGCGGTTCGGCAGCTCTCAGCCGCCCCCGGAACAGGCCGCGGCGGGCAAGATCGATCTCATCCGGCATATTGACTCCTGTTCTGGTGAAAAAGGGGACAGTGCGAGTCCATGATTGGCATTCTTGATACCAATTATAAGAGTGGGTGTATATTGCGGCCCTGACAAGGTAAGGGATATACCACCAGGGAGATAAACAGGGGGGATTCTTGCGCCAGATCAAAGCCTTGCAGCGCAATAAAAATGGAGGTATCGGTTAAAATACCTCCATGTGAGGATTGCTATTTAATCGTTGGCGATTTTTTGCGGCTATCCGCCGATCGAGGCGAGATGAGGGGTGATGCCGGCATTGCCCTCATGGAGACGATGGGTGGCACTCTTGCCCGCCAGTGCAGCGCGAATGCGCTGTTGCAGCTCATCAGATTGCCCATCTGCGCCGAGCAGATCCCGCAGGTCAATGCCGTTGTCGCCAAACAGGCAAAGATGCAGCTTCCCCAGCGAGGAGACCCGCAGCCGGTTGCAACCGGCACAGAAATCCTTGCTGTAGGGCATGATGAGCCCCACTCCACCCTGCGATTCCGGATGCATGAATACCTGCGCCGGACCGTCATCCGTGCCCCGCAACTGCTGCACCCAGCCGCTCTCCAGCAAGCGCTGTTTGATCTGTTCGCCGCTGACATGGTGGTCACGAAACAGGGTATCCATCTCGCCGGTCTGCATCAGCTCGATAAAGCGCAGCTCGATGGGCTTGTGCCTGATCCAGCCCAGAAAGGCATCGAGCTGGTAGTCGTTGAGCCCCTTGAGCAGCACCGCATTGATCTTCACCGATTTGAAACCGGCGGCCAGTGCAGCTTCGATCCCCTCCATCACCTCGGCCAGCTTGTTCTCACCTGTGATCTGATGAAACTGGCGCGGGTCGAGACTGTCGACACTGACATTCAGCGCGTTGAGTCCGGCATCAAACCACTCCTGAGCCCGCTCTTTGAGGCGATAGCCGTTGGTGGTCATGGCGACCTTCTCGATACCCGGGGTGGTGGCAATCACCTTGACGATCTCGGTGAAATCGCGGCGCAGGGAGGGCTCGCCCCCCGTGATGCGCACCTTGCGGGTGCCCATGGCGGCAAAACCGCTGACCACGCGGCGGATCTCGTCAATCGAGAGAAAGGATTGACGCCCCGCTTTTTGACCTTCGGGGGGACGATAACCATCAGGCAGGCAATAGGTGCAACGGAAATTGCACACATCGGTCACTGACAGACGCAAATAGTAAAAACGACGGGAAAAACCATCTTCAAGTGGCAACATAAACACCTTTCCAAATACGGGAGGCCAGGGCATTTCTTTCCTGACCCTTACAGCTCGAACGTCGGCTGACGGCTGGTTTCCCCCTATCGCTAGGACTTAGGCAAAACCGCTCGGAGTTCATCTAGTTTTTCGATGCTAACACAAGTTGGAGTACACTCCCACGCATCTTGCGGGGTCCTTATCACTATTCAGAGGTGCGCATCAGTATGGGAAAACGGTTCAGGGTCCATTCGGTCAGCAGTGCCATTGGCCGCGCCATGGTGTTGATCCTCTTCATGGCCAGCCTGATCGCGCTGGTCGCCATGGTCACCCTCTTCTACTCGGTACCCGATGCCAAGGCGATCAACCTCTCCGGTTCGCTGCGGATGCAGGCCTACCGGATGGCCTACGAAATCGAGCGGGGCGACAGCGTGCTGGGGCGCCTCTCCCAGTTTGAAGAGACCCTGCACGCCGAAGAGCTGCAAGAGACCCAGCGCTGGATCACTCCTGCCTCCCTGCGTCGCACCTATGGCGAGGTGCTCGGCCAGTGGCAGGTGATGCGCCAGCACATCGAGGATCGTACCCCCAGACGGTACACCGATAACACCGAGCAGTTTGTGGCGGCCATCGACAATTTCGTCAATCAGATGCAATACCACGTGGAATTCAAGGTGAGGATGCTGGCGCTTGCGGAGGGGCTCGGCCTGCTGGCCATCATCACCATCGCCTGGTTTACTGTGCGCTTCACCCGCCAGCAGGTGGTCGCCCCCCTCAACCAGCTGGTCTACTGTGCCCGCCAGATCCAGCGGCAGGATTTCGATCTTAAGCTGCCCGCCCACGGCGAAAACGAGCTGGGGGAGCTATCGCGCGCCTTCGTCACCATGGCCGACGAGCTGGGCAAACTCTATCGGGAGCTGGAGAACAAGGTGGAAGAGAAAACCGCCAAGCTGCAACAGGCCAACGACACCCTCTCGTTTCTCTACTCGACCGCCCAGAAGCTGCACGCTGCCCCGCTCAGCACCCGTACCCTCATCAAACTGCTGGACCGCGCCGCCGCCCACCAGCATATCGACCATATCCGGCTGACCCGCTTCGAGCACAATGCCATGCCGGTCTACATCTCGGGGCGCACCGGCTGGCCCGGCGATCTCGATGCGGTCGCCAGCTTCTATCTGCAGATGGATGAGCAGGAGTTTGGTCGCCTCGACATCATCAGCCAACACCCCATCGATGAGCGGTTGATCAAGAACTTCACCATGCTGCTGGCTCAGGTGCTGCACAAAGACCAGACCCTGCTGCAACAGCAGCGACTGCTGCTGATGGAGGAGCGGGCGGTGATCGCCCGGGAGCTGCACGACTCGCTGGCGCAGGCCCTCTCCTACCTCAAGATCCAGTCCACCCTGCTCAAACGCTCTTACGCCAAGGGGCAGCATGACAAGGCGCAGGAAGCGATGCAGCAGATCGACGAGGGACTTAGCAATGCCTATACCCAGTTGCGCGAACTGCTCGGTACCTTCCGTCTCACCATTGGCGATGCCAATCTGGGGGAAGCGATCCGGGTGATGCTCGATCAGCTGCAACCCCAAACCCAGGCCGAAATCCGGTTCCATTACGGACTGGCCGACAACGACCTGGAGGCGGGCCAGCATATCCACATTTTGCAGCTGATCCGTGAGGCAGTGCTCAATGCCATCAAACATGCCAACGCGCAAGTGATTGATGTTAGCTGTGAGACCCTCGCCAGTGGTAACATCGAGGTTCAGATTTCAGATGACGGTGTCGGGATCGGACTCGCCAGCTCGGCAATCAACCATTACGGGTTGAGCATCATGAGCGAGCGCGCCAGCAAACTGCACGGTCTGCTGACCATAAACGAGCAGCAACCACAAGGCACCTGCGTGCATCTGACCTTTCCCACCAGTCTAGCGAGAGACGCCTGATGGACGAGATGAAATACACAGTTCTGGTCGTAGATGACCATCCCCTCATGCGCAAAGGGATTGTGCAGTTGCTGGCTCTGGAAGAGAACATGGAGGTGACCGGTGAAGCCTCCAACGGCACAGATGCCGTGGCGCTGGCCAAAGAGTCCGAGCCGGACCTGATCCTGCTCGACCTCAACATGAAGGGGCTCTCCGGCCTCGATACCCTCAAGGCGCTGCGGGCCGAAGAGATCACCTCCCGGGTGGTGATCCTCACCGTCTCCGATGCCCGTCAGGATGTGGTTGCTTTGCTCAAGGCGGGTGCTGATGGCTACCTGCTCAAGGATACCGAGCCTGATCTGCTGCTGGCCCAGCTGGCCGACGTGATGACCGGCAAGCAGATCCTGAGCGAACCGCTACGCCCCTATCTCGAAAACATCTACGAGCTGGATCACCTGCAGCAGAAGCTGGAAAGCTTAACGCGTCGCGAAATGCAAATCCTGCGCGAAATTGCAAAAGGCCTCTCCAACAAACAGGTCGCCTCGGTACTCCATATCTCCGAGGGAACGGTCAAGGTTCACGTGAAGAGCCTGCTGAAGAAACTCGAGGCGCAAAGCCGCGTGGAAGCGGCTGTCATGTATCTGGAGCAGCGCAACTAAGCGCCCTCAACCTCCCGAAAAGCCACCCTCCGGTGGCTTTTTTCATTCTCTGGCACAGTCGCTGCATTGTCATATTCAGCAACTACTCAATGGAGGATGGAACATGAAACTACAACCTTTGGCACTGTTCCCCTTGCCTTCCCACATACTGCCGGGCGGCAAGCTTCCTCTGCGTCTGTTCGAGCCACGCCACCTGCAGATGCTCAAGGAGTCATTCATCAACGATCAAGGCTTTGGCATCGTGATGGAAGAGTCGACCACCTCGGGACAATCCGGCCGCATTCTGCCGGTGGGCACCCGGGTCAAGGTGACCGACTTCTACACCCTCAATGACGGCCTGCTGGGTGTGACGGTGCTGGGACTGGAGCGCTTCTGTATCCACGAGATGGAAACAGACGAGATGGGCCTGCGCCGGGCCAAGGTGGAGATGCTGCCCAACTGGCCGAGCACCCACTCAGATTTCAACGACAAGCTGCTGGTCAATCGCCTGCGGGAAGTGTTCGAGCAGTATCCGGAGCTGGATGAGCTCTATCCGGACAAGCGCTTTGAAGATGCCGCCTGGCTCTGCCAACGCTGGCTCGAGATATTGCCGATGCCGATTTATGAAAAGCAGATGCTGATTGCCAAACAAAACAGCGAAGCAGCCCGTAAATTCCTGCATCGCCTGATTTCACAATGACAAAAACAGCGTTGCAAAATGCAATTATTCCAACAATGAAAATGTGAAATTCGCATTTTGCGAGTGGGTAGGAACGCAGAACGCCATAACTAGAGAGAGCCGCTGCGCTAAACGGCCAAAATTGAACACAAAAGAGTCTAAAAAAGTTGGCACAGATTTTTCATATAGATTGATACAACCCGATTTATCCCGTGCTCTCTTCAGTATTTGCTGAAGAACTGGTCAACCCACAAAGTTGACCATTTTTTTTATCCGCGCGTCGGCAACCGCTGACCAAAATGACGCTGCAAACACTCTCTCAGCCGTGACAAGGTGATGGGCTTGGCGAGAAAGTCATCCATCCCCTGCGCCAGACAGCACGCCTTGTCCTCCGCCATCGCATTGGCCGTCAGGGCGACGATAGGCATGGTGCATCCCAACTCACGCAAGCGCCGGGTGGCTTCCAGTCCGTCCATGCCGGGCATGCGGTAGTCCATCAGCACGATGTCAACAGGGTGGCGGCGCAGGTAGAGCAGGGCGGCTTCACCGCTTTCGACGGCATCGGCCTGGGCCTGCACGCCGCACAAGGCCTCGCAGGCCAGCATGCTGTTGACGGGGTCGTCTTCCACCACCAGCACGCGGGTGCCGGCCAGGTGGTCGGCGCGCACCGCCGTGGTGGACATGGTGCTGGCCACCTCGTGGGAGGCGGGCAGGGGCAGCACCACGCTCACGGTGGTGCCGCGTCCCAGGCTGCTCTGCAGCTGGAGCGTGCCGCCGGCCAGCGTGACGAGCTCGCGTGTGATGGTCAGGCCCAGGCCCACGCCGCCGTTGCGCCGGGTGCTGTCGTGCTCTACCTGATAGAAGGCATCGAACACCCGTTGCTGCGCCTCCTCGGACAGGCCCGTGCCGGTGTCGATCACGTCGAAGCGCACATCGTCGCCGTCCTGTTGGGTCACCTTCAGGCGCACCTCGCCGCGCTCGGTGAACTTGGCCGAATTGGCCAGCAGGTTGATCAGGATCTGGGACAGGCGCAGCGAATCACCCCGCCGCTGCAGCACCAGCGTGGGGGCGATGTCCAGCGCCAGAGCCAGCCCCTTGCGTTGCGTGATCGGGGCGACCGCCTCGATCGCGCGCCGGCAGGTGGTGACCAGGTCCATGGGCTCGTGGACCATGGTCATCTTGCCGGCTTCGATGCGTGACAAGTCCAGGACCTGGTCGATCAGGGCCAGCAGGTGCTTGCCGCTGCTCTGGATGGTGGACACCAGGCGGGCATTGCGCTCTGCCGAGGTCTGGGCATCGCCCTGATCGGCCAGCAGGTCCGCCGACATCAGCATGGCATGCAGCGGAGTGCGCAGCTCGTGGCTCATCACGGCCAGGAACTGGCTCTTGGCGCGAGAGGCAGCCTCGGCGGCATCCCGTGCTTCCGCCAGGGTGGTGGTGCGTTCGTCCAGCCAGCGCTCCAGGGCCTTGCGGGCATCGGCGGGTCCCGCAGGGCCGCCGGTGGCCAGCACCTGCATCACACCGTGCCGCAGGCGGGACACGCTCATCAGGCTCATCAGCATGGCCAGTTCGACCAGCAGCGCGTTGAGCATCAGCGGCGCGAACGCCTCATCCCAACGCTGCGCCGGCATGTACCACCGTGCCACCAGCGGCGGTATGGACACCACCGTCGCCAGCGCCACCGACCACAGCAAGGCTTCGCGCTGTGGCCAGGTCATGTGCAGCAGCAGGGTGATCAGGATGGTCCACAGGTAAGTGGACGCCATCCAGTAAGTGCTGATCTGCTGGGGGGCAAACACGCTCAGGTGCACCACGCCGCTCACGAAGTACAGCTGCAGGCAGCCCACGGCCAGGCGCTGGGTGGTGACCAGGGTTTCCGGGCGGCGCCGCAGCCGCAGGAACAGCCACAGCAGGGCCAGCGCCAGGAAGGGCTGCACCCAGCGGTCCAGGCTGGTGGTGGCCTTGGTGAGCGATTCGATGGCGTAGACCACCATGGTGGCCGCCGCTCCAATGCCCAGTACGGCCAGGCTGGTCTTGCGCTCCAGCATGGCGATGACGGGTGCGTCGCTGCCCTGTTCTTGTGTCGTCATTGACTTGGTTCTGTTGACGAACGGTTGCCCGTGGCGCCCGCCCGCAGATCTTGGATCTGCGGACTTTAGAGGCAATCATGACACGCGTCAGTCAGGCACAGCCCTTGATATGGGGGCTGACAAGCGGGGCGCTCTAGAATCCCTCACCATGAAACCAGCTCTTTTCGACGTCTGTGTCAGCGGCAGTGGGGCGGTGGCCCGTGCGCTGGCCCTGGCGTTGTCCGTCCAGGGATGGCGGGTGGCGCTGGCCAGCGAGCCAGGCTCGCTGGCGCCCCGCGAGCACGACATCCGCACCTACGCACTCAATGCCCGGTCGATCAAGGTACTGGAGCGCCTGCGGATCTGGCCCTCCTTGAAACAGTTTGCGACACCTGTGCATGAAATGCGCGTCAAGGGTGACCGCGGCGGCGAGTTGCATTTTTCAGCCTGGCAGCAATGCGTGAGCGAACTGGCCTGGATCGTCGATGCCGGTGCCTTGGAGCGCCTGCTGGGCGATGCCATCCGCTACGCGCCGCACGTCACGCAGGTGGATGCCGTGGATGGGCAGACGCCAGGCGTGAAGGCCGCCCTGCTGGCCGTGTGCGAAGGCAAGCACTCCAGCACCCGCGAAACGCTGGGTGCCTCGTTCGACCGCCAACCGTATGGGCATTGGGGTGTGGCTGCGCGCCTGCGTGCCGGCCGCCCCCATGCCGGTGTGGCCCGCCAGTGGTTCCGATCGCCCGATGTGCTGGCACTGCTGCCATTCCAGGATCCGGCGCCCGGTGCGTCCTATGGGCTGGTGTGGTCCATGCCACAGGCCAGCGCGCAGCAATGGCTGGCCGAACCCGCAGAGGTGTTCGAGGCCGGGCTGATGAAGGCCATCGCCGACAGCGATCCGGCCGGCGCGGCCCAGGTCGGTGAACTGCGGCTGCATGGCGCGCCCGCGGCCTGGCCGCTGGCGGTGGCCCAGGCCTCGCCCTGGAGCGGCCCCGGCTGGGTGCTGCTGGGCGATGCGGCTCACCAGGTTCACCCGCTCGCAGGGCAGGGGCTCAATCTGGGGCTGGCGGATGTCGATGTACTGTCCAGTGTGCTGCGCGATGCGCGTGAACGTGAGCCCTGGCGCTCTGCGGGTGATGAGCGCCTGCTGCGCCGCTATGAGCGCGCCCGCTGGCTGCCCACCCGTGCCATGGCGGGCCTGACCGACGGGCTGCTGCATCTTTTCGAGACGGATCAGGGCCTGGTGCGGGAACTCCGCAACACGGGGATGGGTCTGCTCAATCAATGGCGCCCCGTCAAGCGGTGGCTGGTCGGGCAGGCGCTCGACCGATGACAGGAGACAACATGCAAGTTTTCAAGCGCCCGGTGCGGCGCGCACTGGTCGTGATGGCCACGGCGTTCGCGGCCTCGGTGATGGCCCTTCCCGCCATGGCGCAAAGCAGTCTGCCGCAGGCACAGCAAGCCGCGCTCAAGCAGAAGCTGGCGCAGCGGCTGTCCACCATGCCGCCGATCGACGAGCTGCGGCCTGCGCCGCTGGCTGGCCTGATCGAAGTACGCGCAGGCGAGCACCTGTTCTATACAGATGCCAAGGGTGATTACCTCATCGATGGCAACCTGATCGAGACCCAGTCGCGGCGCAACCTGACGCAAGAGCGCCTGGACGACATCAACCGTGTCGATTTCGCGACCCTGCCGCTCAAGGACGCTGTGGTCTGGAAAAACGGCAATGGCCAGCGCAAGCTGGTGGTGTTCGCCGATCCGAACTGCGGTTATTGCAAGCACCTGGAAAAGTCGCTGCAGGACGTCAAGGACGTGACCGTCTACACCTTCGTGATCCCCATCCTGGGTGATGACTCGAAGGCCAAGACCGAGAACATCTGGTGCATGAAGGACCGCACCCAGGCCTGGCGCAACTGGATGCTCGACGGCCAGGCACCGCCCAAGGCCTTTGGCATGTGCGCTTCGCCCACGCAGCGCAATCTGGCCCTGGCGCAGCGTTTGCGCGTCAATGGGACACCGGCCATGTTCTTCGAAGATGGCAGCCGTCTGGCGTCTGCCGTGCCAGCCAGCGTCGTCGAGCAACGTCTGGCCAAGGCGGCCAAGGGCAACTGATTCCCTACCTTTTGGCGGGCCGCGCATCCTCTGGTGAGGCGGCAGTGGCCTGTTGCGGCATCTTGTCCATTGTCATGTCCAGGTAGTTGGCTGCACCCTGGCGCAGCAGCATCCGGATAGGCAGGTACTGCAGGCTGGGCGCGACCCAGATCTCGGCCAGCAGTTCGTCGCGGGCCTTGTCCTTGTCCTTCTGGCTGGGCAAGGGGCGGGGCTTGAGCTTGAAGGTCTCGATCTTGCCCAGCGGGGTGTCCAGCATCTCGCGGGCCTCGATGTCGTAGGTGACGGTGTCCTGCTTGCGCGTCCAGGCCAGCGGCATGGACAGCGTGCCGCCTACCTGCAGTGTCTCGGGCTTGAGCAGTGCCATGTAGGCCAGTTGGATGTAGTGGCTGGCCGGGTCCTGCACCATCGGCAGCTTGGGCACACGCTGACCATCCGACAGCTCCACCTCGTGGGGGTGGAAGGTCACCAGCCGGGGTTTGCCTGAGCTGATGAGCAGCTTGTTGATGGATTCGAAGCGGTGAGGCTCCAGCCCTTCGGGCGTGATCTCGCCTTCGCTGGTCCAGCGCTGCGAGCCCAGCGGGGCGAAGCTGGGGCCAACGGAGGCATCCACGCGCACCTGGTAGCGCATGCCCTGACGCACCCATTCCACCTGAGCCTGGCCGTAGATCGGCCCGCGGATGTAGCCCTCGGCCTTGAAGGTGACGCGTGTGGCCAGGGGCCACTCGAAGGGCTCAGCTTCGCTGGCGGCGGTCTCTGGTGCTTCGGCCACTGCCATGGAGGCGCTGGCTGCCGAGGCGGGTGTGGATGCAGCATCGGACGTGGGGGAAGCTTCGGCGAGCACTGGATCGCTGGCAGCTGGGCCGACGAGGCCGGACGCCGCGCTGGCGGTGGGCGAGGGCACGTCGATGGCCTCCTGATCGGAGGCCTCTTCAGGCGCCGAGGCCGGTTCCGATGCGGCCGATGCAACGGCGGCAGGTGCCGGGATGGCTGCAGGCTCCGGCACAAGCGGCACGGCTGGCGGTGCCACAACCGGTGGTGCACTCAGGCTCATGTCGGCCACCATCACCGCGTCCATGCGCTTGATCGAGGGCACGTCAGGCCCCATGGCTTCGAGCTGGCGCATCACACCCTGAGTGATCAGGGCGTGCCCCAGCAGCACGCCCACCACCAAGGCGGCGAGCGCAGCCTTGCGCCGCCATCGGCGTGAAGGCGGCGGGGCCTGCTCGGTGCTCATGGCAAGGTCAAGGCAAGGTCAACGGTTCAGCCAGGCCTTGCCGCGCAGCTCGGCGCTGACCGAGGGGGCGCTGGCCAGGCTCAACGCGATCACCTGTCCGCAGTCCGACGCCTTGGCAGCGGGCAGTGTGAGGGTCTGCAACTGCTGGTCCCGGCAGATCAGCAACGATTGCGTGCGCTCGGGGCGACGCCATTGCGTGAGGTCGTCGATGCGGCGCAGGCGCCAGTTGTCCAGCGCGATGAGTTCGTCACCTGCGCTGATGCCGGCGGCTTCCGCCGCGCTCCCATGCATCACGGCCTGGGCCTTGAGGCTGCCGGAGGCTTCCTGCACCCGCACGCCCAGTTGCTGCGCCACAGGGCCCTTGCGGGAGGTCCATTGCACACCGAACTCTTCCAGCAAGGTCTGCAGGGGCAGGTCGTCGGTGCCGTGCACCCACATGGTCAACTGGGTGCGCCAGTCGGGCGCATGCCGCGGCGGGGCGGAGGCCTCGGCAGTCAGCGCGGTGACGACGTCGTCTTCGGTGATGGGGCGCTGCAAGGCCCACAGGCGCAGCATCACACCGTCCAGGCTGGGCTGGCGGCCATCGGGGCGAGCCGGGCCCAGCCGCAGCGAGAGGTCCAGTGCCAGCGCCACCAGCGAGCCCTTGGTGTAGTAGCTCACTGTGGCATTGGCAGTGTTCTCGTCGGGGCGGTAGTAGCGCGTCCAGGCATCGAAGCTGGCCTGCGCGACGCTCTGCACCTGGCGCCCCGGGGTGGCCAGCACCTGGTTGAGTGGCTTGGTCAGCAGGCGCAGGTAGTGGGCGGCATCGATGCGCTGGGTGCGCAGCAGGAACTGGTCGTCGTAGTACGACGTGAAACCCTCGAAGAACCACAGCATGCGCGTGTAGTTCTCGCGGGTGTAGTCATAGGGTGCGAACTCGCTGGGCTTGAGCCGCTTGACGTTCCAGGTGTGGAAGTACTCGTGGCTGATCAGGCCCAGCAGGGTGGTGTAGGCCTCGCTGGGGGCGGGCTCCTGGCCGCGGCGGGGGATGTCGCGGCGCGAACAGATCAGGGCGGTGCTTTCGCGGTGTTCAAGACCGCCATAGCCGTCCTCCACCACGTTGAGCAGGAACACGTAGCGATCGAAGGCGGGTTTGCGTCGGCCATGCCAGAAGGCGATCTGCGCCTCGCACAGGCGCTGCGTGTCGGCCATCAGGCGGTCCAGGTCCGCATCATCGGCCGCGCCGGTCACGATGAGTTCGTGCGGGATGCCGCGTGCCTTGAACTGGCCGCGCCAGAAGCGGCCAAGCTCAACCGGGTGGTCCACCAGCTCGTCGTAGCTGGCGGCCTCGTACCAGCCTTGCCCTTGAGCATCGACTTGGCTTGGTTGGAGTGCCGTGGCCACGGCCCAGCCCTTGGGCAAACCGCTGATGCGCACCCGGTGAGGGGCCTCGTCATGCCCTTCGACACGCAGGAACACGCTGGTGCCGTTGAAAAAGCCGCGTCGCGCATCGAGGAAGGCGGCCCGCACCGAGGTGTCGTTGGCGTAGACCTCGTAGCGCGCGGTGATGGCACCGCGTCCAGGGGCGTCGACCACCCAGGTGGTCTTGTCTTCCTGCAGGATGCGGCATGGTGCTTTGCCTTGTGTGGCCTGCAGATTCATCAGGTGACGGGCGAACTCGCGCACCAGGTAGCTGCCCGGAATCCACACCGGCAGGCTCAGCCGCACAGGGCCTTCGGATCGGGGCAGCTTCAGCGTGACGGCATAGCGGTGCGCGTGGACTTGGGCGGGTTCGATGAAGTAGTCGATCATGCGTGGTCAGGCGTGCGGGGATGGTCAGACGGACTAGAGTTGGGCGGCGGCCAGGAAGCAGCTCAGGCTGGCCACGACCGTCAGGCGAAAGCGCAGCGTCAGCCAACCGCCTGCTCCCAGCAGCGGGTACAGGCGCCGGTCGATCAGGTAGCCGGCGATCAACAGCGCGCCCAGCACGACCAGGCCGGCGTGGGGAGGCATGCTCACGGCGATCCATGCCGTCATCAGGCGGATCAGCCCGGTCCACAGCGTGCGCTGGACGAGTTCGTGATCGGCGTCTTCAGTGCGAACCCGCACTGCCAGGCCCCAGGGCAGGCCGCCCAGGAAAGCGATCACCATGGCCGCATAGCTGGTCAGTGCACCGACCAGGAAGACGAAGGGCTCGGGCGGCACGCGCCCCGACAGCAGCCAGATGAAGACGGCGCCCGCGACGAAAGGCAGCAGGCTCGCGTGGCCCAGTTGCCGGGCAAGGCGGCCGGGCGGGGTGTGCGAGGTCGAAGCGTCGAGTGAAAGCGGGCTCACGGTGCAGTCGGGAAAGAAGTGGGCGAAGGCGACAGGCTGGGCCTTCACCGATTGTGGCAAGAATGGCGTGCCGCAGGGGCGGCAAGGCCTGGCTCAGGCGGCCAGCCACGCAAATATGGCCGGGATGTGGTCTGGCAGGGACAGGTTCTGGCGGCGCCAGTCAGACGCGGGCAGCGTGCGGCACCAGCCGGCCTCCAGTGTGAGACCGCAGGCGATGGTCAGCAGGGTCTGAGGGCTCAGGGTCTGGACCAGCGCCTGCGCGAGCGCCGCATTGCGATACGGCGTTTCGATCACCAGTTGCGTCTGCTGCAACTTGCGCGAGGTCTGTTCCAGGTCGCGGATACGCTGGGTGCGAGCCGCGCCATCGGTGGGCAGGTAGCCGACGAAGGCGAAGCTCTGCCCGTTGAGCCCGCTGCCGGCCAGGGCCAGCACCAGGGAGCTGGGCCCCGAGATGGGCACCACGGCAATGCCCGCGCGATGGGCGGCCAGCACCAGTCCGGCGCCCGGATCGGCCACGCCGGGCAGGCCGGCTTCGGAGATCAGGCCCAGGTCATGCCCGGCCAGAGCGGGGGCAAGCAAGTTGTTCCACACGGCGGGCGCGGTGGGCGTTTGCGTCCCGCCGCCTTTGGGTGGGCGGGGCAGCACCTCGATGTGCTGCTGCTGCAAGGGTGTCTGCAGTGGCGTGACGGCGTCCACGCGCTTGAGGAAGGCGCGGGTGGTTTTGGCGTTTTCGGTTACCCAGTGCTGCAGTCGGGCTGCAACCTGCAGCGCGCCCAGTGGCAGCACGGCCTGCAGGTCCGGTAGAGGTTGGCCTTCGGGCACGCTGCCCAGGTCCAGGGTATTGGGGATCAGCAGCAGACGCCCCTGGGTGGGGCGGTCGGTCAAGGCGGTCATGGTGATGTCTGAGGGGCGGGGAGAGGCAAGGGCGGGGGCAGGCTTGTTTCAGGCGTGGGCGCGCGTATGGCGCAGCACATCCAGCCCGGCCAGGCGCAGCAGGCGGGTCACCGAGATCAAGGGCAGGCCGATCAGCGCGGTGGGGTCGTCTGATTCGATGCGCTCGATCAGCGTGATGCCCAGGCCCTCGACCTTCGCGCTGCCGGCACAGTCGTAGGGCTGTTCCAGGCGCAGGTAGGACTCGATCTCATCGTCGCGCAAAGTGCGCATGCGCACCTTCACTGTGTCCAGGGCCTGCCAGTGTTCCTGTGTCTGCGGGCGCACGATGGTGACGGCCGTGTGGAAGGCCACCGTGCGGCCGCTCATCGAGCGCAACTGGGCCTGGGCGCCTTCGTGCGAGCCTGGTTTGCCCAGCGGGTGCCCGTCCAGATCGGCCACCTGGTCGGAGCCGATCACGATCTCGTCCCGATCACCAGCCTGGGCGGCCACCGCGAACGCCTTGGCATGGGCCAGGCGCGTGGCCAGCAAGATGGGCTCTTCGCCGGGTTGCGGCGTTTCATCGACCTCCGGGGCGCGAACCTCGAAGGGCAGGCCCAGGCGCTCCAGCAACTCCCGCCGGTAGCGGGATGTCGAGCCAAGCACCAGGGTGGGCGGGGTTGTCTGATCGCTCATGCCCCTATTGTCCCCGAGCGGCGCGTGGCCGCAGGCGGCTTCCAGCCTACACTTTCATGCATGAAACCGCGTCAGCACCACCCCCGCAAGATGGACATCGGGGCCTTCATCGATTCCGAAGCCCCCCTGGAGGGCCAATCCCCGCTGGCCGAGTTGCCCCGAGTGGCCGAAGGCCTGCCACCCGACGTCGCGCATGGCACCGTCGAGCCCGTCACCTGGCGTGCCCAGGGGCGGCTGCTGGCGCAGCGCGTGGGCGAGCCCCAGCGCTGGCTCGATCTGAAGGCCCATGCCCTGTTGCCCTGGACATGCCAGCGCTGCCTGCAGCCCGTGACGCTGCCGGTGGAGATCGACCGCACCATCCGCTTCGTGGCCGACGAGTCCACGGCCGCCGAACTCGATGCCGACCTGGAAGACGACGTGCTGGTCACCAGCCGCAGCTTCGACCTGCTCGACCTGATCGAGGACGAACTGATCATGGCCTCACCCCTCGTGCCCCGCCATGATGAATGCCCCCAGCCGCCTAAAATGTCGGTGTCCGATCCCGGGGTGGACGACGAAACCCATGCGCTCCAAGAGGGCGAGGCCGATGGCGACACCAGCCGCAAGAACCCCTTCGCGGTGCTGGCCCAGCTCAAAAAGGGCGCGGCCGGCGGGACATCGGGCGACAAATCTTGAGCACGTTGAATATCACGTGCTAGAATCTCGGGTTTTCCGGGTATCCATATATCCGGAGAGTCAAAACTGAATTCAACCCGCGCAGGGTTCGATGCTGATGTCTCAAGGGGCTGCCTGTCCGGGTGGCCGTGTCTGAGGCAGCGCTTGAGAGGTGTGGCCCCGGCCAGTGCCTCAAGGGTGTGATGGCAGTGGATCCGGCGCCCCTGCTTCGGGCCTTGCCCGATATTGGAGTCCATCATGGCCGTTCAGCAGAACAAGAAGTCGCCTTCCAAGCGTGGCATGCACCGCTCGCACAACGCCCTGGTTCAACCGGGTACCGCCATCGAGCCCACCACCGGCGAAACGCACCTGCGTCACCACATCAGCCCGACCGGCTTCTACCGTGGTCGCAAGGTCATCAAGACCAAGGCTGACGCCTGACCACATGCTCCGCGGTCGCGCCTGGGCGCGGCCCCGCTGGGTCGAACTCTATTTCCGTATGAGGCTGGCACACCCAGTCATCATGCTCGACGGGCTGGTCGCGCTGGCAATTGCCAGGCTTCCGGCCCATAGTCTGTTCAGGCCCGCCTTTTGTGCTGCCCGATGCATGGCACAAGGCCGCGCCTGATCCGGTGCACCTCCGATGAACTCTCCTGCGCTTACCCCCACCCCTGAATCCCCGGCGGTGGGTCGCTCTGTTCTGCCTGATCTGCAAGGCCCCGTTCGCATCGCCGTGGACTGCATGGGGGGGGATCATGGCCCGTCCATCACCTTGCCCGCCTGCAAGGCCTTCCTGGCGCACCATCCGGATGCCGAACTGGTGCTGGTGGGTCTGCCCGAGGCGATCGAGCCGGCCAGGGGCTGGGCGCGCGTCACGCTGGTCAACGCCAGCGAAGTGGTGTCCATGGACGATCCCGTCGAGGTGGCGCTGCGTCGCAAGAAGGACTCATCCATGCGCGTGGCCATCAGCCAGGTCAAGCTGGGCGAGGGCGGTGCCTCCAAGGCCCACGCCTGCGTGTCCGCCGGCAACACGGGTGCCTTGATGGCGGTGGCGCGCTACCTGCTCAAGACCGTCGAAGGCATCGATCGTCCGGCCATCGCGTCGGTGATGCCCAATCAGAAGGATGGCTACACCACCGTGCTCGACCTCGGGGCCAACGTCGATTGTTCCGCCGAGCACCTGCTGCAGTTCGCCGTGATGGGCTCGGCGCTGGTGGCGGCCGTCGACGGCAAGGAGAACCCTACCGTCGGCCTGCTCAACATCGGTGAAGAAGTCATCAAAGGCAACGACGTCATCAAACAGGCGGGTGAACTGCTGCGCCAGGCCGATGCCCGTGGGGCCATCAACTTCCACGGCAACGTCGAAGGCAACGATATTTTCAAGGGCACGACCGATCTGGTCGTTTGCGACGGCTTTGTCGGCAACGTGGCGCTCAAGACGGCCGAAGGGTTGGCGACGCTCTTTGCCTCGGTGATCAAGCAGGAGTTCACTCGTAACATTTTCACGAAGCTTGTCGCCATCGTCGCTCTTCCGGTTCTATCTCATTTCAAAAAGCGCATGGATCATCGCCGGTACAACGGTGCAGCCTTGCTGGGTTTGAGGGGGCTGGTTTTCAAAAGCCATGGCTCGGCCGATGCATTTTCTTTTGAACAGGCCCTCAACAGGGCCTATCATGCGGCCCGGCACCGACTGCTGGACCGGGTCCACGACCGCATTGCGGCCACCGTGGGCAGTCTTCCAGCAGAAGGCGCCGAACCCGTAGACAACCCACAAGGTGATGGCGTCACGGCAGCCCCGCATACCCCCGTGGGGCGCGTGGCCTGACCTCTACTCGATGACCCAAACCCTCCCCGTGTCCGGCGGGGCGGCGGCGCGAACCACGTACGCCCGCATTGCCGGAACAGGCAGTTACCTGCCACCCAGGCGCCTGAGCAATCAGGATCTTGCCAACCAGCTCGCACAAGACGGCGTCGAAACTTCCGACGACTGGATCGTGGAGCGCACCGGCATCCGGTTCCGCCATTTCGCTGACGAAGGCGTGACCTCCAGCGATCTGGGCGTGCAGGCGGCCAGGCATGCACTCGAAGCTGCCGGCTGCCAGGCCGCCGACATCGACCTCATCATCTGCGCCACGTCCACGCCGGACATGGTGTTTCCGTCAACGGCCTGCCTGATCCAGCAGAAGCTGGGCGTGGCCGGCTGTGCCGCTTTTGATGTGCAGGCCGTATGCTCGGGCTTCGTTTACGCCCTGGGTGTGGCCGACAGCATGATTCGCTCGGGTGCTGCGCGCAAAGCACTGATCGTGGGCGCCGAGGTGTTCTCGCGGCTGCTGGATTTCAAGGACCGCACCACCTGCGTGCTGTTCGGTGATGGCGCCGGCGCCGTGGTGCTGGAGGCCAGCGATCAGCCCGGCATCCTGGCTTCGCGCCTGCATGCCGATGGCCGTCACGCCAACATCCTGTGCACGCCGGGTGCCATCTCGGGCGGCCAGGTGTTGGGTGATCCGTTCCTGAAGATGCAGGGGCAGGCGGTGTTCAAGCTGGCCATCAGTGTGATGGACAGTGTCACCAGCGAAGTGCTGGCTGCGGCCGGCTGCGATGCCTCGAGCGTCGACTGGCTGGTGCCGCATCAGGCCAATATCCGTATCATGCAAACTGCGGCGCGCAAGCTGGCCATGACCATGGACCAGCTCATCGTCACGGTGGATCAGCACGGCAACACCTCCGCCGCCTCCATCCCGCTGGCGCTGGACCATGCCGTCCGCCAGGGGCGCATCCAGCGCGGCCAGCGGCTGTTGCTCGAAGGCATGGGCGGTGGGTTCACCTGGGGCGCTGTCCTGGTGGATTACTGAGCCGCCCAGCCGCCTCCCTCACTTACAAACTAGACCACAACACGCCATGACCGCTTTCGCATTCGTGTTTCCTGGACAAGGCTCCCAGTCGGTGGGCATGCTGGACGCCTGGGGCGACCACCCCGCCGTGCGCGCGACCCTGGCCGAGGCCTCCGAGGCTCTGGGTGAAGATGTCGCGGCCCTGATCTCGCAGGGCTCCAAGGAACAGCTCGACCTGACCACCAACACCCAGCCCGTGATGCTCACGGCCGGTGTGGCCGCCTGGCGCGCCTGGCAGGCTGACACCGGCCTGATGCCCGCTGCCGTGGCCGGTCACTCGCTGGGTGAGTACACTGCCCTGGTGGCCGCCGGCGCCCTGGCGCTCAAGGATGCGCTGCCCCTGGTGCGCTTCCGTGCCCAGGCCATGCAGGAAGCCGTGCCCGTGGGCACCGGTGGCATGGCCGCCATTCTCGGACTGGACGCCGGGGCCGTGAAGGCAGGTTGCCTGGAGGCCGCCAAG
The DNA here is from genome assembly GCA_002339015.1 of Burkholderiales bacterium UBA1834. Classification (GTDB taxonomy): domain Bacteria; phylum Pseudomonadota; class Gammaproteobacteria; order Burkholderiales; family Burkholderiaceae_C; genus Aquabacterium. The sequence goes on from DDJC01000070.1 coordinate 18,999, forward strand.
CTGTCCGGTGAGGCCGTCGAAGCTGTGAACTTCAACGATCCCAAGCAGACCGTGATCGCTGGCACCAAGGCTGGCGTCGAGAAGGCCTGCGAGGTGCTCAAGGCCGCTGGCGCCAAACGCGCGCTGCCGCTGCCCGTGTCGGCGCCGTTCCACTCCAGCCTGATGAAGCCAGCCGCCGAGCGCCTGAAAGACAAGCTGGCCGCCACGCCGTTTGCCGCGCCGGCCATCCCCGTGATCAACAACATCGATGTGGCCGTGGCCGCCGATGCCGATGCGATCCGCGACGCCCTGTACCGCCAGGCCTTCGGGCCGGTGCGCTGGGTGGAGACCATCCAGGCGCTCAAGGCGCGTGGCCTGACGCATGTGATCGAATGTGGCCCAGGCAAGGTGCTGGCGGGCATGGTCAAGCGCATCGACGGTGACCTGGTGTCGGCCACGGTGCTCGACCCGGCCTCGCTGCAGGACGTGAAGGGGCTGCTGGCATGAGCGACAACACCCCACAGATCGCGTTGGTCACCGGCGCCAGCCGCGGCATCGGCCAGGCCATCGCCCGTACGCTGGCTCAGCGTGGCTTCACCGTCATCGGCACGGCCACCTCTGAAAGCGGTGCCCAAGGCATCACCGAAGCGCTCTCTGGCTTCGCTGGCAGCCGCGGTGTGGTGCTGAATGTGACCGATGCAGCGGCTTCAGAAGCGCTGATCGACAGCATCGTCAAGGAGTTCGGCGGCCTGCATGTGCTGGTCAACAACGCCGGCATCACCCGCGATACCTTGGCCATGCGGATGAAGGACGAAGATTTCGAGGCGGTGATCGACACCAACCTCAAGTCCGTGTTCCGCCTCAGCCGCGCCGTGATGCGCCCCATGATGAAGCAGCGCCAAGGCCGCATCATCAACATCACCTCGGTGGTGGGGGCAGCCGGCAACCCCGGTCAGGCCAACTACGTGGCCTCGAAGGCCGGCGTGGCGGGGATGAGCCGCGCCCTGGCGCGTGAACTGGGCAGTCGCAACATCACCGTCAACTGCGTGGCGCCGGGTTTCATCGATACCGACATGACCCGCGCGCTCAGCGAAGAGCAGCACACAGCCCTCAAGGCACAGATTCCGCTGGGCCGCCTGGGCCAGCCACAAGACATTGCCGAGGCCGTGGCCTTTCTGGCCTCGCCCGCGGCTGCCTACATCACTGGCAGTGAAATCCATGTGAATGGCGGCATGTTCATGAATTGAAGTATTGAGATCTGTTGGGGGCATCTCAATTTCCCGTCCTGCCGGCTGAAACCAATTTGTCTCGTTTCCACCGGTAGAATCTGCCCCTTGTTACCACCCTCCTGGAGGAGTCATGAGCGATATCGAAGCACGCGTCAAAAAGATCATTGCCGAGCAACTGGGCGTTGCCGAATCGGAAGTCACCAACGAAAAGGCCTTCGTGGCTGACCTGGGTGCCGATTCCCTGGACACCGTTGAACTGGTGATGGCTCTGGAAGACGAGTTCGGCATCGAGATCCCCGACGAAGAGGCTGAGAAGATCACCACCGTGCAATTGGCGATCGACTACGCCAAGGGCCACGTGAAGGCCTGATCTTCCCGATCCGCGACCAAGGCCCTTCGGGGCCTTGTCCGTCTTTTCTCTCGAACATCAGTTCCTACAAGCATGTCCCGTCGTCGCGTCGTCGTCACCGGCCTGGGCCTCATCACCCCCGTGGGCAACACGGTCGATGAGTCCTGGACCCATCTCATCGCGGGCAAGTCCGGCATCGCCAGCATCACCAAGTTCGATGCCTCGGCCATGGCGACCAAGTTCGCCGGTGAGGTCAAGGGCTTCAGCATCGAGGAGTACATCTCCGCGAAGGAAGCCCGCCACATGGACACCTTCATCCATTACGGCCTGGCGGCCAGCATGCAGGCGGTGCGCGATGCCGGGCTGCCCACGGGCGATGCCCTCACGCCTGAACAGGCTGAACGCATCGGCTGCCTGGTGGGCTCGGGCATCGGTGGCCTGCCACTGATCGAGGAAACCCACAAGGACTACACCGAGAAGGGCCCGCGCCGCATCTCGCCGTTCTTCGTGCCGGCCTCGATCATCAACATGATCTCTGGGCACGTCTCGATCCAGTACGGCTTCAAGGGCCCGAATCTGGCCATCGTGACGGCCTGCACCACCGGTCTGCACAGCATTGGTCAGGCCGCGCGCATGATCGAATACGGCGATGCCGACGTGATGGTGGCCGGCGGTGCCGAAGCCACTGTCTCGCCGCTGGGCATCGGCGGTTTTGCCGCGGCTCGCGCGCTGTCCAGCCGCAATGATGATCCCGCCACCGCGTCTCGTCCCTGGGACAAGGACCGCGATGGCTTCGTGCTGGGCGAGGGTGCCGGTGTGATGGTGCTCGAAGAGTACGAGCACGCCAAGGCCCGTGGCGCCAGGATCTACGCCGAGCTGGTCGGCTTCGGCATGAGCGCCGATGCCTATCACATGACCGCACCCGACGTGGACGGCCCCAAGCGCTCGATGCAGAACGCACTGCGCAATGCCGGCATCTCCGCCGACCAGGTGCAGTACCTCAATGCGCACGGCACCTCGACGCCGCTGGGTGATGTCAACGAGACCAATGCGATCAAGCTGGCCTTCGGCGACCACGCCAAGCAACTGGTGGTCAACTCCACCAAGTCCATGACGGGCCATCTGTTGGGTGGTGCCGGTGGCATCGAGTCCGTGTTCACGGTGCTGGCCATCCATCACCAGATCTCGCCGCCCACGATCAACATCTTCAACCAGGATCCGGAATGCGACCTGGATTACTGCGCCAACACGGCGCGTGAGATGAAGATCGACGTGGCCTTGAAGAACAACTTCGGTTTTGGCGGCACCAACGGTTCGCTGGTGTTCAAGCGCGTTTGAGTCCGCATCGCCGCCACCGCTCAGTTGCAGCTGCCTCAGGCCAGGAATGGCTGATGCCTGCATCGCCGCGCGTGGCAGTGCCGCTAGCGCGCGGGTTGGCGTTTGCCATGGGTGCGCTGGCACTGCTCTGGTGGGCTGGCCTGGCCTTTGATGCCCTGCAAGGGCGAGTGGGCTGGGGCGATGCCCTCCTGGCGGGGGCTGGTGTGCTGGCCTGGTCGGTATCCACTTTCCGCTGGGCGAACAGTTTGCGCAGGCAGCCTGCCCGCACACTGTACTGGCGGGCGGCAAGCCATGCCGCAGGGCGCGCGGGCGCCTCGCTGCGCTGGGCCGATGAATCCGGCCGGCCCGTCGAACTGCAGGTCAAGGCCGATCTGGGTTTCGGTGTGCTGGTTCGCCTGCAAGCGCCCCGGTCGAAGCCCCAATGGCGTTGGATCGATCAGCCATCCCTTCAAGGTCCATGGCGCTGGCGATTGATCTCATCCTCCGGCCGCGAAGGGCTTGTGCCGGGTGATGAACAGGGCAGTGGGCCGATGGTGGCATCATTGGCACGGTGCGAATCACAGAAAGTCGTATTGCCCCCAACAGCCAGGAGGTCGGCATGACGCCGCCCGACCGTTCTCCGCCGGATGGCGGCCAGCCCTCGGGTGTCACGGGGCCGGTGGCGCCTGCGCAAACCTCGGTGGATGTCGATGCCGCGCTCGTGGCTCGGGTGCAGCAGGGTGATCAGCGCGCCTTCGAAATGTTGGTGGTGAAATACCGCCGCCGCATAGAGCGCCTGATTGCCCGGATGGTGCGTGACGTGGATCTGGTCGAGGACATCGCCCAGGAAACCTTCATCCGTGCTTACCGTGCGCTGCCGCAGTTCCGTGGCGAGAGCGCCTTCTACACCTGGCTCTACCGCATCGCCGTCAACACCGCCAAGAAGGCGCTGATGCAGCTCAAGCGCGACCCGCTGGTGTCCGAGTCGGCCCTGGCCAGCCAGAGCGACGACGATGACGATGTCTCCCGTGTCGAGAACGAACTGACCGATGGCGAGACCCCTGAATCGGTGCTCGCAAGCCAGCAGATCGCCCGCACGGTGAACGAAGCGATCGAAGCGCTGTCAGATGAGCTCAGGCAGGCAATCACGTTGCGTGAAATCGAGGGCCTGAGCTACGAAGACATCGCCGAACTCATGAACTGCCCGATCGGCACCGTGCGCTCGCGGATTTTCCGTGCACGGGAAGCCATCTCGCAAAAACTCAAGCCATTGTTGGACACCCGCGAGGGCAAGCGCTGGTAAACCCTGTTCAGGTGGTTTTTTCGTGGCTTTGTCCACAAATGGCGATCATGGTTGTGAACTTTTCTTGCTGTGCGGTGTCTGTTCAATCGACGTTGTGTCTGAACCGGGGTGTGCGTCATGTCTGATCTCCCATTTGACGACGAAGCGAATTCCTTCGAGGCCTTGTCGGCGCTGGCCGACGGCCAGGCGACCGAGCTCGAAATTGCCCACGCCTGCGGGGTGTGGCGCTCTCAGCGCGAGGTGCGCGAGCGTTGGCACGCCTACCAGCTGATCGGCGATGTGATGCGCTCGGACACCCTTGCGCAGGACGCCAGCGCCGACCAGGCCTTCCTGGAAGCCTTCCGGGCACGCCTGGCCCAGGAGCCGGTGGTGCTGGCGCCAGCAGCCATGGCTGCCGCCAGCGCGGCTGCCATGGTGGCCTCCACCGAGCCTGCCGTGGCCAACATGTCCTATCCGCTGCACCGCAGGCGCTGGGCAGGCCCCGTGGCCGTGGCCGCCGGTTTTGTCATGGTCCTGGGCGCCGTGATCACCACGTTGCATCCTCAGGAAGGCAGCGAAGGCAGCGCCTCGCCGATGCTGGCCCAGGCCAGCCGTGATGCCGTGATCCCCGTGGGCGCGCAAGCCTGGGTGGGGCAGGAGGCGACGTTGGCGCCCTCACTGCGCTCCGGCCTGGTGGCCGACAGCTCCATGACGCGTCATCCTGTCGAACCTGCACAGGCTTCCTTTGCCCGTGGCGCCACGGAAACCGCCGCCGAGCGCGCGGGCAAGATGCTCATCATCCGTGACCCGCAGCTCGATGAGTTTTTGGCCGCCCATCGTGAATTGGCCGCGACTGGTAGTTTCGTGCCGCCCGCAGGCTTGGTGCGCAGCATAGCGTTCGAGGCCCCTGCTGGGCGCTGATCTCCTGCGCCGGAGGGCCCGTGAGACGAGCGACAAGCCACTTGATGCCATTCCAGCTTTTCTGTCAAGGCCTGCGCGCCTGCGTCCTGACCACCCTGAGCATGTCCTTGAGCATGGCGCATGCCGGCACCCTCGCCACCGTTCAGGGCGGGGCGCAGCCTACCCCGGCGGAGCCGGTCAGCGCGACGCAATGGCTGCGCCTGATCGGGCAGGCCGCGCGGCAAAGCAGCTACGAAGGCACCGTGATGATGAGTTCACCCGGGCGCTCCAGCAGTGTCCAGGTCAGCCATCGCGTCAATGACGAAGACTTGTTCGAGAAGATCGAGCCGCTCGATGGTCCTGAGCGCCAGATCTACCGCCACAACGACGACATCCAGATCTTGTGGCCGCACAAAAAAACAGTGCTTGTGCAGCAATATGGTGCCTTGCTGGGCATGCCCAGGCCCTGGTCGCAACTCGACGAGCGGGTGGCTGATTTTTATCAGATCGATCTGGCTGGGCAGCAGCGCTGGGCCGGGCATGCCTCCATCGTGCTGTTGCTGCGCGCGCGCGACCAGTTCCGATATGGGCAACGGGTTTGGGCGGAACAACGCTCAGGGCTGGTTCTGCGTGCTGAAACACTTGCGCCCAATGGCCAGGTTCTGGAATGGACAGCCTTCACGCAGGTGAACGTCAGGCCGGCCACGGACCGTGGTTGGCGCATGCCAGATGCCAAATCCCTGGCGGGCTGGCGAGTGGTGCGCAGCGATCTCAAGAAGACCACCTTGCCGCAGGAGGGCTGGCAGCTCAATGATTTGCCGCCCGGTTTTCGCCTGCTGACCTGCGTGCGCCGCGGTGCCCCAGGCATGCTGCCGTCCTTGGCTGCCGGCGAGCCGGCAGCGCAGGCCTCCGAGGTGGTGCAGGCCGTGTTCGGTGATGGCGTCACCCATGTCTCGGTGTTCATCGAGCCTTTCGATGCCCGTCGGCATGGCCGCGAGATGATGCTGGCCCAGGGCGCCACGCAGACACTCAAGCGCCGCGTGGGCGATTGGTGGCTCACGGTGGTGGGGGATGTGCCTGCGGCCACGGTCGTGCGTTTCGCGGGTGCATTCGCGCGGCCATGACGGGGCGCTGCCTCATGCGCCCAGCGCATGAGCTCCTTACCTTTACGGCCTGTTTACCGCCCTGGCGACGATTCGTGCCGTCAAGGCACTGAACTGTGGTTCACACTTCGAGTTTCAGACGTTTCTTTCTCATTCGAGGCTTTCGTCCATGACCTTGTCGATCTTTTCCCATTCCATGCCCCGCCTGACCGCGTTGTCGCGTGCAGGGATCGTGATGTCGATGGCCGGTGCGCTGGCCAGCGGCGCGCTGCTGCCCCTGTCTGCTCAGGCACAACCAGCGCCGGGCACGGCCGTCGTACCCGTGGCACCGCTCGTGCGCGGCCTGCCCGATTTCACCGATCTGGTCGACAAGGTGGGCCCGTCGGTCGTGAACATCCGCACCACGCAGCGTGTGCAGGTGGGGCGTCCGGGCAGTGGCGAGATGGACGAGCAGATGCAGGAGTTCTTCCGTCGCTTCTTCGGCATGCCGCTGCCCGGCCAGCCCGTGCCCAAGCAGAACAAGCCCAAGGGCAAGGGTGAGAACGCCGAACCGCAGAGCGAGGAGCGTCCGCGTGGCGTGGGGTCGGGCTTCATTCTGACGGGCGATGGCTTCATCATGACCAATGCCCATGTGGTCGATGGCGCCGATGAGGTCTACGTCACGCTCACGGACCAGCGCGAACTCAAGGCCAAGATCGTGGGTGTGGACAAGCGCACCGACGTGGCGGTGGTCAAGATCGAGGCGCCCAACCTGCCGGCCGTGCGGATGGGCGATGTCAGCAAGCTCAAGGTGGGTGAATGGGTGATGGCCATCGGCTCGCCCTTCGGCCTGGAGAACAGCGTCACCGCGGGCATCGTCAGTGCCAAGTCGCGTGACACGGGTGAAGAGATCCGCTTCATCCAGACCGATGTGGCCGTGAACCCGGGCAACTCTGGTGGCCCGCTGATCAACATGCGTGGCGAGGTGGTGGGCATCAACTCGCAGATACTCAGCCGCTCAGGTGGCTTCATGGGCATCTCCTTCTCGATCCCCATCGACGATGCAATCCGCGTGGCCGACCAGCTGCGGGCCAATGGCAAGGTGGTGCGTGGCCGCATCGGCGTGTCCATTGAGCCGGTCAGCAAGGAGGTGGCTGATTCGCTGGGGCTGGCCAAGCCGCAAGGCGCGGTGGTGCGCATGGTCGAGCCTGGTGGGCCGGCTGACAAGGCGGGGCTGGAGGCTGGCGACATCATCACGCGCTTCAACAACGTGGTGGTGGACAAGGCCGGTGATCTGCCGCGCCTTGTGGGCGCCACCAAGCCGGGCAGCAAGGCCACATTGCAGGTGTTCCGCCGCGGGGCCTACAAGGACCTGTCGGTCAATGTGGTCGAACTGGACGACAAGCCCAAGCAGCAGGCTGCGGCCGGCGCGCCGAGCGCTCCGGGCAAGTCGGAAGCCAGGCTCGCAGGCACGGTGCTGGGCCTGGATTTGGCCAATCTGACTGCGGAACAGAAGCGTGAACTGAAGGTCAATGGCGGCGTGCTGGTGACCGATGCAGACGGGCCTTCTGCACGTTCCGGTCTGCGTGAAGGCGATGTGATTCTGGCGATCGCCAACGTACAGGTGGCCGATGTCAAACAATTCGAGGCCGTGCTGGCCAAGGTGGACCGCAGCAGGCCGGTGAGCGTGCTGGTGCGCCGTGGCGAGTGGGCGCAATACGCGGTGATCCGCCCCAACAACTGAGGCCATGCTGCCCAGGACGACCCTCCCGTCGTCCTGGATTTTTCTCTTTGTGAAAAAACCAACGCTTTTTCATTTTGCTGCATCGCGACAGAGCCGGCTTGTCTCGTGTTGATAAGTTGAAGGCTGCGTGAAGGGGCGCTGCAAGTCGGCTCCGAGGGATTCGCTACAATCCTCCCCCGACGCGAAACCCGGCCGGATTTGTTCACAAAGACCTGTGGATAAGTTGTGCAAAACGGCCTTGTAGGCTGTGGGCAACGACCCTTCGGCCCCGGTCTGAAGGGGCTTGCCAAGGATGCTTTTGGCTACAATGAAAGTCCAACAAGCAGTTGCCATACGTTTTTGTTGGAAGGCGCGTCACTCGTTTCGACGTGCCTTTTTTTTATGAATCACATCCGTAATTTCTCCATCATTGCCCACATCGATCACGGCAAATCCACCCTGGCTGATCGCATCATCCAGCGCTGCGGAGGCCTCAGTGATCGCGAGATGGAGGCCCAGGTTCTTGACTCGATGGACATCGAGCGCGAGCGCGGCATCACCATCAAGGCACAGACCGCCGCGCTGCAGTACAAGGCCAAGGACGGTCAGGTCTACAACCTCAACCTGATCGACACGCCCGGCCATGTGGACTTCTCCTATGAAGTGAGCCGTTCGCTGTCCGCCTGCGAGGGTGCGTTGCTGGTGGTCGATGCCAGCCAGGGTGTCGAGGCGCAGACGGTGGCGAACTGCTATACCGCGCTCGATCTTGGCGTGGAGGTGATCCCCGTCCTCAACAAGATGGACCTGCCGCAGGCCGACCCTGAGCAGGCCAAGGAAGAGATCGAGGATGTGATCGGCATCGATGCCGGTGACGCCATCCCGTGCTCGGCCAAGACCGGCATGGGCATCGACGAGATCCTCGAGGCCGTGGTCGCGCGCATGCCGCCGCCCAAGGGCGATGCCGACGGCCCGCCACGCGCGATGATCATCGATGCGTGGTTCGACAACTACGTGGGCGTGGTGATGCTGGTGCGCGTGGTCGATGGCACGCTGAACAAGGGTGAGCGCATCCGCATGATGGCCACCAACACCGTCTACCCGATCGAGCACCTGGGCGTGTTCACGCCCAAGAGCGAGAACCGTGACAAGCTCAAGGCGGGCGAGGTGGGCTTCATCATCGCCGGCATCAAGGAGCTGGCCGCCGCGAAGGTGGGTGATACCGTCACGGTCGAGAAGAAGACGCCGAACAACGCCGGCCCGGCCACTGAGGCGCTGCCTGGCTTCAAGGAGATCCAGCCGCAGGTGTTCGCAGGGCTCTACCCCACCGAGGCCAGCGAATACGACCAGCTGCGCGACGCGCTGGAAAAGCTCAAGCTCAACGACAGCTCGCTGCGTTTCGAGCCCGAGGTGTCGCAGGCGCTGGGCTTCGGCTTCCGCTGCGGTTTCCTGGGCCTGCTGCACATGGAGATCGTGCAGGAGCGCCTGGAGCGCGAGTTCGACCAGGATCTGGTGACGACCGCGCCCAGCGTGGTCTATGAGGTGGAGATGAACGACGGCGCTGTGCTGGAGGTCGAGAACCCCTCCAAGATGCCCGAGATCGCCCGCATCCGCGAGATTCGCGAGCCCATCGTCACGGTGCACCTGTACATGCCGCAGGACTACGTCGGTGTGGTGATGACGCTGGCCAACCAGAAACGTGGCGTGCAGCTCAACATGGCCTACCACGGCAAGCAGGTCATGCTGACCTATGAGCTGCCGCTGGCCGAGATCGTGCTGGACTTCTTCGACAAGCTCAAGAGCGTGTCGCGCGGCTATGCCTCGATGGACTATGAATTCAAGGAGTACCGCCCGGCCGATGTGGTGAAGGTCGACATCCTGATCAACGGCGACAAGGTCGATCCGCTGGCCATGATCGTGCACCGTAGCCAGAGCCAGTACCGCGGCCGTGCGGTGGCGGCCAAGATGCGCGAGCAGATCCCGCGCCAGATGTACGACGTGGCCATCCAGGCCGCCATCGGCGCCAACATCATCGCCCGGGAGAACATCAAGGCGCTGCGCAAGAACGTGCTGGCAAAATGCTATGGTGGCGACATCAGCCGCAAACGCAAGCTGCTCGAAAAACAAAAGGCCGGTAAGAAACGCATGAAGCAGATCGGCTCCGTCGAGGTGCCGCAAGAGGCGTTCCTGGCTATCCTACAAGTGGACGATTGATGAGTTTGATCACAGGTGTGTTGTACGCGGCCCTGGTCGTGTACCTGGGGGGCTGGTACATGGGGCATTGGCAGGGCAATTTCGCCTTGCTGTTGTTCATCCTGACGATGGTGACGCTGGTTTACTGGCTGGCCGAGCGCTACAAGTTCCGTCCGGCCCGCGAGGCCGCCGCGGCGCGTCTGCTGGAGCAGGATCAGGCTCGCCGCGGTCAGCTGGCCTCGCAAGGCATTTCTCAGGTCGATGGCAATGTCGAGGAAGCCCGTGCCAGGCTGCTGATGCAGCCCTGGTGGCTGGACTGGACCGCCGGGCTGTTCCCGGTGATCTGCGCCGTCTTCCTGATGCGCTCCTTCCTGTTCGAGCCCTTCAAGATCCCGTCGGGTTCGATGATCCCGACGCTGCTGGTAGGCGACCTGATCCTGGTTAACAAGTACCACTACGGCATCCGCCTGCCGGTGATCAACAAGAAGATCTGGGACAACCACAATCCCGAACGCGGTGACGTGATCGTGTTCCGCTTCCCGGTCAACCCCAGCATTGACTACATCAAGCGCGTGGTGGCCGTGCCGGGCGACGAGGTGTCCTACCTCAACAAGAAGCTCTACATCAACGGCCAACTGGTCCAGCAGCAGCCGCTGGCGGAGTTCTACGACGAGGACAGCATGCGCTACACGCTGCAGTTCTCCGAGAAGCTGGGCAAGGCCGATCACCGCATCCTGGTCGACAAGGACCGCCCGGGCTACATTCCCGAGCCGGCCATCGAGCAGTTTCCCCACCGGGAACTGTGCCGCTACAGTGGTGAAGGTGTGACCTGCAAGGTGCCCAAGGGCTATTTCTATGCCATGGGCGACAACCGCGACAATTCCCAGGATTCGCGCTACTGGGGCTTCGTGCCTGAAGAGAACATCGTGGGCAAAGCCTTCGTGGTGTGGATGAACTTCGGCAATCTCAAGCGCATCGGATTCTTCAACTGAGTTTCATGGAGACGGGGATGAAACCTGCGACTCAATCGAATGGACCTGCCCGCCGTCAGCGCGGCATCACCTTGTTCGGGCTGCTGTTCTGGGCGGTGATCGTCGGCGCGGTGGCGGTGCTGCTGATGAAGCTGTTCCCGGCTGTCAATGAGTACCGCACCATTCAGTCGGTGGTCAATGCGGTGGCCAATAGCGGTGCCAGCAGTGTGCCGGAAGTGCGTACGGCCTTTGACCAGCGCAAGTCTGTCGAATATGGCATCGAGTCCATCACCAGCAAGGATCTCGATATCACCAAAGACAACGACAAAATCGTGATCAGCTTCGCCTACGACAAGGAAATCGAACTGTTCGACCCGGTCTACCTGGTGATCAAGTTCAAAGGCCACTCACGGTGACACGTCGCGGGGCCGCCGCGCAGCCGCCGGCCTCGCCGCACGGTGCCGCTTTTGCCCACCCCCTGAACGCTTTGCAGGCGCGGCTGGGCCACCAGTTCGCCGACAATGGCTTGCTGCGCCGCGCGCTCACGCACAAGAGCTTCGGCGCTGAGCAGAACGAGCGCCTGGAGTTTCTGGGCGATTCGGTGCTCAATCTGGCGGTGTCCGACCTGCTCTACAAGCAGTTCGACCGCAACGATGAAGGCGACCTGACCCGCGTGCGGGCCCACCTTGTGCGCCAGGACACCCTGCACAAGCTGGCCGTGTCGCTGCAGTTGCCTGAGGTGCTGCGCATGAGCGAGGGCGAGGCCAAGGGTGGCGGGGCGCAGCGCCCCTCCATCCTGGCCGATGCGCTGGAGGCGGTGATCGGCGCTGTCTACCTTGATGGTGGCTTCGAGGCCGCTCGCGCCCTGGTGCTGCGCTTGTTCGAGCCGCTGGTGCTGCAGACCACCTCGGAGGTCTGGCGCAAGGACGCCAAGACCGCCTTGCAGGAATGGCTGCAAGGGCGCAAACTGCCCCTGCCCAGCTACCGCATCGAAGCCACCAAGGGCAAGGCCCATGCGCAGGTGTTCGTGGTGGTGTGTGAGTTGGCATCGCAGGGCTGGTCGGTCAGTGGCGAGGGGGCTTCCCGCCGCGCGGCCGAACAGGTCGCGGCCCAGAAGGCGCTGGAGCGTCTGCAGGCCACTGACGCGTCCTGAGCGCGTTTGCTTCGCATTGTTTTGTTTTCTATCGGCCCCCACTGATTCCTGGATTTCGCATTGCCCATGGCCACGCCCGACGACAACTCTCCTGACCAGAACCCCGAACTGGATGCCATGCTGGCCAACCTGGCCTTGGCCAAGAAGGGTCAGGGCGCCGAACAGGTGCCTGCATCGGAACAGCGTTGTGGCCTGGTGGCCATCGTGGGGCGGCCCAATGTGGGCAAGTCCACGCTGATGAACGCGCTGGTGGGCCAGAAGGTGTCCATCACCTCGAAGAAGGCGCAGACCACGCGCCACCGCATCACCGGCATCCGCACCGAAGGCGACAGCCAGTTCGTGTTCATCGACACGCCGGGCTTCCAGACACGGCACACCGTCAAGGGCACGGCGGCACTCAACCGCAACCTCAACAAGACGGTGCAGGCCACCTTGTCTGACGTGGACGTGGTGCTGTTTCTGGTCGAGGCTGGCCGCTTCGGGCCGGACGATGCCAAGGTGCTGGCCCTCATGCCCAAGGACAAGCCCGTCTTCCTGATCGCCAACAAGCTGGATGCCGTCAAGCTGCGCGCGGATCTGCTGCCCTGGCTGCAGCAGATGCAGACGCACCATCCGTTCGCCGAGTTCGTGCCGCTGTCGGCCCAGAAGCTCGACGATGTGCGCCGACTGGCCGGCATCGTGCGGCCCTACCTGCCGCAGCAGGCCTGGTGGTACGACGAAGAAGCCCTGACCGACCGCACCGACCGCTTCCTGGCCGGCGAGATCATCCGTGAGAAGCTCTTCCGCCTGACCGGCGACGAGCTGCCCTACACCTCGACCGTGGTGATCGACACCTACACCGAGGAGCCCTCCGACAAGCCCCATGGCCGCCCGCTGGTGCGCATCGCCGCCTCCATCATCGTCGAACGCGATTCGCACAAGGGCATGGTGATCGGCGACAAGGGCGAGCGCCTGAAGCGCATCGGCACCGAGGCCCGCACCGAGCTGGAGCGCCTGCTGGACACCCGCGTCTTCGTGGAAATCTGGGTGAAGGTGCGCTCGGGCTGGGCCGATGACGACGCACGCCTGCGCACCTACGGCTACGAGTGAAGACACGCGCGGCCACCGCGGCCTTCGTGCTGCACAGCCATGACTGGAGCGAGTCCAGCCTGATCCTGGACCTGTTCACGCGCGCACATGGGCGCGTGGTGGCTGTGGCCAAGGGCGCCAAGCGGCCGTATTCGCAGTTGCGGCCCGTGCTGCTGCCGTTCCAGCGCCTGTCGGTGGTCTTCGGCGCCAAGCAGGGACAGGACGTGGAGGTGTGGCTGCTGCGCCAGGCCGAATGGGCTGGTGGGCCTGCCTGGCCGGGTGGCGAGGCCTTGCTGCCGGGCTTCTATGCCAACGAGTTGCTGATGCGCCTGCTGCCGCGCCATGACCACTTGCCACGCCTGTTCGATGCCTACGTGGATCTGTTGCCTGCGCTGACGCTGCCAGGCACCTTGCATGCCGCGCTGCGCGCCTTCGAACTGATGGTGCTGCGCCAATTGGGGCATCTGCCTGATCTGTCCCTGCACAGTGCAAGCGGGCATTCGGTGCATGACGATGTGCTGTACACGCTGCACCCGGAGCTGGGCGTGTGCGAGGCCCAGGCCGATGACGCCACGCTGCCCGGCTGGCTCTTGCGCCAGCTTGAATCCGTGCTGCAGCCGGCCTTCGAGCCTGATTCTGACGGGCTGCCCGAGCCGCTGCTGCAGGCCTGCGCCCTGGGCTCGTCCGGCCTGCGCTCGGTGCTGCGCAGCGTCCTTCACTATCATGTAGGGCCGCAGCCGCTGCGCACGCGGCAGTTGATGATGGACCTTCAGCACACATGAGCCTTTCCCCTCTGCAATGGACCGACACCCACGCCGCGCTGCTGGGGGTCAACATCGACCACGTGGCCACGGTGCGCAATGCGCGCGGCGGCCTGTACCCCGATCCCGTGGCCCTGGCCCAGGTCGCGGTAGAGGCGGGCGCGGACATCATCACCTTCCACCTGCGTGAAGACCGCCGGCACATTCGTGACGACGATGTTGCGCGACTGAAAGCGCACATCAAGGCACCCTTGAACTTCGAAGCAGCCGTGACGGAGGAGATGGTCGGCCTGATCGAGCGCATCCAACCCGAACACGTGTGCCTGGTGCCCGAGCGCCGTCAGGAAATTACCACCGAAGGTGGCCTGGATGTGCGTGGCCAACTGGCCCGCGTGACCGATGCCTGCGGGCGCCTGTCCGCGGCCGGCAGCCGCGTGTCGCTCTTCATCGGTGCGGATCTGGACCAGATCGATGCCTCGGCCGAGGCGGGGGCTCCTTGTGTGGAACTGCACACCGGTGCCCTGGCCAATGCCTGGTGGGCACAAGATGAAGCTGCCGTGCAGGCCGAGCTGAACCGCCTGGTCCGCGGTCTGCGCCATGCGGGCTCGCTGGGCCTGCGCACACACGCCGGCCATGGCCTGGCGCTGAGCGACACCGGCCCCGCCATGCCCTGGATGCCCCAGCCGGCACGCACCAGCAGCACCGCCCTGGTCGCCGCGTTGCCGGAGGTGCTGGAGTTGCACATCGGCCACGCGCTGATCGGCCATGCGCTGATGGTGGGATTGCGCCAAGCCATCGGCGACTTCAAGGCCGAGATCGCCCGGAGCCGCCGCGCATGATCGTCGGCATCGGCACCGATCTGTGCGACATCCGCCGCATCCAGGCGGCGCTGAGCCGCAAGGGTGAGCGTTTCGCCGAGAAGGTGCTGGGCCCTGAGGAACTGCAGGTGTACCGTCAACGCACCGCCCGTGTACCAGCGCGCGGCCTGCGCTACCTGGCGACGCGCTTTGCCGCCAAGGAGGCCTTCTCCAAGGCCATTGGCCTGGGCATGCGCTGGCCCATGACCTGGCGTCACGTGCAAGTGCTCAACGCCGCCAGCGGCCGTCCCGAGATCGTGCTGCGCGGCGAGTTGCTGCCCTGGTTCGAAGCCAGGGGCTGGAAGGCTCACGTCACCGTCACCGACGAGGTGGACCATGCACTGGCCTTCGTCGTCGTGGAAATGCCGGCACCCTGAACACCCCAGACTCATACTCACTTTCATCCATGGTCAAGAAGATACCCGCCGCCCGCCTTTCTTCCGCCGAGCACGATGCCGTGGCCCACGCCCCGGTGGTACTCGATGTCGAAGGCCTGAGCCTCAATGACGATGACCGCCGCCGCCTGAAGCACCCGCTCACCGGCGGCCTGATTCTGTTCGGACGCAACTGGCAGAGCCGGGCGCAGGTCACGGCCCTGTGCGCCGAGATCAAGTCGATCCGCCCCGATGTGCTGATCTGCGTGGACCACGAAGGGGGCCGCGTCCAGCGCTTTCGTACCGATGGCTTCACGCACCTGCCGCCCATGCGTGCCCTGGGTGACATGTGGATGGATGACGGCAAGCTGCCGGCAGGCCACGGCGCCATGGCCGCCATGGACGCGGCCAGTGCCTGCGGCTATGTGCTGGCCGCCGAACTGCGCGCTTGTGGCGTGGACCTGAGCTTCACGCCTGTGCTGGATCTGGATTGGGGGGGCAGTACCGTCATCGGTGACCGTGCCTTCAGCGGGGATGCCCGTGTGGCCACCACCCTGGCGCGCGCCGTGATGCAGGGCCTGCTGCACGCCGGCATGGCCAACTGCGGCAAGCATTTCCCCGGGCACGGCTTTGTCAAGGCCGATTCCCACGTCGAGATTCCGGTCGACAAGCGCAGCCTCAAAGCCATCTTGGCCGATGATGCCAAGCCCTACGAATGGCTCAGCACCGTGCTGACCAGCGTGATGCCGGCCCACGTGATCTACCCCAAGGTGGACAGCCAGCCCGCTGGCTTCTCCGCCCGCTGGCTGCAGGACATCCTGCGCGCCCGCCTGGGGTTCACCGGGGCCATCTTCAGCGATGACCTGAGCATGGAAGGCGCCAGCGTGGCCGGCAGCCACACCCAGGGCGCCATCGCCGCGCTCAATGCCGGCTGCGATCTGGTGCTGCTGTGCAATCAGTCGCTCAAGGGCGGCGCCCCGGTGGATGCCTTGCTCGATGGCCTGCAGGCCGCACAGGCCCGCGGCGAATGGAGGCCCAGCGCCGACAGCGAGGCACGCCGCCTGGATCTGCTGCCCCAGACAGCGCCTATGCCCTGGGACGAGCTGATGCTGCACGCGCCTTATCAGCAGGCGCTGTCCAGGCTGCCGGCCTGAGCCGGCCGACAAGGGCTCATCAGGGCAGGATGGTTGCGGGGCACCCGCAATCACGGCCCTGATGGCGCTTCGGTCAGCCTGCGCTGTCCGCCTGGGCGTAGAGACCGCTGATCACCGCCTGGTTGCGATCGATCACCACCTTGCGCTTGACCTTCATGGTGGCGGTGAGCTCCCCCCCTTCGATGGTGAACGACTGCCGCAGCACCGCGAACTTGCGGATGTGCGCCACGCGGGCCTGCTGCTCGTTCACCTGGTCCACCGCAGCCTGCAGGGCCTTGCGCACCTCAGGGTGGTCATAGAGCGCGTGGAGTGGTTCGGGCAGAGCCTTGGCCTGCGCGAAGGCGGCCAGTGCCTGTGGGTCCAGCGTCAGCAGTGCGGTCAGGTAATGGCGCCCGTCGCCGCAGGCCACGGCATGCTCGATCAGCGGCGTGTCCATCAACGCTGCCTCGATGTTGCCTGGTGACACGTTCTTGCCGCCCGAGGTGATGATCAGGTCCTTCTTGCGACCGGTGATGAACAGGTAGCCGTCGGCGTCGATGTGGCCCAGGTCACCACTGCGCAGCCAGCCATTGTCCAGTGCTTCGCGCGTGGCCTCGGGCTGCCCGCCGTAACCCTGGAAGATGTGGGGGCCGCGGATCAGCACCTCGCCATCCTCGTCGATGCGGATCTCGGTGCCAGGCAATGCCTTGCCGACCGAGCCCAGGCGGGTCTGGCCTTCAAGGCTCAGGGTGGAGGGGCCGCAGGCCTCGGATTGCCCATAGAGTTCCCGCACGACCAGATCAAGCCCCGTGAAGAAGCGCAGCTTGTCGGGCGCGATCGGGGCGGCGCCCGAGATCAGCAGGCGGGCACGGTCGAACCCCAGTGCGGCCTTGACCTTGTCATGCACCAGGCGGGTGGCCAGGCGCTTGCGCAGCGTCAGCCAGGCACTGGGCTGTCGCCCGTCCAGCACTTCGGCGTGCCATTGCCGGCCGATGCCCAAGGCCCAGCGGGCCAGGGCGGCCTTGGGGCCGGTGGCCTGGCGCAGCTTGTCCTCGATGGCGGCCTGCATCTTCTCCCACACCCGCGGCACGCCGAAGAAGATGGTGGGGCGCACCTCTTTGAGGTGGTCGCCCAGCTCTTCCATGCTGCGCGCGTAGTACACCGTGAAGCCGTTGCAGGCCTGGTTGTGCAGGCAGCCCAACTGCTCGGCGATGTGGGCGAAGGGCAGGTAGGACAGCATGTGGTCCTGCTGGTCGGCGCCGGCCGTGCGCCCCAGCATATCGGCCGTCCAGGCCAGATTGCCGTGGTTGAGCACCACCGCCTTGGAGGGGCCGGTGGTGCCCGAGGTGTAGATCAGGGAGCCGATGTCTTCAGGCCGCAAAGCCTGCAGCCTGGCCACGCGCTGGGCTTCCAGGGCGTGATCCTGCCCTCGGGCCATGAAGGCCTCCCATGGCAGCACACCGGTCGGGGCAGGGGTGTTGCGGCGCATCATGACCACATGCTGCAGGCCGGGCACGCGGTCCTGGCAGGCCCGGGCCTTGGCCAGGCGCTCGTCATCGTCCACCAGCAGCACCGAGGCACCAGAGTGGTTCAGCACGTGCTCGATGTCCTTGGTGGAACTGGTCCAGTAGATGCCGGCGGGCACCGCGCCGATGGACATTGCCCCGAAGGCCATGACGGCCCATTCAGGGCGGTTGAAGCCCAGGATGGCGACGGACTGACCGTGCTGGACGCCCAGGCTGAGCAGGGCCCGCGCCGCATTGGCCACCTGTGCGCCATAGTCATGCCAGGATGTGGCCTCCCACACCTTCGGCCCGCGTGTCAGATAGGCGTCCTGCTGGCCCAGGCGCTGGGCAGTGGCCATCAGGCGCGCGGGCGCCGAGATGAAGCCACCGTCCTGGGGCCGGGGGGCTGCGATCGGGCCTGGGCCGCGCCCTTGGGGGGCGGTCTGGTCGGCGGGCGATGTCGCGAGAGAACTGAGCGCCATGCGGATCTCCTGGGATTGGACAGGCGTGAGGCGGGACGCCGACCATTTTTGTGATCGTGTGGACCCTCATTAGACGCATGCATGACGTTAACGTCAACATCATGTCGCATAGGTAAAACCCCCATGGGCCCCATGCGGCCGATGTTGCCGGGCGGGCATGAAAAAAGCCCGGCAGTGCCGGGCTTTTGTGCTGGGAGATGAGCCGCCTGGATCAGGAGGGCGTCTCTGTCGTTTCGAACGGCAAGCGGATCTGGGAGAGATCCTTGCGGGTCTCGACCAGCACCAGCGGGCCCTCATCCAGCACCACCGCCGGCTTGCGCTCGCGGGGCACGTGCACGGGGCGCGGCTCGGCGGCGATGGCTTCGGCCACGGCGCGGATCTTGTCCGCGTCGGATTGCACCCATTCCAGACCGGCCTGCGTTGCCAGGGCGCTCAGGTCGGTCAGGGGCAGCTCGTACGCGGGCACGGCAGGCACGGCGGCCTGGAGCGGCTCGGGTTGCACCAGGGCCGCGGCAGGGGCCACGGGCTCGATGGCTTCGACGGGCTGTGCTGCCACCACCACCGGGCTGGCTTCGGCAGGCGCCTCGGCAGCCAGGCTGAACGGGCCAGTGCCGGCGTCGTTCGCGGACGGCACGGACAGTGTCAGGGCCTCGTCGGTCTGCTCGCGGCGCTCACGGCGGCCACCACGGTCGCGGCCACGGCCACGGCGGTTGCCGTCTTCGTCGGCCTGGCCTTCGGCAGCGCCTTCCAGGCCAGCAGAGGCGGTTTCGCCACGGGCAGCTGTGTCCGTATCAGCCTGATCGCCGTCGGTGCTCACGGTGTCCACGGCGCCGGCTTCCTGCTCGCCACCACGGCCTCGGCCACCGCGACGGCGGCGGCGGCCACCTTCGCGGCCTTCACGCGCTTCAGGAGCATCGGACGAGGCTTGCTCATCAGCCGGGCCGGCATCTGCCACGGCCAAGGGCGTGGCACCGATGTCGGCTGTGTCGACCGTCAGGCCTTCGGCGTTCTCACGCGGGCCACGCTCGCCACCACGGCGGCGGCGGCCATCACCGCGTTGACCATCACCGCGCTGACCGTCACGTTGGCCTTCACGCTCGGCGTTGCCGCCAGCAGCCAGTTCCTGCGTGGTGCGCTCTTCACGCTGGCCACCACGGCGACCACCGCGGTTCTGGCGCTCTTCACGGGCCTCGCCTTCACCCACAGGGCGGTCGGCGCGCTCATTGCGTTCATTGCGATCACCACGGCCGCCGCGGCGGTCATTGCCATTGCGTTGGCCTTCGCCACGCTCACCGCCGCGCTCATTGCGGTCACCGCGGCGCTGCTGGTTGCCGTCGCGGCGGCCGTTGTGGCGGCTGCCGCCCTTGGATTCCGGTTCTGCAGGGGCCACCGGGGCGGCCACGGGCGCTGGTGCCGGCGGGGCCGTGAAGGGTTCGGGGGCAGCGAACAGGCGCTTGAGCCAGCCAAAGAAGCCGCCAGAGGCTGGGGCAGGTGCCGCCACGGGGGCGGGGGCAGCCACCACGGCCGCCGGGGCAGGTGCCGGCTCAGGCCTGGGTGGGGCCACGGGAGCCGGCTGGTCGGGCAGCACGCCCTTGATCACCGGCTCCTGCTTGGGCTTGGCCTTCTCGCGGCGGGTGATGCCCACCTCGTCGTCCGGCTCCTCGATCATCGTGTAGCTGGCCTGGATGTTTTCCAGACGCGGGTCGTCGTGGCGCAGACGCTCCAGCTTGTAGTTCGGGGTTTCGATGTGCTTGTTGGGCACCAGCAGCACGGTCACGCGCTGCTTGAGCTCGATCTTGGTGATCTCGGTGCGCTTTTCGTTCAGCAGGAAGGAGGTCACTTCCACCGGCACCTGCACGTGCACGGCCGAGGTGCTGTCCTTCATCGATTCTTCTTGAATGATGCGCAGGATCTGCAGCGCCGAGGATTCGGTGTCGCGGATGTGGCCCGTGCCGTTGCAGCGCGGGCAGGTGATGTG
>DDJC01000089.1 GCA_002339015.1 Burkholderiales bacterium UBA1834
CAGCGCGCGCACCGGGGTCCAGTCGTTGCCCAGGCCGCCAGCGAACTTGGAGAGCAGCGCGTTTTCCTTGATGGCTTCGTAGATGCCGTCGAGATCGTCAGGCACGGTGGTCAGGTAGCAGCTGGACAGCTGCGAGCGGCGCGTGCCGGAGTTGAACAGCGTGGGGGTCGACGACATGAAGTCGAAGGACGACAGCACTTCATAGAACTCGATGGCGCGCGTTTCGCGGTCGATTTCGCCCAGGGCCAGGCCCATGGCCACGCGCATGAAGAAGGCTTGCGGCAGTTCGATGCGCTCGCCTTCGATGTGCAGGAAGTAACGGTCGTACAGGGTCTGCAGGCCGAGGTAGTCGAAGTTCAGGTCACGCTCGTGCTTGAGCGCAGCGCCCAGGCGGGCCAGGTCGTATTGGCCGAGCTTTTCATCCAGCAGCTCGGCTTCGATGCCGCGCTTGATGAAGGTAGGAAAATAATCAGCGTAGCGCGTGGCCATGGCGGCGTGCGTCACCTCTTCGCCGAGGATCTCGCGGCGGATGGTGTGCATCAGCAGGCGGGCGGTGGCGCGGGTGTAGGCCGGGTCGTGCTCGATGCGGGTGCGCGAGGCCAGGATGGCGGCCTTGTAGACCTCGTCGATCGAGACGCCGTCGTACAGGTTGCGCTGCGTTTCGGCCAGGATGGGGGCGGCCTTGACGTCTTCGCCCAGGCCTTCGCATGAGGATTCGATGAGGGCCTTGAGGCCGGCCAGATCCAGCGGCACGCGTTGGCCGCGGTCGATCACGGTCAGCGTGGGCAGGGCTTGTTCTTGCTGTGCTTCGACGTGCTTGGCACGCTCTTGCGAACGGCGCTCGCGGTACAGCACGTAGGCGCGGGCGATTTCATGGTGGCCGCCGCGCATCAGGCCCAACTCGACCTGGTCCTGCACGTCCTCAATATGGAAGGTGCCGCCAGCAGGGCGCGAGCGCATCAGGCCACGAACCACAGCTTCGGTCAGTTGGTCCACGGTTTCGCGCACGGAGGCGGAGGCGGCGCCTTGCGTGCCATGAACGGCCAGGAAGGCCTTCATCAATGCCACGGCGATCTTGTTGGGCTCGAAGGACACGACCGCGCCATTGCGTCGGATGATCTGGTAGGCCGAGTAGGCCGACTGACGGGGAGATGCCCCGACTTCGGCGGTACTGCCGATCAGAACGGAAGATGGTGTGGACGTGGCGCTGGGCGTGGACGTTTGCATGGGAATCCCTTCGAGGAAACAGCCCCGGTGGCGGGTGAACGACGGGGGCTGTGAGGCACAACGGAGCGCCTGATGGCGCGGTGTCTGCAGACACTATATATGGTGTTTGGTGCTCTGTTCAAGCACTACCTGTAGTGTCTGGGAGGGACTATAACGCCTTTTTTGATCGCCCCCGCATTTACGCGATCACAAGGGGGAAATCACCCATGGTGCGCGGTCGTCACCGGGTGCGTGTGATGCCGTCCGGAAAGGCGGTTTCGGGCCATGCAAGTTGTTGTCGCAGGCCGCTCCAGTCGAAGGCGCGGCCAGGGTCTTCCTTGCGGCCGGGGGCCACATGTTCATGTCCAGCCACGTGCCGCAGATCGGGGTAGGCATCGGCCATGGCCTGGAGCAGCAACGCGAGGGTGTTGTATTGAACGGGCTCGAACGGATGGTGTTCAAGGCCTTCGAGTTCGATGCCCACCGCGTAGTCGTTGCAGTTGTCGCGCCCACGCCAGGATGAGCGGCCAGCATGCCACGCCCGGTCGTTCACGGAGACGAACTGCACCAGTTCACCATCACGGCGGATCAGAAAATGGGCAGACACCTCCAGGCCCTGAATCTGCTGGAAATAGGGGTGGGCCTGCCAGTCGAGCTGGTTGGTGAAGAGTTGTTCGATTTCGGGGCCGCCATACTGGCCGGGTGGCAGGCTGATGGAGTGCACAATGGCCAGGTCTATGGTCGTGCCTTTGGGGCGATGGCCATGGTTTGGGGAGGGGGCGTGTCGGGCCGCAGCGTACCAGCCCTTGTGCCACGGCGTGGGAGCGGCCTGGCTCATGTCAGTGGATCATGCTCGGTATCGCCAGGGTCGAATCGCTCCCCCAGTTCAACGCCTTGGGAGGTGACATGAACGCCCAGACGGGCCATGCGATAGCGCATCTGGCGCAGCGACAGGCCAAGGCTGGCGCCTGCAGCCGTGCGGTTGAGCCGGCACTTCTCAAGGGCGCGCACGAGGATGTCGCGTTCGATCTGGTCCAGGTGTGCGGCCAGGTCCGTGGGCAGTTCGGGCTCCGTGCCTTGAGTGCCGCGAACTGAAGGTGAGAGTGCTGCGGGCAGCATCGCCTCGGGCGCGGCCGGAACCGACATGGGTGTGGTCGTGTAGGGTTCAGGTGCCGGTGCCAGGTGACCATGCAGCCCCAGATCTTCTGCGCCGATCTGGTGGTCGGTGCTCAGGGCCACGGCACGGTGCAGGATGTTCTCCAGCTCGCGCACGTTGCCAGGGAAACTGTAGCGCTGCAGTGCTTCTTGGGCCGAAGGTGCCAGTTGCGGCACCGTGCTGTGGCCGCTCTCGTCGGTGATGCGGCGCAGCACCTGGTCACAGATCAGCGGCAGGTCTTCCAGGCGGTCGCGCAGTGCCGGCAGGGGTATCTGGATGACGTTGAGACGGTAGAACAAGTCTTGCCGAAAGCGCCCGGCTTGCACCTCACGTGCCAGATCCTTGTGGGTGGCGCTGAGTATGCGCACATCCACCGGAATCTCGGAGATCGCGCCGACAGGCCGCACAGCGCGCTCCTGGATGGCGCGAAGCAGCTTGGACTGCATCTGCAGGGGCAGGTCGCCGATCTCGTCGAGGAAGAGTGTGCCCCCACGGGCGGCCTGGAAGAAGCCTTCGCGATCTTCCTGCGCGCCGGTGAAGGCGCCTTTGCGGTAGCCGAAGAACTCGGCCTCGAGCAGTTGCTCCGGAATGGCCCCGCAGTTGACGGCGATGAAGGGTTGTCCGTGACGTGTGCCGACATCGTGGATGGCCCGTGCGACCAGCTCTTTGCCTGTGCCCGACTCGCCCCACAGCAGTACTGGGGCCATGGACCGGGAGACCTTCTCTATCAACTGGCGCACGTGCTCAATGGCGCGCGAGCGCCCGGTCAAACGTGCAAGGGCAGCGTTGGCCACGGGCAGTGCCGGCGCTGCGGCAGGCTCCACCGAGCCACTCGGCGGGGGCGTCGTTCCTGGTGGAGCCTTGCGCGTCGGCCCGCTGGCAATGGCCTGGCTGAGCTCGCGCAGCGCGGGTGCAACCGTGTCCTTGGATGACAGCGCAGCGGCCACGACGGCGCGGAACTGCTTGAGGTCCACCGGCTTGGTGAGGTAGTCGAACGCGCCGGCCTTGAGGGCTTCCACCGCGTTCTCGGCCGAGCCGTAGGCGGTGATGACGATGGCCTTCTCGCGCCGGCCGATCGACTCGAGGTGCCGCAGCAGGTCGATCCCGGTGCCATCGGGCAGGCGCATGTCGGTGATGATGGCGTCGAAGGCGTGATCTTCCAGGGCCAGGCGTGCATCGTCCACACTGGCCGCGGTTTCGACGTCATAACCTTCACGCAGCAATGTGAGCTCGTACAGGGTGCGCAGGTCGGGCTCGTCGTCCACGACCAGCAGTCGGCTGGGAGAGGCGGATGCGCTCATGGTGGGGCAGTACCGGCGAAATCGGCCAGGGGCATGACGATGTAGAACTCGTTGCGATGACGCTGCGTGGGGGGATGGGCACGAAAATCGATGGATGCGCCATACCGCTCGCACAGTTCACGGCAAATGTACAGGCCCAGGCCGGTGCCACGGCTGCGCGTGGAGAAGAAGGGCTCGAAAAGCGAGCGCTCGATCTGTCCTTCGATCACCAACCCGTCGCTGAAGACGGACACCAGCGCCTGGGGCGGATGGTCCTGCAGGATCATCAACTGCGCCTCTACACGGATGGCGCCAGGCTGGCTGCTGCCATGGCGCAGCGCGTTGTCCATCAGGTTGACCAGCACGCGGCGAAAGTGTTCTGGCTCGAAGTACACCCGCGCCGGGGTGCCAAGTTCGCGCGGAGGCAGTCCGCTGATGTTCAGGGCCAGCAGTGAGGCATTCGCGGGCACAGGGTGCAGCTTGAGCCATTCGTCGACCACCGCACGCAGCAAGCGTTCCAGATCGATGGCAGGGGCCTGCGCCCGGGCGCCCGGCGCCACCGCCAGGATGTCGTCCACGATGCGCTTGAGGCGCTCGACGTTGTCGGCCACCATGGTGGTCAACCGCTGCTGTGGCGCGTTGATGGCATCTTCCGCGAGCAGGGCATTGGCTTGGGCGATGGCGGCCAGCGGGTTGCGGATCTCGTGCGCGATGCCGGCGGACATGCGGCCCATCGCGGCCAGCTTGTCCTGGCGCACACGGGCCTGCACGGTACGCAAGTCTTCAAGGAAGACCACGCAGACGTCGTCTTGGTTGGGGATGTCGCGTCCGCGCGTGAATTTCAGGCGCATGCGCAGCACGCGACGGGTGTGATCGTCGAAAGTGATCTGGAGCTCGCGGGAATCGTCCAGCCGGCGGGGCTGTGTGAAGGCCTGTTCGATGGCCTTGACCAGTGGTTCCCAGGCGGGCACGCCGCGAAGCTGGAAGGGGGCGGGTGGCGTGAGGCCGTGGGCTGACAACAGCTTGCGCGCGGACGGGTTGGCCGTGCGCACGCGCCCATGCCGGTCCACGGCCAGTACGCCCTCGGGCATCTCTTCAATGACCAGGCGGTTGAGCTGTGCCTGCTGGCGAGCCAGCTCCATGCTGCCGCGTGCGCTGCGCTGCTCGCGTGCCAGGCGGGACGAGAGTTCGCTGACCAGCAAGGCCACGGCGAACAGGCCGAATCCAGTCAGGCCAGCGGGGGTGAGCGAAGCGATGCTGTCGCGCAGGGCACCTTCGATGATGGCCCCGGTCAAAAGGATCAGGGTGGCCGCGGCGGCGGCGGCCAGTGCCAGGAAGCGGGGCATCAGCACCGCAGTCATCAACACCGGCAAGGCCATCAGGGCGGCCGTGTTGATGTTGAAGCCGCTGTCAAGAAAGCTGAGGACGGCGAAGCTGCCCAGGTCCACGCCGATTGTGGCCAGCGCTTGTCTGGTCGACAGGCGCATCTCGGCCGCCAGCTTGTCCAGGCGCTGGGAGGGCCACCACCACCACAGCAGTGCCAAGCTGGCGTACCCGATGGCCACAGTGAGAATCTGAGGATTGAGGCTGCGGCTGAACAGAGCCGAGGTGATCACCCCCATGATGAGCAGGACGCCCAGGGCCGCACGGGCCGCGAGAAAGGCGCGGTACATGCGGGCATAAGGAGCGCCTTCAAGCCGAAGGCCGCGTACAGGTTCGGAGACGGGTTCACTCGGGCTTTTCCACCAGCGCATCGAGGTGGCCCGAGGCTCGCCGGCGGGGGCTGCAGTTTCGCCCAGTTCGCTGAACCATGACGCTGCGCCCTCCGCTGCCTGCGTGATGGCGAGGTCCTCCGGCGCAGGGGCGGGGCGGCTGCTCATGGCGTGACGTGACGATCAGGCCGCATCGCTCCTGGACCCCAGGCGTCGATGTTCGGCGCTGCAAAAAAATTGGCCGCCGTCATGCTTCGGGCCGGCCAAGGCTTCACTGTACGGCAGGTGTACGCCGCAGTGGGCGCAGGGCACGACGTCCTGCGCGTGATCGCCACCCTGCTGCGTCGCAGGGCGAGATGCCTGCGAGGGGGGCGGCTGCTTCGCTTCAGTGGGCTTGCGCCTGGTGCCTCGCAGCCGGGACAGTGGGGCCCAGAGTACCCCGACGATCAACAGCGCGAGCAGCAAAAACTTGGTCATCTTGGCATGCAGCAGTAGCCGGCCGGTCAGAAGCCGGCAGGTGGCTGGCGGTTCAGCAACACTTCCAGCACGAAACGAGAGCCCACATAGGCCAGCAGCAGCAAGGCTGAACCGGCATACAGCCAGCCGATGGCGGTCTTGCCGCGCCAGCCCAGCCAGTACCTGCCGGCCAGCAGCACGGCGAATACGGACCATGACATGATCGAAAACAGAGTCTTGTGGTCCCATCGCCACGGATCGGCGAACAGCGTCCCCAGGATCAGCGTGAGTGTGAGCACCACGAAACCGGCCAGCACGAAGCGCAGCGTGAGCGATTCAAGTTTGAGCAAGGGAATGCTGGGTGCCCTGCGCACCGTGCCGAGGGTCTTGTCCCTCAGGCGACGTTCGGCCAGGCGCCACATCATGGCGTGCAGCAGGGCGGCGCCGAACAGCCCATACGAGGCGATGCCCAGCACCCAATGCAGCGGGGCCAGCCCATGTTCGATGGAGGGGTGCTCCTGCCCTGGATAGAGAAAAGCCAGTGCCACGGCGGTGGCGGCCAGCACGGCCAGGCTGCGACGGATCGTCTGCGAATCGAGCTGCAGGCGTTCCCAGGCGTAGATGGCCAGCACCAGCCATGAGGTGACCGACAAGGCGGGGGCGAACCCGAAGCGGGCCACCAGCACGGGCGCGCTCCAGTCGAAAGCCTCTGAAATGATGGCCACGGCATGCGCCAGCCAACCGAAGGCCAGCAGCCACCAGGCCTGGTCCGGGCGGTGCGAGTCGCTCGCCTCGGATTCCAGTGCGGGGCGCGCTGGCCATGCTGCGGCCAGGCCATAAGCGCCTGCCGCCAGCACGGTGGATGCAAGAGGCAGCAGGCTGGACGATAAAATCATCCTCAGAGTGTACGGTCGTTGGCACGCGAAGTTCGCGGCGCCGGGCCCCAAGTTTGACAACACGCCATGGCATCCACCCTTACCGATCGTCTCAGTCGCCTGGTCAAGACCATGCGCGGGCAGGCCCGCATCAGCGAATCCAATGTGCAGGACATGCTGCGTGAAGTGCGCATGGCGCTGCTGGAGGCCGATGTGGCCCTGCCGGTGGTGCGGGACTTCATCGCCCGCGTCAAGGACAAGGCCTTGGGCCAGGAGGTCGTGGCCTCGCTGACCCCCGGCCAGGTGCTGGTCAGCATCGTCCACAAGGAGCTCGCCGCCACCATGGGCGAGGGTGTGGCCGACCTGAACCTGGCCANNTCCTGATGGCCGGTCTGCAGGGCTCGGGCAAGACCACCACCACCGCCAAGCTGGCCAAGCACCTGATCGAAAAGCGCAAGAAAAAGGTGCTCACGGTCTCGGCCGACGTCTACCGCCCGGCCGCCATCGAGCAGCTCAAAACGGTGACCAAGCAGGCGGGCGCGGAGTGGTTCCCCTCCAGCCCTGACCAGAAGCCCCGCGACATCGCCCTGGCCGCGCTGGACCACGCTCGCCGCCATTACTTCGATGTGCTGCTGGTGGACACCGCCGGCCGCCTGGCCATCGACGAAGCCCTGATGGCCGAGATCAAGGACCTGCACGCCGCGATCAACCCGGTCGAAACCCTGTTCGTGGTCGATGCCATGCAGGGCCAGGATGCCGTGAACACGGCACGCGCCTTCAAGGAGGCCCTGCCGCTCACCGGTGTCGTGCTGACCAAGACGGATGGTGATTCGCGCGGGGGGGCGGCCCTGTCCGTGCGTCAGGTGGCGGGTGCTCCCATCAAGTTCGCGGGTGTTTCCGAGAAGATCGATGGCCTGGAGGTCTTCGATGCAGAACGCCACGCCGGCCGTGTCCTGGGCATGGGTGACATCGTCGCCCTGGTCGAGGAGGTGCAGAAGGGCGTCGACATGGAGGCCGCCCAGAAGCTGGCCGACAAGGTCAAGTCTGGCGCCAGCTTCGACCTTAACGATTTCCTCTCGCAGATCTCCCAGATGAAGAAGATGGGCGGCTTGTCGTCGCTGATGGACAAGCTGCCTGCCGAGATGGCGGCCAAGGCCGGTCAGGCCGACATGGACAAGGCCGAGCGCGATGTGCGCCGCATGGAGGGCATCATCAACTCGATGACGCAGCTGGAGCGTCGCAAGCCTGAACTGATCAAGGCCAGCCGCAAACGCCGTATCGCCGCTGGTGCGGGTGTGCAGGTTCAGGAGGTGAACCGCCTGCTCAACCAGTTCGAGCAGATGCAGACCATGATGAAGAAAATGAAGGGCGGCGGCCTGATGAAGATGATGAAGCGCATGGGCGGCATGAAAGGCCTACCGGGGATGCGTTGATTGCCAGCACGGCGACGTGCTGTTAGGCTGCTTTTTTCGCTTGGCTGAACCTCGTTGACCGTGAATCCGACCCTGGCCCTTGTTCTGTTGGTGGCGCTCCTCGTGCTGGTGGCCGGGGGGCTGCTGGTCTGGCGTCGCCGCCAAGGCGGGACTGCCGGGGCAGGGCGCGGCGGTCGCCCGGCCCAGGCGGAAGAGCTGGACACGGTGGCTTCCTGGGAGCCCACTGCCACCCGGATGTTGACCGGCCCCGAGCGCGAGGCTTATCAGACCTTGCGCCGGGCCTTGCCCGAACACATCGTGCTGGCACAGGTGCCGCTGGCGCGTTTCATCAAGGTGCCCACGCGCAACTCTTATGCGGAGTGGATGCGCCGTGTGGGGGGGCTGTGTGCTGACATCGTTGTCTGCGACGCCACGTCGCAGGTGATCGCCGTGGTCGAGGTGCGCAATCCCATCGCGCGTGACAAGGAGCGCGCGCAGCGTCGGCAGGCCCGCATGGACCGTGTTCTCGAGGCTGCGGGGATCCCCGTTCACGTCTGGCTGGAAGGCGCATTGCCCGGCCCGGCCGTGGCGCGTGAAACCGTGCTGGGTGGCCCCATGGTCTTCATGACCAAATCCGGCGCGACGCTGGTGGATACCGCTGTGCGTGCCAAGGTGCCGCCGCCGGGTTCTGGCGGCGCCGCTCTGGAAGGCCTGGCTGTGCAGGAAGGCGTGGAGGTGGATGTCGATCTTGGCGCCGACAGCGAAGGCCCCAGGCCCGTGTCCACCTGGTTCGAGTCAGGCCACTCCGGCGCGGCGCCCTTGGGACCCCGCTGACCGGCTTGTCATTCCAGCAGTGCGCGTGCGAACTCGCGGGCGCTGAAGGTCTGCAGATCTTCCAGACTCTCGCCCACCCCGATGAAGTAGACCGGCACCGGCGTGCCACGCTGCCGTGACCACAAGGCGATGGCGGCCAGCACGCCGCCCTTGGCCGTGCCGTCCAGCTTGGTCACGATCAGCCCGGTGAGGCCCAGGGTCTCGTCGAAAGCCTTGACCTGGGCCAGGGCGTTCTGGCCTGTGTTGCCGTCCACCACGAGCAGCACCTCGTGCGGGGCGCCGTCCATCGCCTTGCCGATGACGCGATGGATCTTCTTGAGCTCTTCCATCAGGTGCAACTGCGTGGCCAGGCGGCCCGCGGTGTCGGCAATGACCACATCACAGCCGCGTGCGCGCCCAGCCTGCACGGCATCGAAGGTCACAGCCGCCGGATCGCCGCCTTCCTGGCTCACGATCTGTACGCGGGTGCGGTCTGCCCACACGGCGAGCTGCTCTCGCGCGGCCGCCCGGAACGTGTCGGCGGCAGCCAGCAGCACTTGTTGGCCGTGGTCAGACAGGTAGCGTGTGAGCTTGCCGATGGAGGTGGTCTTGCCTGCACCGTTCACGCCCGCGACCATGATCACCGTGGGCGTGTGCAGGCCCACCACCAGTGATTTCTCCAGCGGGGTCAGCAGGTCGGTGATCGCATCGATCAGCAGGGCCTTCACGGCGTCGGGCGTATCGGCCTTGCGTTCTTTCACGCGGCGCTTGAGGTCATCGAGCAGGTGCTGTGTGGCGGCCACACCGGCATCGGCCATCAGCAAGGCGGCTTCAAGCTCTTCGTACAGGGCGTCATCGATGCGCGTGCCGGTGAAAACCTGGGCGATCGATGAACCGGTCTTGCGCAGGCCGGTGCGCAGCCTGTCCATCCACGAGCGGCGTTCGGGTTTGGCTTGGGGCTGAGCCACGACGAGGTCGGTGATGGCTGGCCTGTTGTCCGCGGCAGGCGATTGCACAGCGGGTACGGAGGCCGACGCCGTCGCTCCTGCGGGCGCAGACGGAGGCTGTGCGGGGCGCGTTGAGGGGGCGGGCACCGGAGCCGGTACCAGTGTCGGCGCTGCAGGGGCGACGGCAGGCACGCCGACGGCCACAGAGGGGGCGGGCGCGGCGGCGGGTGCGGGCGGCTGGGCGGAAGGTGTCGGTGCTGTGCCCTGGCCCCCCGGCGAGGGCTCGCTCTGGCCCCAGCCCAGCTTTTTCTTGATGAAACTGAACATGCCGAGATTGTAGGCGGGCGGCCGCATCGCACGGGGGCACCTACAATTGGCTGCCCGTTGACCCCTTCCGCGCCGGTCAAATTCTTGCCCCGTTTCCCACGTTTCATGGCCACGCAACGCCCCCGGACTGAACCAACGCCCCGATCCGCGCGCGACGCCGAACGGGTGGCGCGCCAGGCGCCCCAGGAGGTGCGCATCATCGGCGGGCGCTTCAAGCGCAGCGCCCTGAGCGTGCCCACCTGGCCCGGTCTGCGTCCGACCTCAAGCCGCGTGCGAGAAACCCTTTTCAACTGGCTGGGGCAGGATCTGGCAGGTTGGCGCGTGCTTGATGCCTTTGCCGGCAGCGGTGCCTTGGGCCTGGAAGCAGCCTCTCGCGGTGCCGAGTGCGTGACCATGCTGGAGTGTGAGCCGGCGCTGGCGCGCGGCATCCAGTCCAATGTGCACAAGCTGGGTGCCCAGGGCGTGAGCGTTGTGGCGGCGGATGCCCTGGCCTGGATGAAGCAGCAGGCGCTTCGGCAGCCCGGTGCTTTCGACCTGGTGCTGCTGGACCCCCCATTCGAGGCTGACCTGTTCGACGACGCCCTGGCCGCGGCCACAGGCTGCGTGCCCTCCGGCGGGTGGATCTACCTTGAAGCGCCCATGCCCTGTGTCAGCCCGGATTCGACCGCGGGCAGCACAGGCGCCGTGCTGGCGCTGCCGCCTGGTTTGCGCGTACATCGTCAAGGCAAGGCCGGTGCAGTGCACTATCACCTGATCGAGCGTGGGGACAGCGCGCTGAACGCCCCTGCGCAGGGCGGCTGAGCCTACACTGTGTCCGTTTCATCAAGCCTTCGGTGTGCGGCCGGGGCGTTGGAGTTTTGCCTGTGACGTTGAAGTCCACCACGATTGCTGTCTACCCCGGTACCTTCGACCCCATGACCCTGGGGCATGCCGATCTGATGGCCCGTGCCAGCCGTCTGTTTGGCCGTCTGATCCTGGCGGTAGCGGCAGGTCACCACAAGAAGACCATGTTCTCGTTGGACGAACGCCTGGCCATGGCCAAGGAACTGGCCGCCGAGCATGCCAACGTGGAGGTCATCGCCTTTGAAGGCCTGCTGCGCGATTTCGTGGTCGGGCACGACGGCAAGGTGGTGGTGCGCGGCCTGCGTGCCGTCAGCGATTTCGAGTACGAGTTCCAGATGGCGGGCATGAACCGCCAGCTGATGCCCGAGGTGGAAACGGTGTTCCTGACGCCGTCGGACCAGTACCAGTTCGTGTCGGGCACCTTCGTGCGCGAAATCGCCATGCTGGGCGGCGATGTCTCCAAGTTTGTGGCACCTACGGTGCTGGCGCGCCTGAAGGCCCGCGTGGCCGCCAGCCAGGCTTGAGAGGCTGCTGCCATGGCGTTGAAGATCACGGACGAATGCATCAATTGCGACGTCTGCGAGCCTGAATGCCCCAACCAGGCCATCTCCATGGGGCCTGAGATCTACGTGATCGACCCCGCCCGATGCACGGAGTGTGTCGGCCATTTCGGTGAGCCCCAATGTGTGCAGGTATGTCCGGTGGAGTGCATCCCCAAGGACGAGGCCCATCCCGAAACCGAGTCGCAGCTGATGGACAAGTACCACCGCCTGCAGGCCGATGCCCAGGCCCAGGCAATCCCCAAGCGCACTGAACAGACTTGACGCGCTGGTGGACTTAGGGGCGTGCCTGCAGCGGCACCTTGGCGGTGATCTCCGTTGTGTGTGCACGTTGGTGCTTGCCGGGTTTGTGCAGAGCCTTGTCCGGCGTGGTCACTTGCTGGCCCAGGTGCTCGAAGGGGCGTTGCCCGATGCGGTAGCTGGTCAAGGCCACCGCTTTGGGGGCTGCTGTAGCCGCTGTGGCGCGTGCGGTCTGCGTTGGTGGGCGGCGTGCCTTGCGCTTCTTGGTGCTGGCAGCGCGCGCCTTGCCTGCTGATGCGCGGGGGGCCTGACGCTCCAGCCAGGCCGTCTGCCGATCATGGTTGGCCTGAGCCTGTGCCTGTTGGGCCGGTGTTCGGTGGTCAGTTGCCTGCACGACCCGCTCGGTTCCTCCATGGCAGGGCGCCGATTGGTAGGTGATGGATTCACCGGCAGTCGGGGAGGCGCAGCGGTAGACCGTGCGGGCGTGGGCTGTGGCAGCCAAGGCGGCCAGCATCACGGCTTGAACGGTCATGAGTGCCGCGGCCGCGAGAATGGCGCGGGCGGTGTCTCGGTTCATGGTGGAACAGTCCCTGGTGTTTTGTTGCACCAGTGTCGAAGCGTTCCTGCCTGCCGCCTATCCCTCTTTGGGGGTGCTTGATTTTTCTGGCGCTGCTGTGCTGGGCTGCGTCTGTTTGTCGTCTGACCGCGGAGGCTTGGGCGGTTTGGGGCGCTGTGCCCCCGCGTGGATGGTGGTGGTGGCCTTGGCCATGTCACCTGCCAGCAGGGCATCCGTGGCCTGCAGCGCCTTGTCGATGCATTGCTCGATCAGCGCGCGCTCGCTCGACGGCGGCTTGCGCAGCACATAGGCCGCCACTTCGGCTTTCACGCCGGGGTGGCCGATGCCCAGGCGCAGTCGCCAATAGTCAGGCGAGCCCAGTTGGGTGTGCGTGTCGCGCAGGCCGTTGTGGCCGGCATGCCCGCCGCCTTGCTTGAGCTTGACCTGGCCCGGCAGCATGTCGAGCTCGTCGTGCGCCACCAGGATCTCGTTGGGGGCGATCTTGAAGAAGCGCGCCAGCGCCGCGACCGACTTGCCCGACAGGTTCATATAGGTCTGCGGCTGCAGCAGCCATACCGGGCCTTGCGGGGTGTTGGCTCGCGCCATGAAGCCATGGTAGGCGCGGTCCATCGACAAGCGCACATCGAGGCGGCGTGCCAGTTGGTCGATGTACCAGAAACCCGCGTTGTGGCGCGTGTCGTCGTATTCGGTGCCCGGGTTGCCCAGGCCCACAAAGAGTCGAATCATGGTGTCGGGATGAAATCAGGCCGAAGTGTCGCACGCGCGGGCAAGAAAAAGCCCCGCCGGGGCGGGGCTTTCGGGGCGCCGTGAGGCAGGGCGCGAAGAATTACTTCTTGCCCTTCTTGCCCTTGGCGGGCTCGGCAGCGGCCACGGGGGCGACGATTTCTTCGGCCACAGGCTCGACCACCGAAGCGATGATCGGGTTCTTGCGGCCGTGCGTCAGCACCTTCACGCCGGCGTCCAGCTTCAGGTCGTCCACGTGGATGGACTGGCCCTTGACCACATGGCTGAGGTCGATCG
>DDJC01000078.1:0-3560 GCA_002339015.1 Burkholderiales bacterium UBA1834
TAGATCATAAATTGGAGCGGGATAAGAGGCTCGAACTCTCGACCTATACCTTGGCAAGGTATCGCTCTACCAACTGAGCTAATCCCGCATGTCTTCGCTGATGTCAACATCAGCGATCACTGCTTTTGTGTGCAACTTGCCTGGCTGCAAGCAGTGATCAGCGAAGACCCAAACTATACATCGATTTCATATCGAATCGCAAGCCGCTCCAAAAATTTTTTGATGTTCGCCGCTACACTGTGCCCCATGCCCCGGTGGTGAAATTGGTAGACACTGCGGACTTAAAATCCGCCGCTTCCTGCAAAGGGGCGTGCCGGTTCGATCCCGGCCCGGGGCACCATTGGCGGCCTCGCTGCTTCTTCCCCCATCACACTTGCAGCTCACTTTCCTGCCCGGCATCCAGCCGGTGCTTGAATGCTTTGACACGAGCCTGCCAGCGCTGCGCATCGCGCGACCTGCTGCCCGCCATGCGCGTCATCAGATGGGTCAAGACCAGAGCCCCCACCAGCGACACCCCCAGCATCAACAGATAAAGGCTGACCAGCCCCATGAAGTTGTGCTTGTTGTTGAGCGCACGGGCAATGCCCAGGAAGCAGGCAAAGATCCAGCTGCTGGAACTGATGGTTGCCATGAGCACCAGCACCGCGCGCTGGTGCGGCATCGCATCGCACAAGCGCGCGCCACGCCGGATGGCGCCAAAGGCGAACCGGTGCAAAAACCAGCCATTGAGCGTGAGCGTGAGCACCACCATCACCTTGAGCCACAGCTTCTGATTGAGCAGGTAGGCCGGATCAACCAGGTAGCCTTGCAGGCAGATTGCCAGCCCTGACACCCACAACACGATCAGCGACGCACTGACCACCGATTTGGCACCGTGGATACGATCCACCGCCTTGCGCGTCAATGGACTGGTGTAGTACGAAAGAATCAGGAAGTCGGTTCGCAGGATCGTCGCCACGGCAACTGCGCTGGCAAAGAAATGCACGAACACCAGCATCATTTTCAGGATGTCATTGACTGGCATGGTCACTCACCTCTGTAGGGCATCAGAAATTGGCCGATCTCCGCACTCCGATCAGTCCGCGGACGCTTTGGCGCGCCGTCTTCACCGACCTCGGAAATCACCCCTCCATGCACACAATGTAGCTATATCCTGAAAAAAATCACGCACTTTTTTTACATCCCGGGGGAAGCACTCAACCAATCGCCTTGTAGATGACGCAGGAATGCAACCCCCGATGCCAGGGGATACAGGGCCTTGCAATCCGGGTATAGAACTGAAATGAAAAAGGCACCCCGAAGGGTGCCTCTGGTCCTCGAAGCAAGGCGGCCGAAGCAGCCTTGTCGACAACAGATCAGTGGAACTGCTCTTCTTCGGTCGAGCCGGTCAGGGCCTTCACGGAAGACGAACCGCCTTGGATCACGGTGGTCACGTCGTCGAAGTAGCCAGCGCCCACTTCTTGTTGGTGCGACACGAAGGTGTAGCCCTTCTCGCGTGCTGCGAATTCGGGCTCTTGCACCATTTCGGTGTAGTGCTTCATGCCTTCGCCGCGGGCGTAAGCGTGGGCGAACTGGAACGTGTTGTACCAGTTGATGTGGATACCGGCCAGCGTGATGAACTGGTACTTGTAGCCCAGGTCCGACAGGTCTTGCTGGAACTTGGCAATCTGCTTGTCGTCCAGGTTCTTCTTCCAGTTGAAGGAAGGCGAGCAGTTGTACGACAGCAGCTTGCCCGGGCACTTGGCGTGCACGGCTTGCGCGAATTCACGGGCGAAGCCGATGTCGGGCACGCCGGTTTCACACCACACCAGGTCGGCGTAGGGCGCGTAGGCGACGCCACGGCTGATGGATTGTTCCAGGCCATTCTTGACACGGTAGAAGCCTTCTTGGGTGCGCTCACCGGTCAGGAAGGGCTTGTCGTTGGCGTCGTGATCGGAGGTGATCAGGTTGGCGGCTTCAGCGTCGGTACGGGCCAGCACGATGGTGGGCACGCCCATCACGTCGGCAGCGAAACGAGCAGCGATCAGCTTCTCGATGGCTTCCTGCGTGGGAACCAGCACCTTGCCACCCATGTGGCCGCACTTCTTCACGGCGGCCAGCTGGTCTTCGAAGTGAACGCCAGCGGCACCGGCGGCGATCATGTTCTTCATCAGCTCGAACGCGTTCAGCACGCCGCCGAAACCGGCTTCAGCGTCAGCCACGATGGGCAGGAAGTAGTCCACGAAACCTTCGTCGCCGGGGTTCACACCACGCGACCATTGGATTTCGTCAGCACGCTTGAACGTGTTGTTGATGCGGCGGACCANNACAGCGACTGGTCGGGGTACATGGTTTCCGAGGTGTTGCCGTCGGCGGCGACTTGCCAGCCCGACAGGTACACGGCTTCCAGGCCAGCCTTGGCCTGTTGCATGGCTTGACCGGCGGTGATGGCGCCGAAAGCGTTCACGTAGCCCTTCTTGGCACCGCCGTTGACCTTTTCCCACAGCTTTTCAGCGCCGCGCTTGGCCAGGGTGTACTCGGGCTGCAGGCTGCCGCGCAGGCGAACCACATCAGCAGCGGAATAGCCGCGCTTGACGAGCTTCCAACGGGGGTTTTCGGCCCAGTCCTTTTCCAGGGCAGCGATTTGCTGTTCACGGGTGAGTTGAGTCATGACGATCTCCGGGGTTGGTGGGAGGTGCTAAGAAGAAGGCTCGCAGTGTAGCTGGTTTCCCCCCGCTTGGGGAAGACTTGTGTCTTATATAAGACCCGATCCTTCAAATGTGGGGATCTTTGGCAGGTCTTTGACACTCCGAAGCCCTGAAAACCGTTTCGCTCCGTCACAAACCTGCGGGCAAACCACAATGCCCGGCGTCAGGCATTGGTCATCAATCGGGCCTAAGGTAAGGGGTAACCACATTCGATTTGCCAAGGAGCCGAGATGACCACGCCCCGCATGGATGCTTTCTGGATGCCATTCACGGCCAACCGGGATTTCAAGCAAAACCCTCGCCTGCTTTCCAGGGCCGAAGGCATGCATTACTGGACGCCCGAGGGCCGCCAGGTGCTGGACGGCACCGCTGGCCTGTGGTGCGTGAACGCGGGCCATGCCCGCCCGCGCATCGTTGAGGCCATTGCCCGCCAGGCAGCCACATTGGATTTCGCCCCGCCCTTTCAGATGGCACACCCGCTGGCCTTCGAGTTGGCCGAGCGCCTGGTGGCGCTGACACCCCCGGGGCTGAACCGGGTGTTCTATACCAACTCGGGTTCCGAGTCAGTCGAAACGGCCTTGAAGATCGCCATCGGCTACCACCGCATCCGCGGCGAGGCCCAGCGCACCCGCCTGATCGGCCGTGAGCGTGGCTACCACGGTGTGAACTTCGCAGGCACGGCGGTGGGCGGCATGGGCCCGAACCGCAAGCTGTTCGGCACGCACATGGCCGGCGTGGACCACCTGCGCCACACGCATGATCTGCAGCGCAACGCCTTCACCCACGGCCAGCCCGAGCATGGCGCCGAGCTGGCCGATGACCTCGAGCGCCTGGTGACGCTGCATGACGCATCCACCATCGCCGCCGTGATCG
>DDJC01000078.1:3587-13258 GCA_002339015.1 Burkholderiales bacterium UBA1834
TGATCTTCGACGAGGTGATCACGGGCTTCGGCCGTCTGGGCTCGCCCTTCGCGGCGCAGCACTACGACGTGGTGCCGGACATCATCACGGCCGCCAAGGGCGTGACCAACGGCACCATCCCGATGGGCGTGGTCTTCACCAAGCAGGAGATCCACGACGCCTTCATGCAAGGCCCGCCCGGCATCGAGCTGCCGCACGGCTACACCTACTCCAGCCACCCGATGGCCTGCGCCGCCGCCCTGGCCACGCTGGACACCTATGCAGAAGAGGAACTGCTGACCCGCGCCGCGCGCATGGAAGCCAAGCTGCAATCGGCCATCCATACGCTCAAGGGGTTGCCCAACCTGGTGGACATCCGCAACACGGGCCTGGTGGCAGCGCTGGAGTTCGCGCCCCGACCAGGCGCCGCACCGGGCCGCCGTGCCTTCGAAGTTTTCCTGGGCGCCTGGAACAAAGGCGTGCTGCTGCGCGCGGCAGGCGACAACATCGCCATCTCGCCGCCGCTGATCATCAACGACAGCCAGATCGACCAGATCGTGAGCACGCTGGCCGAGGTGATTCCGACGGTGGAGTGATCACCGCCCCGCTGCAAAAAAACCGCCCCTCGGGGCGGTTTTGTTCATGGTGCGCCAGAGAACCGATCAGGCCTTCTTGACGGCAGCCAAGCCGGAGCGGACTTCTTCCTTGGCGTCTTCGATGCCGGCCCAGCCGACCACCTTCACCCACTTGCCGGGCTCCAGATCTTTGTAGTGCTCGAAGAAGTGCTTGATCTGCGCCAGCAGCAGTTCGGGCAAGTCTTCCAGCGCCTGGATCTTCTTGTACATGGGGCACAGCTTCTCGGTCGGCACGGCCACCAGCTTGGAGTCGCCGCCGGCCTCGTCCTCCATCTTCAGGATGCCCAGGGGACGCACAGCCACCACCACGCCCGGGGGCAGCGGGAACGGGGTCACCACCAGCACGTCGACCGGGTCGCCATCGGCAGCCAGGGTCTGTGGCACATAGCCATAGTTGCAGGGGTAATGCATGGCCGTGCCCATGAAGCGGTCCACGAACACGGCGCCGCTGTCCTTGTCCACCTCGTACTTGACAGGGGCGGCATTGGCGGAGATCTCGATGATGACGTTGAACACGTCGGGGGCCTTGGACCCGGGGGTGACATTCAGCAGGCTCATGGTGTGCGGTGCGTGATGGTTTGACGAAGAGAAAGCGGGTGCGCGTGGCGCAAGGGCGCCAGTGTAGGCGAAGGCAATTTAGATCAATCAATCCAATCAATGTTGCAGCGCACAAAAGACGCTTGCAATGTGCGCCTGATTCCCCAATACTTCGAACCATGTTGCAGCGCAACATAGCGGCTTTCCAGAAATATCGACCGCTAGTCGCCAAGCAATCCACTCATTGACTGACGATGGAGATTCAAGATGCTGACTGCCGAACAACTGCTGGCCACTCACAAAGCCAACATCGAAACCCTGTTCACGCTGGGTCAGAAGGCTTTCGAAGGCGTTGAAAAGCTGGTCGAGTTGAACCTGCAAACGGCCAAGACCACGCTGGACGAAGTCGCCGATCACACCCGCGCCGTGCTGTCCGTCAAGGATGCTCAGGAGTTGATGGCTCTGCAGACTGCCATGCTCCAGCCCAATGCGGAAAAGATGGCCGCCTACAGCCGCCACGTGTACGACATCGCCGCCTCGACCAGTTCCGAAGTGAGCAAGCTGGCCGAATCGCAAGCCGCTGAAGCCCAGCAGAAGTTCCTGTCGGTGGTGGACAACGCTGTCAAGAATGCCCCCGCCGGCACCGAGAACGCCGTCGTGCTGGTGAAGTCGGCCGTGGCCGCCGCCAACAATGCTTTCGACTCCGTTCAGAAGGCTGCCAAGCAAGCCGCCGACGTCGCCGAAGCCAACTTCCAGGCCATCACCAACACCGCCGTGAAGGCCACGCAAGCCGCCAAGCCCCGCAAGACGGCCTGAGCGAGCAGTCGGCCAGGGGTGTGGCTGATCACCTCCCTGGCAGGCCGCGGAACTTTGCGGGAGTCTGCGAACTCCCAAGGATGCCGCTCTGGACAAGCGGTACTCCCTGAAAGGTTGTCTCCTCGGTACCTCCGATCCTCATTCAAGGTACCTTAAGGCCCGGTGGCTTGCCACCGGGCTTTTTTTTGCTTGTTTATGCTTGTCACCCATGATCGATTGGCTACAGGCTCACTCCCCTTTTCCGGACACGCGCCGCGCGCTGGGGCCGGAGACCGACGCACCTGGCCTGCTGGCCGCCGGGGGCGAGCTGACCATCGAGCGCCTGCAGGCGGCCTACAGGCGGGGCATCTTCCCGTGGTTCGGGCCGGGTCAGCCGGTGATGTGGTGGTCGCCTGCACCGCGCATGGTGCTGCCGGTGTCGCAGTTCAAGCTGTCGCGCTCGCTTCGCAAAACCATCGCGCGCTTTCGCCGCACGCCCGGCTGCGAGCTGCGCATCGACTTTGATTTCCCCACGGTGATCAGCGCCTGCGCCGACAAGCCACGCGATGGGCAGGACGGTACCTGGATCGTGCCCGCCATCCAGGAGGCCTATGGCCACTGGCACCGCGCCGGCCAGGTCCATTCGTTCGAGACCTGGATCGATGGTGAACTGGCCGGGGGCCTGTACGGCGTCAACATCGGCCGAATGTTCTTCGGCGAATCGATGTTCGCCCACCGCACCGATGCCTCCAAGATCGCCCTGGCAGCACTGGTGTGCTTTTGCCGCGCCAATGGCATCGACGTGATCGACTGCCAGCAGCAGACAGAACACCTCGCCTCACTCGGCGCCGTGCCTTGGTCACGGGAACGCTTTGAAGCGCACTTGACAGGGGTCGTGGACCAACCCAGGCCAGCGGTTTGGGCCTATGATGATTCCTTATGGTCCGCATTGG
Source organism: Burkholderiales bacterium UBA1834 (assembly GCA_002339015.1). Classification (GTDB taxonomy): domain Bacteria; phylum Pseudomonadota; class Gammaproteobacteria; order Burkholderiales; family Burkholderiaceae_C; genus Aquabacterium. The sequence continues at coordinate 6,487 of DDJC01000078.1, forward strand.
CCACGCCCCTCTCTTAGAGCCCTGAGTCGCCCCCCCTTGCCGTGACACACCTCAAAGATCTGCCCCTGGCGTCACTGCAGTTCTATGCGACAGCGCCCTACCCCTGCAGCTACCTGGGGGACAGGACGGCCCGGTCGCAGGTGGCCACGCCCAGCCACCTGATCAATGCCGATGTGTACTCGGGGCTGGTGTCCAGCGGCTTTCGGCGCAGTGGCATGTTCACTTACCGGCCCTATTGCGACGGATGCCAGGCCTGCATCCCTCTGCGCGTGCCGGCAGAGCAGTTCCAGCCCAGCCGCAGCCAGCGCCGCGCCTGGAAGACGCATCAGAACCTGGAGGCGCGCGTGTCGCGCCTGTGCTTCACGCCTGAACACTACCGTCTCTACCTGAGCTACCAGGCCAGCCGCCACAGTGGTGGGGGCATGGACCAGGATTCGGTCGACCAGTACACCCAGTTCCTGCTGCAAAGCCGTGTGAATTCGCGCCTGGTGGAATTCCGGGATCCTGGCACGCCCGGGCAACCCGGCACGCTGCGCATGGTGTCCATCCTGGACATCCTCAACGACGGGCTGTCGGCGGTCTACACCTTCTACGATCCGGACCCGCGCGCCAGCTACGGTACCTACAACATCCTGTGGCAGATCCAGCAGGCCCGTGAGTTGGGCCTGCCCTACGCCTACCTGGGCTACTGGATCGAGAAGAGCCCCAAGATGGCCTACAAGGCCTCGTTCAAGCCCCATCAGATCCTGCAGCAGGGACACTGGCGTGATCCGGCCGCGCCCACACCAGCCGGCGGGGGCGGCCGCCCCGGCTCGGCAGGGCGGCAAGCGGCATCGTCAGGGCGCCAGGACAACCAGACCTGACACCGTCACGGTGACGGTCCCCTTGCCCGGCTCGACCGGCAGCGGCGCCGAATCGGCCACCTCGGCACGCGCGGCCTTCATCATCATCGGCACCGGGCGGTTCTCGAAGCCCTCACCCGCCTGGATGTTCACTTCACCCAGCGTGTAGTTGGCAAAGCCGAAGGCCTTGGCCACGTCCACCGCCTTGGCACGGTAGGCCGCGATGGCCTGGGCCGTGACCTGCGACTCGTACTGTTCACGCAGCGCGCGCGACAGGTCGTAGCGCACATTGACCACATTGAGCTGATTCAGGCGGCCCACCGTCTGCGCGATGCGCGCCATGTCGGTGCCCTGGATGACCAGTTGCGCCTGCCCTTGCCAACCGTTGACCTTGCCCTGGTTGGTGTAGCGCGGGTGGATGGAGAAGGCGCCGGTGCGCACCTCCAGCGCGCCATTGGGCTGAACGGCTTTGCGGGCCTCGGTCAGCGCGGCATCGAGCTGCTGCTTGAGGCCGGCCTGCACCTCGGAGGCCTGGGCGCCGTCCTTGTTGGCCTGCAGGGTGACGATCAGCAAATCCTGAGTGAGCTCTTGCGAGGCCGTGGCCGAGAAAGAGACCGCATTGCGACGCTCGGTGACCACAGTCTGCGCGTTGGCCTGAGTGGCGCTCAGGGCGGCTGCCCCCACGAGCAGCGCCAAGGTGGCTGCAGCAAAAGCCTGGTGCCGCGAACGCGGTGTGGATGCTGGCGAGGCAGCAAGAACGCGGGCGGGCTGTGCATCGAAACGGCGGCTGGAAGTCATCGAGAAGGGTCCTTTTCTGTGTGATGAACACCCCCAGACTAACGCGCCAATCGATGCCCCTGCCGACAACGTACGCATTTCTTACCCATCGGCAAGATTTGTAACAAGCAGTCAGATGGCTGAAAACGACCCGTCAAACTGTTCAAAATCGTCTCTGTTACAAATTTCGCTGAGGACGATAACCATGACTCCTAACGCCAATCAGCGCCACGACCGTGTTCTGGTGGTGGACGACGATGCCCGCATCCGCGATCTGCTGCGCCGCTACCTGAGCCAGGAGGGCTTCGAGGTGCTGCTGGCCGAAGACGCCAAGGCCCTGAACCGCCTGCTCACCCGCGAGACCGTCGACCTGATCGTGCTGGACCTGATGCTCCCCGGTGAAGACGGCCTCTCGATCTGCCGCCGCCTGCGCGCGGCCAACGACGTCACCCCCATCATCATGCTGACCGCCAAGGTTGAGGACGTGGACCGCATCGTCGGTCTGGAAGTGGGCGCGGACGACTACCTGCCCAAGCCCTTCAATCCGCGCGAACTGCTGGCCCGCATCCATGCCGTGCTGCGCCGCCGCCCTTCCCCCGAGGCCCCCGGCGCCCCGGCCAAGGAAGCCCAGACCGTGCTGTTCGGGCCCTTCGAGTTCGACCTGGCCCTGCGCCGCCTGAGCAAGGAAGGCGAGCCTATCTCCCTGACCACGGGCGAGTTCTCCATGCTCAAGGCCCTGGTGCGCCACCCGCGCCAGCCGCTGTCGCGCGACAAGCTGGCCCAGCTGGCCCGCGGCCGCGAGTTCGAGCCCTTTGACCGCAGCCTGGATGTGCAGATCTCGCGACTGCGCAAGATGATCGAGCCGGATCCTTCGCAACCGCGCTACATTCAGACGGTCTGGGGTGTGGGCTATGTGTTCGTGCCGGACGGTGGCAGCTGATTGAGGCACGGGGCCGCCGCGCCCCTGCCGGCGTGAAGCTGTTCTTCCCTCCATAACGATTCCAATGCCCCGCAACCGCTTCGCCCTCAGTCTGTTCTGGCGTACCTTCATCCTGCTGGCCGTGCTGCTGACGGCAGGCATCGTTGCGTGGGTGCAGACCTTTCGGGCACTGGAGTTCGAGCCTCGCGCCATCCAGGCCGCGCAGCAGATCGCCTCACTGGTGAACCTGTCGCGCGCGGCGCTGCAGTACGCAGACCGCATCAACCGGGTCACGCTGATCAAGACCATCTTTGACCAGGAGTCGATCTCACTCAAGCCACGCGAGCCATCGGACCAGTACGTGCGCTTCGAGGTGAGCCGCTTCACGGAGGTGATCTCGTCGGAGCTGCGCTCGCGGCTGGGGCCGGACACCGTGATCGCCGGCAGCGTGAACAACGTGCAGGGCCTGTGGGTGGGCTTTCAGATCGACGGCGACCGCTACTGGCTGCAGGCCGATCCCACGCGGGTGGAACCGCTCACGGGACGTACGTGGTTCATCTGGGTAGGCATCGCGGTGATCGCCACCGTGCTGGGCTCGGCCACCATCGCACGGCTGATCAACCAGCCGCTCAAGGAGCTGTCCTTCGCAGCCAGCCGGATACGTGAGGGCGAGTACGACTCGGTGCTCGACGAATCCATGCTCACGCGCGAGATCCGCGAGGTAAACCAGGGCTTCAACCGCATGGCGCGTGAACTGGCCAAGGTGGAGGAAGACCGTGCGGTGATGCTGGCTGGCATCTCGCACGACCTGCGCACACCGCTGGCCCGCATCCGCCTGGAGGCGGAGATGAGCGTGCACGACGAGGAGGCGCGGCGCAACATCGCGGCGGATGTCGACCAGCTCGACGCCATCATCGACAAGTTCATGGACTATGCGCGCCCGGGCGAGGTCAGCCTTGTGCCGGTGCACGTGTCCAGCGTGGTCGACAAGGCCATTGGGCAGTTTCGCGACACGAAGCGCATCCGCATTTCGGCCAAGCTGCCCATCGACACCAAGGTGATGGCAGACGAAACTGAACTGGGACGGGTGCTGAGCAACCTCTTCGAGAACGCGCGGCGCTATGGCCGCAACACCTACACCGGCGTGGCCAACGTGGAGGTGAACTACACGCGCTCAGGCTCCTGGGTGATTCTGAGCGTGCGGGACCACGGACCGGGCGTGAGCCCTGAAAAGCTGATGCAGCTGACCACGCCCTTTTTCCGTGGGGATGCGGCGCGCACAGCGGCGTCTGGTGCGGGCCTGGGGCTGGCGATCGTGGACAAGGCGCTGCAGCGCATGGGTGGCGCGCTGGAACTGGCCAATGCGCCCGGTGGCGGCTTGATGGCGCACATCCGGCTCAAGCGGGCGCCTTGAGCGCTGGGGCTGTACAGCCCGCCGGTTGGCGCTCACGCCTTTGGCGGCACGCGGCTGAGCTGAGAGATGTCGATCAAACTCTGGCCAGCAGGCACACCGCCCGGGCCTCGATGGCACGCCCCTCGCCCACGGGGCCCATCTTCTCGGCCGTCTTGGCCTTCACATTGACCTGATCGGTGCTGACGGACAGAGCCTGCGCGATGCGCTTGCACATGGCCGGGATATGCGGTGCCATCTTGGGCGCCTGGGCCACGATGGTGCTGTCCACGTTGACCACCTGCCAGCCGGCCTCGGCCACTCGGCGTCGGGCCTCGACCAGCAGCGCGAAGGAATCCGCGCCCTTGAAAGCGGGATCCGTGTCCGGAAAATGGCGGCCGATGTCACCCAACCCGGCGGCGCCCAGCAGCGCGTCGGTCAGCGCGTGCAGCAAGGCATCCGCATCCGAATGGCCCAGCAGGCCATGGGTGTGCGGGATGGTCACACCACCCAGCACCAGCGGGCGGCCCGTGACCAGGGCGTGGGTGTCCCACCCCTCCCCGATGCGCAGAGCAGGAATGGCAGGATCGGATGGTGCGGAAATCGACGTCATGGACCTCAGTATCGCAGACGCCCTGGAGGCATCCGAACGCACCAATAACGATCAAATCAGCCCACCTTGCACCGAATCTGTGCGCTCACGGCGCCTTGGAGAGGTCCGCAGCCGCCCTGCATGCCTCAAATTCGGGCACACATATTGCTTCATTTGGGTGCATCAACAACCCAGGCTGGCGCACGCAACCCACAACAGTGCGCAGCCCGTTCTTTCACAACACCGACGATGGAACAACTCAAACAAGGCACGGATGCGCTGTTCATCCTGCTGGGCGCCGTGATGGTGCTCGCCATGCATGCCGGCTTCGCTTTCCTGGAACTGGGCACCGTGCGGGGCAAGAACCAGGTCAATGCGCTGGTCAAGATCCTGGTGGATTTCTGCGTGTCCACCATCGTGTACTTCTTCGTGGGCTACACCGTGGCCTACGGGGTCGATTTCTATGCGGGCGCGGGCACCCTGGCGCAAGGCAACGGCTACGCGCTGGTGAAGTTCTTCTTCCTGCTGACCTTCGCTGCGGCCATTCCGGCGATCATCTCGGGCGGCATCGCCGAGCGGGCCAAGTTCGGGCCGCAGTTGATCGCCACGGCCCTCATCGTCGGTGTGTTCTACCCCCTGTGCGAAGGCGCAATGTGGGCCAACAAGTTCGGCGTCGGCGACTGGCTCACGCGCGTCACGGGGGGCACCTTCCATGATTTTGCCGGCTCGCTGGTGGTGCATGCCTTCGGCGGCTGGGTGGCCTTGCCGGCCGTGCTGATCCTGGGTGCGCGGCGCAACCGCTATCGCAAGGATGGCGCCATGTCGGCCCATCCGCCCTCCTCCATCCCCTTCCTGGCGCTGGGCTCGTGGATCCTGGCCGTGGGCTGGTTCGGCTTCAACGTGATGAGCGCGCAGACCATCGACAAGATTTCGGGCCTGGTGGCGGTGAACTCGCTGATGGCATTGGCCGGCGGCACCCTGGTGGCCGTGCTGATGGGCCGCAATGACCCGGGTTTCGCCTACAACGGCCCCCTGGCCGGCCTGGTGGCCGTGTGCGCGGGCTCGGACGTGATGCACCCAGCCGGCGCGCTGGTGGTGGGCGGCATCGCCGGCGCCATCTTCGTCGTGATGTTCACGCTCACGCAGAACAAGTGGAAAATCGACGACGTGCTGGGCGTGTGGCCGCTGCACGGCCTGTGCGGCGCCTGGGGCGGCATCGCGGCCGGGATCTTCGGGCAGGAGGCCTTGGGCGGCGTTGGCGGCGTGCACCTGGGCACCCAGGTGACGGGCACGGTGATCGTGGTGTTCTTCGCGCTGGCCACGGGCTTGGCCGTCTATGGGCTGCTGCACTGCGTGCTGGGCCTGCGCCTGACGCAGGAAGAGGAATTCGACGGCGCGGACCTGTCCATCCACCGCATCAAGGCCAGCCCCGAGCAGGAAGTCTCGTGGTGACATCTGGCGCAGCTGGACATTTTGGCCAAAATAGCTAAAATGGACCACACACTGACGACGGATGTCCCATCATGACCGCTCTGACCCTGCGCAACCCCCGAGGCGACGATGTGCCGGTGGCTGAATTTTCAGCCACGGAGGCCAAAAACAGCTTCGGCAAGGTGCTGGACACGGTGTTCAGCCAAGGTGTGGTGGCCATCACCAAGCGGGACCGCCCCACCGCCGTGGTGCTGTCCCTGGATGCCTACCAGGCATTGCTAGATGCACAGGCCCAGCCTCTGGACACCCTGAGCCACGAGTTCGACGCCCTGCTGCAGCGCATGCAGGGCCCCGCAGCCCGCGACGCGATGCTCGATGCCTTCGATGCCTCGCCCGACGAGCTGGGGCTGGCGGCTGTGGCTGCAGCCAAGGGCTGAACAGCCCCTGGCGTGACGCCGGCCGACGTCAGAATCGGCCCTCGGATCCACGATCCCGACTGAACGGCGCACCATGCGGTGCGCCTGAACCCATTGATAAATCAAGAGAGACACACCACCGTGGCCACCACCGACCACACCCCCCGCCTTTTCGTCTTGGCCGGCACCAACGGCGCCGGCAAGAGCAGCGTCGGCGGCGCCACCATCCGGGCGCGTGGTGCGCAGTATTTCAACCCTGACGAGGCCGCGGCGGCCATCCGGCGCGCCCAGCCCCACCTGAGCGCCACGCAGGCCAACAGCGCCGCCTGGCACGAAGGCAAGCGCCTGTTGCAGCACGCCATCGCCAAGGGGCTGGACTACAACTTCGAGACCACGCTGGGCGGC